>NZ_JCAXEG010000005.1:0-574622 GCF_059758875.1 Streptomyces sp. GQ60 | reverse complement strand
CCACGGACTCCGAGGTGAACAAACGGCGGGACATGGCACTCCTTGAAGAGTCCGTTGAATGGGGGGAAGTGGCATCGGGTCGGCGGCGGGGGGCGGAGCCGCACGCCGCGTGCAGGATCAGGCCAGACGCACCCGCTCGAAGTCACCCGGAACGAACACGGGCTCTGCCGTGCCGGAGGCGTCCTCGGCGGCAGCGCGAGCCGCGTGGGCCACGGACACGAGCGTCAGGTGGCGGTGCCAGCCGTCGAAGGTGCGGCCCGTGAAGTCCCGTGCGCCCACCGGGTCGGTGATCCGAGCGAAGGAGTCCTCGACCGTGCGCGCCGACGCCGCCAGGGCCACCAGCTCCGCGGGACGCGCGTCCACCAGGTCGGTGAGCCACACCTCGTCGGGCCCGGCCCCACCGCCCGCACCACATCCGAAGAGAAGCAGGTCCTCCGTGCCGGGGAGGTGTGCGGGGGTGAGGAGGCCGAGCGGGACGGCCCGGCCGACCTTGACGAGGAACCGCAACCGGGCGGCGCGCAGTCGCCGGACCGCGTCGATCACGTCGATTCCGTCGACGGCCACCACCACCGGCCTGGACGGAAGACCCTGCCCGGGCCCGTTCAGCAGGTCGAGGTACACACCCGTCGCGCACTCCGTCGGGGTCCCGATGTCGGGGGAGCCGGGCTGCAGCAACCGCCAGTTGACGGGCTGGCACCGGGCTCCGGATACGGCCCACAGTCCCACGGCGTACTGCACGGTGCGCACGGCGCCGAGGTCGGGGACGTACCGGCGGTGAACGCCGGCGACGTCGTCGCCCTCCTTCGGCGTGAGCACGGGGCGCAGCACCCACGCGTCGAGCGGTGCGGCGGCCGCCTCCCGGGCGGCCAGGGCGTGCCGGACCGGCATCCAGTCCCAGGTGGAGCAGCTGACGAAGTGGTGCAGCCGCTGCTCCAGGGCGGTCCCGTCGCCCAGACACGCCGCCATGTTGCGGAAGGACCTGCGGCCCTCGGTGACGAGCAGCCCTTCCACGTACTTCGCGGCCCGGGCCCGCTGATCGCTGCGGGTCAGCGAGGCGAACAGCGGGTCGCACAGGGCCCTCAGGTCCGCGTCGGCGGACCGGTCACCGACTGCTTCGCGCCACGCGGCACTCTTCATGAACTCCCCCTGATCCCGCGGATGACGAACGTCCCGGTCAGGCCGCGGCCGGCTCCGGCTTCTTGGGCCGGAAGGCTCCGGTTCCGGCGAAGACGAGCGCGGCCAACACGAGGCACACCACCGTGAATCCGGAGACCCCGTGGAAGCCGTCGAAGGCGGAGAGCAGGGAGCCGCCCACGAAGCCTCCGATCATGGTCCCGATGTACAGCGCGGTCGTGGCCAGGGAGGAGACCGTGCCGCGTGCCGCGGTGGTGCAGGAGAGCAACATGGCCATGAAGATCGGGTAGTTGAGTCCGAGCACGACGGAGCCGAGGGCCAGCAGGGTGATCGCGGTGGCCAGGTTGGGGGCGAACGGCACGGCGCCGTAGATGAGGATGAGTGCCACGAAGGCGTAGGCGAGCGTGCGTTCCTCGCCCAGCCGCTTGATGAGGTGGCTGCCGAAGATCGAGGTGATCGCCATGCCGACACCCAGCGCCATCATCGCGGTGCTGATCGCCGTGACGCCCAGCCCGAAGTCCCGCGAAAGCCAGGACCCGATGAACGAGATGGTCTCGAACACACCCGTCTGGTAGGCGAGATACCCCACGAGGTACCAGGTGAAGGTGCGGGAGCGGAACAGCCCGGCGTACACCGAGAAGAAGCCGCCTCCGGCCGACGGCGCGGCGGGCACCGACGGGAAGACGCGGAACAGCACCAGCCAGACGACCGCGGAGAGGCCGGCGACCGCGAAGAACGGCACGTGCCAGGAGCTGGCCGCCAGCCAGCCGCCGATCGGGACGCCGACGACCTGCGAGATGGACATGCCGGCGCCGGCCAGGCCCATGGTCTTCACGATGGCGTCGGCGGGCACCAGGACCGGAATGGAAGCCCACAGCTGGGGGGTGACCAGGGCGGCCGACATGCCGGCGAGCACGCGGAAGACGATCATGCCCCAGAAGTTCGGTGCCACTCCGCAGAGAGCCGTAGCCACTGCGAAGCCGGCGAAGCCGAGGAGGAGGACGCTGCGCCGGTTCCTGCCGTCCGAAAGGGGGCCCGCCACCAGCGCGAAGAGAGCGAATCCGAGGGCGTAGGCGCTCACCATCCAGCCGGACATGCTCGTGGAGACGTCGAAACTGCGGGAGAGCACGGGCAGCATCGGGGCGACGAGGAAGGTGTCCGTTCCGATCACGAACATGGTCGTGAACGAGAGCCAGGCGATTGCCGTGGCCGATACCTTCTTCGCCACCAGTGGTACGGAATCGTCCGTGCTTGTTTTCGATCGAGTGGAACTCATGACTTTCACACCGCCGTCAGGGGGAACACTTGGGGGAAGTGCTTCGGCGTCGGCGAGGACGCCGGAGCGGGAGAGGGGGAGGGAGGGGGAGGGGTATTTCAGGGGGCGGAGCGGGGAGGTTTCCTTCCCCAGGCCGAATACACGAACGTCGACACGTCCGGTGCGGGCTCACTGGCGACCAGGGCCTGCGCGGCTTCCACCTGTCCGGCGGTGACCAGGCCCGCTTCGACCAGCCGCGGGCCGCTCTGGACGAGCCGGGTGGCCAGGAGCCGGTCCTGCACCGCGTCCACGCCGAGACCGCCGGGGGTGACGGAGACGCCCACCGAGTCACAGCCGACCGCTTCCAGCCGTGCCGGAATGCGCCGCGCCCAGGACAGGTCGATGCCCTGTGCGGCGAGCGCCTCCAGGTATGCGCCGTGGACCTGCTGCCACGCGGGGTACGCGGAGTCGGCCGCGGGCAGGAAGTGCACGTCTTCGAGGACGAGCCAGCCACCGGGGGCGAGCCAGCGCATCACCCGTTCGACGATCTCCTCGCGCCGCGGCAGGTGCATGAACACGGCCCGGGCGTGGATCAGGTCGAAGGAGCCGGCGGGAAAGTCGTCGGTGGTCAGGTCCGACCCCCGCACCTCCAGGTGGGGGGCGCGGTCTCCGTCGATGAACCGGGGGTCGATGTCCAGCGCGAGCACGGAGCCTTCGGGCACCCGCTCCGCGAGCCAGTAGGCGATGGAGCCCGCGCCGGCGCCCAGTTCCAGGCACCGCCAGTCCGGCCGCATCGGCAGTCGCCCCAGGGCCCGCACGGTGCCCGGGTCGTAGGTCTCCTCCAGGAGTTGGAGCCGCTCCAGTTCAGTGGGCAGGTCCTTGCTCAGCAGACCTGTCGTGTAGGCATCGGCAGGCACAACGGTTGCGCTCATCGCACTGCTTTCCTTTCCGAGGGGGCGCCGGCCCGTGCTGGTCAGCCGGGTTCGCCGAAGTAGCCGGACGAGTGCAGGACCCGCAGCCAGGTACCGTCGGGCTGCCGCCGCGCCACCTGGTAGCGGCCCCGGCTGTTGTCCTGCGGGACGCTCGACGTGAGGGCGATGTCGCCCAGGCGCAGCGTGGGCAGCGACGTCTCCATCGGGAAGTACGAGAACTTCGCGAGCATCCCTTCGAACGCCTTCTGTATGGCGTCGCGGCCGTGGTGCTCGTGGCCGATCGGGAAGGCCATGACGGCGTCCGGTTCGTAGAGGGCGGCCATGCCCTCGGCGTCGGCCTCGTTGGCGCGCTCCACCCACAGCCGGGCCAGATCCTCGGGCTCGTGTGCCCTCTCGCGCTCTGTCGTCATCGGGATGCGCATCCTCATCTGTCGTGTGTCGTGTGTCGTGTGTCGGTCTGTCGGTTGTCTGTCGCCTGTGGGCCGGCGTTGTCGCGGGGGAGCCGGGGGGTCAGTCGGAGATCAGGGCGCGCGGGTCGTAAACCGCTCGAATTCTGCTGATCTTTCCGTCCTCGACGTGGATCCAGTTCGCGACAGGAGTGGGCCCGGCGATACTGGTGTGCAAGGTAAACCAGGTGACTACGTCGGATTCAGACGCGAAGACCCGTTCCACCACGAGGTCCGTCGTCATCGGCGCCATGCGCTCCAGGGATTCCCGGCACCGGTCCGGATCGTCGAGGGTCGCGAGCGGCCCGATGTAGGAGAACTCGTCCGCCAAGAGCGATCTCAAGGCGTCGAATTCCTTTCCTCGCCAGGCCGCGATATAGGCCGCCGCGATTATCTCGGCATCGCCCGGTCCGGTTTTCTCTGTTTCCTCGGACTCTTCGTTCACTCCATGAATTCTGCGCAGGCGGTCGAGGCCTGGCGATGGGCCGCACCGCACTATGTCAAGTCATCCGCGACGGCCCCGACCGGGACCGTGCGGGAGTCCGGCGGCCTTCCGCAACGTTCGGCAACGCAAAGGTGATCACGGCTGGAGACGTCGCACCGTGTACCCGTCGCCGTGCCTGTCGTACCGCAGGCGCTGGTGCACGCGGTTCTCGCCGTTGGCCCAGAACTCCACGCTGTCGAACCGCAGCAGGCAGGCGACGTAGGTCGCCGGGCGCGGCAGCGGTCCGGCGTCGGCCAGGCGGGCGACTTCGGCCTGGAACGCGGCCATGTCGAGCAGTTCCTCGCTCTGCCGCGACGTCACCGACGCGGGATGGGTGAAGAGGGGCCGCTCCAGCCACTTGGCGTCGGCCGTCTCGGTGCCGAGGACCTCCACCGCGCCGCTGACGCTGATCTGCTGGCTGGTCTCGCGCCAGTACAGGACACCCGACGCCCAGGGATTCCGGGTGAGTTCGCGGCCCTTCTGGCTGTTGACGTGCGTGGCGAAGACGAAGCCCTCATCGGTTATCTCGTTCACCGCGACGATCCGGGTCGACGGCCGCCCCCGCTCGTCGGCGGTGGCGAGCGCCAGCGCCTTCGGCTCCCGTACGCCGAGGCGCGCGGCGGTGTCCCACCAGTCGCGGACGATCCCCACCGGGCCGGGGGGCGGTGCGTCGTACTCGGGAAAGCTGATCTCGACGGTGCCGGTGAGCGTTTCCGACCTGGTTGAACTCATTGCTGCCTCCGTGGTCGTGCGGTGTTGTCGTGGCCGTGATGGCGTTCGTTGGTGCGGGTGCGGACGCGGGCGCGGGCACGGTCCTGGGCGCCCCGGTCAGACGAGTGCGGTGCCCCGGGCGAACAGGGCTCCGCTGCCGCCGACTTCGACGGAGACGAAGCGCTCGCCCGTCCCCTCGGCGCGGGCCAGCATCAGGGAAGGGCGGCCCATCTCCACGCCCTGCAGGATCTGCACCGGCTGCCCGGGGGCGATCAGTCCGTGCCGGCCCAGGTGCAGGGCGAGCGGTCCCGCTGCCGAGCCGGTGGCCGCGTCCTCCACCACTCCGTACGCCGGCGAGAACATCCGGGTGCGCCAGTGCGTCCCCCTCCCCGCGAAGCAGTTGACCGCCAGGTCCTCGAAGGCGGCGAGCGCCCGGTGGTCGGGGTGGAGCCGGGACAGCGCCTCGACGCTGTCGAGCCCCACGAAGACGTGCCGGGGGCCGTTGCGGTAGATCTCCACGGGCAGGGTCGACTCCCGCACACCGACGGCCGCCAGGAGCTCGTCCGCCCGGTCGTACACCTCCCAGGTCGGTACGGGCTGTTGCATGCGGGCCGAGACCACCGCGCCGTCCCTGCGGTCCAGCTCGAAGGGGATGGTCCCCATTGCCGTTTCCAGGAGGAGCTTGTCCTGTTCGGTCTCGGCGCCCAGCGCTATGGCGGTGCCCAGCATCGGGTGCCCGGCGAAGGGCAGTTCGTTGACGGGCGTGAAGATGCGGATGCGGGCGTCTCCGCCGTGCTGCGGTGCGAGCACGAACGTGGTTTCCGACAGGTGCATCTCCCGGGCGATCTGCTGCATGCGCTCGCCGGGGATGTCGTCCGCGTCGAAGAAGACGGCGACGGGGTTGCCGCGCAGGGGCTCCTCGGCGAATGCGTCCACTACGGCGTACTTGTGCATGGTCGGGTCTCTCCCCTTGAGCGGAATGCGAATGGTGGTCGGTCAGACGGTGACGCGCGGCTTCGGCCGTCCGGCCGTGTCCGGGAGTGCGACCGCTTCCGGGATGGCGGCCGTGTCCGGGACGGCGGCCGCGTCAGCGGCTTCGGCCGCGGCGGGCGGGGCCAGCACGTCGCGCACCGCGCGCGCCACGATGCCCGGGCCGTTCCGGGTGAGTACGGACTCGGCGTGGAACTGCATGGACGCGAAGTGCGGTCCGCGCAGCGCGTGCACTTCTCCGGTGTCCGGGTCCCGGCTCACCTCGACGGTGCCGACCCCGTCGACCTCGACGAGGTCTTCGTGGCTCACGGCGGTGAATGCGTTGTAGAAGCCGACTCGTTCGGAGGCGCCGAACAGGTCAATGGCCTTCTGCACGCCCTGGCTGGGGACGTCCTTGCGGTGCACGCGGAAGCCGAGCCGCAGGCTGAGCGTCTGGTGGCTCAGGCAGACGGCGAGGAAGGGCCGCCGCTCGCGCAACAGGGTGTCGACCGCCGCCCGCAGATGCCGCATCCTCGGGTGGTCGCCGGCGCCCGGGTCGCCCGGCCCCGGCCCCATGACCACCAGGTCGTAGCCGTGGAAGGAGTAGCTCTCGTCGAAGCGCCGCACGGTCACCACGAAGCCCAGCGAGCGGAGCTGTCCGGCGATCATGGCGGTGAAGGTGTCCTCGGCGTCGACGACGAGGACCCGGCGGCCGGCGAGGTCGGGCGCCGGCCGCAGCCGCAGGCCGACGTCGCTCAGCCAGAAGTCGGCGATGGCGTCGTTCCTGCTGCCCAGGGCGGCGCGGACCGCGGGGTGTTCCGCGAAGCGGCTGACCGCGGGCGTCTGGAGGGCGGCGATCAGGCCCGCGGCCTTGGCCCGGGTCTCGGCGGCCTCCGCGGCGGGATCCGAGTGGCGCACCAGCGTGGCGCCGACGCCGATGCTCAGGCGGCCGGCGGCGGATATGTCGGCGGTGCGGATCAGGATCGCCGAGTCCATGTGACGGGTGCCGTACTCGTCACGGCTCATCAGGGCGGCGACCCCGCTGTAGTAGCCGCGGCCCTGCGGTTCGTACCGTGCGATGACCCGGCAGGCGCTCTCCAGCGGGCTCCCGGTGACGGTCGGGGCGAACAGCGTCTCGCGCAGGACCTCGCGGACGTCCCGGTCGGTGTGCCCCTCGATGAAGTACTCGGTGTGCGCGACGCTGCCCAGTTCCTTGAGGTACGGGCCGATGACCCGGCCGCCCTCGGGGCAGATCTGGGCCATCATCTTCAGTTCCTCGTCGACGACCATGTAGAGCTCGTCGGTCTCCTTGCGGTCGGCGAGGAAGTCCATGATCCCGGGCAGTTCCGGGCCGGACACGGGGTAGCGGTACGTGCCGCTGATCGGGTTCATGACGGCGACCCCGTCACGGACGCTGACGTGCCGCTCGGGCGAGGCGCCGACGAAGGTGCGGTCGCCTGTGTGGATGACGAACGTCCAGTAGGCGCCGGCCTCCCGGGCGAGCAGGCGGCGGAAGAGGGCCAGGGCGCGATGGTGCCCGTAGTCGCCGATGTCGGCGACGAAGGACCGCTTGACGACGAAGTTGGCGCCCTCTCCGGTGCCGATGGCGTCGGCGAGGACGCCGCGCACGGTGTCGGCGTACTCCTCGTCGCTGACGTCGAAGTGCGGGTCGCGCAGCTCGGTCGGCACGTCGGGAATCCGCGCCACCGCGTCCTCCACGCGGACGGTCTCCTGGCCGGTGACCGTCAGCGCGATCAGCGGCGCGCCGTCGTCGGGGGCCGCGAATCCGCGCTCGGCGATCTGGCGGTACGGGACGACCGCGAGCACGTCGTGCCGTACTGCCCCGCCCTGCGGCAGGCCCTCGGGGAGCGGGATCCCGGCCAGGTCGTCCGGCTGCGAGACCTCGCCGACCAGGACGTCGAGGTACCCGGGTCCGGTCGCCTCGGGGCGGTGCAGCAATGCGAAGGGGCCCGGTTCCGCTCCCAGGATCCGTTCGAGGAGCCCGGGCACGGCGGAGCCGCTCCCCCGGAACGACGGCGGCCGCCCGCTCATACGAGGACCTCCTTGGCGGTGAGGACCGCGGCGCAGCGCTCGGCGGCGTACCGAAGGGCGAGCTCGTGGTACTCGGCCGAGAAGTCGCCGACGGCGTCGGCGACCAGGAACGTCTGGATGTCGTGGGTGAACGCCTCGGCCGCCGACATCAGGACACCGACGTGTGCGTAGACGCCGCAGACGATCAGCTGGTCGCGTCCGCCGGCGCGCATGCGCTCCAGGAGGTCGGAGCGGAAGAAGGCGCTGTAGCGCCATTTGGTGATCAGCCAGTCCTCCGGCCCCGGGGTCAGTTCGCCGACGACCTCCCGGTCGGCGGGGTCTGCGCGCATCCCCGGGCCCCAGAAGTCCTTGAGGAGTCCGCGCATCGCGTCGCCCATGCCGCCGGGCTGGGCGGTGTAGGCCACCGGGACCTCGTGCTCGAGGCTCCACTGCCGCAACAGGGCCGCGTTGCCGATGAGTTCCTCGCGCAGCGGGGACGGGAAGGGCTTGAGGAAGTACCGCTGCATGTCATGGACCAGGAGGACCGCACGTTTCGGGTCGACGGTCCATCGGGCGGTGTTGGCGGGCAGGTCGCCCGCGGTGGGCAGCGCGTAGGGTTCGATGGGCGGTATGCCGGGCATGGCCCTGGCCTCCAGATCCTGAGGGGAAGGGGTCAGCCGTTCCAGGCCGACACCACGTGAACGGCCTGACCCGGGTTGAGGCGGGGGTCGCAGCGGCTGGTGTACTTCTCGCCGACCCGGGCGAGCGCGGCCTCGTCGGTGGCGCACTCGGTGACCTCGTCCGGGGTGGTCTCCAGGTGCAGGCCGCCGGCGACTCCGCCGCCGGCGAGCACGGCCTCCTGGAAGCCGCGCACCTCGCGCACGATCGTCGCCAGCATGCGGGTCTTGTTGCCGTCGGGGGCCGTGACGGTGTTGCCGTGCATCGGGTCGGTCAGCCAGATCACCGGGTGGCCCGCCGCGCGGACCGCCTCGACGAGCGGAGGCAGCCGGTCGGCAACCCGGCCCGCTCCCATCCGGGCGATGAGCGTGAGCCGGCCGGGGTCCCTGGCGGGGTCGAGCCGCTCGCACAGGGCGAGGAGCTCCTCCGGCGTCATGCCGGGTCCGACCTTGCAGGCCACCGGGTTGAACACCTCGGCGAGCAGGGCGACATGGGCGCCGTCCACCTGCCGGGTG
Organism: Streptomyces sp. GQ60; assembly: GCF_059758875.1. Classification (NCBI taxonomy): domain Bacteria; kingdom Bacillati; phylum Actinomycetota; class Actinomycetes; order Kitasatosporales; family Streptomycetaceae; genus Streptomyces; species Streptomyces sp. GQ60. Next base: position 565,467 of record NZ_JCAXEG010000005.1, on the reverse strand, counting down.
CGCTCACCGATCCAGGGCAGGTGGGCGGAGCCGAGGTAGGTACCGCCGCTCCCGTCCCGGCGCAGCAGCGGCAGTTCGTAGTCGAGCAGCAGGGCCTCGTGGCTGGTCCACACCGGAGCCTCGATGCCCTGGCCCTCGGTACGGGTCTTCCAGCCGAGGTTTTCCACGATGTCGTTGGCGGCCATGTAGCCGGCCAGGATGCGCAGCGGATCCGGGCGCCGGCTCTCGGCGTCCGGCTCGGGACCATTCACCATGTCGCCGCGGTAGGAGGGTAGTTCCACTCCGCCGATCCACTCGGTGGGGCTGGAGCGCGGTTTGGCGAACTGGCCCGCGATCCGGCCCACCCGCACGACCGGCTTGTGCGTCGCCATGCGCAGGGTGCCCGCCAGCAAGTCGAGGACCGCCGCTTTGCGCGCCACGTAGCCGGGTGTGTGCTCGTTGACGTCCTCGGCACAGTCGCCGGCCTGGATCATCACGGCCTCGCCCGCGGCGACCCGGCCGAGCAGAGAACGCAGCGTACGGATGTCGTCGGCCCTGGCGAGCGGGGGCCTGGCCTCCAAGGTCTTGCGGACCCGTTGGACCTGGAGCGGGTCGCCCCACAGGGGCTGTTGGAGCGCGGCCCGGGACTGATCGGCGTGCAGGACGTTTTCCATGCTGTTTCTCCAAGGGTGGGAGGAACCGGGCTCTCGACTGCGGAGGACCCGTCAGGTGGGTATTCCCTCACGCGTGATGACCGGCACCGGAATTCCGAGTGCGCGCAGCTGCTCGAAAGGATTCATGAATTCACGGTTCTGCTTGATTTTCCCGTCCGCCAGCTCGAACGAGTGCAGGAAGTGGTTCTCGTAGTAGCCCTCGGGGTAGCCGGGGAAACGGATGAGACCGCGCCCGTCGCATTCGACCCAGAAGCGGTTCGGGTCGTCCGTCTCGAAAACGCGGACGTTGTACCACTCCCAGTCCGGGAAGCACTTCAGCGACCACACGGCGTGCTCGGCGAGCCGTTCGCGCCCGTTGACGACGATCGGGGAGCCGGTGTCGGTGGTCCACAGACCGCCGCTGCCGGCCTCGGTGAAGAGCTCGTGACGCCGCAGGCGGTCCTCGCCCCTGGTGTTCATGTACTGCTCGACGACGGCCCGGTGCTTCCGGCGCAGTTCGGCCGCACCGGCGAATCCCGCGGTGGTTTCGGACACGATTTCGGACATGGATGTCCCTTTCTCGTCAGTGAATCGGACTCGATGCAGCCTAATCACGGGCCGCCGCGCGCGGAAGGAAATTCGGCGCCGGATCTCCCGTGCGACACCGCACAGGAATGCGGACAGGACGGAGCGGCCCGCCTTACGGGCCGCCCCGATGCCCGGAACAAGAATGCATGGGAAATGGAACGGAAAAAGAAAAGGGAAATGCCGAGGCGCGTCAGGCGCTCATGCGGCGTTCACGGCGTGGCGCCATGGCCTCCGCCAGGGCGTTCCACTCGGCGGCACGCTGCGCGGCGACGGCGCGCACCAGCGGGGCGCAGTGTTCGGGCAGAACGGCGGCGATCCGCTGCCGCTGGTGCCGGGTGAGCTCCGTGGCGAGCAGGGCGCGCAGCAGCTCCCGGCCGGTTTCGCTGCCCTTCAGGGAGGGGTCCCTGAGCAGGTTGCGCACGGCCGCGGCCACCGGGTCCGGGCTGCCCTCGCTCTCGCCCCGGCCCGCGGCCGGCACGGTCACGGCAGCCTCCCGCTGCGGGCCGCCGGCGCCTCGCCTGGGCTCGGGTACGGGGGCCTCGCCGCGCCGTAGCCGGTCGCGTACGTCTCGTACCGTCGCGGTGGAGAGCCCCGACCTGCGGGCGAGTTCGCGCAGCGAGGTGGTGGGGTCGGCGGCGATCAGGTGCGCCGCGCGAAGTCGGCCGTCGAGGCTGCTGAGGGGACGCGCGGTGCCGTCGCGGCCGATCCGGGTGTGTGGCTGAGGAATCTCCGCACTCACACCCCCGCGCAGTGTGCCCACCGTCTTTCCGCTCAGGCCGGTGCGTTCCGCGATGGCGCGGTCGGACCAGTGCGGGTGGGTGCGCAGGATGCGCTCGGCCGCGGTACGGCGCTCGGCCCGCGACAACGGCAGGCCGTGCCGGACGTTCAGCTGCACGGACAGTACGTACGCGTCCGCCTCGCTGCCGTCGAAGAAGCGCACCGCAACGTCGTCGTGGCCCCGCAGCCGGGCGGCGGACAGCCGGTGCATGCCGTCGATGACGCGCATCGTGGGCCGGTGCACCAGAAGGGCTTCGAACTCCCGGCCCGACCCGGCCAGGGCGCGGACGTGGCTCTCGTCGCAGGCCTCGCCGCGGGGCGAGTCGGACGGCCGCAGCCGGTCGATCGGCACTCTCTCGACGCGCGCGGAATCAGGTGGGACGTCACCACCCGGGCTGCCGGTGGATGTCACGGTTGCTCTCCCCCCTCGGGACCTCGTAAGTCGTCTCGACCCAGCGCCCTGTGGCTTGAATCGTGCGGGACGCGCCGGGCGTCGCCAACGCCGTGGCGGCGACTACGTCAGGTGGCCCGGAGTCCGTCAAGTCCCCGCGGTTCCCATGGCGTCGGAGCGGCTCCGCCGGGCCCCGCCAGGGCCGCCACGGCGTGCGCGGCGGAGGCCAGGGTGATGTGGCGGTGCCAGCCGCGGAAGGAGCGCCCCTCGAAGTCCTTGAGGCCGACGTCCTCACCCGCTCCCGCGAGGTCCTGGCAGGCCCTCCCGCCGAGCCGGGTGAGCCTCAGCAGCACCTCGACGGGGGCGGACGTGGCGTTGGTGACCCACAGGTTCGCCGGCAGGCCCTGCGTGCCGCGCCACTCCCCGACCAGGGTGAGGCCGCCGACGGCGCCGGTCGCGCCGGCCCTGCGGTGGGTCGGCAGTTCGCCCGCGCACGCCACCCGGACCGCGGCGGCCAGCGTGTCGTCGAGGCCGCCGTCCTGCCCGGCGGTCCTGACGGGGCGGCGCAGCCCGCGTACGCCGGCCAGGATCCGCTGGGCCTCCATGACTCCTCCGTCGTACCCGGGCAGCGCGGGGTCGCCCATCATGAGCTGGGCGGTGCCCCGGATCCTTGCGATCACCGGGACCCCGGCGTCGGTGAACCGCCCCATCGTCGCGGCGATCCGGTTGATGTGGGTGTTGAGGACCACCGGGCGGCCGGGCACCCGCCAGGACCCCAGCATCTCCAGGACCGCGGTGGCCGCGCACTGCTCCAGGGACTCCCGCCCCATCTCGTCGGGGATCTCGGCCTGGCGTCGCCGCACCTCGTCGCCGAGCCAGAGGTCGGGCAGGAACAGCCGCCAGTTGACCGGAGTGCTGAGCGTCTCGGTGGCGTGCCAGACACCGAAGGCCCGCTGCCCCCGGAAGACGCCGGTACAGGGGTCCACGCCGTAGTCCACTCCCACCGACTGGTCGCCCGCCTTGGCGATGGACAGCGGATGCACCACCCAGGCCTGCGGTGCGGCGAAACGCGCGAGGTAGCCCGCGAGCGCCTCGCGCACCGGCCGCCAGTCCCAGGTGGAGCTGCTGATGAAGTGGTGCAGGCTCTGCTCGGTGGCCGAACCGCCCACCTGGGCGGCGATGTTGCGGATGGACTTGCGGCCCTGCGTCCGGAGCAGCCCGTGCAGGTACTGCTCGCCCTTGCGGCGCTGGTCGCGGCGCGCGAACGAGGTGAACAGCACCTCGCCCAGCCCGCAGGCCACCGACTCGCGCACGTCCGGCAGACCGCCGGGCCGGGACGCGGACCAGGACGGCGCGCGTACCGCGCTTCCTTCGCTGACGGTCACACTCACGGGTCTCCCCCTCCGATACTGAGTTCCCTCGATCAACGTCGAGCATGGTCGAATCCGGTGTCCCGGGCGAGGTGCGGCGGCTCCCTCGCCACTCCCCCGGGTGGTGCTCCCACCACCACCCGGCCGCTCCTTCCCTCCCCTTTCTCCCGCCCGGAGGGGGAACGAGGGTGCCGGGGCCACCGCGCGTGCGGTGGATCGGTGGGCGGGTGCACGCCCGGCTCAGCCGTGCACGGCGTCCGTGTCGCGCCGGCCCGGGAACCCGGCACCGGTGAGCATCAGCAGCGGGGCCGCCTTGACGGCGGTCTCCTCGAACTCGCCCTCCGCGTCCGACAGCGCCACGATGGCCCCGCCCACGCCGTAGCGGACGCGCCCGGGCGTCACCACCGCGGTGCGGATCGCCACGCTCAGGTCGACGGCGCCGGACAGCGAGAAGTACCCGATGGCCCCCGAGTAGACGCCGCGCGGTCCGGCCTCCAGCCGGTCGATGATCTGCATGGTGCGGATCTTCGGCGCGCCCGTCATGGAGCCGGCGGGGAACGCGGCCCGCACCAGGTCCACGGCGCTGCGGTCGGTGCGCAGTCTGGCGCGGACGGTACTGACCAGCTGGTGGACGGTGGCGTACGTCTCCACCTCGAAGAGCCCGCTGACCTCGACCGAGCCGGTCTCCGCGTGCCGGCCGAGATCGTTGCGCACCAGGTCGACGATCATCAGGTTCTCGGCGCGGTCCTTCTCGCTCGTGCGCAGGCCCTCGACGATCTCGGCGTCTTCCCGCACGGTGGCCCCGCGCGGGCGGGTGCCCTTGATCGGCTTGGACTCGGCGACGCCCTCCGCGCTCAGCCGCAGGAACCGCTCGGGGGACGTGCTCAGCACGGAGAGCTCACCGAACCGCAGCAGCGCGGCGTAGGGCGTGGGGCTGAAGCGGCGCAGCGCCCGGTACCCCTCCCACGGGTCGACGGGGCCGTCGGCCGCGGCCAGGTTCGTCAGGCAGATCTCGTACGTCTCGCCGTCGGCGATCTCCTCCAGACAGGCGTCGATCAGGCGCAGATAGCCGTCGTGCTCATGGCGCAGCCGGATCCCGGCGGCGGCCGGCGCCGGCAGGCTCTGCTCTTCGGCGGGTACGCCCGCGAGCGACTCCAGCTCCGCCGCGGCGGCGGTCTGCCAGGCGCGGGCCGCATCCTCCTCGCCGTCTTCCACCAGGGCCAGCAGGTAGGTGAGACCGGTGAGGTGGTCCAGGACCACGGCGCGGTCGGCGAAGACCATGGCCGCGTCGGCGTCCTCCGCCCGGTGCACGGCCTCACCGCCGCACTCCGCCTTCAGCTCGTATCCGAGGTAGCCGACCCACCCCAGGGTGAACGGGAAGGGCAGCGGCGGATGTTCGGTGCGCATGCCGCGCAGGTCGCGGTCGAGCCAGTCGAGGAACCCGCCCGAGACGATCTCCAGTCCCCCGGCCGAGGCGACGGTGACCGTGCGGCTCCACACATCGGCCTTGGCCACGCGGGCCAGCGGCCCGCAGGCCGCACCCATCACGGAGAAGCGGCCGGCCTCCGCGTCGGGCCGGCTGCTGTCCAGCCAGAAAGTGTTCTCGGCGGCGCCGAAGAGCCGTTGGTGGACGGCCTCGTCGACCCAGCGGGTCGGCAACTGCGAGGCCAGCACCCGCAGACGGCGGGGCTCCGGCTCGGCGGGGGATTCCGGTACGGGGGCGTCGGGTACGGGGGATTCCAGTACGGGGGCGTCGGGTACGGGGACCACGTCGCGCCGGGCGGCCGCGGCTGTCTTCCCCGGTGCGGGGCGCCGCCCCGCACCGGGTGCGGACTGCCACCACTCCGCGGTCGACTCCCTGAAGTTGACCAGCAGTTCATGGCCGTACTGGGTGAGTATCGACTCGGGATGGAACTGCACTCCCCACTGCGGGCGGCTCCGGTGCCGGTGCCCCATCAGGATGCCGTCCTCCGTCCACGCGACCGCCTCCATGGCGTCCGGCAGGTCCGTCACGACCAGCGAGTGGTAGCGCACGGCCTCGAAGGAGGCGGGCAGTCCGCGGAACAGGCCGGCGCCCGTGTGCCGCACCGTCGAGGTGCGGCCGTGCCGGGGCTCGGGAGCCCGGGAGACGGTGCCGCCGTGGCCCAGCGCCAGCCCCTGGTGGCCGAGGCAGATGCCGAGGGTCGGGAGTCCGCCGCGCTCGATGACCTCCCGGCAGATACCGAAGTCGGCCGGGCGGCCGGGGTGTCCGGGGCCGGGCGACAGGACGACGTTGTCGAACTCGGCGAGCATCGCCGGGTCCCACCGGGGATCGTCGTTCCGGATCACCACGGGGTCGGTTCCGTTGACCCGGGCCAGGTAGTGGTGCAGGTTGAAGGTGAAGGAGTCGTAGTTGTCTATCAGCAGAGTCCGCACGGCTGTTCTCTCACATGGGGATGGCGATCGCCCGGGGACGGGGCACGGGGACGGCGACCGGCTCGGTGGGCCTCGGCGGTGAGGCACGTCAAGCGCGTCAGGCGCGTCAGGCGCGTCAGACGATCTCCAGCAGCGCGTACTCGACGCTCTCCGCGCCCTCCCGCACCGTCCGGCTGCGCAGTTCCCGCAGTCCGCGACCGTACTCCGCGGCCATCGTTTCCAGCGTCGCGAAGTCGCCGCGCTCGCTGAAGTGCAGCAGGGCCCGGCCGCCCGGCGCCACGTAGGACGGGCACTCGGCGAGGTACCGCCGGTGGGCCCGGTAGCCGGGGTCGACGTAGGCACGCTCGTGCACCGAGGCGTAGCGGTATCCCGGCGGGGCCAGGACGAAGTTCGAATGCCAGTAGACGGTGTCGTGGCGGTCGCCCGGCCCCAGTGCGCCGAACAGGTCGCTGTGCACGGCCCGCACCCGGTCCGCCACGTCGTGGCGGACCGCGTTCATGGCGGTGTTCCGTACCGCCTGCTCGCTGATGTCGAGCGCGGTGACCCGGTCACAGCCCGCCAGCGCGGCGGACACGGCGATGACCCCGGTGCCGGAGCCCACCTCGAGGAACGAGCCCCGCCACGGCGTCGGAGCCGGCCCGGCGAGGCCGAGCAGGTCCATGGCCACGCCGGTCGAGGCGGAGAAGGGCGGGGCGAACACCCCGTCCAGGAGGTCCCATTCGGCGTCGGCCAGGGTGAAGGTCCGGGGCCTGGCCTCGTGGTGCAGGGAGGCTCTGCTCCTGTCCAGAGACCGCTCGTAGTTCCTGATCGCCGACATCCCGCTCCTCGTTCCCGACGCACGCCGCGCGTGCACCCCCGCACCGGAAGAAGCCCGTTGCCGCCCCCTCCATTGATCGTCGCCGAGTCCGCGGACCGGCAGAAGGTGGCGCCGCAACACCGCGCGGGCATCGGATGATGTTGCAGCCACACGTCGTACCGTGAACCCGGCGCGAGCCCGGCGCGAGCCCGCTTGACCCGCACAAGGGGGCCACATAGGTTCAAACCAATCGGCTGGTCGAGGTCCGGTCGGGGTCTGGAGGGGGAAGCAAGAGTGAAGGGCGAGGAGCCCATCAGTGGTCCGGCGCTCGCCGTTCTGGAACTGTTGGCACAGGATTCCCCTCCGTCCCGGTTCCACGAAATGCTCCAGAGCGCCCAGCAACAACCCCTGCCGCCGGACCAGATGTCCGAACTCCAGCGGGCGACCCACCTGGCCCTGGACGTGCAGGCCTCGGTGAGCCAGGGCCGCCGCCGTGAGACCTTCATGACCGGACTCGTGAACACCGTCCACGACATGACGGTCCCCTCCAGTCCCGACACCCTTCTGAAGGTCGTCACCAGCCGGGCCCGCAGGCTGCTCGGCTTCGACATGGCCTACGTCAGCCTGCCCGGCGCCGACGGCAACTCCTACGTCCACAGCTCGGACGGCGACACCACGGCGCTCAACGTGGGCCTCGTGGTGCGCAAGAAGCGCGGTCTGAGCGATCTGGTCCTCACCTCGGGCGCACCGTTCTGGAGCACGGACTACCTCAACGACGACCGCATCCCGCACTGGCCCGAGGTCGACGACGTCGTGCGCGCCGAAGGGCTCTCCGCGATCATGGCGGTGCCCATCCTCCGCGAGAGCACCATCATCGGAGTGCTCTACGGGGCGAACCGGGTGGTGCGGCACTTCACACCGGACGAGATCAGCGTGATGCGCTCGCTCGCGGACTTCGCCTCGGTCGCCTTGGAGAAGGCCGAACTCCTCGACCGCACACGGACGCGGATCGCCGAGCTGGAGTCCCTCGCCGCGCAGTCCCGCGTCACCGAGGCGCGCCTGACCGACCTGAGGGACGCCCAGTCCCGGCTGACCTCGATGGTCCTCGACGGAAGCGATCTCCAGCAGCTCACGAGCGCGGCGGCCCACACGCTGGACGCCGGGCTGGTGGTGAGCGACTCCTACGGGCAGATCCTGGCCTCGGCGGGCGCCGCGGACGGTCTGAGCGAGGCGGTGACGGGCCGGACCGTGCTCGAAGCGCACGCCGCGGGCGGCCCCATCCCCCTCTCCCCCGGCCACTGGGCGTCGCCGGTCAGCGCCGGAGCCGAGAACCTCGGCATCGTCGTACTGCGGTCGGACTCCGGGCTCGACGCCGACGCCCAGCGGTTCCTCCGCTTCGCCGGACAGGCGGTGGCCACGCTGATGGTGATCCAGCGCAGCACGGCGGTCGCGGCCGGGCCGGTCCGTGACGAGTTCTTCGACGAACTCCTCGCCGTGCCGCTGCGGATGCCCCGCCGGCTCGCCACCCGCGCCCAGCAGCTCCAGGTGGACCTGGAGGAGCCGTACGTCATCGTGGTGGTCCGGCCCGAGGGCGGCGAGCACGGCAAGGCCGTCGTGTGGGCGTCCTCGTACAGCCACCGGCGCCGGGGGCTCAAAACGGTGCGGGACGGCCGGATCGTACTGCTGCTGCCGGGCACCGACGCCTCGGCCGCCGCGCGCGCCGTGTCCGACGAGCTGTCGCCCTCCCTGGCCCATCCCCCCACGGTCGGCGCCGCCGGACCCGCCACCGGGCTCCCCTCGGTGTCCAGGCTGCACCTGGAGGCGCAGCGCTCCCTCGACGCGCTGACCGTCCTGGGGGAAGCGGGCACCGCGGCGTCCATGGCCGACCTCGGCTTCCTCGGACTGCTGCTCTCCGACGACCGGGACGTGGACGGGTTCGTCGCCTCGGCCATCGGCCCCCTGCTGGAGCAGGACCCCGAGCGCGGAGCCGACCTGATCGCCACCGTGGAGGCGTACTTCGCCGCCGGCCAGAGCCCCACCCACGCGGCCGAGGCCCTGTACATCCACGCCAACACGGTGGCCCGTAGGCTCGAGCGGGTCACGGGCCTGCTCGGCGCCGGCTGGCAGAAGGGCGAGCGCGCGGTGGAGGTGCAGCTCGCGCTGCGCGTCCTGCGGGCACGAGGGGTCCTGCGGCAGCAGCGGGAGACGACCCTCGGCACCCGCTCCCGGACCGCGGCTCCGGAGTGACCGGGCTCCGGCCGCAGAATGCTCCGCAGGCCCGGCCCCGGCCCCTGCCCCTGCCCCTGCCCCTGCCCCTGCCCCTGCCCCTGCCCACAATTGCGTCTAAGTGACGCGATATCACCGCATACTTGACGAAGTCTTGACTGCTCCCTTCTGCTCCTCCCCGCCGTGGGCGAAGGTCGGGGTGAAGTCGTACGGGGCACTCCGAACCCCTCGCTTCCCGTCCAAAGGAGCACTGAGCGAACGGTGACCGCGCCGCGACAACCCACCGAGCCGCCCGTCGTGCGGGCCTCCCCCTTCCGCCTCCTCCCCGCACTCCGTGGGGGGAGTCGATGACGGCGGTACGGCTGGCGCAGCTGAACGAGGGCGGCGTCTCCTTCTGGATCGACGGGATCAGCCGCTTCCTGCTGGGCAGCGACGCCCTCGCCGCCCTGGTGCGCGACTGGCGGGTGTCCGGGGCCACGACGAACCTGGAGCTGCTCCACCACGCGGTGGCCACGGGCTCCTTCTACGCGGAACAGCTGCGCGACCTGGCCGGCCACGAGTCCGACGCGGGCCGGGCCGTGGCCGAGCTGGTGGTACGCGACATCCAGAACGCCTGCGACGTCCTGCTGCCGACCCACTTGGTGCGCCACCGCACCACCGGGCTGGTGTCGGTCGACATGGACCCGCGGCTCGCCCACGGCCGCGAGGAGACGCTCGACTCGGCCCGCACGCTGTGGCGGAAGGTCGACCGGCCCAATCTGCTGGTGAAGATCCCGGCCACCGACACGGGCCTGTGGGCGATCACCGCGTGCCTGGCCGAGGGCATCGGCGTGCACGCGACCTCGGTGTTCTCCGCCGAGCGCTACCAGCAGGTCACCGACGCGCACCTCGCCGGTCTCGCGCAGGCCGCGGAGGCGGGCCACCCGCTGTCCCGCATCCACTCCGTGGCGTCGTTCCACGTCAGCCCGGTCGACGACGCGGTGGACCCGCTGCTCGACGCCATCGGCACGGCCCGGGCCCTGGCCCTGCGCGGCAGGACGGCCCTGGCCGTCGCCCACTCCATCCTCGCGCGGCACCGGGAGACGTACGCGGGCGAGTCCTGGCAGCCGTACACCGAACACGGGGCCCGGCGTCAGCAACTGGTCTGGGCCGCGACGGCGGTGAGCGGCTCGGACTACCGGGACACCCACTACGCGGACGGCCTGTTCGCCCCCGACACGGTCAGCGCGGTTTCGGAACAGTTGCTCTGGGCGATCGCCGACCACGGCCGCGTCCAGCAGGACGAGGCGACCGGGGCGCCGTGCGGCCAAGCACTCGACGCCCTGGCGGAGTTGGGCATTCCCCTGGCCGGCATTCTGAGCGGACTCGAAGAGGCGCGCCACCAGCGGTCGCTCGCCTCGTGGCAGCGCCTCCTGGACGTGGTCGCCACCGCTCTGCAGCAGCCCCGCCCGGTGGGGACCTGACGACGCCGGCACGTCGCCCGGACCGGGTGTCCCGTCAGGCCGGTCGGGAGCGGACCTGGTCGGCCGCGATCCGTTCGAGGATCTCCGCGTAGCGGGACCGCCGGTCGGGGCGGGCGCGGACGGCGGCTTGCCTGAGAGCGGGGATCGCCGGGTCGCCCATTCTGGTGAGCCCCTCGGCCGCGGCCCTGCGGACCACGTGATGCGGGTGCTCCAGCATTCCCGTCATCGTGGGGATCGCGGGAACCCAGTTCGCGTGGCAGAGAGTCCGGATCGCCGTGCGCACCAGGTCCGGCTGGGGGTCGTCCAGCAGGATCGACGTGTGGTGCAGGTAAGTCTGGCGGTCCAGCATGGCCCGCGAGGTCCGGTGGGCGTGCAGACGGACCCTGGGCTTGGGGTGGCGAAGCAACTGTTCTATTAGAGCCAGCAGTTGTGGGTCTCCGTCTGCTTCCGGTCCGCTGTGCCCCTCGGTCAGCCGTGTGAGGGCCTGGCGTACCCGTACCGGGTCGCCGGTGCGGGCCAGATCCAACAGCTCCTGTCGGGAGGCGGGTTGTGACGCTCCTGCCGACGAGGCCGGGGCACGGTCGCGGAGCGCTGCCAGCGCGTCGGCGTCCTGCCGCGCCGTGTCCGGGCGGCGCAGCGGACCGTCCACGAGGACCAGCCCGTCCGCGAGGTCGTCGCGCCCTTCGGCGCGCAGCCGCCGACAGGTCCGCGCCAGCGCCGGAGTGCGCAGCAGGGAACGCCCGTGGAGCAGGTCGAGGAACCCCCAGGCGCCGGCGTCGAGGCGGTCGCCGAGGTGCTGCGCCAGTACGTCGGCGGGGACCTTGCCCAGGGCCTGCCCGGCCGCGGAGCTGCTGGACGGCGGGTCGTGCTCCCACCATTCCAGCAGCAGCGGGACCAGCGGTTCCAGGTCCCCGGGGTCGAGCCGGCTCGCCACGAGGGCGACCCTGTCGCGCAGGATGCCGTCCGCGCGGAGTTCGCTCTCGTCGATCCCGGTCAGTGTGCGGGCCAGGTCGGCACCGACGGGTACGTCGATGCGGCCGTGCAGGAACGCTCGGAGCACGGGAAGCCTGCACTCGGGCTCGGGCCACTCCAGGAGCGCGAGGGCCGCGGTGTGCCGGCGGTCCTGCGCGGACGCCCGCAGCATGGCCAGCAGGCGTTCCCGTAGGGGGGTCGAACGGGGCTGGTCGAGGTCGTCGATGTGCACGGTCCGCGGTCGCGGGGCGGGCGCGTGCGCGGTTTCGGCGAGGGTCCAGGGCGGTGCGTCGAGGGGCTGGACGTCCGCCATCCAGTCGATGAGGGAGGCGCGGACCTCGGGGCCGGCCGAGGAGTGGACGTCGATCAGCGCGGAGAGGAGGTGGTCCCGGGAGGCCGGGAGGGTGCCGTCGTCCTGCTGGTCCGGTCGGCCGGGGCGGCCGAGTCGCTTGAGTCGCTCGGCCCGGTCGGCCCGGTCGGCCCGGCGGAATTCCGCCAGGGCGCCCGGTGTGCGCACCGCGGCGTCCAGCGCGGCCCGCCACGCCTCGGCTTCGGCCGACTCGACGGCTTCAGGGGGCCGCGGGGCGGCGAAGGCGTCCCGCAGTACGGCGGTCTCGGCCTCCCGGGGGCTGGTGCCCAGCCGGGCCGAAGCCAGGGCCTGGTCGAGGTCGGCGCGGACCAGTACCGCGCCGAGGCCGCGGAGCAGTGCCAGTGTGGACGGGCCGTTCGCGGGGGCGCAGGGCAGCGCGCGTACCTCCTGGGCGACGGCCTGCTTCTCGAAGGCGGGCAGAGTCGGCGCGACGGCTTCGAGTACCGCCAGGAGTCCCTGCCGGTATTCCGCCGAGGCCTCGTCCAGCCCGTCCAGTCCGGCGAGCCCCGCGAGCCCGGCGAGCAGGACCCCGGTGGACCGGGCGAAGGCCGCGAGTTCCCCGGTCGTCCACGGCGCGGGGCAGACCCGCAGCGCGAGCCGCAGGACGCGGCCCCGCTCGGCGGGGTCGGAGGCGGCCAGGCGCAGCCAGTCCGGCAACAGGGGCCGGAGCACGCGCAGCCGGGCGGGACGCGGCAGCTCGTGGCGCGCCGCGAGGCGCAGTGCGACCGGCGTGTGCCAGCCCTCCGTCTCCAGCGACCTGATGTCGCGGTTCGCTCCGTCGTCCCCCGCCGGCCCGGGTACGGCCGGGGTGGTGATGCCGTGCCGGGCCATGGCCGTCGACAGGTCCTCGGCAGTCCCGGAGGCGAGGCCGACCCGACCGGCCGCCACCAGGGCGAGCAGGGCCGGTGCGACCCGTGATCCCTGGTCGTCCAGTGCGCGGACCGCGCGCACGGGCAGCATGCCGTCGAGGCCTTCCAGCAGCAGTGCGCGGGCGCGGCCGTCATCGCTGCGTTCGGCGGCGGCGAGGACCGTCGCCGGATACGCGTCGCCGAGGATGGCGCGCAGCGCCTCGACGAGCATGCCGCGCAGGCCGGGGTTGTCGTGGCGCCCGAGCCGGAAGAGCAGCGCCGGTACCGCCGCGGGCGTTCCCGTGCCGGCCAGAACCGAGGCGGCGGTCTTCTTGATGTTCATGTTCGGATGGCCGAGGCATGCGGCGATCGCGGTGGAGGCCCAGCGGGCCCGCGCGTGACCGAGGGCGAACAGCGCCTGTCGGACGGTCTGGACGTCCTGGGCGGCGGTCAGCGCGATCAACGTCGCCGACAAGGCCTGCGCGTCCTCCCTCGTGGCCTCGCGGGCGAGCAGCGCGATCACGTGCTTGCGCACGTGCCGGTCGCGGTGCCGCAGCAGGCGGTGCACCCGGGCACGGGTGCCCGCGTAGGGGGCTCGGAGCAGGAGTTCGAGCAGGATCGCCTGCTCGCCGCTCGACAGTCCGGGCCGGTCCAGCAGATCCAGCGCCACGGTCGCGACGAGGGCGTGCCCCGCCTCGTGCGGGGTCGCCGCGTCGAGCAGGCAGGACGGCCTGATCCGCCCCCGTTCGTGGAGCCGGCGGCCCAGGCCGTGTACGGCGTCCAGGATCTCCTGGGGCACTACGGGCTCCCCGGCCGGCGGTCCGTCGTCGAGTCGGGGGGCGGCTCCGCCCGGCTCCCGGCCCGCCGCCAGCTCGGCCACGATGCGCAGGAGCAGGTCCGCGACGACCGGCAGCGTGCCGGCGCCGCCGTGGGCGGCCAGTCTGCACAGGGCGGCCACCGGCTGCTCGGGGTCCAGATGGGAGCTCAGGAGCGCCAGTTCCCGCTCGTCCGGCCCACCGAGGTCCGCCGCGACGCGAGCCGGCAGATCGGCGGGATCGAGGCGGACGAGGAGGGCGCGCCGCTGTGACGGATCGTCGGTCAGCTGCCACAGCACCCCCAGTGCACGGTCGCGCACCGCGCGGAGATGCGGCGCGATGTCTCCCCCGCCCTCCCCCGCGGCGAGGCCGAGCCCTTCGTGCAACGCCGTCACCGTCCGGGGCCCGCCGATGGCCTCCAGAGCGTCCAGGGCCGTAGCGGGCGCCGACGACAGGAGGGCGATCACGGCGTCCTCGGCGGCCGCGTGGCGCACGGCGCGGATGGCCTCGAGGAACGGCCCGGGTACGGGAGCCGAGGGAAGCAGGCGGGTGATCGCGTCCCCGATCGGCAGCTCCCCCGCCCCCTGTCCGGCCAGGGCCACCAGCAGCGCGAGCCGCCGCGGCCAGCTCGGGTCGTCGGCTGCCGCGTCCACCAGGACGCGGAGCGTCTCCTGGCGGCAGGTGAACAGGACCGTCGCGACCTCGTGGGGCGCAATCGAGTGATCGGCCAGCGCCAGGCCGATGACGGACGGGACGTGCGGGCCGTCCGGGAAGTGCCCGCGCCGGTGGAGCCCGCGCAGGCAGGTCACCGCCGGACCCCCGAACAGCAACGGGTCCTCTGCGGCGATGGCCGTCAGCGTGCCGATGTCACCGCGGTCCGCCAGCCCACCGAGCAGTTCCATCGCGCGCCGGCGAAGGCCCGGCGGCAGTTCCGGATCGTCGATGACCTGCCACAGCAGGCCGCGGTGTCCGTGGCGGGCCGCGGCCGCGAGTGCGGCATCGGCCGCCCCGGGCCGTGTGAACACCGCACCGGCGGTGAGGAAGGGCGACAGGCGCCCGGCCGGCAGTGGATCCAACGCCACCCAGGGCTCCGCGAGTTCACCCAGTGCGGCGACGACCACGTCCGCACTGGCGGCGCCGAGCAGGCTGACCACGTGTGCGCGCACCAGCGCGGGGGCCAGCAGGCCGGCGTGCAGTCCCTGCCGGGCCAGCCGCAGCGCGTCGGCCTGCAGCACCGGATCGCCGCTGTCCACCAGCTCCTCGACGAGGTGCTCGGGCCGGTGCGCACCGGTGGCGGTGACTTCCCGTACGGCCTGGTACAGCAGTTCACCGGCGGGCTCCTCGCGGAGCCGCGTCGGATCGTTCAGAAGCTCGGCGCGCAGCCAGGCGATCCGAACCCTCACCGGCAGGTCGGCCGTGCGCCAGGACGGCCGGCGGCGCCCCCGGAGATACGGCCCCAGACGCTCGTGGAGCCGCGCCAGGACGAGCGCTTCCTCCGGCGCCCGCGGCACCGATGCCGGCAGCAGCCCCGCGAGCTCGGCCATCTCCCGCTCGTCGCCCGTCCGGCCCGAGGTGACGCGCTCGGTGAGGAGGACCAGCCCCAGGTACCGCAGGCGGGAATCCCCGTGCCCGACGAGACGTCCGAAGACGGCCGGAGAGCAGAGCATCGCGTCGAGCCGGCCGGCCAACCAGCCGACGTCGGCTCGGCGCACCGCGTCGAGGAAGGACTGGTCCGTCGGCGTCGTCATCGTCGGATGCTAATGCTGCACCGCTCCCCTCCCCCCAGCGGCACCACGTCCCGAAGGCGGCGATCGACGCATGCCCAGGCCCGAGAGTGCGGAACACGACTACGACGTCGTCATCAGCGGGGCCGGCCTCGCCGGCAGTGCCGCCGCGATCCTGCTCGCTCGACGCGGCGTCCGCGTGGCACTGCTGGAACGCCGCTCGGACCCCGCGGCGTACAAGGTGCTCTGCACCCACTCCATCACGGCCAACGCCTATCCGGTGCTGGACGAGATCGGTCTCGTCCCCGCCCTGGAGGAGGCCGGAGCGGTCCGCAACACGGCCCGCTGGTACACCCGATGGGGCTGGATCGAGCCTCGGCCGGCGCCGGGCGGCCCCGAGCTGCCGTACGCGTACAACGTCCGGCGCAGCACCCTCGACCCGCTGATCAGGTCCCGCGCGGCGCAGACCCCCGGCGTCGATCTGCTCCTCGGCCATCGGGTGACCGGGCTGGTCCGGGAGGCCGGACGGACCGTGGGGGTCCGCGCGTCGACTCCGCACGGCGAGCGCGAGATCCGGGCCCGGCTGGTGGTCGGCGCCGACGGCAAGGACTCGGCCGTGGCGGAGTTCGCCGGGCTCCCCGCCCGGCGGTACGAGAACACGCGGTTCGGCTACCTCGCGCACTACCGCGGTCTTCCGCTGCCCGGCGGGATCGGCCACACCTGGTTCCTCGAACCCGACATGGCGTACGCGTTCCCGAACGACGACGGGGTGACGGTCCTCACCGTGCTCCCGGACAAGAAGCGGCTCCCGGCCTTCCGGGAAGACCTGGAGGGCAGCTTCTCCGCGTTCGTCCGCGCCCTGCCCGAGGCTCCGCCCCTCGACTCCGCAGAGCGCGTCACGAAGATCATCGGCACCCTCGACTACCCGCTGCACAGCCGGAAGCCGACCGCGGCGGGCGTAGCGCTCATCGGCGACGCCGCCCTCACCGGCGACCCCCTGTGGGGAGTGGGGTGCGGGTGGGCCCTGGAGTCCGCGCAGTGGCTGGCAGAGGCGGTCGCCCCGGCCGCGGCCGGTCGGGGCAGCCTCGACAGGTCGGGGCAGCCTCGACAGGTCGCTCGCGCGGTACGCGCGCAGACACCAGTGGCGACTTCGCGGTCACCAGTTCCTGGCGGCCGACTTCGCCAGGGCCCGTCCGTTCAACCCCATGGAGAAGCTGGTGTTCTCGGCGGCGGCCCGCGACGAGTCGATGGCCCGGCACACGCACCTGTTCGCGTCCCGCCTGATCGGTCCGCTGCGCTTCCTGAACCCGGTGGCGCTGGCCAAGGCCGCGGCCGTGAACCTCGGACATCGCGGGACGCCCGCGCCGCCGGACGGTACGGAGGGCGGCCGGGGCGCCGCCTGACCCCTCGGCCGGAGGTATCCGTGGGGGCGGGAACCTCCACCGGAACCTCCACGGAGGCCGTGCGCTCGGCGTACCGCATGCGGAACGGCAGCGGCCGGGGGTGCCTCGCCGTGGGAGTGCGCAGGTCCGGGATAGGGTGCCGCCGACGGACGTACTCGGGCGGGCGGGGCGGGACATGACACTGCGGGACGGGGATCCGCGCGCGATCGGCGGGTATGTCCTGATCGCCCGGCTGGGTTCCGGCGGGATGGGGACGGTGTACTCGGGGCGGGCCGCTTCGGGGCGGCTCGTCGCGGTGAAGCTGGTGCACCAGCAGTTCGCCGACGACCCGGAGTTCCGGACCCGGTTCCGGCAGGAGGTGGCGGCCGCCCGGCGGGTGAGCGGGGCGTTCACCGCCGCGGTGGTGGACGCCGACCCGGACGCGGAGCGGCCCTGGATGGCCACCCAGCTGGTGCCGGGATGGACCCTGGGCGCGCGGGTGAAGGCGGACGGGCCGCTGCGCGGAAGCGCGCTCCGCGTGCTCGCGCTGGGACTGGTGGAGGCGCTGCGCGAACTGCACACCACCGGGGTGATCCACCGGGACCTGAAGCCGGACAACGTCATGCTGACGGACGACGGGCCGCGGGTCATCGACTTCGGGATCTCGCGTGCGGCCGGGCAGCAGACGCTGACCTCGACCGGGCAGATCCTGGGGACGCCGCCGTACATGTCGCCGGAGCAGTTGTCGGCTCCCGCCCGGGTGCGGGCTTCGTCGGACGTGTTCTCGCTGGGGTCGGTGCTGGCGTTCGCGGTGACCGGGCGGGGACCGTTCGACGCGGAGTCGCACTACATGACGGCCTACCGCGTGGTCTCGGAGGCGCCCGACATCGGGCGGCTGGCCGATTCCCTACGGGCCGTGGTCGGGGCGTGCCTCGACAAGGATGCGGCCGCCCGGCCGGGACCGGACGAGCTGTTGGCCGCGCTCGCGCAGATCCCGGCGGCCGACTGGGAGGCCCCGCTGCGCGAGGACGGGGACCCGGGCGGGGAGGCGCGCAAGCCCGTCGGGGCCGGGACCTGGACCGGCTCGCGGGCCGGCGCGGAGGCGGATCCGGCGGCCGGTGCCCGCGCCGATGCTGATGCCGGTGCCGGTGCCCGCGCTGATGCCGCTGCCGCTGCCGGTGCCGCCGATGCCCGTGCCGACGCGGCGCCCCCAGGCGGCCCGGCGGGATCGCCCGCGGTGTCCGGGGACGGAGCCGAGGACACCGACGGACCGCTCACCCGCCGTTCCGGGCCGCCGACCGGGCCCGCCGGCGCCACGGCGGCCGGCCGGCCCCGGCGGCTGCGCGGGCCCCGGCGGCTGCGCGGGCCCCGCGGGCGCGCCCTGCTCGCCGGGGTGCTCGCGGCTTCGCTGCTGGCCGGCGGCGGGGTCTATCTGCGGCTCTCCCAGGCGGACGGCGGTACGCGCGACGACGCCAAGGCCCCCGGGTCGTCCGCGGGCCCCTCCGGGACGCCCGGCACCTCGGGCAGCCCCGGCGCGGCCACGCACGAGCCCTCCCAGCCGGCGGTCACCGGGTCGCTCGCCCCGTACGTGGCCACCGACGGCGGCAGCCCGGCCGGCAGCCGCGCCTACGCGGACACGCCCGCCCGGCGCCCCGGCGGTTGGCGGGCCTGGGACGGCGACGACCAGATGGGGTCCTGCGTGTACGCGGACTCCTCGCTGGTCTGTACGTCGCCCCTCCCCGGCGGCGGGGGGCTGCCCGGCGACGGACTCGGCCGGTTCGACGCGGCGACCGGCCAGCAGCTGTGGGGACTGGTCCTGGAAGACGTCGTGGACGGGCAGGCCCCGCTGGTGGCCCCCGGGGCGGTCACCGGAACCCACACGGTGATCGTGCCCGGGGCCAAGGGGTTCACCGCGCTGGACCTCGTCGAGGGCACCCCCCGGTGGGAGTTCCCCACCAAGGAGAAGCTGAAGCGGGCGGTCCTGGACGCGGACGGCAGCCGGGTGTTCGCGGTCTCCGCGTCCGGCACGGTCACCGCCCTGGAGACCCGGTACGGGAAGCTCCTGTGGCAGCAGGCGGTGTCCGGATCCGAGGACGGCTACCCGGCGCTGCGCGTCGACGGGGACCGGGTGTACGTACAGGGGCGGACCCAGAACGCCGACATGGGGTTCCAGACCTTCGTGAGCGCCCTCGACGGGGCCACGGGGAAGAAGCTGCCGTTCGGGACCCCCCAGGACGGCACGCGGTTCGCGATGCCCGGGACCTGCGAGACCCGCGGGCTGACCCTGGCCAGGGACGTGCACGAGGCGACCGTCTTCCTGTGCAGCAAGGAGAACGGGGCCGGTGTGCTGCGCGGCGAGCCCGCCCGGCGGCGGAGCGCCGACCTCCCGTACGCCGGAACGACCCTGTCCGGGCCCGCCGCGGCCGGGGACAAGGTGTACCTGATGGCGACCGCGGCGGGCGGCGAACCGGGCTTCATGGAGCTCAACCAGGAGTCCGGCGGCGCCGTGTGGCGGATTCCGCTGGCGAAGGAGTGCACCGACCCGGAGCGCCCGGAGGCCGCGAACGCGGTGGTGGTGACCGACGGGCTGGCGTACGTACGGTGCCGGACCTCGGGCGTCGTCATTGACCTGGCCTCGCGCAAGCAGACCGGCCGGTTCACCGTTCCGGGCGGCGTCCGCCCGGGAACGGACGGCCCGGCAGGCTTCCTGGTGGTGGGCGGAATCGTCTTCACCCCGACCGCCAAGGGCTGGTCATCCGTCGAACCCTCCCCGGTCTAGGGCTTGCCCGGGCCGGCTGAGGCCCCTTCGGGTTCAGGGAAGGGTGAAGCGCCAGTTGTTGCTGGGGTGGTACTGGCCCGGGGGGTACTCGTGCACCGTTTCGGCGAGGAGGGTGAAGCCCACCGCCCGGCAGACCGCGTTCGAAGCCTCGTTCGCCACCCGGGGGAAGGCGTGCACCACCGGACGGCGGTGCGCCGGGGGGAGGGCGGCCAGGTGGGCGAGGAGGGCTCGGACGGAGGCCGTCGCCCAGCCCTGGCGCTGGTGCTCGGGCAGGACGCCCCAGCCCACTTCGAGGATCGGCTCTCCGCCGTGTTCCCTCGGTGCGAAGGAGACCGTACCCACGGTCTCCCCCGTCGCGGATTCCACGCGGAACACCCGGCCCTCGTGCGCGGCGTTCGCGCTCCTGGCCGTCCAGCGGCGGTGGCGGGCGAGCAGGGCACCGTCCGGTTCGGGGCCGCCGAGGTGACGCGTCATCTGCACGGTGTTGCGGCGCCTGAGCAGCCAGAGGTCGCTGTCCGCCCAAGGGCGCAGACGCACCGGTCCCGTCGTGTGCATGAGGCAAGGAAACAGCACCGGGTCGGCGACGGGCACCCGGTTTGTTGCACCGCGGAACGGTCGACCAGCTCGCCCGGGTGCCCGCCGATGACTTCGAGCGGGGCTACGTCTCCCGCCCGTGGGCGCCCTACTCGATACCGGGGATCCGGCGGTCCTTGAACGCCGTCCGGACGGCGTCCGCGGCGCTCGCCCCGTGCATGCTCCGCGCGGTGGCGATCGTGGTGAGCGCCGCGTCCCGGAAGCTGGTGTCGGGGGCGAAGCCGAACTGCGCGTTGACGATGATGCGGTCGGCCGTTCTCGCGCCCAGGGCACCCCGGATGTCGAAGAGGGCACGGGACCAGATCTCGCCGTCCGCGTGCACCTGGCCGGTGCGGTCCGCGTAGACCTTGTTCCCGTCGATGCGGCGCAGGCAGTGCGGGGCCGCCGAGTAGCCGACCGCGTCCCAGTCGGCCACGCACGCCGGGTCGGTCCCCCGCGGCCAGCCGCGGACGGCCGCGGCGTTGTCACCGACCGTGACGGCCAGGTAGTCGCCGAAGGCCTCGCCTATCGCCCCGGCCTCCGGGGAGGTGCCGAAGCCGGGGACCTGCGCGTGGTGCACCGCGTGCCCGTACTCGTGGACGATGACCTCCGCGTCCTCGGCGTCGTCGACGCCGCCCTTGCCGAAGCGGATCTCGGCCTTCTTGTCGGTGAAGAAGGAGTTGTCGGCGCCCCACTGGTTGATGCGGACGGGCTGGGCGCGGTCGTTGGCTCCGGGCAGTTCGCTGCCGAAGCCGAGGCCTTGCAGGTACTCCTGCGCCTCGTTGACCCAGAAGTAGGCCATGACCTGCTCGAACTGGTCGTCGGCGCGGGTGTACCGGCCGGCCTCCAGGACGGCGGCGGGCGCACCGGTCTCGGACCGGACGTACGCCCACCGGCCGGACAGGCCCCCGCTGCCGTCCAGGTTGCGCAGCGCGGCCGAGGCGTAGGCGGAGTCGGGTACGGCGCCGGCCGAGTCCTTGGCGTCGACGAGCGTCTGATCACCGGTGGACTGGACGGGATTGACCATGAAGACGCGTCCCTGGGGCAGTCCGGACGCGGGTGGCGAGGCGTGGGCGGAGGCCGGTACGGCCAAGCCGAGCAAGGTCAGGGACGCGATCACGGCAGCGGTACGGCCGCGGGAGGTACGGCGGGGCATGGACATCCTCCTGTGAGGGGCGTGGGGTGCCGGAAGAACACGGGTGACGGGGTGCGGACGCGATCCTTGCTCAACGTCACGGCGTTTGACCAGACCCGGAGCGAAACGGCCGGTACGCCGGGCCGCCGGGCGACGGCGCCCGGGGAGGCGGCACGGCGACGGCCCGGAGACGGCGGGCAGACGGCGGGCAGACGGCCGGGAGAGGTCGGCGGGGCGGCCGGGGTGAGTCCTCGGGCGCGGGTGGCGCATGATGTCCCGCGTGCACAGTGCGGAGGAGTTCGGCGGAGCCGACAGCGAAGCGGGTATACCCGGGACCCGGGGCGCCCCGGGGACCGAGGCTGCCCCGGGACCCCGGGGCGCCCCGGCAGACATGACGGGCGCCGTCCGGGCGGCGCAGCAGGGGGACGAAGCGGCCTTCCAGGCGCTGTTCCGCGCGGTGCAGCCCGTACTCCTGCGCTACTTGACCGTCCTGGTCGGCGAGGACGCGGAGGACGTGGCCTCCGAGGCCTGGCTCCAGATATCCCGGGACCTGGACTCGTTCAGCGGGGACTTCGACGGGTTCCGCGGCTGGGTGTCGACGATCGGCCGGAACCGGGCCATGGACCTGTTGCGGCGGCGTCGCCGCAGGCCGGCCGTGAGCGTGCCGGTCGAGTACCTGCACGACCGGGCCGCCAGGGAGGACACCGAGGGGTCCGCGCTGACCACGATGGGGACCGGCGCGGCGCTCGCCCTGATCTCGCGGCTGCCCCGCGATCAGGCGGAGGCGGTGCTCCTGCGGGTGGTCATGGATCTGGACGCGGAGAGCGCCGCGCGGGTGCTGGGGAAGCGGGCCGGTGCGGTACGGATGGCCTCGCACCGCGGGCTGCGCAAGCTCGCCAAACTCCTCGAACAGCAGGGGGTGGCGGGTGCCGTGGGGAGCTGGGGCATACCGGGCGAACCGGGCGGTCCGGGGCGGTCCGAAAAAACTTCCGCCCCAGGAGTGACACCGACGACGGCTCCGACGCTGAAGGGCACGAAATGAGCACCCACCGATCCCGCCGGATCGACCACGCCACGGCCGAGCAGTTGCTCGCCGGCGCCCGGTCGCAGGCGTCGGGCACGCCGGGTGCGTCCGATACGTCCGGCTTGAGGGAGTGGTCCGGCGTTTCGGACGGCCACGAGGCCCTCGCCGGGCTGCTCGCCGCCGCCGCCGCTCCGGCCGGGGAGGACGAATGGTCCGGCGCGCCGGAAGCCCTGGCCATGTTCCGGGCCGCCCGCCTCGCCCCCTCGTCCGCCCCCGCCGCCCCTCACGTCGCCGCGGCCGGTCCCGGACCCGCGACCGGACCCGGACCCGCGACCGGTCCCGGACCCGCGGCCGCGCCCGTACCCCTCCCGGTCTCCCGGAGGCGTTCGCCGCTCGCCCCGGCGACGCTCCTCGGCGCCAAGGTCGCCGCCGCCGTGCTGGCGGCCGCCCTCGGCGGTGTGGCCGTCGCGGCCGGCACGGGCAACCTCCCCGCCGTCCTGGGCGGCACGCCGGAGGCCGACCGCCCGGCCGCCTCCCCCGCGCCCGGCAGCCGGGTCGCGGACGCGCCGTCCCCCGGGGCGTCAGGCCGCTCGTCCGCGGCGGTGCCGGCCGACCTGGCCGAGCTGTGCCGGGCCTTCGCCCGCGTCCCGGGTCCGCGCCCCGAAGAGGTCCTGGCCGAGCGGCGGTTCGCCGCGCTGGTCGCCGCGGCGGGAGGCCGGTCCGCCGTTGCGGGCTACTGCGCTCCCGTCCAGGGCGGCGGACCGGAGCCGAGCGCCTCCGCGCCGGCCGCGCCGCCGACGCGCAACCCGCAGGCCGGCACCCCCACGCCTCCCGGCAAACCCGAACCGAGCCGGCGTCCCGTCACCCCGGGGCCGAGCGCCGGTGAGCACGGGCCCGGCACCCGCCCGCCGGGCTCCCCGAACACCGTTCCGTCCCCGCCCCGCAGGGACGTCCCGACCGGGCGCCCCTCGGGGGCGAACCCCTGACCCCGGACGGGCTCCGGTCCGGCGGGTGCGGGTCGTCCCCCGTGTCCGTACCCCCGCCCGGTCCCCGTCCACCACCTGTAGAGGCTGTCCACCGATGCACCGACCACCGGGTTCCACGGCGGAACCGTATCCGCACGCGGCGTTCGTGCCCGCGCCCGCGAACGTGCCCGCGTACCCGCCCCCGTACGCGACCGAACCCGCGTACGCCTACGCGCCCGAACCCGAACCCGAGCCCGGTCCCGCGTACGCCTACGCCTACGCGCCCGAGCCCGAGCCCGATCCCGTGTACGCCTACGAGCCCGAGCCCGCGCCTCCGGCCACCGCACCCGCTCCCACCGCCGCCACCCCCGACCCGAGTCCGGTCTTCGTCGACTCCTCCGGCCGGCGCCAGCGTCGCGTACGGCGCCTGGGGTGGCTGCTCGTCGTTCCGGCCGTCGGCTACATCGTCCTGCTGCTGAGCTCGCTCTTCGGCGGCCCCACGCTGTCCTCCCCGCTCCTGCCGCTCCCCCACTCCTCGCAGGCCCCCGGGGCCGCGCAGAGCAAGGCGCCGAGCGCATCCCCGGCCCCCGGGTCCAGCGTCGCCCCGAAGCGCACCGGCGGCGTGAGCGGTGCCACCCAGGCACCGGCCGACCCGTCCGCGGAGAGCCCCGACCGCGGTGCCACTCCCCGGAACACGGCCGGCGCCACCGTCGCGCCGCCCGCGAACCCGGCGCCCTCCGCCACCAACGGGACCACGCCGGCCCCCGGCCAGACCAACCGCGGCCGCTCCACGTCCGCGCCCGGCCAGGGCGGCAAGCCGACCGCTCACCCCTGACCGGCTCCCGCCCCCGCCCCCGCTCAGGCACCAGCACCAGCAGGAAGCACCTCCCCTTGTCGAAGAACCGCCGCCTCCCGCGCGGCCGGCACAGCACCGTGCGCAACGTCCCCCTGCGCACCCACTGGCTGCTGCTGACCACGCTGATCCTGACCCTCTCGGCGGCCCTGCTCCTCCAGGGCTACGTCACGCACATGTTCGACGGCACCGCCGACGGAGCCCACCGCGATCCGGGTCCGGCCGGCACCGTCCCGGAACAGATCCGGACGGGCGGACCGCGGACCGGTGATCGAGGGATCCGCGGGACGGACCGCGCCCGTCAAACCCCGCACCATCGCCCTGACCTTCGACGACGGTCCGGACCCCCGGTGGACGCCGCAGATCCTGGACGTCCTCAAGCGCAACGACGTCCGCGCCACCTTCTTCACCGTGGGCGCGCAGGTCGCCGCCCACCCCGACCTGGCGCGCCGGATCGTCGAGGACGGCCACCAGATCGGCGTCCACACCTTCACCCACACCGATCTCGGCACGGCCTCCCCCTGGCGCCGCTCCCTGGAACTGCGCGAAAGCCAGCTGGTCATCGCCGGTGCCACCGGAGTCACCACCCCGCTGCTGCGCCCGCCCTACTCCTCGACCAGCGCGGCGCTGAACGACAAAGCCTGGGATTCAGTCGTCCAGGCCGGCACCGAGGAGTACCTCACCGTCCTCAGCACCCAGGACAGCCAGGACTGGCGCCGCCCCGGAGTCGACCAGATCGTGGCCAACTCCCTGCCCGAGGGCTCCGAGGGCCAGATCCTGCTCCTGCACGACGCCGGCGGCGACCGCTCGCAGACCGTCGCGGCGCTCGAACGCCTCGTCCCCCGGCTGAAGGCCGCGGGCTTCCAGCTCGCCACCGTCACCGATGCGACGGGCCTGCCCGCGGCCACGCACGAGGCGGCGACCGTGGACGCGTGGCAGGGCATCTCCCTCATCTACGCCCTGCGCGCCAGCGACTGGGTCCTGAGCGCGCTGTCCTGGCTGCTGTGGGCGGCGGGCGCCATCAGCGTGCTGCGCGCCGTGGCCGTCTTCACCGCGGCCCGCCGCCACGTGCGCAAGCGCCGGGTGCCGTGGGGAGCCCCCGTCACCGAGCCGGTCAGCATCATCGTCCCCGCCTACAACGAGAGCGCGGGCATCGAAGCGGCCGTCCGGTCCCTGCTGGCCTCGGACCATCCGGTGGAGATCATCGTGGTCGACGACGGGTCCACCGACGGCACCGCCGACATCGTCGAGTCCCTCCGGCTGCCGGGCGTCCGCGTCATCCGCCAGCGCAACGCCGGGAAGCCCGCCGCCCTCAACACGGGCATCGCCGCCGCCTCCTGCAACCTGCTCGTCATGGTCGACGGCGACACCGTCTTCGAAACCGACGCCGTCCGCATGATCATCCAGCCCTTCGCCAACCGCCGCGTCGGCGCCGTCTCGGGCAACGCCAAGGTCGTCAACCGCGGCGGGCTCCTGGGCCGCTGGCAGCACATCGAGTACGTCGTCGGCTTCAACCTCGACCGCCGCCTCTTCGACCTCGCCGAATGCATGCCCACCGTGCCGGGCGCGGTGGGAGCCTTCCGCCGCGAGGCCCTCCTGCGCGTCGGCGGTGTCAGCGACACCACCCTCGCCGAGGACACCGACCTCACCATGGCCCTGTGCCGGGACGGCTGGCGCGTCGTCTACGAGGAGCGGGCCAAGGCCTGGACCGAGGCCCCTGCCACCCTCGGCGCCCTCTGGAAGCAGCGCTACCGCTGGTGCTACGGAACCCTCCAGGCCATGTGGAAGCACCGGGGCGCCCTCACCCAGCGGGGCCAGGCCGGAAAGCTCGGCCGACGGGGCCTGCTGTACCTCCTGATGTTCCAGGTGCTGCTGCCGCTGCTCGCCCCCGTGGTCGACGTCACCGCGATCTTCGGCCTGGTCTTCCTCGACCCGCTCCGGATCCTGGGCCTGTGGTGCGCCTTCCTGCTGCTCCAGCTCCTGATGGGCCTCTACGCCTTCCGCCTCGACAAGGAACACCCCGGCCCGCTGTGGAGCCTGCCGCTCCAGCAGTTCGTCTACCGCCAGTTGATGTACCTGGTCGTCATCCAGTCCGTGTTCACCGCCATCGCCGGATCCCGCCTGCGCTGGCAGCGCATGGAACGCTACGGGAGCCTCCAGGTCCCCGTCGCCCCGCCGGCGCCCCGCAGCCCCGCCCCTCAGGACGCCGACTGGTCGAGGTGAGCGCGGCCGGTCACCGTTGACGTATGACCGCACCCTCCCGGGCCAGCTCCGTGCTCCCCACCGTGACCGGCCACCGCGGCTCGCGCGTGCGACAGCTCGGCCCGAACTGGTACGCGAGCGTGATGGGCACGGCCATCGTGGCCAACGCCGGCGTGGCCCTCCCCTGGCACGTCCCGGGGCTGCGCACGGCCTGCACGGTGGTCTGGGCCCTGTCCGCGGTGATGCTGGCGGTGCTGCTCATCACCCGGACGGTCCATTGGGCCCGTCACGGCGACCAGGCGCGCGCCCATCTGCTCGATCCGGCGGTGGCACCGTTCTACGGCTGCCTCTCCATGGCCCTGCTGGCGGTGGGAGGGGGCACGCTGCTGGTCGGAAAGGACTGGATCGGCCTGGGCGCCGCCGTCGCCGTGGACACGGTGCTGTACACGGCCGGCACGGCCGTCGGGCTCCTGGTGGCCGCCGCCATTCCGTATCTGATGGCGCTGCGGCACGAGCTGAAGCCGGGCAGCGCCTCACCGGTGTGGATCCTGCCCGTGGTCGCGCCCATGGTCGCCGCCGCGCTCGGACCCCTGCTGCTCCCGCACCTGCCCGCCGGCCAGTGGCGGCAGGCCCTCCTGCTCGGCTGCTACGCGATGTTCGGCATGAGCCTGCTGGCGACGCTGTTCCTGCTGCCCATCGTCTTCGCGCGGCTGCTGGCGGGCCCCCGGCTGCCGCTCGCCCTGACGCCCACGCTCTTCCTGGTGCTCGGCCCGCTGGGGCAGTCCACGACGGCGGCGAACAACTTCGCCGACGCCGCGCCGCAGGTGCTCCCCGCCCCCTACGCCGAGGGCTTCAGGATGCTCGCCGTGCTCTACGGGGTGCCGGCGATGGGCTTCGCCCTGCTGTGGTTCGCGCTGGCGGGTGCGGTGGTCCTGCGGGCCCGTCGGCAGGGCATGGGGTTCTCGATGACCTGGTGGGCCCTCACCTTTCCCGTCGGCACCTGCGTCACCGGCGCGGAGGGGCTCGCACGGCACACCGGGCTGACCGCCTGCGCCTGGCTCGCGGGCGGGCTGTACGTGTTCCTCGTGCTGGCCTGGCTCACGGCCGGGATCCAGACGCTGCGCGGACTGTTCGCCGGGACCCTCGCCCCGGCCTCGTAGCCGATCGGCCGGCGGGATCCGCACCTGCCGATCCCCCGTGGCGGGCCAGGTGGCCGGCCGGGGAATCGGCAGGTGCACGTGTGGGGCGGATCAGAAGAGGTCGGTGAAGAACTGGTAGCCGGTGGGGTCTCCGGGCATCTGCCAGTGGAAGCCCTGCAGGAAGAAGCAGGCGACGAGGTTGCTGACGGCGATGAACGCCAGGACGGCCAGGGTGAAGGCGGCGGCGCGGCGCAGGACGGGCGAGCCGGCCGCGGCGTCCAGCGGTGCGGCCTGGTCGGCCAGGACGAGGTTGACGCCGGCGGCGAGGGCGGCCAGGAAGAAGGTGATGGCGGCCCAGGTGTACAAGTGCAGGCCGAGGAGGGCGCCCGCGTACCCGGGGTCCCCGGGGGCGATGTGCATCAGTACCTGTGCGCCGGAGACGGTCCCCCCGATGAGGGCCGAGACGATGGCGATGCCCCAGCCGGAGGCGAACTCCCGGGTGGTCACCGATCCCTTGCGGGAGCGGGCGATGATCACGGCGGGCCCGATGGCGCTGAGCAGCATGAACATCCGCTGCAGGAGGCACATGGGGCAGGGGTACTCCCACAGCCCGAACTGGAAGACGTAGGCGCCGCCGATGGTGGCGCACATGCCGAGGACGTAGGCGTGGGCGAACCAGAGGCCGAGTCGGTGGGAGAGCCCTGCGGTGGGGGTCCCGGCGGGACGGGCGGCGGGGGTGATGGTTTCGGCGATGGACATTCCTGTTCCTCCTCAGAAACTCAGGTTGAAGGCGCGGTCGAGGTGGGGGAGGAACGCGAGGAGCGTGACGCTCAGGGTTCCCGCCCACAACAGGAGCCGGGTCCTGCCCGGCCAGTCGCGGACGACCGCCAGGACGCATAGGGAGATCAGGAGGAAGAGGATGGTGTACATGGTGTCCCTGCTTCATCGGAGGCTTACGCGTTCATCCTCCGGCGGGGAGTTCCGGCCCGGTAGCGGCAACGGATCAATGGATCCATAGAGCGGTTCTATGACCGGCCGCCACCTATGCCCCCGCGCCGAGCTGCCTGCGGGCCAGGGCGTACAGGTCCCGCGCCGGGCCCGTAGGACGCCGGCCGGTGGGCCAGACGGCGCGCAGCGAGCGGCCGAGTTCGAGGCCGGTGACCGTCGGGGACCGCAGGGTGCCGGCGGCCAGTTCGTCGGCGACGGCGAGCGAGCTGAGGACGGCGGGCCCGCCGCCGCCGGCCACGGCGGTCTTGATGGCGGTGGTGGAGGCCAGTTCCAGCAGGGCGGAGGGCCTCCAGTCGGGCAGGTGGGCCGTGATCGCGCGCTCGAAGGCGGTGCGCGTACCCGATCCCGCCTCCCGCTGGATCAGCGAGGCGGCGGCGAGTTCGTCGAGGGTGATGGCGGTGCGCCGCGCCCAGGGGTGCGTCGGCGCCACCACGACGCGGAGCCGGTCCCTGGCCACGGCGTGGCTCTCCAGCCCCTTCGGCGCGCGGGGGCTCTCGATGAAGCCCAGCTCGGCGCGTCCCTCCAGGACCGCCCGGGCCACGTCGGCGGAGTTGCCCGATTCGAGGGCGACGCTGGTGGCGGGATGCTGCGTCCGCAGCCCGATGAGCCACTTGGGGACCAGGTACTCGGCGACCGTCTGGCTGGCCGCGACCTTCAGGTGGGAGCTGCGCCGTTCGCGCAGGGCGCCGATGCCGGCGTCCAGCTCGTGCGCCGCGTCGATCACGGTCCGGGCCCACTCGGCGATCAGCGCCCCGGCCGGGGTCGGCTTCGAGCCGAGTGAGGAGCGTTCCAGTACGGGAAGGCCGACGAGCTTCTCCAGGTAGCGGATGCGGGAGCTGGCCGAGGGCTGGCTGATGCCGTGCGCCTCGGCGGCCCGCCCCAGGCTGCCGAGCTCGATGACGCTGAGCAGCAGGTCGAGGGCGGGAAGGTCGGGGACGCGGGGAGAGATGGGCATAGAGCGATTCTATGGACTCATCGATCCGGTACCGCTGGCGCGACGCACCGCACCGGTCGCGCCCGCCCGCCGGACATGGACGTACCGGGCGTTCCGCAAGCGCGTCGGCCGACTCCGGTGGCTCCTGAACAGGTGCTCGGTTTGGCGGGTGCGGGGAATCTCAATACGATCCGGCGATGATCACTAGAAGACGGGTGAGGGCCAGTGCGTGCGGCCTGTTCGTCACCCTCGCTGTCGGGTTGTTCCCGGCAGGTGCCGCCGCCGGTGAACCGGTGGCGAAAGAAGCTCCCAAGGTCGAGTTGGTGCTGGACGTCAGCGGCTCGATGCGCGCACAGGACATCGACGGCCAGACCCGGATGTCCGCCGCGAAACAGGCGTTCAACGAGGTGCTGGACGCCGTACCCGACGAGGTGCAGCTCGGCATACGGACCCTGGGTGCCAACTACCCCGGCCCCGACAAGAACCTGGGCTGCAAGGACACCAAGCAGCTCTACCCGGTAGGCCCCTTGAACCGGACCGAGGCCAAGGCGGCGGTGGCCACGCTCGCCCCCACCGGCTGGACGCCCATCGGACCGGCACTGCTCGGCGCCGCCGAGGACCTGAAGGGCGGCGACGCCACCCGGCGGATCGTGCTCATCACCGACGGCGAGGACACCTGCGCCCCGCTCGACCCCTGTGAAGTGGCGCGGGACATCGCGGCCCAGGGCATCCACCTGGTCATCGACACGCTCGGGCTCGTGCCCGACGCCAAGACCCGCGACCAGCTGATCTGCATCGCCGAGGCCACCGGCGGCACGTACACCGCCGTGCAGCACACAGCCGAACTCTCCGGCAGAGTCCGGCAGCTGGTGGGCCGGGCGGCCACGCCGGTGGTCAATCCGGTGGCCACCGAGGGCGCCAAGCAGTGTGCGGGAGCACCGGAGTTGAAGCCCGGTCTCTACAGCGACCGCGAGAGCTTCGCGGAGCACCGCTGGTACCGGGTCTCCGTAGCGCCGGGCCAGGAGCTGCGGGCCTCGGTCAGCATCGGGGCCGACCGCGCCGTGAACAACGACTACGGCGTGCTGCTGCGCGCCACGACGCCGAGCGGCCGGGAGATCGTACGCGGCCAGGAGGCCGGTGACGGACGGACCGACCTGATCTCGTCCGGGCTGCGCTATCCCAAGGCCGGGAGCGCCGACGACGAGGAGCCGGCCGAGACCGTGTGCCTCCAGGTCAGCAACTCCTTCTCGGCGCCCGCCTCGGTCAAGACCACCCCGGGCATGCCGGTCGAGATGACCATCGACGTGGTGGACGGCCCGGACGGGGCCTCCGACGTGGCCTCCTTCGGCCTCGGACGCGGCTGGTGGCTGCTCGGCGCCCTGGCGCTCACCGGCCTCCTCGCCGGACTGGTGTGGGGCTGGGTCTCCCGCTGGCGTATCGCGGTCTGGAGGACCAACTGATGAGTGCCCTGAGACGTGAACGAAGCGAACGACCCCCGACCGGCCGGCCCGAACGGGGCGGACGGCCCGGACGGCCCGGACAGCCCGGCCGCCGCGTCCGCCGCGCGCTGACCGCCGCCCTGCTCGTGGGCGGCGGCCTGCTCGGGGTGGCGGCCTCGCCGTCGCCGAGCCCGAGCGGCACCGGGGAGGCACCGACCGAGGCCGGCACGGCCTTCCGTACCGCCACCCCGCTCCAGTTGGGCCAGGAGGCCACGGCCGACGCCTCCACCGGCGACTACCTCTACTGGGTGCTCCCCCTGGACTCGGGGCAGCGCGCCACCGTGCGGGCATCGGTCACCCTGCCCGCCGCGACCGGCCGGCACTCCGCCTCCACGTGGCAGCTCGACGTCTACGACGGCCTGCGCCGCCGCCAGCCCTGCACGTACGGCACGCAGACCCGTACGGCCGCCAAGGACGCCGCGACCGTCGACCTGTCCTGCACCCTGCGCCCGGTCCGCTCGGGCGCCGACCAGTGGGCCAACGACCCGCTGCCGGGGGCCTATTACCTGCGGCTCACCGTCACCGACCTCGCGACGGAGGACCTCGGCCAGCCGGTACGGGCACGCCTGCGGGCCGACGCCCAGGACGTCGGCGGCGCCTACGCGGCCGACAACGCCCTGGCCGTGCCGCTCGTCCCCGGCGCCGGCACGGCGTCCGGCGTCGCTCCGGCCGACGGCTGGTCGGGCACCTGGTGGTCGGACCGCTGGATCTGGACGGCGGCCGGCGGGCTGCTCGCCGCCCTCGCGGGCATCGGCGGGTACCGCCTGACCCGCGGCGCGGGCCGCCCGGCACGGGTACCCCCCACCGCCTGACCCCGGTACCCGGGTGCGGGACCGAAACACCCCGCACCCGGGAATCCGTGCAGCCCCCACACACCGGAGGCGTTGCCTCCCCCTGGATCCGCCGAGATGATGCGCCACACATGCACATCGGGGGGCGGCACATGGACGACGGTGACACACGGGGCGATCAGTACGACGACGAGTCGGAGGACTACGTCGCCTACTGGCAGGGGCGCGACGACGAACACGCGGCGGAGATGGCCGCGGTCAAACGGCTGATCGGCGGGGCCCGTTACGGACTCGTCTGCGAAGTGGGCGGCGGGTTCGAGCGGTTGAGTCCGGTCCTCAAGGAGTACGCGGCCCGGGTGATGATGTTCGACCCGAGCGCCAAGCACGTGGCCATCGCCGGGCGGCTGCCGGCCGATCATCCCGGGATCACGGCGCACCACATGCGGCCCGGACACCTTCCGCTGGACGACGGATCGGCCGATCTCGTCTCCATGGTCCGCGTCATGCACCACCTGCCCGACCCCGGCCCCACACTGCGCGAGATCGTGCGCGTGCTGAAGCCCGGCGGCCGCGCCCTGATCGAGGTGGCCAACTCCGCGCACATGCTGAACAAGCTGCGCTACGCGAAGCGGCTGCGCGGCATCCCGCGCGGGCCCGTGGACATCCGCTCCCCCGAGAAGGCGGCCGAGGGCGGCATCCCCTTCGTGAACCACCATCCCGACACCGTCGTACGGCAGTTCGCGGAGACCGGGCTACGGGTCGAGGACAAACTATCCGTGTCCAACATGCGCAGCGGCCGGCTGAAGCGGAGCGTCGGCGAGGACCGCCTGCTGGCGGTCGAGCAGCGCCTCCAGAGCCCGCTGGCCGCCCTCAACTTCGGGCCCAGCCTGTTCTTCCTGCTCGGGCGGGGAGCCTGAGCCCGGCGCGGGCTACGGAGCACTGGTCGCGGCGCTGCCGTCGTCGCCTCTTTCGGGGCCCAGAACGAACGTTGCGGCGCCCGACGGCGGCAGGAGCGGGAGCCAAGCGTCGGGAAGACCCGCGGTGTCGGCGAAGGTCGTGTTCGCGAACTCCCCGAGATCCGCGAAGTCGGCCTCGGCGAAGGTCGCCCGGGCCGCGAAGACCGCGCCCTCGAAGTGCGCTGGTGCGGCGAAGGCGGCGTGGTCGAAGGAGGTCGGTCCCTCGAAGCGGACGCGGTCGAACCGCACGGTGGAACCCCATACCGTGGACGCGAAGGAGGCGGGCCCGAAAAAGGTGGCCGACCTCCACTCGCCGTGCTCGTGAAATACCGTGTGCGCGAGGTCCACCGCACCCCGCACCCGCATCCGGCCCATCCTCGCCCTGTCCCACACCTCTGCTCGGGCCATGTCCAGGCCCTGGACGAACACGGCCTCCGTGAAGTCCACGCCGCCCCGGAAGTCGGTCCGCCCGAAGGAGACGCTCCCCTTGAAATGGGCCGCGTCGAACCCTGCCCGGCCTTCGAAGACGGCCCGGTCGAAGGAGGCCGGCCCCCCGAACTCGCCGCCGGGCGTGGCCCAGTCGCCGGTGAAACGCGCACGGTCGAAGAGCGCGCGCCCCATCCTCACCCGTCCCACCCCGGGCTCCCGCAGCGCGAGCAGCAGATGGCCGAGCAGGTCGTCGCTGAGGGTGGTGCCCCGCAGGTCCACCTCCGCGCCCGGTCGCAGCGCGTGGAGGTACTCGGCCCGTTCCACCGCCGCGACGTGGGCGAGGCAGCGCAGGCGGCCCGGCAGGCGCACGCCGTTGCACCCGCCCGGATCCGCCTGGGTGCCGCCGGACCCGCAGCGCGGCCAGCCGATGCCCGGGTCGTCGATCCTCAGGTCGGCATCGATCAGCGCCCGCCCCACCTCGACGACGGGGTCCGGCCAGATCCACCCGCGCGGCTCCCTCCCGGTGTTCGCCAGCTCCGTGCCCGCGCGCGATTCCAGCCCGCGGACACCGAGCAGCGATTCGCCCTTCACGAAGACGACAACGGCCGGGTCCCGGGAGCCGTCCCGCCTCCCGACGACTCCGAGGCGGCCGACCAAGGATTCCGCCTCGTCCACCGCCGGTCCCCGCAGATCGGGCGTGAACCGTCCCCTGGCCACAGCCACCACGAGGGAGATCTGCCATTCGCCGGAGTGCGCGCGCAGCCGCTCCAGCGCCGCTGGGAACGCGGCCAGCGTCCTCCCGGCCTTTCCGAGGGAACCCGGATCCTCCAGGAGGACCAACACCACCCCGTCCCCGTCGGAGTGCACCGAGCCGGACTGGTCCGCGTCCGCCAGCGCGCGCAGGAGGACTCGGGTCACTTCCTCCACCGCCGGCCGGCCGGCCGACCCCCTGTCCACATGGACCCGTACCGCCAGGCACACACCCGAGAGTTCGCTCCCGGTACCCGCGCGCGCCTCCACCACCGCACGGAATCCGGGCTGCTCCAGCAGTGCCTGCCCCGTCAGGAACACCATCCGCTCCGGCAGCACCGTGTGCACGATGCCCGCCAGCCGCCCGTCGCGGGAGACCGGGGCGCCCGCGTAGCAGGTCCAGACCTCCGGCTCGGCGGACAGCCGGACGAGCTCCCCGTTGCGCTCCCCCTCGTACGGAAGGACCTCGCCGGTCAGCGCCACCGTCTCGCCCTGGTCGGTCGCGCCGTCCACGACAAGGTGCTCCCCCGGGGCCGCGAAGCCCTCCGCCCAGGCGGGCTCCGTCCAGTCCCCCGGGTCCACGAGGTCCACGTCGGAGACGAGCAGCAGCACTTGGGGCGCCGCCCCGTCCCCCCAGGCGCGCTGACAGAGGACCTCCTGCCCGTCCACACGGACCCAGGCCGAGCTGTGCGGCGCCCCGGTCTGCGCCTCGCCGACCGTCAGCACCATGCGCGGCGACAACAGCACGCCGACCGCCTGCGGCTCGCGCTGCGAATCGAAGCGGACCCGCACCACCCGGCCGGCCAGGCCCGATGCCGGTCCGGCGGCGGACGCGAACGGCGTTGCGTCCGGCAGCAGTTGACGACGCCCTCCGCTCCGGGGCCCGCGGCGGACGGCCGTGAAGTCCCGGCCCGTGCCGCGGTTCCGGGACATGTACTCCCCCACGCGCCACCGGACCAGCTCCCGTACGGCGGCCACGTCGCCGCGCAGCTGCGACCCGAGCAGGGCCTCCCGTACGCCCGGCAGGAACTCGAACTCGGCGGTCTCGGCCGGCTGTTCGCCGTCCCAGGGGGCGAGCAGCCCGCCCAGGGCCACTTCCGCGAGGTGGCCGTGCTCGGAGTCCCGCAGCAGGGAGCGTCGTACGAGGGTCATCACGGGCAGGGTGAGCGGCACGGCGGCCAGGTGGTCGGCGAGGCGCTGGGCGGTCGGCGAGGCGCTCGCGCGGAAGCGCTCCACCGCCTCCAAGGGGTCCTGGAAGAACTTCGGGGTCCCGGATGTCCCGTACGGGGCCTCGCGCGGGGGCTCCGCATCGAGGCGCAGGCACGCGAGGCGCCGCCAGCGGCCGTCGCCGGACACCACCCGCACCAGCCGGGCCAGGCTCCCGGAGGCGATGCCGACGACGGGGATCACCGGCCCCCCGCCGCGGGCCCGCCGGGCCATCGGGACCCGCTGCCACGACCGGGTGGCCGCGGCGGGCCGGTCCGCGCGGACGGCGAAGGGGACCGGCTGGACCGCCCCGCGGGTCCAGAGCCGCTCGGGCAGGACGTTCAGCACGGCCACGGCGTTGTGCGCCGACCACTGTCGGAGCACACCGCGCAGCGGGGCTTCGCGCCAGCCGCCGGCGACCGTGTCGGAGAGGACCAGGATCAGCCGCCGGCCCGCCGGGTCGACCAGCTCCAGGGGGTTGCGGGGCGGGCTGTCGCGATGGTGCGCGACCATGGGCGTGCCGCCGGGGCCGGTGCCCGTGAGCCGCCAGGCCCGCACGTCGCGGAAGACCCCGCTGCGGGTGAGGAGCCCGCGCACCTCCTCCACCAGGTCGGACCAGAGCAGCATCGAGTGGTGGGAGTCGACGACCAGGGCCACGTCCAGCCACCGGCTCTCGGCGGGGCGCAGGACCGGGGTGAGCACCATCCGCTCGATGCTGCGCTCGACGGTGAGCTGTTCGTCCAGCTCCTCCCCCGGGCCGCCGATGTTGCGGCGGCCGATCGGGCGCAGGGCGCGCATCAGGGCGAGCGGGTCGTCGAGGCTGGCGGCGCGCGGCAGCCGCACCGCGGTGCCCCGGCGCACGGCCGGCGCGGGCGCGGGCGCGCCGCCTCGGGCGCCGACTCCCGGGGCCCGGCCGGCGGCGGGGTCCGCGGGGCCGGCGGGGTCGGGGGCGGGGGCGGGGGCGGCCGCCGGGAAGTACTGGACTCCCGGTCCGTCGGCACCGCCGCGTGCCGCAGCGGGCAACTCCGGGCCGTCGGGGGCGGGTTCGGGTCCGGCCTCCGGGGGGATCCCGGGAGGCTCCGGGCGGCGGGCGGCCGCGTCCACCCGGGTGGCGAGCCACAGGATGTCGGCGATCTCCTCCGCCCCGACCCCGGGGCGCGGGCCTCCGTCCTCGGCGCCCTCGGCCAGGGCGGCGAGGAGGTTCTCGATCACGCGGAGGGCCCGGTGAGGTGGTGCATCACGGTGGCGAGGAAGCGCTCGCGGTCACCGGGGGCGGACCAGGCTCCGGCCAGCCGGAGCTGGATGGCGTTGAGGAGCTGGTCGGTGGCGAGGTCGCCTTCCTCGGCACGCTCCAGGAAGCTCCGGACGAGATCGCGGTACTCGTCGCTGTTCTCGATGTCGACTCCGAGCCGGCCGCGCACGATGCGGGCGAGCTTGTCGGGTCCCGGCGGGTCCAGGTGGAGGCGGACGCAGCGCCGCAGGAAGGCGGGCGGGAAATCGCGTTCCCCGTTGCTGGTGAGGACGACGATGGGGAAGTACCGGCACTGGACGCGGCCTTGGGAGATGCGGACGACCTCCTCCGTGTCGTCGTCGGTGCCGATGGCGACGGTGGGGGCCTCCTTGACGAGCCGGGCGAGCTCGGGGATGACGAAGCCGCCGTCCTCGAAGGCGGTGAGGAGGTCTCCGGGCAGATCGATGTCGCCCTTGTCGATCTCGTCCACCAGCAGGACGCGGGGCCGGTCCTGGGGCAGCAGCGCCGTACCGAGGGGGCCGAGGCGCAGGTAGCGGGCGATCGACGGGCCGCCCCCCTCGGCGGGAGCGGAGCCGGGAGCGGAGCCGGGAGCGGAGCCGGGAGCGGAGCCGGGAGCGGAGCCGCCGGCCGCGGCGGCAGGTGCGGCCTGGGCGCGGGCCGCCGGCGGCCCGGCGCCGGGCGTGCGCAACTGCTCCAGCCCCGCCTCCTGGAGCCGGCCGATCGCGTCGTACAGGTACAGGCCGTCGCGCAGGACGGTGCGGCTGGTTACCGGCCAGTGCAGTACCGGTCCCAGGCCGAGGTCGGCGGCGATGCTGGAGGCGAGCGTGGACTTGCCGACGCCCGGCTTGCCGGTGATCAGGAGCGGCCGGCGCAGGTGCAGGGCCGTGTTGACCACGTCCTTCTCCAGCTCGTCGGGTACGTAGCCCTCGCCGCGCCGCCAGGTGCGCTCCCAGGCCGGTCCCTCGCAGCCCGGGGGCGTGTACCCCGGGTCGGGGACGCCCTTGAAATCGCGCCAGGGCGGTGGCGGTCCGGCCTCCAGCCTGGTCCGGCGCTCGGCGGCCTCGCCGGTCCCTTGGTACAGCCACCAGTCCTTCACCACAGCCTCTGCCTCCATCGTGGGTGTCGCGGGCCGTCGCCGCGAGCGGTCTTCGGGATCGGTGCCGGAGTCGAAGTCGAAGTCGAGGTCGAAGTCGGGGGGCGGACCGGGGGCGGGATCGGCCGCAGGCACGGGATCGGAGTCGGCTTCGCCGTCGGGAGCGGGTTCAAGCCAGGGACCGGAGGGTGAGGGTGTCGTCGGGATCGTCCCACAGGAGGACCAACCGGTCTCCCCCCGGCGGCTGTCGGCGGTCGCCACCGGGGGCGCTCGCCCCCGCGACGGCGGCCTCGCGGCGGACCGCGCGCACGCGGGCGGGCAGCGCGAGCACGTCGAGTGCGCCGGGGTCGGGCGGCCGCCCGTCCTCGCCGGCGGGCGCCAGCAGATCGAGCAGGCCGCCCGCGTGCGCAACCGGACCCGCGCCCCCGGCGCCCCCCGCCCGGCCGGTCCCGGCGTACGCGAACCCTCCCGGAGCCGCCTGCGCCGCCCCCGGCTCTCCGGCCCGGCCGGAGCCGGCCCGGTCCGCGCCCGCCCGGTCCGCGCCCGCCGGAGCGGGGCGGCGCCACAGGGCCACCGGGACACCGCCCTCCAGTACCGCCTCCACCACCACCGCCGTCCGCGCCCCGGCGGGGGTGTGTACCAGTACGCACGCGGGCGCCGGCCCCGCGCCCAGTTCCAGGCCGAGCCCGTCGTCCGCGTCCGCGTCGGCCACCACCCGGACCGCCTCCGGGTGCCGCCCGCCCTGGGTCCACAGCCAGCGCCACTTGCCGCGCCATTCGGCGCCGGTGTCCTCGCGCTCCTGCGGGCAGCGCACCACCACCTGGTAGACCACCCCCAGCGGCCGGGTCCGCCCGCCCGGCCCGCGCGGGACGGGCCACTGGTCGAAGTCCAGGTCCAGCAACTCGTACGGCACGTGGAACTCGATCCGCTCCACCGGGCCCGACGGCCTCCCGGCCTGCGCGCCGGCCCCCACCACCTGGTTCAGCGCCAGGAGTTGGCGTACGAGTGCGTCCCGTACCACGTCCAGTCGGACGGGTTGCCCCTCCGATTCCCAGATGTGCTCGGTCGCCTCCCGCCGCAGCCACATCCGGGCGAGGAACCCGTCCTCCCCGCCCGGCGGCGTCTCCAGCCGCACGTGCAGGGCCGTCTTCCGCGCGGGCGGGGGCGGGGGCGGCAGCGCGGGCAGGGCCAGGCGTTCGCGGGTCGCGCGCACCCAGTCGTGCAGCCGGGCCGCCCACCGCTCGTCACCCGCCGCGCCCTGTGCCCCGAGGAACCGTACGAAGGGCACCGCGAGCGGCATCCCGGCCGGCCCGCCGTGGCGTTCGTCGAGGTCCTGGACCACCTCCAGCAGGGTGTCGCCGGGCAGGCCGCCCTGTGCGGGGGCCGCGCAGCCGGCGGCCTT
Source organism: Streptomyces sp. GQ60 (assembly GCF_059758875.1). Classification (NCBI taxonomy): domain Bacteria; kingdom Bacillati; phylum Actinomycetota; class Actinomycetes; order Kitasatosporales; family Streptomycetaceae; genus Streptomyces; species Streptomyces sp. GQ60. Next base: position 526,708 of record NZ_JCAXEG010000005.1, on the reverse strand, counting down.
GAACGCCCACAGGTACGCCTCGTAGGCGCAGCGCGGCAGGTCGCGGTCCTCGAAGAGTTCGCCGAGCCCGTCCCAGGCGTTCTGGTCGAGGCGGACCGCTCCCGGCGGCGCCGTCCCGGGCCGGTCGCCGTCGAGGAAGGAGGAGGCGTCCCAGTCCCGGTCCACGACGAACTGCGGGAGCTGCCAGCCCTCGCCGCGTTCGCGCAGGCCCTGGAAGGTGCGGTTGATCGACCGGGCGGTGTCGGCGAGACCGGAGAGGGCCTCGCTCACCGAGCGTTGCCCCAGTTCGGCGAGGAGCGCCTCGGTGAAGCGGCCCGCGCCGCGCTCGGCGTCGTTCTGCGCGGCCTCGCCCTCCCGGGAGGCGTACAGCCGGAACTGGCGCCGTCCCGGGACGGCGGCGCCGCCGCCGTAGTCGTTGGTGCCGAAGTTCCACCGGGCGTCGCGGGGTGCGTCGACCCGGCAGGCGTCGACCAGGACGGCCTGGTGGCGGAAGAGCCCGCGCTTGACGAGGCTGGTGCGCCACCAGCGCAGCGCCGAGTCGAGGTTGAGGTGGCGGATCTGGGCGGGCCGGGCGTCCGCGACGGGCAGCATCAGTTCACCGCCGCGCGGCCCCATGTAGCCGTGCCCGGCCCAGAAGATCAGGAGCACATCGCCGTCGCACGCGGGGAGTTCGTCGAGCAGGGCCGACTTCACGTGCGCCTCGGTCGCCGGACGGTACGTGGTGCGCAGGGCGTCCAGACCGGCGGACGCCGACCAGCCGAGCGTGTCGGGGTCGTCGATCGGGGACAGCAACAGCCGTACGTTGCCCGGCGGCACCCCTCCCGGTCCGGTCAGCCAGCCGGCGAACCGCAGGGCGTCGCGGGCCGGGCCGCGCAGGTTCCAGCGGTGGCTGATGTCGTACCTCTCGACCCCGGCGACCAGCGCGAAGGTGCGCGGTCCCAGGTCGGGGGGAAGGGACTCGAAGGGGTTCACCCGATCTCCGCTTCCGCCACCGCCTGTTCGATGCGTGCGTACAGGGAGTCCTGTTTCCAGTAGGCGCTGTGGCAGGCCGGGAAGGGCTGTCGGCTGCCGATCTCCTGGTCGCTGACGCGCGGGTCGCCGGGGAAGACGGGTTCGGCGAGGTAGGCGAGCACGTCCTGGCGGTCGTAGACGTTGAGCCAGCGGGGAAAGGCGTACGGGAGCCGGGTGCCCGGCACGACCCCGGCCAGCGCGCCCAGTTCGTAGAGGAAGGGTGCCTGCGAGCCGACGGTGACGAGCAGTTCGACCCCGGGCACCGGCTCGCCGCGGGCGGCCGCGAGGGCGAGGAGGTCCACCAGGGCGATGCCGCCGAGGCTGTGGCCGATGAGTACGGTCGGCCCCGGGTCGGCGGTGATCCGCTCGTGCAGGAACGCGCGGAGGTCCGCGCCCCGGGCCTGGTAGCGCAGGATGTCGCCGAGGGCGGGGGTGGCCCCGACCGTGAGGGAGCCGCGCCAGGCGTTGAGCAGCGGCTGGGTGGTGACGCGCATCGCGAGCCGGCCGAGGACGGCGGCGGCGCGGGCGCCGGGGACCCGGGCGTCGCCGCCGAGGCGCGTGGTGATCAGCTCGACGAGGCGGTCGCGTTCGGCTCCGGTGCAGTCGGCCTCGGCTCCGGCCGAGGCGAGTGCGGCGGCGGTCACCGCGCGGGCGAGGACCGTGGCCAGCTCCCGGGCCTGCGGCTGCCCGGCGGCGCGGGCCCCGGCGCGGGCGGCCTCGGGGGAACGGGAGACGCTCTCCAGGGCGGCGGGGAATCCGGCGGCGAGGCCGGTGCCGAGGAGCAGCGCGGCCTGTTCGCCGCCGTCGGGGGTCCCGGAGACGCGGGCGAGGAGCTCCAGGACGCGGTCCCCCGCGGACTGGACGCCGGGCATGGCGAAGACGTCGTCATCTAATGCACCGTCGAACGCGCCGCCGGGATCGCCGCCGGGATCACCCTCGGCTCCGGTGTCCCAGCCGGTTTCCGCCAGCACCCGCAGCTCACAGAGCGGGTCGGCGACCAGCAGGCCCCACTCGGCGATCTCCTCCTCGTCCGGGCCGGGGGCGCGCAGACCAGGCACGGAACGGCCCTGGGCACTGAGGGTGGCTCCGTACCGCTCCCCCCAGAAGCAGGAGTCGACGGCCGCCCCGGGGAACCGGGCGGTCAGCCGGTCCCGGACCAGGGCGAAGAGCAGGTCGTGCCGCTCGCGCCGCACCCCCGTGCCGTGCACAAACAGAAATCGCATCGCGGCTCCGCCCCCTCGCACAGTCGTCCCCGCTCGGCACGATAGCGCCGCTCGGCGAACGGGGCGCCTGGAACGTCGAGTTCAGAGGGGCCGGGGGCGCAATCACGGCCGCACCCCCGGGTGCCCGCACCCCCGGCCGCGCTCACCGCCCCGCCCACGGCCGCACCGGGCGTCCACCTCCCCCACACCTATCAATCACCTGTCACATGTGAAATATTACTCCCGCTCCGGCCGATCCGACCGGCCGGAACCTCCAGAAAGGTCAGCTACGTTGCGCAGACTCGCTGCGGTGGGAGCGGCGATATCCCTCGCCCTCCTCGCCGCCCCCGCGCTCGCCGCCACCGCACCCCCGCCCCCGTCCCCGACGCCGACGCCCGCCGGGCAGCAGCCGGCCGATCGGGCCGCCCCGCCGCCCGCACCCCTGGAGCTCCAGCGCCAGGCCCTGCGCCGCCAGGCCCTCGAAGAGGTGGCCGCGGGCCGCCCCGGCGGCCTGCGCGCGGAGGCCGACGGCACGCTGCCGCGCCGGGCCAAGGTCGGCAAGCGGTACGTCGAGCTGGCCCAGGAGCGCAAGGACAAGGTCTTCGTCATCCTCGCCGAGTTCGGCGACCAGGTGGACAACACCACCGAGTTCGAGGGCAAGCCGCGGTTCGGCGGCACCCCGGGCCCGGCGCACAACACGATCGGCAAACCGGCCGCGGACGACAACCACACCCTGTGGCGCAAGGACTTCGACCGGTCCTTCTACGAGAAGCAGTTCTTCTCCACCGAGCCGCGGTCGGCGTCCCTGCGCGCCTACTACCGGCTCCAGTCCTCCGGCCGGTACGACATGGACGGCATGGTGACCGACTGGGTCAAACTCCCCTGGAACGAGGCTCGTTACGGCACCGACAACTGCTCCGAGTCCGGCCAGTGCCGGACCAACTGGGACATGATCCGGGACGCCACGGACTCCTGGTACAAGTCCGAGCGGGCGAAGGGTCGTACGCCCGAGCAGATCAAGGCGCAGCTCGCCGAGTACGACGTGTGGGACCGCTACGACGCCGACCACGACGGCGACTTCGACGAGCCCGACGGCTACCTCGACCACCTCGTCGTCGTCCACGCGGGCAAGGACCAGACCTGGGGCGGCGGCGCGCAGGGCAAGGACGCCGTGTGGGCGCACCGCTGGTTCGCCTACTGGAACCAGGCCGGCAGCGCGGGCCCGGAGGGCAACAAGGCGGGCGGCACCCCGGTCGGTGACACGGGCATCTGGGCCGGGGACTACCTGACCGGCGGGGAGAACAGCGGCGCGGGCCTCTTCGCGCACGAGTTCGGACACGATCTGGGCCTGCCCGACCTGTACAGCTCGGACGGGGACAACAGCGTCAACTTCTGGTCGCTGATGTCCTCGGCGTCCTACCTGGGCAGGGGTCGCAATTCCACGGGCGAGTTCCCGGGCGACCTCGACCCGTGGAGCAAGCTGCAGCTGGGCTGGCTCCGGTACACGGAGGCCGACGCGGGCCGCACGACACGGGCGACGCTCGGCGTGTCCGGCTACAACACCGAGGACGCGCAAGCCCTGTTGGTGCACCTGCCGCCGTCTTCGACCACCACCGAGCTGGTCGACCCGTACGAGGGCGGCAGCCAGTGGTGGAGCGGTACGGGTGACTTCATGGACAACACGCTGTCCCGGACGGTCGACCTCTCGGGGATCGCGGCCGGCGCCGCGGCCCGCCTGGACGCCCGGGTCTGGTACGACATCGAGCAGGACTTCGACTACCTGACGGTGGAGGCCTCCACGGACGGCGGGGCCGCCTGGACGGCGCTGCCGGGCACCGTGGACGCCACGCCGATCGGGGCGAAGGGGATCTCCGGCACCTCGGCGGGCTGGACGCGGCTCCAGGTCCCGCTGACCCGGTTCTCGGGCAGCTCGGTCCAGTTGAGGCTGCGCGTCACCTCCGACAGCAACACCCACGGCAAGGGCGTCACCTTCGACGACATCCGCGTCACGGCGGGCGCCGACGGCCGGGAGCTGCTGCGCGACGGGGCGGAGCAGGGCGCGAACGGCTGGACGGCGGTCAAGTGGTCGCGTACGGAGGGCCGTACGGGAAGCGAGCAGCACCCGCGCGCGTACTTCGTGGAGAACCGCCGCTACACCGGCTACGGCAGCATGCTGCGGACCGGGCCGTACAACTTCGGCTTCACGGGCGACACGGTGGAGTTCTACCCGTACCAGCAGGGCGTGCTGATCTGGCTCTGGGACACGGCGTACAGCGACAACACCACCAAGGCGCACCCCGGCGGCGGCATGCTGCTGCCCGTCGACTCCCGCCCGGAGCCGCTGACCCACGCGGACGGCACGCTGCTGAACGCGCGTGCGCAGACCTTCGACGCCCCCTTCTCCCTCGGGAAGAGCGACCGGATCGTCCTGCACAAGGCGGGTGTCCCGACGGTTATCCCGGCCCGGAGCGGCGTACCGGTCTTCGACGACCGTCACGGGTCGTACTGGAACCCGGGGCTCCCGCAGCTCGGAGTCAAGGTGCCGGACACCGGGACCCGGCTCACGGTGGTGAAGGAGGCCGCGGGCGGGGCCCTGACGACGGTGCAGCTCAGCCCGTCGAAGTGACCCTCCCGGGCCGGGACACGGGGGCGGCGGCGACCGCGGGTCAGTGGCGCACCAGGCAGAAGGGGTGCCCGGCCGGATCGGCGTAGACCCGCCAGCCCTCGCCCGCCCGGTCCCCGTCCAGCAGGGTGGCGCCGCGGGCCAGGACCTCCGCGTGGGCCGGGTCCAGGTCCGCCACGGCGAAGTCCAGGTGGAGCTGCTGCGGCCGGGCCGGGTCCGGCCAGCGGGGCGGCCGGTGGTCCTCGGCGTACTGGAAGGCGAGGACCTGGCCCGCCGGGAGGTGCAGGGTCGCCCACGTCGCGTCGGTCGCCCAGCGCCGGTCCGGACGGTTGACCTCACCGCCGGTCAGGCCCTGGTAGAACGCGGCCAGCGCCCCCGGGTCGGGGCAGTCCAGCACCACGCACTGCATCTCGGCGATCACGGGCCGATCCTAGGCAGTCCGGTGGCCCCCGGGGTGGATGACATACGCTGCCGACGGGGGGGCGCCGTGATCCACATGGCGGCCAAGGGGCGGACGGTACGGGATCAATGGCACACCCAGGAGACACAGGACCGCCGGGGACCCTTGGCGGCGCGACGTCGCGGTCCCGTTCCGGCGGCGGTTGGGACTCGGGCCTGTCGGTGAAGGAGTTCGCGGCGGTCCAGGGCGTCGGGTTCGAGCCGGTCGGACAGGTTCTCGGCACGGCCGTCTTCAACATCGGCTACACCGGCCTCTGGGGCTGCCCGGGCACCTGGTCGGTCACGGACGGCGCGAAGACTCCCTCCTCCGCACGGACCGCCTCCTACTCCCAGTTGACGCGGACCCTGTACACGGGCCGTCGGCTGGCACTCGCCCGGGCGGTGGCCGAGTGCCGCTCGCTCGGTGGCGACGGAGTCGTCGCGGTGAAACTGCGGGTCGAGGACTTCACCGCGGAGACCGTGGAGTTCACGGCTCTCGGCACCGCGGTCCGGGCCCACTCCCGCGTCCGCCCGCGCGAGCCCTTCACCTCGCACCTCGACGGGCAGGACTTCGCCGGGCTCGTGCGCTCCGGATGGATTCCCACCGCACTGGCCTTCGGCATCGCCCTCGACACCCGCCACGACGACTGGCGCGCCTCGTGCCCGACCCGCTGGGCCGCCGGGAACCAGGAGGTCGACGGGTACACCCAACTGGTCGGCCACGTCCGCCGGAAGGCCCTCGAACACCTTGCCGACAACGCCGCAGGGCACGGCGGTGACGGGGTGCTGGTGGACGACATCGCACTCCGGCTGCGCGAGAACGAGTGCCCCTCCCTCGGGTACGGGCGCGACTTCGTGGCGGAGGCGTCCCTCGTCGGCACCGCCGTCGCCCGGTTCGGCCGCTCCGAGCGGCCCGCCGGACAGGGACCACTGACCATCATGCGACTGGAACGCGAGCACTGAGATGACCGAGGGAACGGGGCGGACAGTGGCAGGGCAGGGACAGGGGCAGGGACTGGGACTGGGACAGGGGATAGCGCAGGACGCGATGCGGCGACTGGCGCAGCTCCGGCCTGGGGAGAAGGGCTCGCTCTTCACCTCGGACCTGTCGGTGAACGAGTTCCTGCTGGTGCGCGAGGTGGGCTTCCGCCCCCTCGGCCTGGTCCTGGGCTCCTCCGTCTACCACGTCGGCGTACAGATAGGCCGGTGGACGAAGAACCAGGAACTGACGAAGCTGTCGCAGGCCATGTACGAGGCGCGCGAGTTGGCGATGAGCCGGATGCAGGCCGAGGCGAGCGCTCTGGGGGCGGACGGGATCGTGGGGGTGCGCCTCGACATCGAGTTCAAGGAATTCGGCTCGGACATCGCCGAGTTCATCGCCGTCGGTACTGCCGTGAAGGCGGACGGCGCCGACCCGGGTCCGGGTGGGGCCTGGCTCAACAACAAGGGCAAGCCCTTCACCTCGGACCTGTCCGGCCAGGACTTCTGGACCCTGATCCGCGCCGGGTACGCCCCGCTCGACATGGTCATGGGGGCGTGCGTCTACCACGTGGCGCACCAGCGCTTCACCCAGGCGCTGTCCACCGCCGGCCGCAACGTCGAGATCGAGCCGTTCACCCAGGCCCTCTACGAGGCACGCGGGTTGGCGATGACCCGGATGCGGGCCGAGGCGACGGCCCTGGGGGCCGAGGGGATCGTGGCGGTCCAGTTGAGGCAGCACTCCCACAGCTGGGGTTCGCACACGACCGAGTTCTTCGCCATCGGGACCGCGGTGCGCCCGCTGCGCGCCGACCACGTCATCGACCGGCCGACCATGGTGCTGGGCCTCGATGACTGAACTGCCCGAGGTACCGGAGGTTTCCCGGCCCCCCAAGGCCCCTGCGGTGCCCGAGATGCCTGAGATGTCCGAGACGGACGTCGCGTTGCTGGCCGCGGCGCTGCGCACGGACCAGGCGGGCCTGAGCCTCCACGTCGGAGTGCTGGCGGCGGACCTGGCGCAATCGCTGCCGCCCGACGTCGTGCGGGTCGACCGCAGGCGTTCGGTCGCGGACCGCCTGGCCGGGCGCGAGGGCACGGTCACCGCACTGGACGTCGCACTCGGCGAGCAACGGCTGTCACTGCGGACGGATCGGGGCCGGGTGAGCGGTGAGATCTGCCACGAGGTACGGGGCGTTGTGCTCTCCCGCCGCCAGGTGGGCCTGGACGAGTGGATCGAGGCCCTGGCCCGGTCCCTGGCCGACGCCGCGGCCTCCAGCGCCCGTGCCCACGAGGCGGTCGAGCGCTATCTGACCCGCCCCACCGGCGCGCCGTGGTGGGTCGGGTAGGCGGTGGTGTGGGGGTTCGCCGGGAGCCGCCGCTTGGACAGGACGCGGAGGACGGTGACGGGGTCCAGGAGCGTGCCCGGCGGGCTGGTCAGCGACAGCACCCCGAAGAAGCGGGAGGCGATCGCCTGGTCGGTGTTGGCCCCCGCCATCACCCGGGACATGTAGCGCTGAAGGATCCGCGTGGCCCGGTCCGGCGGCGGCCCCTCCGTCACCGGGTACCGCATGTCCTCGCTGGTGGCGATCTGCCAGGGCACCGCGGCAGCCGCGAGGGTCCGGCGCTGGATCCGGCGGGAGCCCGCGGCGATCTGCTCCGGGTTCAGGGTGCGGATCTCCTTGGCCAGGGCCTCCGCGGCGAGCGCGGCGACCGTCATGCCGTGCCCGTACACGGGGTTGACCCGGCAGGCGGCGTCCCCGAGGACCAGGAACCCGGCCGGCCAGCGCTCCAGGCGCTCGTAGTGCCGCCATTCGTTCATCGTGTTGCGGAAGGCGGTGGGGGCGGACAGCGGGACCGCGTCCCGGATGGCGTCGTACAGGGCCGGACTGCGCAGGCTCCGGGCGAACGGGAGGAACTCCTCCTCCCGTACGGGCGGGGCGTGTTCACCGTTGCCCACGAGGGTCACCAGCCAGCGGTTGCCGTCCAGCGGCATCAGCACCCCACCGCGGGGAAGCTCGGGCCTGCCCTGGACGTACATGCCCTGCCAGCGCCGACCAGGGTCGTCCGGAATCTCGAAGTACCGGCTGGTGTAGCCGAGATGGGAGTCGTAGCGGGTCACCGCCGGAACCGGGTGGCCGAGCGCCGTGAGCCAGGCCGGGGCCTTGGAGGCGCGGCCGGTGGCGTCGACGACGAGGCCTGCGGCCAGCCGCTCGCCGCCGCGCAGTTCCACGCCGGTCACCGTACGGCCGTCCGGCCCGGCCACCAGCCCGGTGGCGGTCGCACCGGCGCGGACCCGGACGCGTGCGTTGCGGAGCACTTCCCCGCGCACCGTCGAGTCGAGCAGCTCCCGGCTAGCCAGCAGCACTCTGGCTCCGGACACCGGCCCGAACCAGTCGGCCGGGCTGAGCCAGAGGAAGTCGCGCGGCGAGTCGAAGAGGCCCGCCCCCGCCGCCACCAGCTTGTCGGTGATGCCCGGCAGCATCAGCTCGATCAGCTCCACACCCCGCGACCAGAGGATGTGCGCGTGCCGGGACTGGGGTATCCCGGCCCGGAACACCGGTTCGCCCAGTGGCAGTTCGTCCCGCTCGATCAGGGTGACCCGGGAGAACCGCATCGCGAGCACCCGCGCGGCCAGCAGCCCGGCCATGCCCGCGCCGAGGACCACGGCGTGGTCCTCTGCACGGTCCTCGGCGTGCGGTCCGGCCTGCGAATCGGCCTGCGGGCCGGTGGTACGTATGTGGTTGTCCGTTGCGTCGTCGTCCATGCCGCCCAGTGTGACGGCATGCGGGGCAGCCTGGTCAGGGCCGGGCCGGGCGGACGGAGGCTCGACGGGGGCGGACGGGCTCATACCGGGGCGCGCCGGTCGGACGCCCCGGCGGGACGCCGCCGGATCAGGGGCACAGGACGGTCCAGGTGACCCGCACGTGCCCTCCGTCGTCCCCGCGGAACTCGCTGGTGCGAGTACCCGGCCGATCGGTGTACGGATCCCAGGCCACCGTGCCCCGGGCGACCAGGTCGTCCGCCGAGGAGGCGTCGTAGTCCCACAGGAGTACGCCGATCTCGAACGGGCCGGGCCCGTACGAGCTCCCCGAGCCCACGCGCTGGTAGAAGTACGGGTCGGGGTCGGTGCGGTCGCCCTGGTTGGGGAAGGTCGACGGGTCCGAGCCGGACCGCGACCACACGGCGGTGCGCGCACCGTCGCCGGTCCGGACCGCGATGTCCCCGTAGAGCGCGGGACGGGTCGTGCCGTCGTCGAAGTAGGTCAGCTCCGCCTGGTCCACCCGGATCCGGCAGGCGGGAACACCCTGCACCGGAGTGACGGTGTAGGTGACGGAGGCCTCGCCCCCGTCCACACCGGCCATCTTGGCCGTGAACCGGCCGAAGCCCAGGGCCGGATCCCAGTGGACGCGGCCGGCTGCCATCACGTCGTCGTGGTTCCCGGCGCTGTAGTCGGCGTCGACGAGGTAGGCGGTGACGGTGGCCCCGCCGCTGAAGACCTGACTCCTGCTGGAGTCGTCGAGCCCGAACCACGGGTCGTGGTCGGGGAAGGCGGTGGCGCCGGTCCGGTCTCGGTGCCAGAGGGAGCGGGCGGTCCCGTCGGTGGTCAGGACGAGCCCGTCGTAGAGCTCGGGCCCGCTCTCGCCGCTGGAGGTGAACCGCGCCGAGTCGACGGTGATCCGGAACGGCCCTGTCTTCAGCTCCACTTCACTGACGGGATCCTTGGAAAACTCGGCGATGATCTGCCACCGCACCCAGTCGTTTCCGAGCAGCCCGTAGTGCGAGGGGCAGCCGCTGTCGCCCACCGGCAGGACGTGGTTGACGGCGCCGGCCAGCTCGGTGGAGCGCGGGGCCCGGCTGTCGCCGGGCGGGATCTGCTGGTCGCAGGTGGAGCTGAAGGTGGTGTAGCGGGTGGCGCCCGGGGTTTCGTCGCCCGCGTTGAGGGAGTTCAGGAAGGCGCTGCCGGGGGACATGTCGGCGAGCGAGGCCGCGTGGATGTCGCAGAAGGTGGCGAAGGGTCCGCAGGGCGCGGCGTCCCCCGCGCCGTGGTTGGGCCCGCCGAGCGAGACCCAGGCACGCACCCGGGAACTCCCGCCGTCCTTGAGGTACTTGCGGGTCAGCAGCGAGCCCATGCTGTGGGCGATCACATTGACGGGGCGGCTGCCGAACCGTTCGGTGAGGAAGGCGCCGAAGCGGGCGGCGTTGGAGTCGTTGGTGGCGGCCCAGTCGTAGCCGAATTCGGCGAGGTCGCCGGCGAGCCACCCCTGAGCGTGCAGGTGGTCCTCCAGCCCGTCGAGGGAGGCCGCGGTGTCCCCGAACCCGTGAACGAGAACGACGGGCGTACGCCGCTCCGCGCGGTCGGCGCTCCCGGCGGCCCGTGCCGTCGGTGCGGCGAGCAGAGCGGCTACCAGCCCAGCGGCGAGGGCCGCGGCGAGGGCGACGAGCATCGGGAACAGCAGGGGCACGGGCAGGGCGGATCTGCGCATGGCTCTCCCAGGGGGATGCGGCGTGATGCGACGCGACAGCTGAAGTGACTGGCGAGTAGCAAGTTAGCCCTCGGGGATTCAGCGCGATAGAGACGCGTACGAGACTCCGGTGAGCTTTTCGGAGGCGCCCCAGAGCCGTTCGCCGGACTTGTCGTCCAGGGTCCATTTCGCCCGCCGGGAACGGACGGGCGCGCCGCGCCAGCCGAGCCGCGGCCCGATGAAATCGTCGGGCCGGACTCCAGGTGCGGTGGCCGCGTACAGGGTGGGCAGCGCGCCGGAGGCGGCGGACTGCGCGATGACGGTGGTGCCGATCGCATGTCCGACGGCGGTGGCGGCCGCGGTGAACCGCGAGGTGAAGGTGGCCCCCGCCTGCGGGGTCGCCCCCACGTGCAAATTGGTGGCGGCGTAGCCGGGGTGGGCGGCGGCCGCGACGACCCCGGATCCGGCGGCCGCAAGGCGGCGGGCGAGCTCGTGGGTGAAGAGCAGGTTCGCACTCTTGGAGCGGCCGTACGCGATCCAACGGCGGTAATCGCGCAGGCTGTTCAGGTCGTCGTGTACGACGTCCCCGAGGGCGTGGAAGCCACTGGAGAGGTTGACGATCCGGGCCCCGGGCGGGGCGTCGAGGAGCCGGGGCAGCAGGAGTCCGGTGAGGGCGAAGTGGCCGAGGTGGTTGACCCCGAACTGCGTCTCGAAGCCGTCGGCGGTCTGCCCGTACGGCAGCGCCATCACGCCGGCGTTGTTGACGAGGAGGTCGAGGGTGCCGCTCCGCCGCCCGTACGCCGCCGCGAACTCCCGTACGGAGGCCAGATCGGCGAGGTCCAGTGGCATGAACTCCACCTCCGCACCCGGCACTTCACCCCGCAACGCAACCTCGGCGGCTCGCCCCCGGGCTGCGCTCCGGCAGGCGAGCACCACCGAGGCGCCACGGCGCGCGAGCTCCCTGGCGGCGGCGTAGCCGATCCCGCTGTTGCCTCCGGTGACGATGGCCGCACGCCCGCTCTGATCCGGCATCCGGCTAGCCTTCCAGCCCGCCATGGCAGCTCCTCCCGTCCCGGCGGCCCCCACGGCCCACCGGCCCCCGCACCCTACTCCGGTACGGATATGCGCAACCGCTGCGCGAGGCGTGCCTCAAACGCCGACGGGACTGGACGTGGCCAACGTCGGCTCGCAGCTCACCTGGCGGGCCCGCCCGGCCCGGGCCGAACCCGGCCGATCCAGCCCCGCCGGCGTTTGAGGCGCGGGGGACCGGGGGCTGGCCCACGGCAACGGCGCGGGCGGCACAAGGGGCGGGCCCCGGCCCCGGGGCCCGCCCGCCAGGGCCCCGGGCAGGGCCCAGTAGGCTGCGGGTCCACCCGCTTCCCGTACCCCGAGGTCCACCCAGTGAGCTCCGCACCGCCCCCCCTGCCCGTATCGGTCGTCGGCCTCGGCGCCGACGGCTGGGACGGGCTGACCGCCCCCGCCCGGGCCGCGCTGGCCGGGGCCGAGGTGCTGATCGGCGGGCCCCGGCAGCTCGACCTGCTCCCGCTCGGCGAATGCGGCGGCGCCCGGGTCGCGTGGCCCAGCCCGCTGCGCCCCGCCGTGCCGAAGCTGATGGCGGAGCACGCGGGCCGCCGCATCGCGGTGCTGGCCAGCGGCGACCCGATGTTCTACGGGATCGGCCGCGCCCTGTCCGAGGAGCTCGGCCCCGGCGCCCTGCACGTCCTGCCGCACCCCTCCTCCGTCTCCTACGCCTGCGCCCGCCTCGGCTGGCCGGTGGAGGACACCGAGGTGGTCACCGTGGTCGGCCGCCCGGTGGCCCGGCTCGCGGCCGCGCTGTACGAGGGCCGGCGCGTACTGGTGCTGAGCGCCGGAGCACCGACCCCGAACGAGATCGCCGCTCTCCTTCGGGAGCGGGGCTTCGGCCCGAGCCGGATGCGGGTGCTGGAACAGCTCGGCTCCGAGCACGAGGACGCGTACGAGGGCCTCGCCCAGAGCTGGGAACACCCGCCCGGCGACCCCCTCAACGTGATCGCCGTCGACTGCCGCCGCGACCCCCGCGCCGAGGCCCCCCGGCTCGGCGCGACCCCCGGCCTGCCCGACACCGCCTACGAGCACGACGGCCAGCTCACCAAGCGCCACGTCCGCGCCGCCACCCTGTGCGCCCTCGCCCCCGCCCCCGGCGAACTGCTGTGGGACATCGGCGGCGGCTCCGGCTCCATCGGCATCGAGTGGATGCGCGCGCACCCCTCCTGCCGGGCGGTGACCGTGGAGCGGGTGACGGAGCGGGCCGCGCGGATCACCCGTAACGCGGCCGCGCTCGGCGTGCCCGGCCTGCGCGTGGTCACCGGCTCCGCGCCCGACGCGCTCGCCGGGCTGCCCGTCCCCGACGCGGTGTTCATCGGCGGCGGCCTGACCGCTCCGGGCCTGCTCGACGCGGCCTGGGAGGCGCTGGCCCCCGGCGGCCGGCTCGTGGTCAACACCGTCACCCTGGAGTCGGAGGCGGTCCTCACCGACCGCTACCGCCGCCACGGCGGGGAACTGGTCAAACTGGCCGTCGCGCACGCCGTACCGGTCGGCGGTTTCACGGGCTGGCGCCAGGCGATGCCCGTCACCCAGTGGACGGTCACCAAGCCGTACCCGTCCCACCCGCCCTACCAGCCCGACCAGACCGACCAGCCCGATCCCGAAATGGTGGACCAGACGATATGACCGTGTACTTCATCGGTGCGGGCCCCGGCGCCGCCGACCTGATCACGGTGCGCGGCGCCCGGACGCTGGCCGCCGCCCCCGTCTGCCTGTACGCGGGCAGCCTGGTCCCCCGCGAACTGCTCGCCGAATGCCCGGCGGACGCCCGCCTGATCGACACCGCACTGCTGAACCTGGACGAGATCGTCGAGGAGTGCGTACGCGCACACGCGGCGGGCCAGGACGTGGCCCGGCTCCACTCCGGCGACCCCTCCGTCTTCAGCGCCGTCGCGGAGCAGATGCGGCGGCTCGACGCGGCCGGCATCCCCTACGAAGTGGTCCCCGGCGTCCCCGCCTTCGCCGCGGCGGCCGCCGCGCTGAAGCGGGAGCTGACCGTCCCCACCGTCGGCCAGACCGTGATCCTGACCCGGATCTCCCAGCAGGCCACGCCGATGCCGCCCGGCGAGGACCTCGCCACGCTGGGCCGCAGCGGGGCACTGCTGGTGCTGCACCTGGCCACCCGCTACGTCGACCGGGTCGTGGACGAACTCCTGCCGCACTACGGGGCCGAGTGCCCGGCGGCGGTGGTCGCGATGGCCAGCCGCCCCGACGAGCTGATCCTGCGCGGGACGCTGGCCGACATCGCCGCCCAGGTGAAGGAGGCCGGGCTGGTCCGCACGGCCGTCATCCTGGTGGGCCGCACCCTGGGCGCCGAGCAGTTCCGCGACAGCCACCTGTACTCCGCCGAGCGCGACCGGCATGTCTGCTGATCCGGCCGGTCCGGGTCCGCACGTCCTGATCCTCGGCGGCACCACGGAGGCCCGCCGCCTCGCGGAGGCGCTGGCCGCCGCCCCGGGCTCCCCCCGGGTGACCACCTCGCTGGCCGGCCGGGTCGCGTCCCCGGTGCTCCCGCCCGGCGAGACCCGGATCGGCGGCTTCGGCGGTCCCGACGGGCTGGCGGCCTGGATGGCCGCCCACGGGGTCACTCACCTGGTCGACGCCACGCATCCCTTCGCGGAGCGGATGAGCTTCAACGCGGCCGGGGCCGCGGCCCGTTCGGGCGTACCCCTCCTCGCCCTGCGCCGCCCCGGCTGGACGCCGGGCGCCGGGGACGACTGGCACTTCGCGGACTCCCTCACCGAGGCGGCCACGCTGCTCCCCGGGCTCGGCACCCGCGCCTTCCTGACCACCGGCCGGATGGGCCTGCACAGCTTCGCGCACCTCACCGAGGCCTGGTTCCTGGTGCGTTCGGTGGACCCCCCGGCCGCCCCCGCGCCGCCGCGCCTCGAAGTGCTGCTCGCCCGCGGCCCGTTCACCCTCGCCGACGAGCGGGAGCTGCTCGCCCGCCATCGCATCGACGTACTGGTCACCAAGGACAGCGGCGGATCCGCCACCGCCCCCAAGCTCGCGGCCGCCCGCGAGGCCGGCATCCCGGTCCTGGTCGTCCGCCGCCCTCCGGTACCGGAGGGCGTCCCCCGGACCGGCTCGGTCGACGAGGTCCGGACCTGGCTGTCCGGCCGAGGGCTCGGAGCCTAGGGCTGAGGGCCGAGGCCTGAGGACCGAGGATCCCCGATCCCGACCCCGCCGCCGCCGAGCTCGCCACGCCGAGGGATCGCGGAGGATCGATTCGCCGCCCGGAGCCCTCCTAGGGTCGTGCCCGCACTGACCGACCCGCCCCCACGGAAGGGGATCCACTCCCTCATGAAGCTCCGCACCACCGCCGCCGCTGCCACGGCGGCCTTCGCCCTGGTCCTGTCGCTGCCCGGTTCGGCCCTCGCCGCCGAAGGCCACTTCCACTACAAGTACGTCGACGGATACGCGCAGGAGCAGCACGTCACCCTGCACGACCCGCACAGCGGCAAGTGCGTCAACCTCCACGCCGTCAGCGACGACGACGAGCAGCCCGGCTACGGCCCGCACAACGACACGGACTCCGCCGTGGTCGTCTACGCCGGAGCCAACTGCGAGGGCCCGGAGTGGAAGCTGCGCGCGCACGGCAACCCGGCGCGCGACGACCTCCTGGTCCGCTCCGTGCGCTTCGAGGTCAAGCCCGGCTAGCGGGCCGAACCCCCGGAAGCCGGAGAGGCCCGGGGCGGCCAACCGCCCCGGGCCTCACACCGGTTCACCAGAACCACCGGCAGGGGTCACCCGTACCGGCGCGGCGTCCAGGTCACCCGCGACCCGTCGGGGCGCTCGGTCACCTGCGTCTGCGAGGAGCCGATCAGCAGGATCGTCCGCATGTCCACCTCGGACGGCTCCAGTTCGGCCAGCGTGACGATCCGGACCGACTGCTCCGGCCCGCCCACGTCGCGCGCGACGACCACCGGTGTCTGCGGCGCGCGCAGCTCCAGGAGGAGTTCGCGGGCCTGCGCCACCTGCCAGGTCCGGCTGCGCGAGCCCGGGTTGTACAGCGCCAGTACGAGATCGGCCGCGGCGGCCGCGCGCAACCGCTCCGCGATGACCTCCCACGGCTTGAGCCGGTCGGAGAGGGAGATCGTGGCGTAGTCGTGGCCGAGCGGCGCACCGGCCGCGGCTGCCGCCGCGTTGGCGGCCGTCACCCCGGGCAGCACCCGTACGGGCACGTCCTCGTACTCGGGCTGCCCCGCGACCTCCAGGACGGCCGTGGCCATGGCGAAGACCCCGGGGTCGCCGCCGGAGACCACGGCCACCCGCTTGCCGCGCCGTGCGAGGTCGAGGGCGAACTCGGCGCGCTCCGACTCGACCTTGTTGTCCGAGCCGTGCCGGATCTGGCCCGGCTTGACCGGGACCCGGTCCAGGTAGGTCGTGTACCCGACCAGCACCTCGGCGTCGGCCAGCACCCGCCGCGTCTCGGCGGTGAGCCACAGCGGCCCGGCCGGTCCGGTGCCGACGACGGCGACCTCTCCGGGCCCGGACGGCACGCTGCCGGGGTTCCCGATCCGGCTGGGCACCACGGCGACGGCGAAGTAGGGGACGGAGTCGGGGTCGGTGTCGGCGAGGACGCCCGTCCGCTCTCCCGCCATCGTCGCGCGCTCCACGTAGCGCGCCTCGGCGAGCCGACCGCTGTTCTCCATGGCCCGCCGTATGGCGGGGAAGGTGCGGCCGAGCTTCATCACGACCGCCGAGTCGGTGGCGGCGAGGCGGGCCGTGAGCTCCTCCTCGGAGAGGGTGCCGGGCAGGATCGTCAGCACCTCCTCGCCCTCGACGAGCGGGGTGCCGAGCCGTGCGGCCGCGGCGCTCACCGAGGTCACGCCGGGGATCACCTCGGTTTCGTACCGGTCGGAGAGCCGCTTGTGCATGTGCATGTACGAGCTGTAGAAGAGCGGGTCGCCCTCCGCGAGGACGGCGACGGTGCGGCCGGCGTCCAGGTGGACGGCGAGCCGGGCGGCGGAGACCTCGTAGAACTCCTCCATCGCGCCCTGGTAGCCGCCGGGGTGGTCGGTGGTCTCGGTGGTGACCGGATAGACCAGCGGCTCCTCGATGTGGTCGGAGCGCAGGTGCTTCGCGGCGATGGAGCGGGCGATGGAGCGGCCGTGGCGGGCGGAGTGGTACGCGACCACGTCGGCCTCCGCGATCACCTCGACGGCGCGCAGCGTCATCAGCGAGGGGTCGCCGGGCCCGAGCCCCACTCCGTAAAGGCGTCCCGGAGCGGTGCGGTCGGCGGCGGCGCTCATTCGGCCACGCTCGCGATGGCGTTGACGGCGGCCGCGGCCATGGCACTGCCGCCGCGCCGGCCCCGGACGATCAAGTGGTCGAGCCCGGAGGCGTGTTCGGCGAGGGCGTCCTTGGACTCGGCCGCGCCGATGAATCCGACGGGGACCCCGATGACCGCGGCGGGGCGCGGGGCGCCCTCCTCGATCATCTCCAGCAGCCGGAAGAGCGCGGTCGGCGCGTTCCCGACGGCGATCACCGCTCCCTCCAACAGGCCGCGGTCCCGCCAGACTTCGAGGGCGGCGGCGCTGCGCGTCGTACCCATCTTGGCGGCGAGCTCCGGCACGGCAGGGTCGGAGAGGGTGCAGATCACCTGGTTGTCGGCGGGCAGCCGCTTGCGGGTGACCCCGCTGGCGACCATCTGCACGTCGCACAGGATCGGCGCGCCGGCCTCCAGGGCCGCGCGGGCCCGCAGGACGACCTCGGGCGTGTAGCCCAGGTCCCGCGTCAGGTCGGTCATCCCGCAGGCGTGAATCATGCGCACCGCGACCTGGGCGACCGAGGCGGGCAGCCCGGAAAGGTCCGCCTCGGCGCGGATCGTGGCAAAGGACTGGCGGTAGATCTCGGCGCCGTCCTTCTCGTACTCGAACACGGTGTACTCGCTCATTTCTTCACTGCGTCTTCGGACACTCGGGGTTGGCTGCGCGCGTCGGCGACGGCCTGGGCAAGTTCGTTGGGCGGCACGGGGCGTCCGTCGAGCCGGTACCCGTCGGGGGTGGCGACGAGGTCGACCCACGCGGCGCCGCGCGGATGCCCGCACCGGCGCTCGCACCCGGACCAGTGCACGGGCGCACCGGGAGGCCCGGCCGGCGCGTCGGCGGTCCTGTCCACGAGGGGCGCGGCCACGACGGCCCGCGCGTCGGCGCGTACGTCGGACAGCGCCTTGGCGCAACCCGGCCGCCCGGTACAGGCGGTGACGGACTCCCAGGGGCCGTCGGGCGCCACGGACAGGCCGGCGGCCACGAGCTGCGCGTAGCCGTCGACCGGCCGCCGGGTGCTCGCGCGGGGCAGGACGATGCTCCGCCACGGGGTGACGCGCAGTTCACCGTCACCCCCCTCGGCTCCCTCGGCGACGCTCACCAGCACCCGCCACTGGTCCGCGGTGAGCCGGCCGAGCGGGGGAAGCACGCACAGCGCCGTCTGGTCACCGGCGCCGGGGCCCCACGGTTTGGGCGGCGGCGCGTACGGCCAGGCCACCTCGGGAACACGGACCGCCGCGATGCCGGCCGCCCCGAGCCGCACCGCGAACTCCCCGGCGTCCAGGGCGTGTACGGCGGGCAGTTCGGACACCCGCCAGGCGCGGGTGCCGGCGGCGTCCGCGGAGTCGAGGAAGTACTCGGCCGCGAGCAGCGCGGCCCGGGGCGCATCTGGGGCGTCCACCTCCACGGCGTCGCGGGCCGCGCCGAGCCGGACCAGTGCCCGGCCCCGCGGTCCGCCGAACACGGTGACATCGGGGTCGAGCGCGGCGACGTCCCCGCGCCCGTCGTCGACGGCGAACAGGAACCGTCCGGACAGGGCCGCCGCCCGGGCGCTCGCGCACAGCAGCCGGTCCAATTCCCTTACCCAGGGGGTCACATGGGGCCGATCCGCGCCGAAGATCCCGGACAGCGGGGTCGCCACGATGTTCCGTACACGCTCGTGGCCGGGGGCGGGCAGCAGGCCGGCCCCGTCCAGCAGCTCGGCCAGCCCCGCACCGCAGCCTTCGGCGAGCCCGCGCAGCTGCACGTTCCCGCGCGAGGTGAGTTCCAGGTGCCCGTCCCCGAACCGGTCGGCGGCCAGCGCCAGTACCGAGGCCTGCGGGGCGGTCAGCAGGCCCCCCGGGATCCGGACCCGCGCCAGGTACCCGTCATCGGCGGCGTGCAGGCGCAGCGCGCCGGGGCAGGCGTCGCCGCGATCCCGTATGACGGGTTCGTCCCGCGCGGTGGCGGAGGGGGGCGTGGGCATGGCGGCGAGCATACCCACGATTCTGCGCCCACCCCCTGTGTCGATCACCACCCCGAACCAGCCACCCCCGACCGAACCCCACCGCCTCCCGCCCCACCGACACAAGCCGGAATCGCCCTACCGGCGCCCACTCCCCACCCCACCGGCGCGAGCCGAATCGCCCTACCCAGGCCCACCCCCCACCCCACCGGCGCGAGCCGAATCCAGCCCCGCCGGCGTTTGAGGCGCGGGGCCCGGGGCAGAGCCCCGGCAGCGGCGCCGCACCCGACCGCACCCCGGCCCCCGGCCCCCGGCCCCCGGCCCAGCCCACCGGCCCCCGCCCCGACCCCGGAGGGGACCCGCCCCGGACCCGCCCCAAGACCCCCGCACACCAGCCCCCTAAGATGAGTCCAAGGCGGCCAACAGGCCCGCCATCGCCGAGGACGGCGACATGGGAGGAAGCCCGGTGCGAATCCGGCGCGGTCCCGCCACTGTGAATCCGCGCGGCCCCGGCCGCACCGGATGAGTCAGGAACTCCCGCCGTCCTCACTGCCCGGGGCGCGGAAACCCCGAGGAAGGCCTGCCGCCGCATGATCCTGCTGCTGTCGACGTCCGACACCGATCTGCTCAGCGCCCGCGCAGCGAACGCCGGGGACGCTCCCGTCCCGTACCGGTTCGCGAACCCCTCCCGCCTTCCCCTCGACGACCTCCCCGGTCTCCTCGACGGCGTCACCCTGGTCGTCGTACGCCTCCTCGGCGGACTCCGCGCCTGGCAGGACGGCCTCGACCTGCTCCTGGCCCCCGGCCAGACCCGCCCCGTGGTCGTCCTGACCGGCGAACAGGCGCCCGACGCACAGCTGATGGAAGCCTCGACCGTCCCGATCGGCATCGCCGCCGAGGCGCACGGCTACCTCGCCCACGGCGGCCCGGCCAACCTGGACCAGCTCGCCCGCTTCCTCTCCGACACCGTGCTGCTGACCGGCCACGGTTTCGAGCCCCCGGCGGCATCCCCCACCTGGGGCCCGCTGGAGCGCACCCCGCAGCAGGCCCCTCGTCCGGGAGTGCCCCGGATCGCGGTGCTCTACTACCGCGCGCACCAGATGAGCGGCAACACCGCCTTCGTGCACACCCTCTCCGAGGCGATCGAGGCCCACGGCGCCGAGGCGCTCCCCCTCTACGTCTCCTCCCTCCGCTCCCCGGAGCCGGAGCTGATCGAGCGGCTCGCGTCCGCCGACGCGATCGTCACCACCGTCCTGGCGGCCGGCGGCACCAAGCCCGCCACCGCCTCCGCCGGCGGTGACGACGAGTCCTGGGACGCCGGCGCCCTGGCCGCCCTCGGCGTGCCGATCCTGCAGGCGCTGTGCCTGACCGGTTCCCGGTCCGCCTGGGAGGAGAGCGACGAGGGACTGTCCCCCCTCGACGCCGCCACCCAGGTCGCCGTCCCGGAGTTCGACGGCCGCCTGATCACCGTCCCGTTCTCCTTCAAGGAGCTGGACGAGGACGGGCTGCCCGCCTACGTCGCCGACCCCGAGCGGGCCGCCCGCGTGGCCGGAATCGCCGTGCGGCACGCGCGCCTGCGCCACATCGACCGCCGCGACAAGAAGATCGCCCTGGTCCTCTCCGCGTACCCCACCAAGCACTCCCGCATCGGCAACGCGGTCGGCCTCGACACCCCGGCCAGCGCCGTGGAGCTGCTGCGCACGCTCATCGCGGGCGGCTACGACTTCGGCCCCGTCGAGGACGTACCCGGCCTGGTCTCCGGCGACGGCGACGAGCTGATCCGGGCCCTGATCGAGGCCGGCGGCCACGACCAGGACTGGCTCACCGAGGAGCAGCTCGCCCGCAACCCGGTCCGGATCCCGGCGGCCGACTACAAGCGCTGGTTCGCCGAACTCCCGGCCGATCTGCGCGAAAGCGTCGAGCGGCACTGGGGCGAGGCCCCGGGCACCATGTTCGTGGACCGCTCGGCCAACCCCGAGGGCGACATCGTGCTGGCCGCCCTGCGCCGCGCCAACCTCCTCATCCTCATCCAGCCGCCGCGCGGCTTCGGCGAGAACCCGATCGCGATCTACCACGACCCGGACCTGCCGCCCTCGCACCACTACCTGGCCGCGTACCGCTGGATCCAGGCCCGCGCGGAGGACGGCGGTTTCGGCGCCGACGCGATGATCCACCTGGGCAAGCACGGCAACCTGGAGTGGCTGCCGGGCAAGAACGCCGGCCTGTCGGCGTCCTGCGCCCCCGACGCCGCGCTCGGCGACCTGCCCCTCATCTACCCGTTCCTGGTCAACGACCCGGGCGAGGGCACCCAGGCCAAGCGCCGGGTGCACGCCACCCTGGTCGACCACCTGGTGCCGCCGATGGCGCGCGCGGAGTCGTACGGCGACATCGCGCGCCTGGAGCAGCACCTCGACGAGTACGCCCAGATCTCCGCGATGGACCCGGCGAAGCTCCCGGCCATCCGCGCCCAGATCTGGACCCTGATCCAGGCCGCCAAGCTGGACCACGACCTGGGGCTGGAGCAGCGCCCCGACGACGACGGCTTCGACGACTTCCTCCTCCACGTCGACGGCTGGCTGTGCGAGATCAAGGACGCCCAGATCCGCGACGGCCTGCACGTCCTGGGCGGCGCCCCGACCGGCGACGCCCGGGTCAACCTGGTCCTCGCCATCCTGCGCGCCCGCCAGATCTGGGGCGGTACGACGGCCCTGCCCGGCCTGCGCGAGGCGCTCGGCCTCGACGAGTCCGCGGCCACCCGCACCACCGCCGACGAGGCGGAGGAGACGGCCCGCGCGCTGGTCCAGGCGATGGAGGACGCCGACTGGTCACCGGAGGCGGTGGCTTCCGTGGCCGCCGGACACTCGGCGGACGTGGCGGCCGTACTGGACTTCGCGGCCCGCGAGGTCGTCCCGCGGCTGGCCGGCACCACCGACGAGATCACCCACGTGGTCAGCGCCCTGGACGGCGCGTTCGTCCCGGCGGGCCCCTCCGGCTCGCCGCTGCGCGGTCTGGTCAACGTGCTGCCGACCGGCCGCAACTTCTACTCGGTGGACCCCAAGGCCGTCCCCTCCCGGCTCGCGTGGGAGACCGGCCAGGCCCTCGCCGACTCCCTCCTGACCCGCTACCGCACGGACAACGGCGAGTGGCCCGCCTCCGTCGGCCTGTCCCTGTGGGGCACGAGCGCGATGCGCACCTCGGGCGACGACGTGGCCGAGGCCATGGCGCTGCTCGGCGTCCGCCCGGTCTGGGACGAGGCCTCGCGCCGCGTCACCGGCCTGGAGCCGATCCCGCTCGCCGAGCTCGGCCGGCCTCGCATCGACGTGACCCTGCGCATCTCGGGCTTCTTCCGCGACGCGTTCCCGCACGTCATCGGCCTGCTGGACGACGCGGTACGGCTGGCCGCCTCGCTGGAGGAGCCGGCCGAGGACAACTTCGTACGGGCCCACGCGCAGGCCGACCTGGCCGTGCACGGGGACGAGCGGCGGGCCACCACCCGCATCTTCGGCTCGCGCCCGGGCACGTACGGCGCGGGCATCCTGCAGCTGATCGACTCCCGTGACTGGCGCACCGACGCCGACCTCGCGGAGGTCTACACGGTGTGGGGCGGGTACGCGTACGGCCGGGGCCTCGAAGGGCGGGCGGCGCGCGAGGAGATGGAGACCGCCTACAAGCGGATCACGGTCGCGGCGAAGAACACCGACACCCGTGAGCACGACATCGCCGACTCCGACGACTACTTCCAGTACCACGGCGGCATGGTCGCCACCGTCCGCGCCTTGCGCGGCACGGCACCCGAGGCGTACATCGGGGACTCGACCCGGCCCGAAACGGTCAAGACGCGCACGCTGGTCGAGGAGACGTCCCGCGTCTTCCGCGCCCGCGTCGTGAACCCGAAGTGGATCGAGGCGATGCGCCGCCACGGTTACAAGGGGGCCTTCGAGCTGGCGGCGACCGTCGACTACCTCTTCGGTTACGACGCCACGACCGGCGTGGTGGCCGACTGGATGTACGACAAGCTGACCGAGACGTACGTCCTGGACCCGGAGAACCGCGCCTTCCTGGAGGAGGCCAACCCCTGGGCCCTGCACGGGATCGCGGAGCGGCTGCTGGAGGCCGAGTCCCGCGGCATGTGGGAGAAGCCGGACCCGCAGGTCCTGGAGGCACTGCGCCAGGTGTACCTGGACACGGAGGGCAACCTCGAAGGCGAAAGCGACTAACCGGGCACCGGCTGGACCAGACTGAGCCGCATGTGCCATTACTGCGGCTGCCGCGAGATCCCCCTGATCAAGGAGTTCATCGCCGAGCACGAGGCGGTGACCAACGCGGCGGGCGACGCCCTGCGCGCCCTGGACGCGGGGGACCTCCCGAGGGCGCGCGCCCTCGTCGCGGAGATGACGGCCGTCCTGCTCGCCCACTGGAAGGGCGAGGAGGACGGCTTGTTCACCGTCATGCGGCAGGACCCGGAGTACGCCCCGTACATCGCGGACCTGGTCGGGGAACACCGCGAACTGGCGGCGTTCCTCGCCGGCGCCGACCTGGCGGACCCGGCGGACACGGCGGCGCTGCGCGGGGCGGTGGAGGAGCTCCACCGCCACATCGCGAAAGAGGAGGACGGCCTCTTCCCCGCTTCCCTCACCGCCCTGACGGGCGACGACTGGGACCTGTCCATCAAGGCCTGGCGCGCGGCCCATCCCGACGGCGACCTGAGGCCCGCCGGGTAGCGGCCGGGGCGCGCCCGGGGTCCCGCTACTTCGCGGTCTGGTCGAGCGCCACCAGCGCCTGCGCCCAGCGCACGAACTTCAGCCGGCCCAAATCGGCGACCGTCTTCACACCGAAGGCCTCCAGCAGCAGCTCGCCGTCCTTGTCGGTGACCCCCTTGAGCGCGGCCACCGGCGCCGCGAGCACCTCCGCGAGCGGCTTGTCGGCCCACGCCTTGTCCAGCACCTTGTCGAGGTCGATCGCCATGAGTCTCTCTCCCGGAACTCGAAAGTATGAACTGATGACACAAACTTAGAACAATCGGACAAACATCCCGAGGTGCGACACCCGCGCCTTCGCGCCCCGGACACCCACCCGCCCCGGGCCGGACCGGGTGGCGGACCAAGGGACGGGCGGCCCCGCTGACCCCGGGCGATTCCACGTATAATCCGCCCCGTTCACCCTGCACTTCGCGTCGGATATCGGAACCGAAAAGGCTGTGACCAAGAAATGAATTCACTGCGGGCGCTTCTCGACGGCGGGATTCCGCTGGTGGCCGTCAGCTTCGACGACAGCGAGACCGAGCCGCGCGCACACGCCGCGAAGAGCGCCGGCGTCGACGTGGCCGAACTGCGCGTCGACCGGTACGCGGCCACCGACACGGCCCATGTCCTGGCGCAGGTCGACGCGTTCAAGACGCTGCCGGTCCTGGCGACGATCCGGTCCGCCCGCGAAGGCGGCGACTGGAAGGGCACCGAGGCCGAGCGCCTCGAACTGTTCCGCGCGCTCGCCCCCCAGGTCCAGGCCGTGGACATCGAGCTCTCCTCCGGGGAAATCCTCGCCGCCGTGATCGAGGCCGCCCACCGGCACGACACGGTGGCGCTCGTCTCCTATCACAATTTCGAATTCACCCCGGACACCGGGGAACTCCAGACCGTCATCGACGACGCGAAGAGCGCCGGCGCGGATGTGGTCAAGGTGTCCACCATGGTCCGGTCCGAGGAGGACGTACGGCGACTGGCCTCGCTGCTGCTGCGCGCCGGAGCCGACGACACCCGACTGATCGTCATCGCCATGGGCGAGGCCGGAGCGGTCTCGCGCGTCTTCTTCCCCGCCCTCGGGTCGCGGATCACCTACTCCTTCTTCGGCGCCAGCTCCGCCCCGGGCCAGCTCGACTTCCCCGAGACCTTCGGCCTGCTCCGCAAGTTCTACCCGGCGTTCGACGAGCGGAAGTCCGCAGGGGCCTGAGCCACGCGCCGGCCCCGGGACGGGGGAAGCCGTGTGAGGACGGCCTGGCAGGGGGCGCGGGCGGGGGGCGGGGCCGGGAGGAATACACCGCCTCCCCCGCCCCTCTACCGGTCAGCAGTCCCACCCGCCACAGAACGGCTCACACGTCACCTGATGAAGTGAACTCCCCCTTATCCCACCGGCAACACGGGTAGTGCCCTGCTGATCTCGTGATGACCCAACGAGACAGTCAGATGAAAGGCCCACCCTGCCGTGACGCAGCCGTTTCAACTGCCGGATTTCTATGTGCCTTATCCGGCGCGACTGAACCCCCACCTGGAGGACGCCAGGGTCCACACCAAGAAGTGGGCCCGCGACTTCGGGATGCTGGAAGGTTCCGGCGTCTGGGAGGAGAGCGACCTCGACTCGCACGACTACGCCCTGCTCTGCTCGTACACCCACCCCGACTGCGGCAGCGAGGCACTGTCCCTGGTCACCGACTGGTACGTGTGGGTGTTCTTCTTCGACGACCACTTCCTGGAGATGTACAAGCGCTCCCAGGACCGCGCGGGCGCCAAGGCCTACCTCGACCGGCTCGGCGCCTTCATGCCCATGGACCTGGCCGACGGGTTTCCCGAGGCCACCAACCCCGTCGAGGCCGGACTCGCCGACCTGTGGGCCCGTACCGTCCCGGCCATGTCGATGGACTGGCGGGAACGGTTCTCCCTGTCCACCAAGAACCTGCTCGACGAGTCGATGTGGGAACTCGCCAACATCAACATCGGGCGGGTCTCCAACCCCCTCGAATACATCGAGATGCGCCGCAAGGTCGGCGGTGCGCCCTGGTCGGCCGGGCTCATCGAGTACGTCTCCGCGGAGGTCCCGGCCCGCGTCGCGCACTCCCGGCCCCTCGGCGTGCTGCGCGACTCCTTCTCCGACGCCGTGCACATCAGGAACGACATCTTCTCCTACCAGCGCGAGGTCTCCGAGGAGGGCGAACTCTCCAACGCCATCCTCGTGCTGGAGACCTTCCTCGGCTGCACCACCCAGGAGGCCGCCGACGCCTCCAACGACCTCCTCACCTCCCGGCTCCAGCAGTTCGAGCAGACCGCCCTCGCCGAACTCCCCCAGCTCTTCGCCGACCACGCCATGAACCCGGCCGAGATCGCCGCCGTCCTCGCCTACGCCAAGGGGCTCCAGGACTGGCAGTCCGGCGGCCACGAGTGGCACATGGTCTCCAGCCGCTACATGAACAAGGAGGCCCGGGCCACCGCGCCGCTCACCCTGCCGTTCATGCCCTCGGGCCTCGGCACCACCGCCCTCGACCTCCGCTCCATCCTCGCCCCCCGCTCCCTGGAACTGCGCCGGCGCTCCTTCACCCACCTCCCCTTCGAGCGGACCGGCCCGTCCGTCATCCCGGACATCTACATGCCGTTCCCGCTCACCCTCAGCCCGCACCACACCCGCGCGCGCGAGGAATCCGTGGCGTGGGCACGGGAGATGGGACTGCTCCACCCGCAGCCCGGCGACCCCGGCTCCGCGATCTGGAACGAGGAGAAGCTGCGCGGCTACGACTTCGCGCTCTGCTCGGCGGGCATCGACCCCGACGCCGCCCCCGAGTCCCTGACCCTCAACGCCTGCTGGCTGACCTGGGGCACCTACGGGGACGACTACTACCCGGTGGTCTTCGCCCAGTCCAGGAATCCGGCGGCCGCCAAGGCCACGCACGCCCGACTCGTCGCCATGATCCCGGTGGACCATGCCGAACAGGCCGTGCCCGCCACCGCGATGGAGCGCGCCCTCGGCGACCTCTGGGTGCGCACCAGCCTGGGCATGAGCCCCTCGGTGCGCACGGAGTTCCGGGCCACCCTCGTGGACATGCTGGAGAGCTGGCTGTGGGAGGTGGACAACCAGATCCTGAACCGCATCCCGGACCCGGTGGACTACGCCGAGATGCGCCGCCGCACCTTCGGCACCTACCTCACCATGTACCTGTGCCGGCTCGGCCAGGCGGGCCGGGGCATCCCCGAGGAGATCTACTCCTCCGGCACCATCCGCTCCCTGGAGAACGCCGCCGCCGACGCCGCGTGCCTGATGAACGACGTCTTCTCGTACCAGAAGGAGGTGGAGGTCGAGGGCGAGGTGCACAACTACGTGCTCGTCACCCGCAACTTCTTCGACATCGGCTACGAGGAGGCGCTGCACATCTGCCACTCGCTGATGACGCAGCGCACCGAGGAGTTCGAGCACGTCATCGCCACCCAGCTGCCCCTGCTCTACGAGGACTGGAAGCTGGACGCCGGAGCCCGAGCCGGACTCGACGCGTACGTCGGCGAGTTGAAGGACTGGCTGGCCGGAATCCTCAACTGGCACCAGAAGGTGAAGCGTTACCGCGAGGAGGACCTGCACCGGCTGGGCGACGGGATCTCCACCGGCGTTCTGGGCCCCTCCTTCGGCATGTCGGCGGCGCGCATCGGTCTGCCCACCGGCTGAGCACGGACCTCCCGGCCGGCCTGCCGGGGCGGTCCGCCCGCCCCGGACCACCGGAAGCGGACTTCCCGACAAGGGCAAGTAGGGGGCGGGAACCCGCCGGCCGGCCCGGGGTCAGCGCGCCGCGGGACCCGTCCAGTCCGCCGGTACGTGCCCGAGGCGGATCCGCTGCGGGTGGTCCCCGACGGGTACCGACACCCGCCTGGCGCCCGTGGCGAAGTCGATGGCCGTGACCCGGTCGGCGGCGCTCTCGGAGATCACGCAGCCGGAGCCGTCGCCGTCGACGGTGGCCCAGTAGGGCTTGGCGGCGGGCACGAGGGGCCCCTGCTCCAGGGTGGCCCGGTCGACGACGGTCACGTAGTCGTCCATGGTCCCCGCCACGCACAGTTTGGCGCCGTCGGGGCTCATGGACATGCCGTGGTGCCGGGAGTCGTTGACCCAGGTGGTGCGGTCGGTGCTGGTTGCGGGGTTCTCGGGGAGGGTCTTGATCCGGGTGATCCGGTCGGACGCCACGTCGTACTCGACGAAGCCGTTGAAGAACGACACCTGGAAGTACAGCTTCGACTCGTCCGGGGCGAAGGACATGGGCCGTACCGCGTCGGACAGGTCGGAGCGCCCGAAGGCGTCGAGGCGGGCCCGCATGTCGATGACCCGGACCGGGCGGAGGGTCTGCGCGTCGGAGACCGTGATCCTGCGGTCGCCCTTCGTCCAGTCCAGCCAGGGCGCGTCGAGGGCGGAGGTCACGTCACCGATGGAGCTGTTCCACAGGAAGCGCCCGTCCCGGGTGAAGGCGTTCTCGTGCGGCTTGTCGCCGGTGGTGAAGGAGCCGGCCTGGCGGCCGCTGGCCATGTCGAGGACGTGCACGGTGTTGGCGGTGGAGGCCGAGACCGCCACGCGCGTGCCGTCCGGGGAGACCGCCATGTGGTCGGCCCGGTAACCGGCCACGGGGAAGCGCCAGTTGATCCGGCCGGTGCGGACGTCGATGGAGACGACGTCGGCGAAGCTGGGGCGGGAGGCGACGACGGCGGAGCCGTCCGGGGTGGTGTACATGTCGTCCACGAACTGGTCGTGGCCCTCGCCCGCGGTGGCCCGGACGCCCAGGAAGTAGGCGAGTTTCACCGGGTTGAGGTAGATCTCCCGGAGCCGCTCCTCCTTGTCGGGGATCATGTTGATCCTGCCCACCTTGGCCAGGTCCCCGGTGGAGGCAAGGACGTCGGCGGTGCCCTCCCAGTTGTTGCCCACGAACAGGACCTCGCGCGGGCCCGGCCCGGCGGACCCGGCGCCCCCCGGGATTCCGGCGCCCGCCGCGGGCGCGGGACCCGCCCCGAGGGCGGCCAGCGCCAGCGCGGCCACGGCCGCCATGGCCGGCAGGGCGCGACGGTTACTCGATCGGCTGGCAGACATCCGGTCAACTCCGTTACGGGGAGACTCTGTTACCGGCCGGTAAAATAGGCCCCACAGCGAAAGGGCGCAACCCCCACGGGGTTGCGCCCTTTCCACACCGCGCTAAAGCTCGTCACCTCTTCAAGCGACGGAACCGATCCTGCTGATCACCGTGTTCGCGACGTCCGGGTGGATCGGGATGTGCGCGCCGGTCAGGGCCGCGCCGGTGCCGCCGCGCCGGTTGGCGACGATCTCGGCGGCGATGGACAGCGCGGTCTCCTCCGGGGAGCGGGCGCCGAGGTCCAGGCCGATCGGGGAGCGCAGCCGGGCCAGTTCGAGCTCGGTCACGCCGACCTCGCGGAGCCGCTTGTTGCGGTCCTCGTGGGTGCGGCGGGAGCCCATGGCGCCGACGTAGGCGACGGGAAGTTTGAGGGCCAGTTCGAGGAGCGGGACATCGAACTTGGCGTCGTGCGTGAGGACGCACAGGACCGTCCGGCCGTCGACCGCGTCGGCGGAGGACTGCTCCTCCAGGTAGCGGTGCGGCCAGTCGACCACGATCTCGTCCGCCTCGGGGAAACGCTTCTTCGTGGCGAACACGGGCCGGGCGTCGCACAGCGTCACCCGGTAGCCGAGGAACTTGCCGATCCGCACCAGGGCGGAGGCGAAGTCGATGGCCCCGAAGACGATCATCCGGGGCGGCGGAACACTGGACTCGACCAGCACCTTGAGCGGCTCTCCGCAGAGGCGGCCGTCGGCGCCGATCTCCAGTACGCCGGTCTTGCCGGCGTCGAGCATGGCCCGCGCCTCGTCGGCGATGGCCCGGTCCAGCTCGGGGTGGCCGCCGAACCCGCCCTCGTAGGAGCCTTCGCCCCGGACGAGTACGGCACGGCCCATGAGCTCGGCCGGGCCCTCGGCGATCCGGGCGAGCGCCGCCGCCTCCCCACGGGCGGCGGCCGCCAGCGAGGCCGCGAACACCTCCCGCGCGGGAGAGCCCACGGGGACCGGGGTCACGAGGATGTCGATGATTCCGCCGCAGGTCAGACCGACGGCGAAGGCATCGTCATCGCTGTAGCCGAAGCGCTCCTGGACGGTCTCGCCGTCCTCCAGCGCCTGCTGGCACAGCTCGTAGACCGCACCCTCCACACATCCACCGGAGACCGAACCGATGGCCGTGCCGTCACTGTCGACGGCGAGGGCCGCTCCGGGCTGCCTGGGTGCGCTCCCGCCGACCGCCACGACGGTGGCGACGGCGAAATCGCGCCCCTGCTCGACCCACCGGTTCAGTTCTTCGGCGATATCCAGCATGGGGGCCTCCTCGGAGGGGTTCAGATTCCAGTATCGGATACGTGGAGGGTGCGGTCGTGCGCTGTGGATCGGGTCCGTTCAGACCTGGTCAGGTCCGGCCGGATCAGCCGACGCCGAGCCAGCTCTCGATCGGGTGGAGGGCGAAGAAGACCAGGAAGATTCCGGTCAGCGCCCACATGAAGGCGCCGATCTCACGGGCCTTGCCCTGAGCGACCTTGATGGCGACGAAGGAGATGACACCCGCGGCGACACCGGCGGTGATCGAGTACGTGAAGGGCATGATCACGACGGTCAGGAAGACCGGGATCGCGGTCGCGCTGTCGGCCCAGTCCACGTGGCGGGCGTTCTGCATCATCATCGCGCCGATGACGACGAGGGCCGCGGAGGCGACCTCACCCGGGACGATCTGGGTGATCGGGGTGAAGAAGAGGCAGGCGGCGAAGAAGAGACCGGTGACGACGGAGGCGAGACCTGTGCGGGCACCCTCTCCGACGCCGGTCGCGGACTCGACGAACACGGTCTGGCCGGAGCCGCCCGCGACACCACCGATGGCGCCACCGGCACCGTCGATGAACAGGGCCTTTGACAGACCCGGCATGCGGCCCTTGTCGTCGGCGAGCTTGGCCTCGGTGCCGACGCCGATGATGGTGGCCATCGCGTCGAAGAAGCCGGCGAGCACCAGGGTGAAGACGATCATGCCGACCGTCATGTAGCCGACGTCGCCCCAGCCGCCGAAGGAGACGTCACCGAAGAGCGAGAAGTCCGGCATCGAGATCGCGGAGCCGCTGAGCTCCGGCGCACCGTTCTTCCAGGCCTTCGGGTCGATGTCCACGATGGCGTTGAGGATCGCGGCGAGCACGGTGCCGCCGACGATGCCGATCAGGATCGCGCCGGGCACCTTGCGGGCCTGGAGCATGAAGATGGCGATCAGGGTGACCGCGAAGAGCATGACGGGCCAGCCGGAGAGCTCACCGGTCGCGCCGAGCTGGACGGGGGGCATGAACTCCCCGCCGTTGCCGACGAAGCCCGCCTTCACGAAGCCGATCAGGGCGACGAAGAGGCCGATGCCCATGGTGATGGCGTGCTTGAGCGCGAGGGGTATCGCGTTCATGATCATCTCGCGGAGGCCGGTGACGACCAGGAGACAGATCACGACGCCGTAGACCACGCACATGCCCATGGCCTGCGGCCAGGTCATCTGGGGGGCCACCTGAGAGGCCAGCACGCCGGACACGGAGAGGCCGGCGGCGAGCGCGAGCGGGACCTTGCCGACGAATCCCATGAGGAGCGTCGTGACGGCCGCGGCGAACGCCGTGGCGGTGATGATCGCCGAGGCGGCCATCGTGGTGCCCGCGACGTCCTTGCCCGAAAGGAGCAGGGGGTTCAGCAGGAGGATGTAGGCCATGGCCATGAAGGTCGTGATACCGCCACGAACTTCGTTGCCGACCTTGGAACCGCGCTTGCTGATGTGAAAGTACCGGTCGAGCCAAGACTGACCAGCGGGGGTCGGAGAGCCGTCTCCGGCCTCCTCCGCACTGGTCTTGGGCTCCACAGAGGACTGGGTCATGGTGCCTAACTCCCAAGGTTCAAAGGGGCACCCGCATAAAGATTGGAGACACGGGATTTGGGAAAACGCGTTTGGCTGCACGACCCGGGGTGACGGCCCGAGGCGACGCAAAAGGTGCACTGCGTGTACTGCGGGTACTGCGTGGGTTCTGCGGTACGGCTGGTACTGCTGGTGACACCGGGGGTAGGTGGTGTGACCGGGGGTGATATCGGGGTGCTTCCGGTGAAAACCTGACCGCGAGCGGTGCGGTGCTGATGACTCCGGACTTCGTGCTCCGGGCGGTGCGGCTGGAAGTGTGACGTTCCCGTGTCACACCGCCCGGAAATCTGGGGGGGTCCGGGGGCCTCGCGGCCCCCGGACCACGCCGTCCTAGAGGGTGCCGGTGAGCAGTTCCGGACGGATCGGCGTCTTGTTGATCTCCAGACCGGTCGCCGCCCGGATCGCCGCGATGACGGCCGGGGTGGACGAGAGGGTCGGGGCCTCGCCCATGCCGCGCAGGCCGTACGGGGCCTTCGGGTCGGCGAGCTCCAGGACGTCGACCGGGATGGTCGGGGTGTCGAGGATGGTCGGGATCAGGTAGTCCGTGAAGGAGGGGTTGCGCACCTTCGCGGTCTTCGGGTCCACGATGATCTCTTCCATGATCGCGACGCCCAGGCCCTGGGTGGTACCACCCTGGATCTGGCCGACCACGGAAAGCATGTTCAGGGCCTTGCCGACGTCCTGGGCGGTCGCCAGCTCGACGACCTTGACGAGGCCGAGCTCGGTGTCCACCTCGACGACCGCGCGGTGCGCGGCGAAGGTGTACTGGACGTGGCCGTTGCCCTGGCCGGTGACCAGGTCGAAGGGCTCGGTCGCGGCGTGGCGGAACTCGAGCTCGATGTCGATCGCGTCCTCGCCCTCCAGGATGTCGGCGAGGTCCGCGAGGACCTCTCCGCCATCGGTGACGACCTTGCCGCCTTCGAGGAGCAGCTCGGCGGTCGCCCACGCGGGGTGGTACGAGCCGTTCTTGCGCCGGCCGATCTCCAGGACCGCCTCGCGGACGGCCTCACAGGTGTTCTTCACCGCGCCACCGGTCATGTACGTCTGCCGCGAGGCGGACGTGGAACCGGCGGAGCCGACCTGGGTGTCGGCCGGGTGGATGGTCACCTGCGTGACACCCAGCTCGGTACGGGCGATCTGCGCGTGGACGGTGATGCCGCCCTGGCCGACCTCCGCCATGGCCGTGTGGACCATCGCGACGGGCTCGCCGTTGATGACCTCGAGGGTCACGCGGGCGGTGGAGTAGTCGTCGAAGCCCTCGGAGAAGCCGACGTTCTTGATGCCGACGGCGTAGCCGACGCCGCGGACGACGCCTTCACCGTGGGTGGTGTTCGACAGACCACCGGGCAGCGCGCGGACGTCCGCGTTCTCGCCGGCGGACTCCCACTGGCGCTCCGGCGGCAGCGGACGGGCCTTGACCCGGCGCAGCAGCTCGGCGACGGGCGCCGGAGCGTCCACGACCTGGCCGGTGGGCATGATCGTGCCCTGCTCCATGGCGTTGAGCTGGCGGAACTCCACCGGGTCCATGCCCAGCTTCGCCGCGAGCTTGTCCATCTGGGCCTCGTAGGCGAAGCAGGCCTGGACGGCGCCGAATCCGCGCATCGCGCCACAGGGCGGGTTGTTCGTGTAGAGCGCGATCGCCTCGATGTCCACGTCCTCCAGGACGTACGGACCGACCGAGAGGGAGGAGGCGTTGCCCACGACCGCCGGGGAAGCGGACGCGTACGCGCCGCCGTCCAGGACGATCTTGCACTTCATGTGCGTGAGCTTGCCGTCCTTGGTGGCGCCGTGCTCGTAGTACAGCTTCGCCGGGTGACGGTGCACGTGGCCGAAGAAGGACTCGAAGCGGTTGTAGACGATCTTGACCGGCTTGTTCGTGGCCAGGGCCAGGAGGCAGGCGTGGATCTGCATCGAGATGTCTTCGCGGCCACCGAACGCGCCGCCGACGCCCGAGAGCGTCATGCGGACCTTCTCCGGCGGCAGGCCCAGGACCGGGGCGATCTGCTGGAGGTCCGAGTGCAGCCACTGGGTGGCGACGTACAGCTCGACTCCGCCGTCCTCGGACGGTACGGCCAGGCCGGACTCCGGGCCGAGGAAGGCCTGGTCCTGCATGCCGAAGGTGTACTCGCCCTCGACGATGACGTCGGCGCGCTTGCGGGCCTCTTCCACGTTGCCGCGGATGATCGGCTGGCGGTGCACGATGTTCGGGTGCGGGACGTGACCGATGTGGTGGTCGTCACGGCCCTCGTGGATCAGCGGCGCGCCCTCGGCGAGGGCGGAGGCCTCGTCCGTGACGAGCGGCAGCTCACGGTAGTCGATCTTGATCTTGGCGGCCGCGCGGCGGGCGGTTTCCGGGTGGTCGGCGGCCACGAGGGCGACCGGCTCACCGTGGTGACGGACCCGGCCGTTGGCGAGAACCGGGGTGTCCTGGATCTCCAGGCCGTAGTTCTTCATCTCGGCCGGCAGGTCGTCGTACGTCAGCACCGAGTAGACGCCCGGCATCGCCAGGGCCTCGGAGATGTCGATCGAGACGATCTCGGCGTGGGCGACGGTGCTGCGGAGCGTCTGGCCCCACAGCATGTCCTCGTGCCACATGTCCGAGGAGTACGCGAACTCACCGGTCACCTTGAGGGTGCCGTCCGGGCGCAGCGTGGACTCGCCGATGCCGCCCTTGGTGTGCTTCTGCGTGACGTTGGTCGGCGTACCCGCCGGAACCGTGCGCGTGTTCTGGGCCATGGTCAGACCGCCTCAGACTGACGGGCGGCCGCGAGGCGGACCGCGTCGAGGATCTTCTCGTAGCCCGTGCAGCGGCAGAGGTTGCCGGACAGGGACTCACGGATGTCCTGGTCGGACGGGGAGGGGTTCTCCTCCAGCAGCGCGTCGGCCTGGACCAGGAGGCCCGGGGTGCAGAAACCGCACTGGACGGCGCCGGCGTCGATGAACGCCTGCTGGATGGTGGAGAGCTCGACGCCCTCGCCGGTCTGCGAGTCGCCCGGCTTGGCCTGCCACTGCTTGGCCGCGTCCAGGGAGACGCCGCCCTTGCTGCCGCAGCCGCCGCCGGTGCCACAGGCACCGCCGTGGCCGTGCTCGTCGCGCTGCTTGGCGAACTCCGCCAGGCCCTCGACGGTCACGACGTCGCGGCCCTCGACCTGACCGGCCGCGACCAGACAGGAACAGACCGGCACGCCGTCGAGACGGACGGTGCAGGAACCGCACTCGCCCTGCTCACAGGCGTTCTTCGAACCGGGCAGGCCCAGGCGCTCGCGCAGGACGTAGAGAAGGGACTCGCCCTCCCAGACGTCGTCGGCTTCCTGCGGACGGCCGTTGACAGTGAAATTGACGCGCATGATTACGCAGCCCCTTCAAGCGAGCGGCCGTTGTTCGAACCGCGGTACTGCTCCCACGTCCAGACGAGCTGGCGGCGAGCCATGATGCCGACCGCGTGGCGGCGGTACTTCGCCGTGCCGCGGACGTCGTCGATCGGGTTGGCCGCGCCGGAGGCGAGGTCACCGAACTGCTTGGCGATCGACGGGGTGATGACCTTGCCGGACTCCCAGAAGCCGCCCTCTTCGAGCGCGGCGCCCAGGAACTCCTCGGCGGCCTTCGCCCGGATCGGGGTCGGCGCGGCCGAACCGATACCGGTACGGACCGTCCGGGTCTCGGGGTGCAGCGCCAGGCCGAACGCGCAGACGGCGATGACCATCGCGTTGCGGGAGCCGACCTTGGAGTACTGCTGGGGGCCGTCCGCCTTCTTGACGTGGACGGTCTTGATGAGCTCGTCGGCGGCCAGCGCGTTGCGCTTGACGCCGGTGTAGAACTCGTCGATCGGGATCAGGCGGGACCCGCGTACGGACTCCACCTCGACCTCGGCGCCCGCCGCGAGCAGCGCGGGGTGGGAGTCGCCGGCCGGCGAGGCGCAACCGAGGTTGCCGCCGACACCGCCGCGGTTACGGATCTGCGGGGACGCGACCGTGTGCGAGGCGAGCGCGAGTCCCGGAAGCTCCGTGCGGAGGTTCTCCATGATCTGCGCGTACGGGACGGAGGCGCCCAGACGTACCACGTCCTCGCCGACCTCCCACTCCCGCAGGAGACCGATGCGGTTCAGGTCCAGGAGGTACTCCGGCCGACGGTGGTCGAAGTTGATCTCGACCATCACATCGGTGCCACCCGCAATCGGCACAGCTGTGGGGAACTCGGCCTTAGCGGCGAGCGCCTCCTCCCAGCTGGCGGGGCGAAGGAAGTCCATGTGCGGCTCTCTTCTTCTTCATCGTGTCGTTCACTTCAAGCCAGGAGGCCGTTGGGCCCTCGACTGGTCGTTCACGTGCTGTTAACGCGGTGTGGACTCAGTACACCGGCCGTCCGTCCCCCGGGTGCAGTCACCGAAACCATGAAGGAGTTGGCTGGGGACCTCCCTCGTCTTGTAGATTCGTATGAAAGGCAGGATGCGACGACCTGCCCGATTTCCAACGGCAACATTCGAGACAGATCGGCGGCGACATCATGCGGCTGCGCGCACTGCTGGAAACCGAGGCGCTGGGGCTGCGGCTGCTGGGCGGCGAGGAAGAACTCGACCGGACGGTCCGCGGGGTCATGACGACCGACCTGAGGGATCCCAGCCGATACCTATCCGGAGGGGAGCTAGTCCTCACTGGCCTGGCATGGAGACGAAATTCAGCCGACTCCGAGCCGTTCGTACGAATCCTCGCGAGCGCCGGCGTGGCCGGGCTCGCGGCCGGCGAGGCCGAACTGGGTGACATTCCCGACGATCTCGTCTCGGCGTGTCTGCGCAACCGACTGCCGTTGTTCGCCGTAAACGAAGACGTTGCATTCGCCACCATCACCGAGTACGTGGTGCGGCAGGTGTCGGGAGAGCGTGCCGGGGACCTCGCGGCCGTCGTGGACCGCCACCGGCGGCTCATGACCTCCGGTCCGGCCGGTGGCGGACCCGATGTGGTGCTCGATCTGCTCACCACGGACCTCGATCTCCGGGCCTGGGTGCTCGCGCCCACCGGCCGGCAGATCGCCGGGGCGGGCGAGCCGCTGGCGCCGGGCATCTGCTCGGCACTGGCGAGCGAGCACCTCGCGGCGGTCCGGACGGGCCGCAGGGGTCCGCACCGGATCTCCCTCCAGGGTATGACGTACTCGCTCTTCCCGATCAGGGGACACGGGCGCGGCCCCGCAGGTCCGGCGGCCCGGGACGTCCGCGAGAGCGTGCTCTCCGACTGGCTGCTGGCCGTCGAGGCCGACGCCGGCGACTGGCCGGCCGAGCGGCTCGACCTGCTCCAGGGCGTCACCCAGCTCATCGCGGTCGAGCGGGACCGCCGCGACGCGGCCCGTACGGTGCGCCGCCGGCTGGCCCAGGAGGTGCTGGAGCTGGTCCAGACGGGCGCCCCGCCCGCCGAGATCGCCGCCCGCCTGCGGGTGGCCGCGCCGGTGCTCCTGCCCGGGCTGGGCACCGCCCCGCACTGGCAGGTCGTCGTGGCCCGGGTGGACTGGGACGGCGGCGACATCGCCGGCGGCCCCGTCGCCCAGTCGCTGCTGGAGGAGATCCTCGTAGACCCGTCGGTCTCCGGCCCGGAACCCTCCGACCGGATCGCCGTCGCGCACGCCGGGGACGAGGCGATCGCCCTCGTACCGCTGCCCGCCCCCGCGGGCGAGCCCGGCGAGGAGAAGGGCCCCGACACCGCCCTGCACGCGGAAACGCTGCTCGCGGCCGTACGGGACCCCCTGGCGGCCGGACTCGCCGACGACGGCCGGCTCACCCTCGGCGTCAGCGCGGCCGTGTCCTCCGCCGAGGGGCTCCGCGGGGCCCTGGAGGAGGCCCGGCACGCCCGCCGGGTCGCCGCGGCCCGCCCGGGCCGGGTCTGCGCGGCCGGCCACCACGAGCTGGCCTCGCACGTCCTGCTGCTCCCGTTCGTCCCGGACGACGTCCGCCGCGCCTTCACGGCCCGGCTGCTCGACCCGCTGCGGGACTACGACCGCCGCCACCGGGCGGAGCTCATCCCCACGCTCGAAGCCTTCCTGGACTGCGACGGTTCCTGGACCCGCTGTGCGACGCGGCTGCACCTCCACGTCAACACGCTGAGGTACCGGGTCGGGCGAATCGAGCAGTTGACGGGGCGGGATCTTTCCCGACTGGAGGACAAGCTCGACTTCTTCCTGGCACTGCGGATGAGCTGAGAAGATCCACCGTCTGACCGGCGGGGGGCCGGCCGGGGGCGACTGATGATCCGTCCGGACTTTGTGAAAGAGTTCACCCGACCCCTTGGCCGAACCTGTAGATCCGTGCTCTCATTTCGCCCCAGGGCTCGACGACGTGCTGCTTGGTTGCTTTGGGGAGGGCAATGTGGCGGATACCGCCATGTCCAGTGCCGGAACTATCGGGGGAGACGACCCCCTCCAGCGGGCGATATGGCGGCTGCGCTCGCGCGGCTGTTGGACCGACGCGGCGGCCCTGCTGACGCCGCACCTGCACGATGCCGGAGCCGCCGTCCAGCGGACCGGTCTCCTGGTCGAGCGCTGCCTGTTCACCGGGCAGGGCTGGGCCGAAGCGGAGGACGCGCTGCGGGTGGCCGAAGCGGTCTCCCAGGACGACGACGACCGGGGAGCGGCCGCCTGCGAGCGGGGCCACCTGGCGTACGCGGCGACCGTACTGGGCGTACGCGACCGCGCCGACGAGGCCCGCTCGGCGCTCGGCCGGGCGGCGGCGCTGCTGTCCCCGGGGTCGCGCACCCGGCCACTGCTGGACTTCCGGCGGGGCCTGGTCGCGGAGCACCTGGCGGACGCGCCTTCGTCGGCGCTGCCCGCGTACCGGCGGGCCCACGCGGGCGCCCTCGCCCACGGCGACACCCTCCTGCTCTCCTTCACCTGGCGGCACCTGGCGGCGCTGGCCCTGCGGGACGGGGAGGTCGCCGAGGCCCGCAAGGGCTTCGCGGAGTCCCTCCGCATCCGGGAGGACCTGGGCTTCCTGGTCGGCACGGCCCCGGCGCTGGCGGCCCTGGCCGAAGCCGAACCCGAACCGGAGGCCACCCGCCTCCGCGCGGAGGCCCGCCGCCTGTTCCACCTCCTGGGCGGCATCCCCACCTGGCTGGCGGACCAACTCCACCCGGCGGCGACGCCTAACCCTTCTTAACGCGAAGCTCGCACCGCTGCGCGGGGCACCTTTTCGACGCACCCCTCGCGCGGTGCGGCCCTGGCGGGCCTCCCCGGCTTCGCGCCGCTGCGCCGGGCACCTTTTCGACGCGCCCCTCGCACGGCGCGGCCCTGGCGGGCCTCCCCGGCTTCGCGCCGCTGCGCCTGACTCCGTCCGGCGGTGGCCGGGCGGGGTGCTCGCCACCGCCGTCCCGGCGTTTGGCCCGGTGGGCGGGTGCGGGTGGGGCGGCCCTGCGGGGCGAAGTCCCCTACCCACCCTTCCACCGGCTCCGCCCGGACCCGCGCCTCAAACGCCGGCGAGGCTGAAGAGGCCACCGGGCTCTGCCCTGCCTCGGTCCTCAAGCGCCGGCGGGCTGGGGAGGCCACAACGCTGGCCGGGCCGGAAAGGGGCCCCGGGCTGCGCCCGGACCCCCTGGGGCTCCGCCCCAGACCCCGGTCCTCAAACGCCGGACGGCTGAAATGGGGCGCCTTAAATCGGCCGGAAAGGGCAATCCCCGGCCGATTTAAGGCGCCCCATCCGGGGCTGAATGTCCCCGTCGGGAGCTGAATATCCCCGCCCGGGGCTGAATGTCCCCCCGGCCCGGGTCGGGATCTGGCCGCCGGGCCGGGGACGGGGGCGGGGTGGGGTGTTGGCCGGGACGTAAAGCGTGATTTGTGGCGCAGAAGAAGCCCGAGGTATCGAAGCGGAACACAGGGCGCCTACATCATGCAGTCCAGGCCGACACCCCACCCCGCCCCCGGCACCGGCCCCACCCGCAGCCAAGCCCCACCCCGCGCAGGGGTCAGCAGTACGTGAAGTGGGTGTGGATCAGGGACTCCGCCGCCGGGAGGTCGCCCCTCGACAGGGCGGCCAGGACCGCCACGTGCTGCGCCGCGTCCGCGACGAGGTCCGTCCGGCGGATGCGGCGCGGCCCCGGCAGGGGCCACTGGGAGCGCCGGTGGAGGTCCTCCGCCACCAGCAGGAGCTGGCCGTTGCCCGCCAGCGCGAGCACCGCACGGTGAAACGCCCGGTCCGCGTCGGCGTACCGCGCCGGATCACCCGCGGCGGCCGCCTCCACCGTCTCGGCCGCCGCAGGCGCCAGCGCGGCCCAGGCCCCCGCCGGCACCGTACGGGCCAGCCGCAGCATCACCGGGACTTCGAGCAGCGCCCTGACCTCGGCCAGCTCCGCCAGCTCCCCCGGGGTCCGGGTCAGGACCCGGAAGCCCCGGTTCGGGAGGCACTCGACGACCCCCTCCAGCGCCAGCTGCTGCATCGCCTCGCGCACGGGCGTCGCGGAGACCCCGAACCGCTCCCCCAGCACCGGCCCCGAGTAGATCTCCCCCGGCGCCAGCTCGCCCGCGACCAGCGCCGCCCGCAGGGCGTCGAGGATCTGCCCGCGCACGGAGTGGCGTACCACCTTGCGGTCCTGCTGTTCCGGTACCCGGGCTCGGGCCGTATCGCGCACTCGGTCCTCCCACGGGTTTCGACCTGCCCCCGAAGAATAGCCGGGCTTCCCACACCCGACACAGATCAGGTAAGGTAAGGCTTACCTGTTAACGATCGCGTGATTCGGTGGTTCGCCATGACCGTCACGGCCGTCGCGCCCACCGAGGGCAGCGCCCGCTCCGCCCGCTCCGTAAGCCGCGCAAGCACCCCCGCCCCGACCGGCTCTCCGGTGGCGGACGCCTACGCCCGGCTGACCGGGGCCTACGGCGGACTGCGCGTCACCGAGCTCGCCCCGCACGAACCCTCCCCTCGCGGTGTGGGGTGGGTCGGTGCGGACGAGCTCGCGGCGGGCGGCGAGGCCCTGGAGACGTTCCTCGCCTGGGACGAAGCGCAGATACTCCGCGACTACGGGCGCCCGGGTCGACCCGACGTGGTGGCGGGGTTCGGGCTGCACCGGTACGCCTGGGAGGCCTGCCTGCTGTTCACGGCCCCCTGGTTCCTGGACCGGCGCGTGCCGCTCCTGCCCCCGGAGGCCGTGTCCTTCCACCGGACCGACGGCCGGATGGCCGTCCGCGTCCACTCCTTCGCCTGCCTGCCGGACGACCCGGCGGCCGCGCTCCCCGGGGCCCGGGTCGTGCCCGACGAGGACGCGCTGCGCGCAGAGGTACGGGCCGCGGTGGCCCAGCACCTCGAACCGCTCGTGGTGGGCTTCGGCCCCCGGACGCGGCGCGGGCGGCGCGCCCTGTGGGGCATGGTGACCGACGACGTGGTCGAGAGCCTCTGGTACGTGGGCAACCTGCTCGGCGAGGCCGAGGAGCAGCGGGCGATGCGCGAGCTGGACCGGCTCTTCCCCGGCGCGACCG
The DNA here is from genome assembly GCF_059758875.1 of Streptomyces sp. GQ60. Classification (NCBI taxonomy): domain Bacteria; kingdom Bacillati; phylum Actinomycetota; class Actinomycetes; order Kitasatosporales; family Streptomycetaceae; genus Streptomyces; species Streptomyces sp. GQ60. The sequence goes on along the minus strand of NZ_JCAXEG010000005.1, from coordinate 485,545 downwards.
CCCCGTACACCGGCGGCGCGGGCTTCCGCACCCTCGAAGCCCCGGACGGCCGGGAGCTGCCCACCCGCGACCGGGCGAGCTGCTGCTTCTTCTACACGATCCGCCCCGACGACACCTGCGTCACCTGCCCGCGCACCTGCGACGAGGACCGCGTCGCCCGCCTGACGGCCGCCTGACCGTCGGCTGACCGTCGGCTACGGCGCCAGGGTGCGCAGGACGCAGAACTCGTTGCCCTCGGGGTCGGCCATGACCACCCAGCCGCGGTCCGGGCCCTGGCCCACGTCCGCCCTCGTGGCGCCGAGGCCGAGCAGCCTGGTCACCTCGTCCGCGGTGCCGCAGTCGATCGGACTGACATCGAGGTGCAGGCGGTTCTTCACGGCCTTGCCCTCGGGCACCCGGACGAACACCAGGGTGGGCGGCATGTGACGGGCCCGGACGTCCTCGACGGTCGGCACCCAGGAGCCGATCTCGACCATGTCCTCGCGCCGCTCGATCACCTTGAAGTCCAGAACCTCGGACCAGAAGGCCGCGAGCCGCTCCGGATCGTGACAGTCGACGCTCAACTCGGTGAACCTGCTCGTCATGAATCTCCTAGACGGTGCGGACCGCCGGCAGCCACGTCGGCGCCGACGGTCGGCCAGTGTCACCCACCCGGACGTACGGCCGCCACCGAGTTTGCGCGCCGCCGCCTCCGCCGCCTCAACCCACCCGTCCGGCTGACGGAAATCGAACTCAACCCGCCTCGCACGAGCGGGAGTTCGAGCCGCAACACCCTATCCGGCGGGCTCCGCCCCCCGTTGGCGTCCACTTGCCCCGAAACCCGCGTGTACGGCTCACCGCCTGCGCCACTATGGCGCCCGGAAAGCCGCACAGGCCACAACCCGAACAGCCGCATACGCGAGGCAAGGGACAACCGCATGAGACTGACCGACATATCGCTGGACTGGCTGCTGCCCGGCAGCCTGCTGATCCTGGGCGTACTTGCGGCAGTGGCGGTACTGGCCCGGGGCAAGCGCGAAGGCGAGAAGGCCGGGGTGGCCGAGGACAGCTGGGAGCGCAGCGAGGAGCGGCGGCGGCGCAAGGAAGCCATCTACGGGACCGCCTCCTACGTCCTGCTCTTCTGCTGCGCGGCGGTCGCCGCGGCGCTCTCCTTCCACGGGCTGGTCGGCTTCGGCCGGCAGAACCTCAACCTCACCGGGGGATGGGAGTACCTGGTTCCCTTCGGTCTCGACGGCGCCGCCATGTTCTGTTCGGTGCTCGCCGTCCGCGAGGCCAGCCACGGCGACGCGGCCCTCGGGTCGCGCATGCTGGTCTGGCTGTTCGCGGGCGCCGCCGCCTGGTTCAACTGGGTGCACGCCCCGCGCGGACTCGGCCACGACGGGGCTCCGCAGTTCTTCTCCGGCATGTCGCTCTCGGCGGCCGTGCTCTTCGACCGCGCGCTGAAGCAGACCCGCCGGGCCGCACTGCGCGAACAGGGCCTGATTCCGCGGCCGCTGCCGCAGATCCGGATGGTCCGCTGGCTGCGGGCGCCCCGGGAGACCTTCGGCGCGTGGTCGCTGATGCTGCTGGAGGGGGTCCGCACGCTCGACGAGGCCGTGGACGAGGTGCGCGAGGACAAGAAGGAGAAGGAGCAGGACCGGCTCCGCAGGCGGGAGCAACACCGCCTGGACCGGGCCCACATCAAGGCGCTCGGCCGGCAGAACCGGGCGTTCGGGCGGATGGCCCGCGCCCGTCAGGTCGAGGTGCCGGGGCTGGCTCCCGGAGCGGGCTCCGCGCCGGTCGGCGCGGAGCCGGCCATAGTGGAAGCCGGACAGCTGCCCCTACGGCGCCGGCCCTCCCTGCAGGCCGTGAGCGGAACCGAACCCGCCGACCCGGCCCTCGGCCCCCGGACGGTGGACCTCACCGCCGAGGACGACACCCAGACGCTCCCCCGGCTCGACTCTCTGGAACGCAAACTGAAGGACCTGGAGCAGCAGTTCGGCTGATCTGACGACGGGCGCAGGCCCGTCCGGGATCCGCGCCGCGGGGTCCGCCCGATCACTCAGGCGGGCCCCGCCTCCTTCGCTCCGTCGAGTTCGAACCACACCACCTTGCCGCCGCCCAGCGCCAGTCCGAGCGCGTCCACGCCCCAGGCGTCGGCGAGCGACTGCAGCAGCACCAGTCCCCTGCCGTGCGTACCGTCGTCGGCGGACGGTACGTGCGGCCGGGGCCGGCGGGCGGCGTAGTCGCGGACCTCCACCCGCAGCCGGTCGGCGGCGAGCGTCGCGGAGACCTCGGCGCCCTGATCGGTGTGGACGAGGGCGTTGGTGACGAGCTCGGTGATCAGCAGCTCGGCCACCTCGGCGGCCTCCGCCCGGCACCTGTGGCGCATCAACTCCCGTAAGTCCCTGCGGACTTCTCCCACCGCTTTGAGATCGGCCCGCCGCACGCTCCGGGTGATCCCCGGACCGTCCACCGCCGTCCCGTCCCCGGCCGACGGTTCGCGCGGCACCGGCCGCCCTCCCCGCCACGTCTTCCCGGCCTTCGCCCCCACCCGCACGGCGATGTACCTCCCGCATGTCCCCCGCTACCCGACGGCCCGTCGGTCGAACAGGCCTACGGGATGCATGCCCCCCGAGGGAATCCGCACGCATTCGGGCTCAAGGGCGCGGCACGTTCCGGAGGTTGGAACGCGCCATCTGGATCATCCGGCCCACCCCGCCGTCCAGCACGATCTTGCTGGCCGAAAGTGCGAATCCGGTCACCATCTCAGCGCTGATCTTCGGCGGAATGGACAGCGCGTTGGGGTCCGTGACCACGTCCACCAGAGCGGGTCCCTTGTGCTTGAAAGCATCCCTCAAAGCCGCTGTGAGCTGCTTCGGCTTCTCCACCCGGACCCCGTACGCGCCCGCCGCGCGGGCGATCGCCGCGAAGTCGGGGTTCTTGTTCGTCGTTCCGTACGAAGGGAGGCCGGAAACCAGCATCTCCAACTCGACCATTCCGAGCGATGAGTTGTTGAAGAGGACCACTTTGACGGGGAGGTCGTACTGCACCAGGGTGAGGAAATCTCCCATCAGCATGGAGAAGCCGCCGTCGCCCGACATCGACACCACTTGACGTCCGCGATCGGTGAACTGTGCGCCGATGGCCTGCGGAAGGGCGTTGGCCATGGAGCCGTGGCTGAAGGATCCGATGATGCGGCGCTTCCCGTTCGGGGAAAGATAGCGCGCCGCCCATACGTTGCACATGCCCGTGTCCACGGTGAAGACGGCGTCCTCGTCGGCCAGTTCGTCGAGGACCGCGGCCACGTACTCCGGGTGGATGGGCGTGCGCTTCTCCACCTTGCGCGTGTAGGCCTTCACCACCCCTTCCAGGGCGTCCGCGTGCTTCTTCAGCATCCGGTCGAGGAACCGGCGGTCGGTCTTGGCCTTCACCCGGGAGTTCAGCGCGCGCAGGGTCTCGCGCACGTCGCCCCAGACCGCGAGGTCCAGCTTGGAGCGGCGGCCGAGGTGTTCGGGCCGGATGTCCACCTGGACGATCTTGACGTCGTCGGGGAGGAAGGCGTTGTACGGGAAGTCCGTGCCGAGCAGGATCAGCAGATCGCACTCGTGGGTGGCCTCGTAGGCCGCGCCGTAGCCGAGCAGCCCGCTCATGCCGACGTCGTACGGATTGTCGTACTGGATCCGTTCCTTGCCCCGCAGGGCGTGCCCGATGGGTGCCTTGACGCGGCCGGCGAACTCCATGACTTCGGCGTGCGCTCCGGCGGTGCCGCTGCCGCAGAACAAGGTGACCCGGTCGGCCTCGTCGATGAGCCGGACCAGCTTGTCGATCTCCCCGTCGCCGGGCCGTACGGTCGGCCGCGCGGTCACGAGCGCGTGCTCGATGCTCTGCTCCGGTGCGGGCTGGGAGGCGATGTCCCCGGGCAGGGAGACCACGCTGACCCCGCCGCGCCCGATGGCGTGCTGGACGGCGCTCTGGAGCACCCGGGGCATCTGGCGCGGGTTGGAGATCAGCTCGCTGTAGTGGCTGCACTCGGTGAACAGCCGGTCGGGGTGGGTCTCCTGGAAGTAGCCGAGGCCGATCTCGGAGGAGGGGATGTGGGAGGCCAGCGCGAGGACCGGGGCCATCGAGCGGTGGGCGTCGTAGAGCCCGTTGATCAGGTGGAGGTTGCCGGGGCCGCAGGAGCCCGCGCACGCGGCGAGGGTGCCGGTGATCTGGGCCTCGGCGCCGGCCGCGAAGGCGGCGGTCTCCTCGTGGCGCACCTGGATCCACTCGATGCCGCCGGTGCGGCGGATCGCGTCGACGACGGGGTTGAGGCTGTCCCCGACGACTCCGTACATCCGGCGCACTCCGGCGCGCACGAGAATGTCGATGAATTGCTCCGCCACGTTCTGCTTGGCCATGGAGGGGGCGCCCTTTCCGGTTCGGCTCTGCCGTATGCGCCTTCCATCCACGCATGAACCGCCGGGTTACGCCTCCCAGACCGCGGCGGCCGTCCGGTCGTCGGCGTACCCCTTGAGGCGGAGCTGGGTGTCCGCGAGGAAGGCGGCGAGGCCCGGCGGGGGTGCGTCGGCCCAGCGGGCGGCGAGCTCGGCGGAGAGCGGTTCCTCCTCGCGCATCGGGTCCGCGAGCCCGCCGGAGCACAGGAGCAGGGTGTCGCCGGGGCGGGCCACGGAGGCCCTGAAGCGGAAGCGGAATCCGGCGGGGTCGGCGGGTGGGGCGTGCGCCGGGGCAGGTGCCGGGGCGGGCTCCTCCAGGTCCCGCCACTGCCCGTCCCTGAGCCGGAACAGGCCGCCCGCGCCCGCGCCGAAGCAGACCCGGGTGCGGCAGCCGGGGTCGACCGGCAGCAGCAGTCCGCGCAGCCCGGCCGTGTAGCCGTCCTCCGGGAGCCCCCGTTCCGCGGCGCGGGCGCGCAGCTGCCCGTAGCCGCGGTCGGTGAGCCGCTGGAGCCCGGAGCGCAGGGCTTCGCGGCGGCCGTCCCGGATGTCCTGCGACAGCCGCTCCTGGCTCCGCCCGACGGCTCCCGCGACGGAGCGGCACACCTCGGCGGCGGCCTCGGCGGCCCCGGGCGCGGCCCGGTCCCCGCCGGCGAGCACGACCAGGACCAGCGCGTCGGGGCCGGTGCCGAAGCGGGCGGTGAGCAGGAAGTCCCGCCGGGCCTCGCCCCGGAACCGCGCGGAGTCCCCGCGCACGGAGGTGGCGCGCAGGGTGTAGCCGCCGTACTGGGCGCCCTCCAGCACGGTGTCGGGGGTCAGCGCGTCGAGCCCGGCCGGGTCGGCGGCGGGCAGCGCGATGGGCTCCGCGGCGTAGGTGGGCGGCCGGTCCCCCAGGTGGGCGACCACGGGCCGCGGCACCCCCGAGACCCCGGAACCCCGGGCACCGCCCCCGACTCCCCGCCCGGCTTCCGAGCCGGCCTCCCGACCGGCGTCCTCCTTCCCGACCCCGCCGCCCTGCGCGCCGGGCCTCGCCCCGGCATCGGAACCCGCCCCGAGGCCGCCGCCGGAACCCCCCTCGAACGCGGAAGCGTCCCCCCAGCCCGACCCGGACCCGGGATGGGCCCCGAGGGCGAAGCCGGTCCCGGCGTCGAGGCCGTAGCCGGGGACTGGGCCGCCAGGGCCAGGGACGGCAGGCCCAGGGCGTGGGCTGAAGCCAGGGACGGAGCCGGAGCCCGGACCGGCCCCGGAGGGAAGGTCAGTCCCGGGGCCGGCGCCGGACCCAGGAGTGGCGGCAGTGACCGAACCTGGACCTGAGCCGGGGCCAACGCCGGACCCGAAACCAGACCCAACCGTCGAACCGGTACCGAGACCAGACCCGGGCACAGCGCCGGAACCGGAAGCCGGGCCGGATCCGGAGCCGAGGCCGGGGCCGGGTCCAAGGCCGGAGCCTGAGCCGGAGCCGGAGCCGAGGCCGGAGCCAGAGCCGAGGCCGGAGCCAGAGCCAGAGCCGTAGCCAGAGCCAGAGCCGGAGCCAGAGCCGAGGCCGGATCCGGAGCCCGAGCCGAGGCCGGGGCCGGAGCCCGAGCCCGAGCCGAGGCCGGGGCCGGAGCCCGAGCCGGATCCGGAGCCGAGGCCGGATCCGGAGCCCGAGCCCGAGCCGGAGCCGGAGCCCGAGCCCGAGCCCGAGCCCGAGCCGGAGCCCGAGCCCGAGCCCGAGCCGGAGCCCGAGGCCGAGCCGGAGCCGAGGGCGGAGCCAGAGCCGAGGGCGGAGCCAGAGCCGGAGCCCGAGCCAGAGCCCGCGCCCGCGCCCGAGCCGAGGCCTTGGCTAGAGCCGAGGCCGGAGCCGGAGCCAGAGCCGAGGCCTTGGCCAGAGCCGGGGCCGGAGCCGGGGCCGGAGCCGGGGCCGGAGCCGGGAGCGGAGGCAGGGCCGGAGCCGGGACCCACAACGGAGTCGGACCCAAACCCGAAACCGGACTCGGAGCCGGGACCAAGACCAGGGCCGGCACCGGCACCGGCACCGGGAGCAGACCCGGGAGCGGGAGCAGGGCGGAGACCTGAGCCGGCCGCTGGGTCCGGGGGCGAGCCGGTGCCCGGGCCCGTCCACGGGCCGCCATCGGCACCCGCACCCGCACCCGGTGCCTGGCCGGACACGGCCGGGGCGGACGGGCCCGGGTGCCCGGATCCGGTGTACGTGCCGCCATCGGGACCGAACCCGGCCCCTTCCGGGTCCGGGTCCAGGGGCGCAGTCGCTGCGGGGCCCTCGTCCCGTGGGCCCCAGCTCCAGTCGGACGATTCCCCCGACTCGTCGGGGGGCAGCGCGGGCGGGACGGCGACGCTCCCGAGCGCGTACCAGGTCTGGCCGCCCTCGCGCGGATCCCGTGGCGGCGGCAGCACCGAGCCGCCGTACGCGTCCTCCGCCCAGCCCTCCGCCCCCGGCGGGCGTGCCTCCGGCGCGGGCACCCGCCCGTGAGCCGGGACGGGGGCCTGCCCGGGAGCCGGGAAGGGAGGCTGCCCAGGAGCCGGGCCTGCCTCCGGCCCGGAAGCCTGCCCAGGAGCCTGCCCAGGAGCCGGGGCGGGAGCCCGCCCAGGAGCCGGGGCGGGAGCCCGCCCAGGAGCCGGGGCGGGAGCCCGCCCAGGAACCGGGCCTGCCTCCGCCCCGAGCACCGCCCCGAGCACCGGCCCGGAAGCCTGCCCAGGAGCCGGGGCGGGAGCCGGGAAGGGAGCCCGCCCAGGAGCCGGTCCTGCCTCCGCCCCGGGCACCGGCCCGGAAGCCTGCTCAGGAGCCTGCCCGGAAGCCGGAGCAGCAGCCGGGACGAAAGCCCGCCCAGGAGCCGGTGCGGCAGCCAGGACCGCCGGCCCGATGTCCGCCGCTGGCCCGGGAGCAACCGCGGGCGGCCCCGCCACCGGCCCCGGGGCCGGCGCCGCCGGCCCCGACTCCGTGTCGGCGGCCACCGCGGGAGCCGGTCCAGGTGTCCCCGGCGGGACCGGCGGCCCCGGATCCGGGTCGTGTTCCGTCAGCGGGACCGGATCCCTCCGGGGACGGGGTACCGGGGCCGGGGTCGGGACCGGGCCCGGCGTCGGGGCCACCAGTACCGCCGCCGAGCGGAAGCGGTGTTCCAGGGTGTCCCGGGGGTCGGGTTCCGGTCCCGCGTCGGGGTCTTCGTAGAGCTTCTGCCACCAGTCATCCGCGCCCGCGTCCCGCTGACTCATGGCCCTCATTGTCGGGCTCCGGCGCAGTCGAAATCCGGCGAACGCAGGAAAAAGGGGGGCCCATCGGACCGCCGTCCGATGGACCCCCCTGCTCTATGTCGTACGACTTACCGAATGTCGTACGCCCGCGCGACCATCTGGGTGACGGTGGCGCCCTTCGCGTCGGTCAGCTCGACCTTGAGCGTGACCTGCTTGCCCGCCGCCCCGGCGTGGTCCACGGTCGCGGTCCACTGCCCGCCGCGCTCGCTCACCTTCGCCTCGGTCCAGGTGCCGCCCTCGTCGTACGAGTACGACAGCTTGGCCGACGTGAGGGCCCCCGGCGCGTAGCCCGCGTGCCCGCTGACTCCGAGGCCGATCTGCCGGCCGCCGGCCGCCGCCAGCGTCTTCATGCCGTCCAGCGGCGCGGAGATCCGCGGGAAGAGGATCGGCAGCGCCTGCGAGTACTGCGCCGCGTCCAGCTTCGAGCGGAAGGTCCACGTGGTCCGGATCCCGGAGGAGCGCTGCCAGGTGCGGGCCGGCTGGCCGAACTTCTCCAGCTGCTGGGTCATTTCGTACGTGGCCTCGCCGGCCGGGACCTCGAAGACCCCGAACGGGTAGCCGGTGTCGCCCAGCGATTCGCCGTCGCGCTTGAGCGAGACGTTGCCGAGGTCTCCGAAGGAGCCCTGCTGCGCGTAGTGCCCGCTGTCGCCCCACAGGGCCGAGGCGAAGCCGATGAGGTTGCCCTGCCGCTCGGCCGCCAGCTGCTCCTTGCCCGCGGTGTCGCGCGGCGCCACCGGGCCGATGACCCCGTCGTACCAGCTCTCGGCGCGCTTCGAGCCCGCCTCGTACGTGCGCTGCTGGTCGGTCATGAACTCGCCCCACGGGAAGCTGCTGGAGACCATGTGGTCCCAGGCGGTGTCCCCGGCGGAGTAGTACTCGGTGCGCTTGCCCGGTACCGCGACGGTGTCGATGGAGCCGAAGTACACGGCGTTGCCGAGCGGGCGGTAGGCCCCGGTCAGGTCGATGAAGTCGGAGGCGACGCCCATCGACTCGTAGGCCGATTCGACGGTGCCCAGGTCACGGTCGCGCACCCGGTAGGTGCGGTCGCCGTGGATCTGGCCCTTCTCGATCTGGGCCAGGTTGTAGACGTACGGGCTCTTCGCGCTGCCCTTCCAGCTCAGCGTGACCGGACCCTTGCCCAGCTTGGCCAGCAGGGCCTGGCCCTCGGCCGATTCGACGGTCAGCATCGGGAGGGAGCCGCCCGCGTAGCCGGTGAAGGCCTGCCAGCGGCCGGGGGCATCGCGGTAGACGAGGACGGCCTTGGCGCCGGCCTCCTTCGCGTTGCCCGCGATCTCGTACGCCGAGCCCTCGTCCGCCGTCTTGACCAGGACGACGGCGCCCTTGGCGGCGACGGCGGCGAGTTCCCCGGGGGTGCCCGAGCCGGCGCCGACGAGCGGGGCGCTGCCGGTGCCGTCGAGGTTGTCACTGCCGGTGGAGGCGGTGATCGGGTGCAGTACCGGGCCGCCCTCGGCCTTCAGCTCGGAGAGCAGCGGCGCGGCCGCCCGCCAGTAGCTGCCGAACTCGAAGTCGCCTTCCTTGGCGGCGCCGTCGACCGAGGCGTAGTAGCCGCGGATGGTTCGGGCGCCCATGGCGGTGCCGGCGTGCAGCCACCCGTCCTCGCCCCAGGAGCGGGAGAAGGCGAGGGTGGTGGCGCGGGCCTCGGTGGGCTTGTCGGTGGCGATGTTCAGCTTGGCCGCCTTGCGGGCGTCCAGCACGATCACCGTGTCCTTCTTGATCTCGGTCTGCGGCCGGCCGAGGTAGGTGAGCGAGTCGTACATCCCCGGGTCCGCGCCGGCGTCGGGGGTGCCGACGAAGGCGGAGAGGAAGTACGAGCCCGGGCGGACCCGGTAGACCTGGTCGGCGGCGCCCTCGTTGAAGCGGCGCTCACCGGTGGCGTCGTCGGTGCCGATCACGTCCACGGAGGACGGGCCGGCGGCCGGCTTGCCCGCGCGGTCGAGGAGCTTGACGCGCAGGGTGACCGTCTCCGGCTCCACGTAGAGGGAGAAGGGGGTGGAGACGTGCACTCCCCCGGCCGTGGCGACGACGCGGCCGGTGACGTCCCCGTACTGGGATCGCTCCAGCTTCGCGGCGGGGTCCAGGGCGAGCGGCACCGTGACGGTGGCGCCGGCCGGGACGGTCACGGTGCGCTTCTCCAGGCGGGCGACCTGGCCGCGGACGGCGGAGCCGTCGTTGCCGGTGACCTTCTCGACGGAGAGGTCCAGCGTGACGGGCTCGGTCCCCGTGTTGGTGTACGGGACCTCGACGGCGGTGCGGTCGCTGCGGTCCTGCGGCCAGTTGAAGGTACCGCCCTGGAGCGCGGGGGCTCCGGTGACGGTGGTCTCGATGGCGGCCTTGACGTCGAGCCGCCCGCCGCCGGTCTCCCGTACGTCGCCCGGGACCGCGGTGTCGGCGGAGCCGACCAGCGCGGCCTTGATCTGCTGCGGGGTCCAGTCGGGGTGGCGCTGCTTGACGATGGCGGCGGCGCCCGCGACGTGCGGGGTGGCCATCGAGGTGCCGGACATGGCCGTGTACGCGTACACCCCGCGGCCGCCCGCGGCGGCGGCGGAGATCTGGACGCCGGGGGCGGCGATCTCGGGCTTGAGGGTGTGGTTCAGGCCCGCCGGGCCGCGGCTGGAGAACGAGGCCGTCGTGTCGTCGCGGTCCACGGCGCCGACGGTCAGCACGCTGGGCGCGCAACCGGGCGAGGAGACCGTGTTGTTGCCGGGGCCGGAGTTGCCGGCGGCGATGACGAACAGGGCGTTGCTGCTCTGGGCCAGCGCCTCGGTGGCCGCGGCCAACGGATCGTCGCAGGAGAGCTGGGAGGGGTCTCCCAGGCTCATGGAGATCACGTCGGCCTTGCTGTCCACGGCCCACTGCATGCCCGCGATGATCCACGAGTCCAGGCCGTAGCCGTAGTCGTTGAGGACCTTGCCGCTGAGCAGTTGCGCGCCGGGGGCGACGCCCTTCTTCGCCCCGCCGCTCTCGGTGCCGGAGCCGCCGACGGTGGAGATGGTGTGGGTGCCGTGGCCCTGGCGGTCCTCGGCGGTGTCCGAGTCGGTGAAGTTCTCCGCCTCGGCCACCCGGCCCTTGAGGTCGGGGTGTTCCAGGTCGGTGCCGGTGTCCAGGACGGCGACCTTGGTGCCCGTGCCGTCGAATCCGGCGGCCCAGGCGGCGGTGGCGCCGACCTGCTGGGTGGAACGCTCCAGGTTCGCCTGGACCTTGCCGTCCAGCCACAGCTTCTTCAGCGGGGCGGAGGCGGTCGACCGTGCACGCGGATCGACGTGCGCGCCGGTGACGTCGGCCCAGAAGTCGGCGGCCTTCTCCTTGTCGGCGGTGAGCGCGACGCCGCCGATGGAGCCGAGGACCAGCGACCGCTCGGCGCCGCGCGGCACCGGCGGGGCGCTGCGCGCGAGTCCCGCGGAGCCCGCGTACACGGCGATCAGCGGGAGCTTCTTGGCGTGCGCGTCGTCGTAGCCCTGCCGGATCAGGCCGGTGACGTTGAAGAGTTCCTCGTCCGCCTTGCCCGCGGCGAGCGCCTTGATCGCGCTCTCGGGGTACACGTAGAGGTCCTTGCCCGCCTGGCGGGTCTGCACGAGCGGCTGCGAGCCGTCCTCGCGGGGCATCGCGGTGGCGGCGGTGCGGCCCGCCGCGTCGGTGGACACCAGGATCCGGTCACCGGTGACCAGGGTCACCGTGACGGGCCCGGTGGGCTGCCGCGCGGCCGCCTCGCTCCCGGTGAGGGGCCTGTTCGCCGTGCCGGACCCTGCTCCGGACCCTCCGTCGCTCTGCTGTGCCGTGGACGGGCCCACGGCTGTGACGGCCAGGACGGCGGCGATGGCCGCTCCCAGTGCCGTACGCGATATCGGGCGCATCGCTCTCCCCAGGTGAATTCCGGCCAACTACTGCATTGCACGGCGAAACTGCCGCGTAAATGGCTTCTGGCCAGCGGATGTTGGTGCTGCGGTGGCGCCACCTTGGCAGAGGGGCGGGGGGTGCGGCGATGATGTCGGCGGCGGGTTTGCGCCGTGGCCGCTTCCCGCCAGGAACGGCACTGAGAGGGTTGGGTGGACGGGTTGCTGGGTGCGATAGGTCTTGACGAAGGACAGGAGTCCGCTTACCGCGCGCTGGTCGCGCTGGGAGCGGCGGAGATACCGGACCTCGCGCACCGGCTGACGCTGCCGGTGCAGCAGACCGAACGGACCCTGCGCCATCTGGAGCGCCACGGGCTCGCCGCCCAGTCCTCCGCCCGGCCCGGCCGGTGGGTGGCGGCCCCGCCCGGGGTGGCCCTGGGGGCCCTGCTCACCCAGCAGCGGCACGAACTGGAGCAGGCGGAACTGGCGGCGGCGCTGCTGGCGGAGGAGTACCGGGCGGAGGCCGCCGAGCCGGCCGTGTACGACCTGGTGGAGGTGGTGACGGGCGCGAGCGCGGTGGCCCACCGCTTCCACCAGCTCCAGCTCGGCGCCGTGGAGGAGGTGTGCGCGCTGGTCAGCGGCCGGCCGCAGGTGGTGACCGGGACGGACAACGAGGCCGAGGAGCGGGCGGCCGTACGGGGCGTCGCGTACCGGGTGGTCATCGAACGGGAGGTGCTCACCCTGCCGAGCGGCATCCGCGAGGCGTCCACGGCGCTGGCGCGCGGCGAGCACATCCGGGTGACGGCCGAGGTCCCGACCAAACTCGTCATCGCGGACCGGACGCTCGCGATGGTCCCGCTGACGGCGCGCGGCGCGGAGCCGGCGGCGCTGGTCGTGCACGCGTCGGGACTGCTGGAGTCCCTGATGGGCCTCTTCGAGGCGGTCTGGCGGGAGTCGCTCCCCTTGCGGCTGGGCTCCACGGGGGCGCCGGAGGAATCCGATGGCGGACCCGACGCCACGGACCTGGAGATCCTCACCCTCCTCCTGGCCGGGATGACGGACGCGAGCGTCGCGAAGCACCTGGAGCTGGGCCTGCGGACGGTGCAGCGGCGGGTCAAGGGCCTGATGGAGCTGGCGGCGGTCACGACCCGGCTCCAGCTCGGCTGGCACGCGTACGAACGGGGCTGGGTGGCCCGATAGCCCCAGGTCAGGCAGGCTGAGCAGATGGATCTGCCTCAGCTGCCCCAGTTGCTGCTGGTGGGGCTGGTGCTGGTGCTCGGATTGCTCGGTGTACTGGTCCCCGGCGCCCCCGGCACCCTCCTGGTCTGGGCCGGACTCCTGTGGTGGGCGCTGCACGAACGCTCGTCGGAGGCCTGGGGCCTGCTGGCGGGCGCGACGGCGCTGCTGCTGGTGGTGCAGGTGGTGAAGTGGCAGCTGCCCCCGCGACGGCTCCGGGGGGTCGGCGTCACCCACCGGATGGTGGTGTACGCGGGCGCCGGGGCGGTACTGGGCTTCGTGCTGCTCCCGGTGGTGGGCGCGGTCCCCGGCTTCGTCGGCGGCATCTACCTCTGCGAGCGACGCCGCCTGGGCACCCACGGCGAGGCGTGGGCGTCGGTACGGGTGGTGATGCGGGCGGTGGGGACGAGCGTGCTGGTGGAGCTGTTCGCGGGCCTGTTGGTGGTGGGGGCGTGGGTGGGGACGGTGCTGTGGTCCTGACCGAACGGTGAAGCCTGCCCTGCCCCCGGCCCCGCCCCCGGCCCTGCCCCCGATCCCGCGCGCGGCACCGCTGCCGGGGACCAGCCCCCGGACCCCCGCGCCTCAAACGCCGGCGGGGCTGAGATTGCCCGCCGGGCACCCTCGGCCCGTCCGGCGTTTGAGGACCGGGGTCCGGGGCGGAGCCCCGGGGCGGGTCCGGGCAGAGCCCGGGGAGGCCCCGCCCCGGGGCCGGGTGCCCTCAGGCTCGGCCGGTTCGCTTCGCGGAATAGTTCGCGCGGCCCTCCGCCGAGCGGAGCCTCCAGTCGCGCTTGATCTCCTGGCGGAGTCGCGCGTCGGTCTTCGCGACGATCCGCTGGTTCTCGCGCAGCAGCTTGCGGTAGCTGTCCAGCCGCCGCTCCGCCAGCTCCCCGGAGGCCACCGCGGCCCGCACCGCGCACCCCGGCTCCGCCTCGTGCGCGCAGTCGTGGAAGCGGCACCGCTCCGCGTACTCCTCGATCTCCGAGAAGACCTGCCCGACGCCCGCCGCGGCGTCGAAGAGCCCGACGCCCCGCAGCCCGGGGGTGTCGATCAGCACGCCGCCGTCCGGCAGCGCGAGCAGGTTGCGCGTCGTGGTGGTGTGGCGGCCCTTGCCGTCGACGTCGCGCGCCGCCTGGACCTCCATCACGTCCTCCCCCAACAGCGCGTTGGCCAGCGTGGACTTGCCCGCGCCGGAGATCCCGAGGAGCACGCTCGTACCGCTCCCGACCACCGCGGCGAGCACGTCCGTGCCCTCCCCGGTCCTCGAGGACACCGTGAGGACCGGGACTCCGGGGGCCGTCGCCTCCACGTCCTCGACGAGGTGTCCGAGGGTGACCGGGTCCGGGACCAGGTCCGCCTTGGTCAGGACCACGAGCGGCTGCGCCCCCGATTCCCAGGCGAGCGCGAGGAACCGCTCGATGCGGCCGAGGTCCAGTTCGACGGCCAGGGACACCGCGATGATCGCGTGGTCGACGTTCGCGGCGAGGATCTGACCCTCGGACCGCTCGGAGGAGGTGGACCGTACGAAGGCGGTCCGGCGCGGCAGGTACGTCTTCACGTAGCGCGGGTTGCCGTGCGCCTCCAACACCGCCCAGTCGCCGGTGCAGATGACCCGGAGCGGGTCGTGCGGGGTGACGAAGGCGGTGTCGGCGCGGACGATGCCGTCCGCCGTCATGACATCGCACTGGCCGCGGTCGACCCGTACGACCCGGCCGGGCAGGAGGCCCTGATCCGTGTGCGGGGCGAACTCGGCCGCCCACGCCTCGTCCCAGCCGTAGGGGGCCAGGGGGTGCGGAAGCCCGGAGGGGGGCATGGAGGAAGGAGAAGCGGAGAAAGCGGGGAGAGACAAGGGAAACCCTTCACAGGGTGGCCCCGGCGGTGCGCGCCGCTACCGGGCGCGAGAAAAGGTGAGAGGTCAGCCGGAGACCACAGAAGTGACATTGATGGTCTTCTGAGTGCGGGCAACGCCCTGCGCCATGACAGTCATCAATGAACTCACCTCCGGGTCTGCGTACGTACTGACGTACTGACGAGCGGTCCCGCACCGGTCTCGGCGGGAACGTCCCCACCGTAACAAGCACCCTCAGGCCCGCGCCACTTCTTTTACGGACGGCCGCAAGCCGGACCTCGAACTTACCGCCGGTCAGGACGGATCGAAGAAAAATCCCGGTCAAGTCGGCTACGGAGACTAAGCTGTTCCCTCATGGAGACCAGCGGAACCGCAGATTCTGAGACGATTTACGAGACGGCTCCCGATACCCGGCGGCGGATCCTGCGGGTCTCCACGGAGCTGTTCGGCGTCCACGGGTTCCACGAGACCTCGCTGCGGGAGATCGCCGAACGGGTGGGCGTCTCGAAGCCCGCGGTGCTCTACCACTTCCCCGGCAAGGCCGACATCCTCGGCGCCCTCGTGGAGCCGATGCTCCGCGATCTGGGGGCCGCGCTGGCCCGCGCGTCGGCATCCGGCGCGGACCGGGCCCGGTGGGCCGCCATCGAGGGGGTGCTCGACGTCTGGCTGGAACACCGCCACCTGCTGCGCCTGAACCTCCCGGACATGGCCCTGGCCACCCCCGTCCCGGCCCTCTCCCGCCTGCGCGACGCCGTGCTCCGGGCCAATTTCCTGGTCGCGGGGCCGAATCCCGGATTCGCGGAGCGGGTGCGGGCCGCCCAGGCCGTCGCGATGCTCGGCGACCCGGTGGTGCTCTTCGCCGACGCCCCCGTCCCGGCCCTGCGCGAGGCGGTCCTGGACGGCGTACGGCGCCTGCTCGACGGCCCGCACGGACCACAGGGGCCGAACGGACCGAACGGACCGAACGGCCCCGGCGGGCCGGGCCGGCCGGTGCCGGGGGGACGGCGCGGGCGGCCCGCCGCCATGAGCCCGGCCATGATCGAGGCCGCCCGCCGCATGCACGCGGCGGGCAGCGGGGCCACCGCGATCGCCGCCGCCCTCGGCGTCTCCCGGGCCACGGTCTACCGGCACCTGCCCCAGGAGGAGGACTCCGACTGAGCCGGGTGACCGGAAGACCGGCCCGCCGGTGTCCGATTCGTTCAAGACCGGCCGGGCCGGGCCTGCCTACGGTGAGTACATGACTCCCCGACTCGACATGATCGGCATCATCGTCTCCGACATGGCCGCATCGCTCGCCTTCTACCGCCGCCTCGGCATCGACGTGCCCGCCGAGGCCGACTCCCAGCCGCACGTCGAAGCCGTCCTGCCGGGCGGGCAGCGGATCGGCTGGGACACGGAGGAGGTCATCCGCTCCTTCGACCCGTCCTGGACCCGCCCCACGAGCGACGGCCGGGTGGGGCTCGCCTTCCTGTGCGACTCCCCCGCCGAGGTGGACTCGCTGTACGCGGAGCTGACGGAGGCCGGGAACACGGGCCACCTGAAGCCCTGGGACGCCTTCTGGGGACAGCGCTACGCCGTCGTCCTCGACCCGGACGGGTCCGGGATCTCCCTGTTCGCACCAGCAGAACCAGCGGACCCGGCAGCAGCCCCCGGCCCCGCCGCGTAGGCACCCGGCGTGGTCCCCGCCAGGGCGCGCGCCTCGCGGGTGTAGTGCGCCTGGTCGGCGTACCCGGCTGCCGCCGCCACCGCCGCCTGCGGCAGCCCGCGCCGGGTCAGCGCGAGCGCCCGCTGGAGGCGCAGGATCCGCCCCAGGGTCCGGGGCCCGTAGCCGAAGGCGTCGAGGGAGCGCCGGTGCAGCTGCCGCTCCCCCAGGCCCACCGCCCCCGCCACGGCGGCCACGCCCTGCCCGGCCCGCAGCCGGGCCGCCACCTCCTCGACGAGGGGGTCCGGGGTGCCGCCGTCGGCCGAGCGGAGCCGGGCCAGCTCCTCCAGTCCCGCGCGGGGATCCCCGTACGCGGCCACGCGCGCTGTGAGGCGCCGCACCTCGGCGGGGGGCCACAGGTCCGCCAGCTCGACCCGCCGGTCGCGCAGCTCGCGGGCCGGTACGCCGAGCAGCGCGGGCGCCGTGCCGGGGGCCAGCCGGATCCCGGCGAAGCCGGAGCCCGGAACCTCTCCGGCGGGGTGCGCGACGGTGTCGGGTCCGGCGACCAGGAGCCGCCCGTCCACCCACAGCAGGTCCATGCACCCGTCGGGCAGCACCATGCCCGCGCCGGCCCCGCCGGCCCGCCAGAGCACCGCTCCGGCGACCGTCCGGGACGGCCGCTCCTCGTACCGTGCCTCGTGCCGCTCCTCGTTCCCCGGGCCGGGCACGGCGTCCGCGCGATCCGCCACGGACACCACGCTACGGCGGCGGTCAGTGCTTGCGCAGGCGGGAGTGGTAGTCCTCCGGAGGGAGGAACTTCGACCAGCGCTCCGGGAACTCCGAGGGCATGCCGCTGTCCTCGTCGCCCTCGTCGTCCTCCGACTCCCCCTCGGCCAGGGCCCGCCAGGCCGCGGCGCGGGCGACGAGCTGCGCGGCCTCCGCCTCGCGGACCCGTTCGTTCGCCTCGCGCGCCGCCGCGGTGGCCACCGAGGGCCAGACCCGGTCGATCGCGGCGTTGACGGCGGCCCCGACGAGGACCGCGAAGGCCGAGATGCCGATCCACAGCAGGATCGCCACGGGGGCGGCCAGCGATCCGTAGATGGTCGGGCCCTCCACCGTGTTGGTGAGGTAGATCCGCAGCAGGAACGAGCCGAGCACCCACATGGCGAGGGCGACCAGCGCGCCGGGCACGTCCTCGATCCAGGGCGAGCGGACCGGGACGGAGACGTGGTAGAGCGTGGTCAGGAAGGCGATGGAAAGCAGCGTGACGACGGGCCAGTACAGGACCGCGATCACCTCGGTGCTCCAGGGCAGCAGCCGCACCACCGCGTCCGGGCCGACCACCATCAGCGGCAGCACGATGGCGCCGATCAGCAGGGCGGCGATGTAGAGGACGAAGGCGAGCAGCCGGGTCTTGACGATGCCGCGGTGTCCGTCGAGCCCGTACATGACGGTGATGGTGTCGATGAAGACGTTGACGGCGCGCGAGCCCGACCAGAGGGCGAAGGCGAACCCGAGGGAGATGAGGTCGGGCCGGCCGCGGCCGGTGACGTCGTCGAGCATCGGTTTCGCGATGTCGTTGACGCCCCGGTCGGAGAGCACGGTGCCCACCGCCCGCAGGATGTTCTCCTCGATGCTGGCGACGGTCGTACCGCCCGACCAGCCGTCCACGTAGCCGAGGAGGCCCAGCAGACCCAGGAAGAGCGGGGGCAGCGAGAGCAGGGTGAAGAAGGCCGCCTCCGCGGCGAGTCCGAGGATCCGGTACTCGATGCACGAGTTCACGGTGTCTTTGAGCAGCAGCCACGCCATCTTGCGCTTGGAGACGTTGCGGTAGAGGGCGCGGGCCCGGTGGAGGCGTCCCGGAATCCGCTCAGGTGTTTCTTTCGCGTGCTGCACGTCCTTACGGTATCGGCATGGCAGCCACCACCCACACAGTCAGCAATCAGGCCCCGCCCCTCGTGGGCCACGACGTCTACGGCAGCGACCAGGTCCTGAGCGAGGGGGTGGAGCGCCACCTCGCGGGCGCCGCGCCCGAACTCGCCGCGGAGGTAAGGGAAGAGCTCACGGACCTCGGGCGCGCGGCCGGGTCCCGGCAGGCCCAGGACTGGGGGTCGCAGGCGAACGAGAACCCGCCGAAGCTGCGGACGCACGACCGGTACGGCAACCGGATCGACGAGGTGGAGTTCCATCCCTCGTGGCACCGGCTGCTCGGGCAGGCGGTGGGGGCCGGGCTCACCGATGCGTGGGGGCGGCCGGCGGGGCATCTGCGGCGGGCGGCCGGTTTCTTCGTGTGGTCGCAGGCGGAGGCGGGGCACGGGTGCCCGGTCTCGATGACGCACGCGGCGGTACCGGCGCTGCGGACCGATCCGGCGCTGGCCGCCGAATGGGAACCGCGGCTGACCTCGCACGTGTACGAGGAGGGCCTGCGGCCGGCCGGGCAGAAGGCCGGGGTGCTCTTCGGGATGGGCATGACGGAGAAGCAGGGGGGCAGCGACGTCCGGGCGAACACGACGGCGGCGGTGCCGCTGGACGCCTCGGGCGAGTACCTGCTGACGGGGCACAAGTGGTTCTGTTCGGCGCCGATGTGCGACGGGTTCCTCGTACTGGCGCAAGCGCCGGGCGGGCTGACCTGCTTCCTGGTGCCGCGGGTCCTGCCGGACGGGACGCGGAACGTCTTCGCGATCCAGCGGCTGAAGGACAAGCTGGGCAACCGGTCGAACGCGTCGAGCGAGGTGGAGTTCGACGGGACGTGGGCGCGGCGGGTGGGCGAGGAGGGCCGGGGGGTGCGGACCATCATCGAGATGGTCGCGGCGACCCGGCTGGACTGTGTGATCGGTTCGGCCTCGCTGATGCGGCAGGCGCTGACGCAGGCCGCTCACCATGCGGAGCACCGCTCTGCTTTCGGAGCACCGCTCATCGACCAGCCGCTGATGCGCAACGTGCTCGCCGACCTCGCCCTGGAGTCGGAGGCGGCCACCACCCTCACGCTCCGCCTCGCGGCCGCGTACGACGCCGTCCAGAGCACGGGCGACGAGCAGGAGCGGGCCTTCCTGCGCATCGCGGTGCCCGCCGCGAAGTACTGGGTGACCAAGCGCTGTACGCCGATGGTGGCGGAGGCGCTGGAGTGTCTGGGCGGAAACGGCTACGTCGAGGAGTCCGGGATGCCCCGGCTGCTGCGCGAGTCCCCGCTGAACTCCATCTGGGAGGGGTCGGGCAACGTCCAGGCCCTCGACGTGCTGCGCGCCCTGCAGCGCGAGCCGCAGGCGCTGAACGCCTTCCTCCAGGAGGTCGGCCTGGCGCGCGGCGCCGACCACCGGCTGGATTCGGCCATCAAGAACCTGCTGACCGAGCTCGCGGACCTGGAGGGCATCGAGGCGCGCGCCCGGCGGGTCGTGGAGCGCATGGCCTTGGTGCTGCAGGGATCCCTGCTGGTGCGATGGGCTCCGCCGGAGGTGGCCGACGCCTTCTGCGCCTCGCGCCTGGGCGGCGACTGGGGCGCGGCCTTCGGCACGCTGCCGCACACGCTGGATCTGGGATCAGTGGTGGAACGGGCCCGGATCGCGGGCTGACGGAGGGCCCCAACCCTCCGGAAGCCGGGCTGATGCGGAGGGCCCCAACCCTCCGAAAAGCACTGTGGGCGGCATCCGGGCCCGTTGACCTGGATCAGGGATGGCGCCGCGCCGACTCGGCACCACCCCTGATCCGATAAGCCCCGAGGAAGGAGCTGTCACGTCGCTCTGCGACGTCCGTACAGTTTCGATCGGCCGACCGGGACTTGGCGAGAGTTGCAAGACGTTGCAACCTTTGACTCGGAACCGCCCTTCGGGCGTACCGGCCCGCCCCCGCACGGGTGCGCGCACCGGACGGCCGACCGGGCGGGTGCCGTCGTACGTACGTTCCGCACGGGAGGTTCCGGTGGCCCACACCACAGGCAGCGCGGTCGATGCGGCACGCATCTCGGCCATGGACGCGCGGCAGGCCGCGCGTCTGCTCAAAGGGGTACGGGCGGCCGCGCTCGCCGGGGACCGGCCGCCGGCCGCGCCGCGCCCGGAGATCGCCGAGTCCTGGCGCCGGATGATGGCGGGCGGGGTCCACCCGGACCGCGACAGCCGTTCGCGGATGCTGTCGGCCGCCGAAACCGAGGAGCGGCGCCAGACCTCTCCGCTACGTGAGCTGCTGCCCGTCCTGCGCGAGGGGCTGCTGCCGTCGCTGGACGAGGCCCTGCACATCATGGTCGTCGCCGACGCCGACGGGCGGCTGCTGTGGCGGGAGGGCCACTCCTCGATCCTGCGCAACGCGGACCGGCTCGGCTTCGGGGTGGGCGCCCACTGGGACGAGTCGGTGGTCGGCACCAACGGGGTCGGCACCGCCCTGGTGGCCCGCAGACCGGTCCAGGTGTTCTCCGCGGAGCACTTCGTCTCCAGCCACCACGACTGGACCTGCGCCGGAGCCCCCGTACGGGACCCGCGCGACGGGTCGCTGCTCGGGGTCCTCGACGTCAGCGGGCCGCTGGCCACCATGCACCCGGCGACCCTGGCGTGGGTGAGCTCGGTGGCCCGGCTCGCGGAGCGGGAGCTGCGGGTGCGGCACCTGGAGTCGCTGGAACGGCTGCGGTCGGTGGCGGCCCCGCTGCTGGCCCGGATGCCGGGGCGGGCGCTGGCCGTGGACGGCAACGGGTGGACGGCTGCCGTCACGGGACTCGCGCCGACGGAGCGGATCCCGCTGCCGAAGTCCTTCGGGCCCGGCCGGGTGTGGGTGCCGCAGCTCGGCGACTGCACGGTGGAGCCGCTGCCGGGCGGCTGGCTGGTGAACGTCACGGAGGCCCGTACCGGCGCCGGGGCGGCCGCCCGCGTCGTCCTCGACCTCAGCCGGCCGGGGGCGTGGCGGGCCACCGTCTACGGAGCCGCCGGGAGCTGGTCGCAGGAGCTGAGCCCGCGCCACGCGGAGCTGCTGTTCCTGCTGGCGGAGTCCCCCCGCGGGCGCTCGGCGGCGGAGCTCGCGCAGGAGCTGTTCGGGGACCCGACCCGCACGGTGACGGTCCGCGCGGAGATCTCCCGGGTGCGCCGCAACCTCGGCGGCGTGCTGGCCCACCGCCCGTACCGCTTCGCGCACGACGTGGAGGTGGAGCTGATCCGCCCCGCGAACCCGGCCGCGCTGCTGCCGCACTCCACGGCGCCGGCGGTGATCAGCGCCCGGCTGGGCCTGACGGAGACCGGCATGATTCCCTGACGTGCATGAGCACCAGCACACTGACCACCTGGTCCCTGGAAATGACCTCACCGTCCGACCTGGTCGCGGCGGCCGTGCCGGGCCCGGAGATCCGGATCGTCCGCTCGGAGGTCCCGTCCCCCGAGTTCAGCCGGTTCCTCTACGCCTCGGTGGGCGGTGACATCCACTGGACGGACCGGCTGTCGCTGACCCGCGCGCAGTGGATGGAGCAGCTGGGGCGTCCCGGCGTGGAGACGTGGGTGGCCTACGACCGGGGGACCCCTGCGGGGTACGTGGAACTCGACCCGCAGCCCGACGGTGTGGTGGAGATCATGTACTTCGGCCTGATCCCCGACTTCCGGGGGCGGCGCATCGGCGGCCATCTGCTGACCGTGGGCATCGAGCGGGCCTGGTCCCTGGCCGAGCGCTGGCCGGAGCTGGCTCCGACGCGGCGCGTCTGGCTGCACACGTGCAGCGACGACGGCCCGACCGCCATGGCGAACTACCTCCGGCGCGGCTTCAAGGTCTTCAAGGAGGAGACGGAGGAGAAGGTGCCGGCCCCGACCCCCGGCCCCTGGCCCGGCGCGTAACCGCTCCGCAGTGGTGGGGGCGGGCCCTGCGGGGCTGCCCCCTGCCCGCCCTTCCGCCGTTCCCCGGGGCTCCGCCCCGGACCCCGCGCCTCAAACGCCGGCGGGGCTGGATATTGCATGGGGCCACTGCGCTCCACGGGGCTCCTGAGGTGACCCCCATCACGGGGATCTTGCGATGCGAGACGAGTTCGTCCGGATTGTGGACAGTAGTGGACTCCTCCAATCGCCCCATGCCACGCTTCCGCCATGAACGGAGCTGGAATTGCCTTGGTGAGTCGGCGGCACGTCGACCTCGGCCGCATGTCCAGCGCCATCTGTCCGGCGCGCTGACGCACAGCACCGCCGCGACAGCGCCCCGCACCGACGTCGCCGCGGACGCGAACACGCCGCCCGCCGTCAGCCACCACCGCAGTCCCCTGTAGGCCGGTCGTCGCCCCAAAAGGGCGGCCGATCAGCCACATCCGCTCCACGCGCGCCAGGGGTCACGCCGCCGCTCCCCCTGCCCCTGCCTCGAGCCGCCGAAGAAGGACGTACCGCCATGGCCGCCACCCCCGATACGACCGCAGCCGCCGCACCCGCCGCCGCCGCGCGCCGCAAGACCGGCCGTCACCGCGGTGAGGGCCAGTGGGCCGTCGGACACCACACGCCCCTCAACGGCAACGAGCAGTTCAAGAAGGACGACGACGGTCTCAATGTGCGGGCGCGCATCGAGAACATCTACTCCAAGGCGGGCTTCGACTCGATCGACCCCAACGACCTGCGCGGCCGCATGCGCTGGTGGGGCCTCTACACCCAGCGCAAGCCCGGGATCGACGGCGGCAAGACCGCGATCCTGGAGCCGGAGGAGCTGGACGACAAGTACTTCATGCTGCGCGTCCGCATCGACGGCGGCCGGCTGACCACCGACCAGCTGCGCGTCATCGGCGAGATCTCCGAGGAGTTCGCCCGCGGCACCGCCGACCTCACGGACCGGCAGAACGTGCAGTACCACTGGATCCGCATCGAGGACGTCCCGGAGATCTGGCGCCGTCTGGAGGCCGTCGGCCTCTCGACCACCGAGGCCTGCGGTGACACCCCCCGCGTGATCCTGGGCTCGCCCGTCGCCGGCATCGCGCTGGACGAGATCATCGACGGCACCCCCGCCATCGATGAGATCTACGCCCGCATCGTGGGCAACCCCGCCTTCTCGAACCTGCCCCGCAAGTTCAAGTCCGCGATCTCCGGCTCGCCGCTGCTCGACGTGGCGCACGAGATCAACGACATCGCCTTCGTGGGCGTGAACCACCCCGAGCACGGCCCCGGCTTCGACGTCTGGGTCGGCGGCGGCCTCTCCACCAACCCGAAGCTGGGTGTGCGCCTGGGCACCTGGGTCTCGCTCGACGAGGTCCCGGACATCTACGAGGGCGTCATCTCGATCTTCCGCGACTACGGCTACCGCCGGCTGCGCACCCGCGCCCGCCTGAAGTTCCTCGTCGCCGACTGGGGCCCGGCCAAGTTCCGCCAGGTCCTCGAGGACGAGTACCTGAAGCGCAAGCTCACCGACGGTCCCGCGCCCGAGCAGCCCAGCGGCCAGTGGCGCGACCACGTCGGCGTGCACCAGCAGCAGGACGGCAAGTTCTACGTCGGCTTCGCGCCCCGCGTGGGCCGCGTCGACGGCGCCACCCTGACGAAGATCGCCGCCGTCGCCGAGCAGCACGGTTCCGGCCGGCTGCGCACCACCGCCGAGCAGAAGATGATCGTGCTCGACATCGAGGCGGGCCAGGTCGACTCGGTCGTCGCGGCCCTGGAGGCGCTCGACCTGCGGGTCAACCCGTCCCCGTTCCGCCGCGGCACGATGGCCTGCACCGGCATCGAGTTCTGCAAGCTGGCCATCGTCGAGACGAAGGCGCGCGGCGCCTCGCTGATCGACGAACTGGAGCGCCGCCTGCCGGAGTTCGCCGAGCCGCTCACCATCAACATCAACGGCTGCCCGAACGCCTGCGCCCGTATCCAGGTGGCGGACATCGGTCTCAAGGGCCAGCTGGTCCTGGACGACGAGGGCAACCAGGTCGAGGGCTACCAGGTCCACCTGGGCGGCGCACTCGGACTGGAGGCCGGATTCGGCCGCAAGGTCCGCGGCCTCAAGGTCACCTCGGCCGGTCTGCCGGACTACGTCGAGCGGGTCGTCTCGCGCTTCGAGGACCAGCGCGAGGACGGCGAGCGCTTCGCCGCCTGGGTCACCCGTGCGAAGGACGAGGACCTCTCGTGAGCGAGCGCGCCGCACCGTTCTACTGCCCGTACTGCGGCGACGAGGACCTGTTCCCGAACGAAACGGGTCACGGCGCCTGGGAATGCAGGGCCTGCAATCGAGCCTTCCAGCTGAAGTACCTCGGGCTGCTGGCCCGGGGCGTTCAGTCCAATGACGCTGGAGGGGACGAGATATGACCACGATTCAGGACGCCGGTCTCAAAGCTCTGGCCGAGCAGGCGGGACGGGACCTCGAGGACGCCTCCCCGCTGGAGATCCTCACCTGGGCGGCCGAGACCTTCGGCAAGAAGTTCGCCGTGACCTCCTCCATGGAGGACGCGGTCGTCGCCCACCTCGCCGCCCGTGCCTTTTCCGGCGTGGACGTGGTCTTCCTCGACACGGGCTACCACTTCGAGGAGACCATCGGCACCCGTGACGCGGTCGAGGCCGTGATGGACGTCAACGTCATCACGCTCACCCCGCGCCAGAGCGTCGCCGAGCAGGACGCCGAGTACGGCCCGAAGCTGCACGACCGCGACCCCGACCTGTGCTGCGCACTGCGCAAGGTCAAGCCGCTCGAAGAGGGCCTGACCGCGTACGACGCCTGGGCGACGGGCCTGCGCCGCGACGAGTCCCCGACCCGGGCGAACACCCCGGTCGTCGGCTGGGACGAGAAGCGGCAGAAGGTCAAGGTCTCGCCGATCGCCCGCTGGACCCAGGACGACGTGGACGCGTACGTCCTGGAGCACGGGGTGCTCACCAACCCGCTGCTGATGGACGGTTACGCCTCCGTCGGCTGCGCCCCCTGCACCCGCCGGGTGGCGGAGGGCGAGGACGCCCGTGCCGGCCGCTGGGCCGGGCGCGGCAAGACCGAGTGCGGACTGCACGGCTGATGGCGGCCACCGGCACGGCCACCAGCGCGACCGACGAACGTACAGAACCGACGGAGACGAACCAGATGAGCGTGAGCGACCAGGGCGCCACCGTGTGGCTGACCGGGCTGCCGAGCGCGGGCAAGACCACCATCGCCTACGCGCTGGCCGACCGGCTGCGCACCGAGGGCCACCGCGTGGAGGTCCTCGACGGCGACGAGATCCGCGAGTTCCTCTCCGCCGGTCTCGGCTTCAGCCGCGAGGACCGCCACACCAACGTGCAGCGGATCGGCTTCGTCGCCGAACTCCTCGCGTCCAACGGCGTCAAGGCGCTCGTCCCGGTGATCGCGCCGTTCGCGGACAGCCGTGAGGCCGTCCGCAAGCGGCACGCCGCCGAGGGCACCGCGTACCTGGAGGTCCACGTGGCCACCCCGGTCGAGGTCTGCTCCGAGCGTGACGTGAAGGGCCTGTACGCCAAGCAGGCGGCGGGCGAGATCTCCGGTCTGACCGGGGTCGACGACCCGTACGAGGCCCCGGAGTCCCCGGACCTCCGTATCGAGTCGCACACGCAGTCCGTACAGGAGTCGGCTTCGGCCCTGCACGCACTGCTCACCGAGAGGGGTCTGGCATGACCGCCACCGTCGCACACGTCCACGAAGGGACGGACGCGCCCTACGCGCTGTCGCACCTCGACGCCCTCGAATCGGAGGCCGTGCACATCTTCCGCGAGGTGGCGGGCGAGTTCGAGAAGCCGGTGATCCTCTTCTCCGGCGGCAAGGACTCCATCGTCATGCTGCACCTGGCGCTGAAGGCGTTCGCGCCCGCGCCGGTGCCGTTCACCCTGCTCCACGTGGACACCGGCCACAACTTCCCCGAGGTCCTGGACTACCGCGACCGCGCGGTCGCCAAGCACGGCCTGCGCCTGCACGTGGCCTCCGTCCAGGAGTACATCGACGCCGGCAAGCTCCGCGAGCGCCCCGACGGCGTCCGCAACCCGCTGCAGACCGTCCCCCTCACGGAGGCGATCCAGCAGCTGAAGTTCGACGCCGTCTTCGGCGGCGGCCGCCGCGACGAGGAGAAGGCCCGCGCCAAGGAGCGCGTCTTCTCCCTGCGCGACGAGTTCTCCCAGTGGGACCCGCGCCGCCAGCGCCCCGAGCTGTGGCAGCTCTACAACGGCCGGCACGCGCCGGGCGAGCACGTGCGCGTCTTCCCGCTGTCCAACTGGACCGAGCTGGACGTGTGGCAGTACATCGCCCGCGAGAAGATCGAACTGCCGGAGATCTACTTCGCCCACGAGCGCGAGGTCTTCAAGCGCAACGGCATGTGGCTGACGGCCGGCGAGTGGGGCGGCGCGAAGGGCGACGAGACCACCGAGACCCGCCTGATCCGCTACCGCACCGTCGGTGACATGTCCTGCACCGGCGCCGTCGACTCCGACGCCACCACGCTGGACGCCGTGATCACCGAAATCGCCGCCTCCCGGCTCACCGAGCGGGGCGCGACCCGCGCCGACGACAAGATGTCCGAGGCCGCGATGGAAGACCGCAAGCGCGAAGGGTACTTCTAACCATGACCTCCACCACCGAGCAGTTCGCCGATCTGTCGGCGACCACGCTGCTGCGCTTCGCGACCGCCGGTTCCGTCGACGACGGCAAGTCCACGCTCGTGGGGCGCCTCCTGCACGACTCCAAGTCGATCCTCACCGACCAGCTGGAGGCCGTCGAGGCGGTGTCCGCCCAGCGCGGTCAGGACACCCCCGACCTGGCGCTGCTCACCGACGGCCTGCGGGCCGAGCGGGAGCAGGGCATCACCATCGACGTGGCCTACCGCTACTTCGCGACCGCCCGGCGCCGGTTCATCCTGGCCGACACTCCCGGGCACGTGCAGTACACCCGCAACATGGTGACCGGCGCCTCCACCGCCGACCTCGCCGTGGTCCTGGTCGACGCCCGCAACGGCGTCATCGAGCAGACCCGCCGGCACGCCGCCGTGGCGGCACTCCTGCGGGTCCCGCACGTGGTCCTCGCCGTCAACAAGATGGACCTGGTGGGCTACGAGGAGGCCGTCTTCGCGAAGATCGCCGAGGAGTTCACCGCGTACGCCTCCGACCTGGGCGTCCCGGAGATCACCGCGATCCCGATCTCGGCCCTGGCCGGCGACAACGTGGTGGAGCCCTCCGCGCACATGGACTGGTACGGCGGCCCCACGGTGCTGGAGCACCTGGAGACCGTCCCGGTCAGCCACGACCTCACCGCCTGCCCGGCGCGGTTCCCGGTGCAGTACGTGATCCGCCCGCAGACCGCCGAGCACCCGGACTACCGGGGCTACGCGGGCCAGATCGCCTCCGGCGTGCTGCGCGTCGGCGAGGCCGTCACCGTCCTGCCGTCGGGCCGCACCTCGGTCATCGAGGGCATCGACGCGCTCGGCGAGAGCGTCGACATCGCGTGGGCCCCGCAGTCGGTGACCCTGCGCCTCAAGGACGACATCGACATCTCGCGCGGCGACCTGATCGCGCCGTCGTCGAGCTCCCCCGCCACCACGCAGGACGTCGTGGCGACGGTCTGCCACGTGGCGGACCAGCCCCTCGCCGTGGGCGCCCGGGTGCTGATCAAGCACACCACGCGCACGGTGAAGGCGATCGTCAAGGAGATCCCCTCGCGGCTGACCCTGGACGACCTGTCCCAGCACCCGAACCCCGGGCAGCTGGTGGCCAACGACATCGGCCGAGTCGTCGTCCGCAGCGCGGAGCCGCTCGCGCTCGACTCGTACGCCGACTCGCGCCGCACCGGGTCCTTCCTGCTGATCGACCCGGCGGACGGCACGACCCTGGCGGCCGGCATGGTCGGCGAATCGTTCGCCTCGACCGCCGAGACGACCGTTCAGGCTGATGAAGAAGGATGGGACTTCTGATCATGCCTGCCGATATCTACTCCTCCTTCGCGAAGGAGGGCGGCCGCGTAGGCAGCGGCTCCCTCGGCAGCGGCCAGGGAGGCGTGGGGCGATGTGCGTGATGACGTACGCGCACCGCATGCGCGCCCACACCCCCCACGAGCCGTACCTGCCCTTGCTCCACAGACGAAGACCCGCGTCGTGACCTCACGGCGCATCGAGAGGAAGCCCTCCCGTGCCTGCCATCGGTACCACCCGTTCCGCGAATCCCCGTAGTGGTCTTCGCCGCGGCATCGTCGCCGCTGCCGCCCTGCCGCTCCTGATCGGCGCGCTCGCCTCGTGCGGCTACGGCTCCGAGGCAGCGAAGGACGACGCTCCCGCGAAGGAGAACGCCGCCGCCGACGCCGGCAAGAAGCTGTCGGCCTCCGAGGTTCGCATCGGCTACTTCCCGAACCTGACGCACGCCACCGCGCTGGTCGGCCTCCAGGAGGGCCTGATCGCCAAGGAGCTCGGCGCCACCGCGATCAAGCCCCAGGCGTTCAACGCCGGTCCGTCCGAGATCGAGGCCCTCAACGGCGGCTCTCTCGACATCGGCTTCATCGGCCCCTCGCCGTCGATCAACGGCTACGTCAAGTCCAAGGGCTCCAACCTGCGGATCATCTCCGGCTCCGCCTCCGGCGGCGTGAAGCTGGTCGTGAACCCGGCGAAGATCAAGACCCTGGACGACCTCAAGGGCAAGAAGATCGCCACCCCGCAGAAGGGGAACACGCAGGACGTCGCGTTCCTCAACTGGATCTCCGAGAAGGGCTGGACGGTCGACCCGGAGTCCGGCAAGGGCGACGTCTCCGTCGTCCGCACGGACAACAAGGTCACCCCGGACGCCTTCAAGTCGGGCTCCATCGACGGCGCCTGGGTGCCGGAGCCCACGGCCTCCAAGCTCGTCTCCGACGGCGGCGCCGTCCTCCTCGACGAGACCGCCCTGTGGCCCGACAAGAAGTTCGTGATCACGAACATCATCGTGTCGCAGAAGTTCCTCAAGGAGCACCCGGACGTCGTCGAGGCCGTGCTCAAGGGCACGGTGAAGACCAACGAGTGGATCAACGCCAACCCGGACAAGGCGAAGGCCTCCGCGAACGCGAAGCTGGCGGCGGAGGGCGGCAAGCCGCTCGACGCGAAGGTCATCGACCCGGCGTGGCCGAGCATCCTGGTCACCGACGACCCGCTGGCCGAGACGCTGAAGGCGCAGGCCGAAGACGCGGTCGAGGCGAAGCTCATCGAGCAGCCCGAGCTGGCCGGCATCTACGACCTGACGCTCCTGAACAAGGTGCTCAAGGCCGCCGGCAAGCCCGAGGTCTCCGACGCCGGTCTCGGCGTCACCAAGTAACCCCGTAATCCAGCAACCCCAGGAGGTGACGACCATGGCCACCACGCTTGCCAAGGCTGCCGAGGGCACCGTAGCGGAGCAGACGCACGCCGCACGCATCGAGCACGTTTCGAAGTCCTTCTCCGGCCCGGCCGGATCGCAGCTCGTCCTGGACGACATCAGCCTCGATGTCGCTCCCGGAGAGTTCGTCACCATCCTGGGCGCCTCGGGGTGTGGAAAGTCCACCCTGCTCAACCTGGTCGCGGGCCTGGACAAGCCGTCCGCGGGGTCCATCGAGACCCCCGGCGGCCGTCCGTCGCTCATGTTCCAGGAGCACGCGCTCTTCCCGTGGCTCACCGCGGGCAAGAACATCGAACTCGCCCTGCGCCTGCGCGGGGTGGCCAAGGCCGAGCGCCGTCCGGAGGCCGAGCGGCTGCTGGAGCTGGTCCGGCTCTCCGGCTCGTACGGCAAGCGGGTCCACGAGCTGTCCGGCGGCATGCGCCAGCGCGTGGCCCTGGCCCGGGCGCTCGCCCAGGACAGCAGGCTCCTGCTGATGGACGAGCCCTTCGCGGCGCTCGACGCCATCACCCGCGACGTGCTCCACGGCGAGCTCACCCGCATCTGGGCCGAGACCGGCCTGTCCGTCCTCTTCGTCACGCACAACGTCCGCGAGGCCGTACGGCTCGCGCAGCGCGTGGTCCTGCTGTCCTCGCGCCCCGGCCGGGTCGCCAAGGAGTGGACCGTGGGCATTCCGCAGCCGCGCCGCATCGAGGACGCGGACGTCGCGGAACTGTCCCTTGAGATCACTGAACACCTGCGTGGGGAGATCCGCCGCCATGGCCAGCACTGAAACGAAGGCGAAGACGGACGACCTCGCGGGCCTGGAGGCCGGCCTCGACGCGCTCGATGCCGTCCAGACCCACCGCACCCCGGTCCGCGAGGTCCTCGTCAAGAAGGTCCTGCCGCCGATCATCGCCGTCGGCCTGGTCCTCCTCATCTGGCAGATCCTCGTCGCGGCGAAGGTCACCGACGAGACCAAGCTCCCCGCCCTTTCCGCGGTCTGGGACAGCCTGTCCGACATGTGGTTGAAGGGCACCCTGCTGGAGGTCATCTGGACCTCCGTGTCGCGCGGTCTGCTCGGCTTTCTGATGGCCCTGGCCATCGGCACCCCGCTCGGTCTGCTCGTCGCCCGGGTGAAGTTCGTCCGCGCCGCGATCGGCCCGATCCTTCAGGGTCTGCAGTCGCTGCCCTCGGTCGCCTGGGTGCCCCCGGCGGTGCTCTGGTTCGGGCTCAACGACGCGATGATGTTCACCGTCATCCTGCTCGGCGCCGTCCCGTCGATCGCCAACGGCCTCGTCTCCGGCATCGACCAGATCCCGCCGCTGTTCCTGCGGGCCGGCCGCACCCTGGGCGCCACCGGCCTGCGCGGCGCCTGGCACGTGGTCATGCCGGCCGCGCTGCCCGGGTACCTGGCCGGCCTCAAGCAGGGCTGGGCGTTCTCCTGGCGCTCCCTGATGGCCGCCGAGATCATCGCCAGCTCCCCGGACCTGGGTCTGGGCCTGGGCCAGCTCCTCGAAAACGGCCGCAACAACATCGACCTGCCGGGCGTGTTCCTCGCGATCATCCTGATCCTGGTCGTCGGCATCGCGATCGACCTGCTGATCTTCAGCCCCGTCGAGCGGTGGGTGCTGCGCACCCGCGGCCTGCTGGTCAAGAGCTGATCAGCGTGTCGGCGCACTCCACGCACTCCCCCGCCCTGCTGGTCATCGCCCACGGCAGCCGCGACCCGCGGCACGCGGCGACCGTGCACGCCCTCACCCGGCGGGTACGGGCGCTGCGTCCGGGGCTGCGCGTGGAGACCGCCTTCCTGGACTTCGACACCCCGACCGTCGACCAGGCGGTCGCCGCGCTCTACCTGTCGGGCGTACGCGAGATGGTGGCGCTCCCGCTGCTCCTGACGCGGGCGTTCCACGCGAAGTCCGACATCCCGGCGGTGCTCGCCGGAGCCACGTCCCACCTGCCGGGCCTCTCGGTCCGCATCGCGGATGTGCTCGGCCCGTCGCCGCTGCTGCTGGCGACCCTGGAGCGCCGGCTGTGGGAAGCCGGCCTCACCCCGGCGGACCGCGCCACCACCGGTGTGGTGCTCGCGTCCGCCGGTTCCTCGGACCCGGAGGCGATCGCAGTGATCGCTGAAACCGCGCGGGAGTGGCGGCACACCGGTTGGTGCGCCGTGCGGCCTGCGTTCGCCTCCGCTGTTCTCCCCCGGACGGAGGACGCCGTACGGGCGCTGCGCGCGGAGGGCGTCCGCCGGATCGCGGTGGCCCCGTACGTCATCGCCCCCGGGCGGCTCCCCGACCGCATCGCCGCGGGCGCCGAAGCCGCCGGCGCCGACGTGGTCTCCGCCGTCCTGGGCCCCTCCCCGGAACTGGCCCGCCTGCTGCTCCGCAGGTTCGACGCAGCAACCGTCACCCCGGCCCGCATCCCGTCCCTGGCGGCCTGACCCGGTCCTCAAACGCCGGACGGGCTGGATGTGCCGCTACGCGACAAAATTCAGCCTCGCCGGCGTTTGAGGCGCGGGGTCTGGGGCGGAGCCCCAGGGAGCCCCGCAGGGCCGCACCCCCGCAGCCGACGGCTAAGCGCGTGCCGCGGCCTCGTCGGCCAGGGCCGTCAGGTCCTCGACGGACATCGCCCCGGGCGGCAAGCCCTCCCGCGCGAAGATGTTCGCCGCGTGCCGCAGCGTGTCGTTGACCGGCGTAGCGACCCCGTGCAGCCGCCCCAGCAGGACGACCTCCCCGTTGAGGTAGTCCGCCTCCACCGACCCGGTCCCCCGCGCCAGGCTCTGCCAGGACGACCCGCCCCGCACCGCCCCGGCCGGCGCCTCCACCTTGCCGTCGCGCGCCGCGGACTGCTCGGCCTCCGAGGCCCAGGCGATCCCCGCGGCCGCGAAAGCGGCCTTCGCCTCGCGCACGGCCCGCAGCAGCAGCGCCGCCTTGGCGGGCTCCGGCTCGGGACCGGTCGTCGCCTGGATCGCGTTGCCCAGGTTGCCCAGCAGCTTGGCGTACTTCCACCGCATCACGTCCTCGACGACCGGCGCCCCGAACCCGGCCTTCTCCAGGTCTGCCGCGATCCGCCGGGCCCGCCCGTCGGCGCCCCCGGCGGCCTTCCCGAGGTGCAGGATCCCGGTCAGCGGAGCACACACCGCGGAGACCACGCCGGGCTCCAGGAAGGTCGCCGGCAACCACACGCAGACCCCGTACACGCGCGCGAAGCGCCGTAGGGCGAGGCGTTCGCTCTCCACGCCGTTCTGCGCGCACAGCACCGGCAGCCGCTGCGCGGCCGTACCGCCGCCCGCGACCTCCGCGTGGGCCCACGCGTCGAGCGCGGCCAGTGCGTCCTGGGTCTTCACGGTCAGCAACAGCACGTCGTCGGCGCGCAGTTCGCCCAGCTCGGCCGGGGCCGTGACCACGGGCAGCCGGTGCACGCGCTCCCCGTCGGCCGTCGTGAGCCGCAGCCCGTTCGTCCGCAGGGCCTCCGCGTGCGGGCCGCGCGCGACGAGGACGACCTCGTTGCCGGATTCCGCGAGCCGTCCGCCGATGGTCGCGCCGATCGCTCCGGCGCCGATGATGATGTAACGCATGCCACGAGCCTGGCACATCGGCGGGCCTGGGTTACCGTCGGGCCATGTCTGTTGACGTGGATGAGACGTTCGCCCTCGGCGGGGACCTGCCGGTACGCCGCCTCGGACTCGGCACCGGCGGCCTGGTCGGCGCCGGCTACTGGGGTCCGCGCGCCGCCCGCCCCGCATCGGTCGCGCTGCTGCGCACCGCCGTCGCACGCGGGGTCACCCTGATAGACACCGCCGACAACTACGGCCCCCACCTGGCCGAGGAGCTGGTCGCCGAGGCCCTCCACCCGTACGGGGAGCGGCTGGTGGTCTCCACCAAGGGCGGGGTGGTGCGCACCGGCCCCGACGAGTGGCACGCGGCGGGCCGCCCGGAGGACCTGCGTTCCATGTGCGAGGCGAGCCTGCGCAGGCTCCGGCTGGACCGGATCGACCTGTACCAGCTCCACCGCTTCGACCCGGCCGTCCCGCCGGCGGAACAGCTGGGCACGCTGGCCGAGCTCCGGGCGGAGGGCAAGATCCGCCACATCGGGCTGAACACGGTGACGGCGGACCAGCTCCGGCAGGCCCTGGCCCTGGTGCCGGTGGCCTCGGTCCAGAACCCGTACAACCTGCTGGACCGCTCCTCGGCGGAACTCCTCGCCCTGTGCGAGGAGCGCGGCATCGCCTTCCTCCCGTACTACCCGCTGGGCAGCGGCGCCCTGACCCGCGAGAGCGCCGCCGCGCTGACGGCGGTCGCCGCCGAACACGGCGCGTCCACCGGCCAGATCGCCCTGGCCTGGCTCCTCCAGCACTCCCCGGTCCTGTGCCCCACTCCGGGCACGGGCTCCGTGGGCCACCTGTCGGAGAACCTGGACGCGGCCACGGTCCGCCTGACCCCGCACGAGATGACCCTGCTGAACGGGCTGGCGGACTGAGCGGCGCCCACCGGTGGGCGGCCGCGTCCCGGGGCTCGGGGTCCGCGGTGGTGCGGTGGGCGAGGCCGGTGAAGTCCGTGCGTCAGTCCCGCGTGAGTTCCACGAGCTTGGCGACCGTGTTCCAGTTGCGGGTGGTCACGTCCAGGCCCTTGACCACCGCCGGCTTCGCGAGGGCCTCGCCGAGTTTGGAGCGGCCCAGGCCGTTCGGGGCGTAGAGGTAGATGACGCGGTCGCCCACCCGGTACTCCTCGGGGAGGTACGCGGGGGCGTCGATCGAGGCGAAGCGGGACTCGGCGGGCTGCTCGGAGCAGAAGGTGACGTGGAGCTGTTTGCCTTCGAGGTCGGCGGCCGGGAAGGGGCAGGCGTCGGCGACGGCGCGCAGGTAGGCGCCGTCGACCACCAGGCAGGCGACCCGGAAGCCGTAGTGGGCTTCGATGGCGGCCTCCAGGTCGCGGGCGAGGGCGGTCGGGGGCTTGCCCGTCGTACTGGTGAAGACGGCGTTGCCGCTCTGGAGGTACGTCTGCGCGTCCTCGTGGCCGAGGCCGTCCAGGACCTGGCGCAGCTCGGCCATCGGGACCTTCTTGCTTCCGCCGACGTTGATGCCCCGGAGCAGCGCCGCGTACTTCGCCTTGGTCTTCTTGGTCATGTCCGCACGATAGGCCTCGCCCCTGACAGTGCCGGTCATGCGGGCAGTTCGGCCTCGATCAGGTCGGCCGCCCGCCGGGTGCCGCCCTCGGTCGCCATGTCGCGGCGGATCCGGTCCGCGCGGGCGGCCACCTCCGGGTCGGCGACCAGGGCGAGGACGGCTTGGCGCAGGGTCGCGGCGTCCGCCTCGGCCATCGGGACGTGCCGGGCGACACCGAGGGCGGCCAGCATGTCGGCGTTGCCGAACTGGTCGACGGCCTGCGGGACCGCGACCATTGGGGTGCCGGTGGCCAGGCCTTCCTGGCAGCCGCCCGTGCCCGCGTGGGTGATGAAGGCGTCGGCCCGCCTCAGGATGTCCAGTTGGGGAACCCAGCGGTGGACTTCGACGTTGGCGGGGACCGCGCCGAGCTCGGCCTCGTCGGTGAACTTGCCGATCTGGAGCACCACGTGCCAGTCGGGCAGGTCCCCGAAGGCCTCCACGCAGGCCCGGTAGAAGGCGGGCTGCTTGGTGAAGGTGGACCCGAAGGAGACCAGGAGGACCTTCTTCCCCTCGGCTCCCGCGGGGGGCGTCCAGGTGCCCTGGGTGGCGCTGCGGTCGCCCTGGCAGGCGCCGACGAAGGTGTACACGGCCTCGTCGACCCGGTCGGCGTGGGGCTGGAGGGCGCGCGGGATGAGTACGACGCTGCGCCGGGGGCGGCCCACGAAGCGGTCGCTGTCCTCGTCGATGCCGTTCTCGTCGAGCCAGGCGCGGAAGCGGGCGTAGTACGCCTTCCCGCGCTCGGACGCCCGCAGTTCGGCGGTCATCGGCCCGGCGACCTCTTCCTCGTAGCCGGTCCAGGCGACCAGGGTCGGGGAGAGGGAGACCGCGGGGACGCGCCAGCGGTGGGCGAGGACGATCGCGGGATAGGCGGTGATGTCGTGGAGGACGAGGTCCGGCTCGTCGCCGTCGAAGGCGGCCGCGAGCTGCGGGAGGGCCTGGACGGCGTCGGCGAGGAAGGGCTCGATGTTGTCGATGAGTTCGGTGCCCCACGCGTCGGGGTCCTCGTCGGTGGGCAGCGTGGAGTTCCAGATCACCGGGGTGGCACCGGTCTCGGCGATCTTGTCGGCGTACGCGGCGGGGATGGCGTAGCTGACGCGGTGGCCACGGGCGACCAGTTCGCGGATCACTTCGATGCTCGGGTTCACGTGGCCGGCGGCGGCGATGGAGAACATGGCGATGTGGGCGGGCTTCGGGGTCGTGGTCATGAGGAGAAGATAACGAGACGAGACGTCTCGTGCAACCTGTTGGGGGCAATCCGCAAGGACGGGCCGGATGCGAAACTTGTCCGGTCATGAGCACGGACGGACTGCGGAGAGACGGCATGGACGAGGCAAACGCCCGGGAGGCCCTGGCGGCGGCGGGCCTGGCACGGGCGGGGTCGCCCGCCCCCCGACTGCTGGCCCTCGGCGAGAACGCCGTCTTCGCGCTCGACGACGGCCTGGTCGCCAAGGTCGGCCGGGAGGCCGCGCTGCTGCCGCGCGCCCGGTTGGAGCTCGCGGTGGCGGGCTGGCTGGCGGAGTCCGGGATCCCCGCGGTCCGCGCGGCCGAGCCGGAGCCCCGGCTGGTGGACGGACACCCGGTGACGTTGTGGCACCGGCTCCCCGACGCCGTCCGCCCGGCCGGCCCGGCGGACCTCGCGGCGCTGCTGCGGCTGATCCATGCCTTGCCCGCGCCCCCCTTCGCACTGCCCCCGCGCGATCTGCTGGGCGGGGTCGAGCGCTGGCTGCGACTGGCGGGCGGGGCGATCGATCCGGCGGACGCCGCGTACCTGCGGTCCCGCCGCGACGGGTACGCCGCACAGGTCGCCGCCCTCACCCCGCACCTCGCGCGGGGCCCGATCCACGGCGACGCGCTGCCCCGCAACGTCCACGTGGGCCCGGACGGGCCGGTGCTCGTCGACCTGGAGACGGTCTCCGCCGACCTGCGCGAACACGACCTGGTGGTGATGGCCCTCTCCCGCGACCGGTACGGACTGCCCGGCGCCTCGTACGAGGAGTTCACGGCGGCGTACGGCTGGGACGTCCGCGACTGGGAGGGCTGCGCGGTCCTGCGCGGCGCCCGCGAAACGGCGAGCTGCGCCTGGGTCTCCCAGCACGCCCCGGCCAACCCCAGGGCCCTGGCCGAGTTCCGCCGCCGGGTGGCCTCCCTGCGCGAGGGGGACCCGGAAATCCGCTGGCACCCGTTCTAGCGGTGCCGTATCCCTTTACCCCTATGAAACTGCCCCTCACCATCCACCGGGCCCGGCTCGGCCCGCTGGAGTTCAAGGTGATCCGCCCGGCCCGCCCGCCGGCCCGCGCGGTCCTGTCGGACGGCAACTGGCGCCTGCACGTCCAGGTCGACCAGGGGGCCGCGCAGCTCATCGCCGGGCTGTGGTCGCTCGCGGCCACCTCCCCGCGCTCGCTGGTCCACCTGCCCCTGCGGCGCACCGACCCCGACACCGGGGCACCGGGCCGCGACCTGGTCCTCCTTCACCACTCGCTCCAGTTCGCGCCCTCGCGCTGGAAGGAGCTGCGGGCCCGGTTGGGCCCGGGCCGGCCGCGGACCGCGGACCTTCCCGGACCGGCCTCCTCCACCCCGGTGGTCGACCCCTGGCCGGAGCGGCGCCACGCGGAGAACCGGGACCGGTTCCACCAGCACGTCCACGCCGGGACGCTGTTCATGACGGGGAGCGCCAAACTCTTCGCCGACACCGCGCGGTTCTTCGCCGACGTCGCCCACCAGGGCCCCGGGTACGTCTTCGCCCACCCCGACCACCGGCACTACTGCGCGACGCTGGGCGCCTACGACAACACCGTCAGCGCCGGCAGCGGGATCCACATCGTCTACCGCGACCGGTGGCCGGCCCCGTGAGCACGTCTCCCCCGGATCAGCCCGCACCGGAGACCGAACGGTCCTGCCACTCGCGGCCGATGCCGCGGATCATCGCCGGGTACACGCCCAGATAGCGGAAGGGCTTGATGCCCAGCATGTAGACGGCGCCGAGCAGGCCGTTGGGCTTGACCAGGACCGCCATCTGGCCGCGGTAGCCGCCGCTGCCGTCCGGGACCCAGCTGATGTGCATCACGCCGTGCACGGTCCGGTTGGCCGTCTCCGCCGCCCACTCGTCGTGCGTCTGGTAGACGGAGCTGAACGGGACCGAGCCGAGGTCGGGCCCACGGGGACCCTCGCGCAGGTCCGCCGGCAGCCGGTCGCGCAGCGTCGCCACCCGGCCCCCGACGCCGTCGGCGGGCTTGTCCCAGCCGAAGAGGGCCCCGAGCTTCCAGCGGATCGCGAAGAGCGCGCGGCCCACGAAGGAGGGGACGGGGTCTCCGCCGCTCGCGAACTGGCGCACGAGCCGTTCGAGGTCGTCCGGGCCGCCGGGCGTCGGCAGCTCCCACACGTCCTCGAGGTGGAAGTCTCCGGCGATCTCGTGGATCCGCCAGGGACGGTCGGTGTGCGCGGTACTGGGGAGTCTCATGAGCAAGCCCCTATCTATACGATGCCGTATAGAAGAAGGTTAGCCGATCTATACGGCACCGTATAGATCAAACTCGTGCAGGACGGGGAGACATCGTGGGCGCGACCCGCACGCCGCGGCGCGGCTGGATCGAAGAGGGACTGCGGGCGCTCGCCGCCGGGGGCCCCGAGGCGGTCCGGATCGAGTCGCTCGCACAGTCCCTCGGCGTCACGAAGGGCGGCTTCTACGGGCACTTCGGCAACCGTGACGCCCTGCTCGCCGAGATGCTCGAGACCTGGGAGCACGAGGCCGCCCAGGTCGTGATCGAACAGGTCGATGGCGCGGGCGGAGACGCCAGGGCCAGACTGAAGCGGCTGTTCGCGATCGTCTCGGTCGCCGAGGGGCCGACGCAGGGCGTGGCGGCCGAGCTCGCGATCCGCGACTGGGCCCGGCGCGACGAGTCCGTCGCGGCGCGGCTGCGGCGCGTGGACAACCGCCGCATGGACTACCTGCGTTCGCTGTTCGGCGCGTTCTGCGCCGACGAGGACGAGGTCGAGGTCCGCTGCATGATCGTCTACTCCATGCGGATCGGAGACCACCTCATCGCCGCCGACCACGGCGGCCGCAGCCGCGCCGAGGTCATGGAGCTGACCCGCGACTGGCTGCTGCGGTAGGACCCCGCCCCTCGCGCGTCAGACCCGGTACGGCACGACGGGCCAGGCCCGCTCGACTATCGCCTCGGGGTCCGAGGTGCGCCGCAGGTAGCTCTGCAGCGAGGCCGCCTGCTCGGCAGCCGCGCGGATCTGGAGCTCGTGCAGGTCCGCCAGGGCGACCGTCCCTATCGCCGCGTGCACGGCACCCATCCGCCGCGCGGCGCGGGCCGCCGCCAGCGCGTCCGCACCCGCGTCGTGCGCCGCCTCCAGGGTCACGCCGTAGTGCTCGCAGAGGGCCTGGAGCGTCCGCCGCCCCTTGCGGTAGCGGTCCGCGTGCTTGTCCAGGACCAGGGGGTCGATGACGGGCGGGGCGGACCTCGCCGGCCAGCGCTCGCCCAGCGGACGGATCCCGTGGCGGCGGCACTCGCGGTCCAACAGGGTCAGGTCGTACCGCGCGTTCATCACCACCAGCGGTGTTCCCGAGCTCAGCGCCTCCACGAGCGTCCCGGCGATCTCCTCGATCGCCGGAGCCGCCGCCATCCCCCGGGAACGGGCGTGGTCGGTGGAGATGCCGTGGATGGCCGAGGCCTGCTCCGGGATGGGAACGCCCGGATCGACCAGCCACGTCCGCTCCCGCGCCACGTGCCCGTCCGGCCCAACGGCGACGACGGCCGCCGTCACGATCCGGTCGGACTCGATGTCGGTCCCCGTCGTCTCCAGATCGAACGCCACCATCGGCCCGCCGTGCCAGTCCCCCATCCAGTCCCCCGCCCATTCCCCCATCGCGCGCCCCCCGTACCCGTCCCGCTACGTCAACGGCTTTCAGCCTGCCACGGGCCACTGACAGCCCCGGAGCCGGGGGCGGCCGCCACCGCTCACGACACCGGGCGGGAGTCCTGCCAGATCGACTCGAATTCCTCCCGGTAGGTCGGGAACAGCCCGTGCTCGTGGCCGGGCCGCACCTGCGAGGCCCGCCCGCCGCCCCGCAGGACCAGGACCGGCGCCTCCATGCCCCGGGCCCGGCGCAGGTACGACTGGACCACCGCGATGCCCGAGGACTCGCCCTCCACCAGGTACGCGGTGAAGCGAGGGGTCTCGTCGAAGACGTGGATCTCGAAGCCCGACGCGTCGCGCAGGCCCGCCCGGACCCGTCGCACGTGCAGGATGTTCATCTCCACCGACCGGCTCAGCTCGCCCTTGCGCAGGCCGAGCTCCCGCTCGCGCCGCTTGACCGCGCTGCTCGCCGGGTTCAGGAACAGCAGCCGCACCCGGCAGCCCGCCTCGGCGAGGCGTACGAGTCTGCGGCCCGAGAAGTTCTGGACCAGCAGGTTGAGCCCTATGCCGATGGCGTCCAGCCGTCGCGCGCCGCCGAAGAGGTCCTCCGCCGGGAGCTGGCGCTGCAGCCGCACCCGGTCGGGGTGGACGGAGATGACGTCCGCGTACCGGTCGCCGACCAGGTCCTCCACGGCGTCGATGGGCAGCCGGTCCGCCGCCGGCGAGCCCGCGCCGCCGCCCAGTACCTCCAGCAGCCGCGCCGACGCCCGCTCGGCCTGTTCCAGGACGGCCCGCGACAGGGCGCGGTTGCGGGAGACGACGTTGCGCGTGACCTCCAGTTCGTCCAGCGCCTGCTCGATCTCGCGCCGGTCGTCGAAGTACGGCTCGAAGCAGGGCCAGTGCTGGACCATCAGTTCGCGCAGTTGCGGCAGGGTGAGGAAGCTCAGCACGTTGTCGTCGGCGGAGTCCAGCAGGTAGCCCTTGCGGCGGCTGACCTCGCGCACGGCGACCGCGCGCTGCACCCACTCCTGGCCGGCGGGGCCCGCGGCCGCCACCACCCAGTCGTCCCCGCCGTGCACGGGCTCGTAGACCGGCCGGAGCACCGCTCCGACCACGGAACGCAGCCGCTGTTCGATCAGGTTCAGCCAGATGTACGCACGCCCGGCGCGCTGGGCCCGGGTCCGGACCTCGCTCCAGGCGTCCGCGCCCCAGTCCAGCTCGGCACCGGCTCCCGCCTGCGCCTTCCCGGTCCCACCGGTCTCCGGCGGGGCCAGCGACACGGCTCCGGCGGGGATCCCGCCGACCGTCCCGCCCGCGGCGTCCGCCGGGCCGCCCTCGTGACCGCTGTCACCAGGGGGCAGCTCCAGACCTCCCGAGCTCACCCGTGCACCGCCTCCTGCGTCTGGACGCCCGTCTCCAGTGATCACGGAAGGGTACTCCGCGCGCGCGGCACCCTGCAGCCCGATGCGGGCCCCTGCGGCCCGACGCGGGCTCACGGTCCGTACCCGAGCCGTCCGTTGGCCCATTATCCGCTCTGCCGACGATCGGATCTCCCCATGGTCGGCCCACCCTCTTATCAGCTCTCCGGGTCACCCGGTAGGACCCGCCCAAGTCCCCGCGTGGAAGCCCTCTTTCGGGGAAGATCTGGCAGTACGTGGTCCACGCCGGATCAGCCCGACACCGAGGGGAAGAGTCGTTTTCTATGCAGGTCTGGCCGGGACAGGCGTATCCGCTCGGTGCCACGTACGACGGCGCCGGCACCAACTTCGCGGTCTATTCGGAGGCCGCCCGACGCATCGAGCTGTGTCTGCTGCACGACGACGGTTCGGAGACCGCGATCGAACTGCGCGAGACCGACGCGTTCGTCCGGCACGCCTACCTGCCGGGCATCATGCCCGGCCAGCGGTACGGATTCCGGGTGCACGGCCCGTACGAGCCCGAGCGCGGCCGTCGCTGCAACGCGGCGAAGCTGCTCCTGGACCCGTACGCGCGGGCCGTCGCGGGGAGCGTCGACTGGGGCGAGGAGGTGTACGGCTACCACTTCGGCCGGCCCGACTCCCGCAACGATCTGGACTCCGCGCCCAAGAGCATGAGTTCGGTCGTGGTCAACCCGTACTTCGACTGGGCCAACGACCGGCCGCCGCGCCACGAGTACCACCACACCGTGCTCTACGAGGCCCACGTGAAGGGCCTGACCATGCGTCATCCGGACCTCCCCGAGGAGCTGCGCGGCACGTACGGGGCGCTCGCGCACCCGGCGGTCATCGGGCACCTGACCAAGCTGGGGGTGACGGCGCTGGAGCTGATGCCCGTACACCAGTTCGTCAATGACCACCGGCTGGTGGACGACGGGCTCAGCAACTACTGGGGCTACAACACCATCGGCTTCTTCGCGCCCCACAACGGCTACGCCTCGGGCGACCGCGGCCAGCAGGTGCTGGAGTTCAAGTCGGCCGTCCGGGCCCTGCACGAGGCCGGCATCGAGGTGATCCTCGACGTGGTCTACAACCACACCGCCGAGGGGAACCACCTGGGCCCGACGCTGTCCTTCCGGGGACTGGACAACGCCTCGTACTACCGCCTCGCGGACGACCCCCGGCACTACATGGACACCACCGGCACCGGGAACTCGCTGCTGATGCGCTCCCCGCACGTGCTCCAGCTCATCATGGACTCGCTGCGCTACTGGGTCACCGAGATGCACGTGGACGGTTTCCGCTTCGACCTGGCGGCCACGCTGGCCCGCCAGTTCCACGAGGTGGACCGGCTGTCCTCGTTCTTCGACCTGGTGCAGCAGGATCCGGTGGTCAGCCAGGTCAAGCTGATCGCGGAGCCGTGGGACCTGGGCGAGGGCGGCTACCAGGTGGGCAACTTCCCGCCCCTGTGGACCGAGTGGAACGGCAAGTACCGCGACACCGTACGGGACTTGTGGCGCGGGCAGCCGCGCACGCTCGCGGAGTTCGCGGGCCGGCTGACGGGCTCCTCCGACCTCTACCAGGACGACGGCCGGCGGCCGCTGGCCTCGATCAACTTCACCACCTGCCACGACGGTTTCACCCTGAACGACCTGGTCTCGTACAACGAGAAGCACAACGAGGCGAACCGCGAGGGGAATCGGGACGGAGAGACCCACAACCGCTCCTGGAACTGCGGGGTGGAGGGGCCGACGGAGGACCCGGAGATCGGGGAGCTGCGCGAGCGCCAGATGCGCAACTTCATCGCCACGCTGATGCTTTCGCAGGGCGTGCCGATGATCAGCCACGGCGACGAGTTCGCCCGCACCCAGGGCGGCAACAACAACGCCTACTGCCAGGACAACGAGCTGTCGTGGGTGACCTGGCCGGAACCCGGCAAGCCGGCCCCCGCGCTGCTGGAGTTCACCCGGCGGATGGTGTGGCTGCGGCGGGAGCACCCGGTGTTCCGGCGGCGCCGGTTCTTCCACGGACGGCCGGTGGAGGGGACGCACGACGAGCTCTCGGACATCGCCTGGTTCACCCCGCACGGCGAGGAGATGCGGGCCCGCGACTGGCAGGCCCAGCACGCGCGGGCGCTGGCCGTGTTCCTGAACGGGGAGGCCATCTCGGAGCCCGGCACCCGCGGGGAGCGGATCACCGACGACTCGTTCCTGCTGATGTTCAACGCGGGCGCCGAACCGCAGGACTTCACGATCCCGGCCGGACACGGCAGCCAGTGGCGCCTGATCGTCGACACGGCGCGGCCTGAGGTACTGGCACCCGGTACCGGGCCGCAGTACGCGGCCGGGGACCGGGTGCCACTGACAGGACGGTGCCTGGTGGTGCTTCAGCGCCCGGCGTAGGCGGCGCCTTCCAGGACGGCGTCCGGAAGGAAGGCGCCCCCGCCGGAAGTCACCGGAGCGTGCGTACGGGCCGCCGGCACTCGGGTGACCAGGGCCAGGACCAGGCACAGGGCGGCCGCCCCCACGGCCACCGCGAAGGCGGCGGCGGGCCCGTACCACTCGGCGAGCCGCCCGGAGACGGCGAGCGAGGCGGCCTGGCCGGCGACGAGCGAGCTGGCGGCGAAGGCCATCGACTCGGCGAGCCGGTCCGGGCTCACCGCGCGCTCGGTGATGGCGAAGGCGGTGATCAGGTGCGGGGCGTAGGCGGCTCCGAGCACGGTCACGACCACGTACAGCGGCCACAGCGTCTCGGTGAAGAGCAGCGGCACGGAGAACACGAGCGCGGCGGCCGTGGCCCACCGCCAGCGCAGCCGCAGGCCGAAGCGGGCGGGCAGCGCGCCGAGCGAGAGGCCGACGGCGGCGCTGACGACCCCCATGGCCGCGTACACGATGCCGGCCTGGCCGGGGACGCCCAACTGTGCGGTAAGGGCGGCGATTCCGGCCTGGCAGGCACCGAACATGGCGCCCTGGAGGGCGAGGGAGCCCCGTACCGCGAAGACCACGCGCGGCGGGCGGACCCGGGAGCGCTCCTTCTCCCGGCGGGCTCCGGCGGGCACTGCGGCCGTGACGGCGGCGGTCGGGTGCACCGCGTAGAGCGTGCCGAAGACGGCGACGAGGGCGGCCGCGCCGCCGAGGGCGATGGCCGGGTGCAGGGCGAG
This sequence comes from Streptomyces sp. GQ60, assembly GCF_059758875.1. Lineage (NCBI taxonomy): Bacteria > Bacillati > Actinomycetota > Actinomycetes > Kitasatosporales > Streptomycetaceae > Streptomyces > Streptomyces sp. GQ60. Next base: position 441,496 of record NZ_JCAXEG010000005.1, on the reverse strand, counting down.
GGTGGCCAGGCCCACGAGGGCGGGCCCGAAGACGAAGGAGACCTCGTCGAGGGTGCCCTCGAGGGAGTGGATGGCGCCCACGACGCCCTCGTCGGACTTGGCACGGTGGGCCAGGGCCACGGAGCGGGTACGGGCGAGCGGTCCGATCAGCGGGACGGAGGCCCCGGTGACGAAGCCGATCGCGGCGAGCGGGACGGTCGCGAGGTCCGAGAGGGCCCCGGCCACCAGGGCGGCGGTCGCCACCGCGTTGACCGCGGCGGCCGCCAGGACGACGGGGCGCTGCCCGTGCCGGTCGGCGAGCCGGCCCAGGACGGGTCCGAAGACCACCTGTCCGGCGGAAAGGGTGCCGCCGACTATGCCCGCGGTGGCGAGGGAGCCGCTGGTCTCGGCGACCAGCAGGACGCTGCCGAACTGCGCCATCGCGACGGGCAGTCGGGCGAGGAAGGAGATGAGCGGGAGTAGGGGCCCGGTCAGGGCGATGACTTTTCGATAGGTGTTGACGGTTCCAAACACTTGAGCAACGTTAACCCGGTGCAGTCACCCGGATGCATTGGGTAATGGCACGGAATCCCGCATCCTGGGTACGTACGTTCTCATGAGCCTGCCCCCGCGCACCGGTCGCACCCGTCCCGAGTTCAACCGGCCCGAACCCGATGCACCACCGACCGCCACCCCGGCGTCGACCTACCGCCTTCAGCTCCGCCCCGAGTTCACCTTCGGCGACGCGCGGGACGTCGTACCGTACCTCGCGTCGCTCGGAGTGTCCCACCTGCACCTGTCCCCCGTGCTGGAGGCGGTGCCCGGCTCGGCCCACGGGTACGACGTCACCGACCACACGCGGGTCCGGGTGGAGCTGGGCGGCGAGGACGGACTGCGGGCCCTGGCCGCCGAGGCCCGGGCGCACGGGCTCGCACTGGTGCTCGACATCGTGCCGAACCACATGGCACTGCCGGCCCCCCTCCGCCTCAACCGGCCCTTGTGGGAGGTGGCCCGGGAGGGTCCCGGCTCGCCGTACGCGCGCTGGTTCGACATCGACTGGGAGGCGGGCGGAGGACAGCTGCTGCTGCCCGTGCTCGCGGAGCCGCTGGATCCGGGATCCGTCGAGATCGCAGAGGTCTCCGTCGAGGCGGGGGCCGCGGGGCCGGTCGACCGGGCCGTGCTGCGCATCGGGAAGCTGGAGTTCCCGCTCCGGGAGGGCACGGCCGGGCTGGAGCCGGCGGCGCTGCTCGCCGCCCAGTGGTACCGGCCGGCGCACTGGCGGGAGGCCCGGACCGGCCTCAACTACCGCCGCTTCTTCACCATTTCGGAGCTGATCGGGGTCCGCGTCGAGGACCCCGAGGTCTTCGCCGTCACCCACGCGAAGGTGCTGGAACTGGTACGGGACGGGGTCGCCGAGGGGCTGCGGATCGACCACGTGGACGGCCTGGCCGACCCCGGGGGCTACCTGCGGCGACTGCGGGACGCCGTCGGCGGGGACTGCTGGGTGGTGGTCGAGAAGATCCTGGCCCGCGAGGAACGGCTGGCCCCCACCTGGCCGGTGGCCGGCACCACCGGGTACGACGCGCTGTACCGGGTGGACGGGGTGCTGACCGATCCGGCCGGCGCCGCACGGCTCGACGCCCGGTTCCGCGAGGCGACCGGGCAGCCCCGGTGGGAGCGGACGGCCGCGGCGAGCGCCCGGGAGGTCCTGACCGGGGACCTGGCCGCCGAGCTGGCCACCCTGGAACGGCTGTCCGGTACAGAACTCGCCTCGGCTGTACGTGAGTTGCTCGTCGCCTATCCCGTCTACCGGCCCTACCCCGGCGATCCGGAGCTCTCGCCCGAGGCCCTGGAACGGGCCGCCGCCCGGGCGGGTGCGGGCCCGGTGGCCGGCGTACGCGAGCTGCTGCTGCGGGATCCGGCCTTCGCGGCCCGCTTCGCCCAGACCTCGGCGGCCCTGCGCGCCAAGTCCCTCGAGGACAGGGCCTTCTACCGGTACGCCCCGCTGCTGTCGGCCACCGAGGTGGGCGGGGATCCGGGGGCTCCGGCGGTCACGGTGGCGGAGTTCCACGCGTACTGCGCCGAACGGGCGAGGCTGTGGCCCGCCGCCGGGACGGTGCTGACCACGCACGACACGAAGCGCAGCGCGGACGTCCGGGCGCGGATCTCGGTGCTCTCGCAGGACCCGGAGTCCGTACCGGAGCCGGCCGGAGCGGATCCCCAACTCGCCTGGGTGGCCTGGCAGACGGCCTTCGGACTCGGGGGCGGCGGCAACCCCGTGGTGCGCCGCGAGCGCCTCTGGCAGGCCCTGCTGAAGGCCGTCCGCGAAGCGGCCCTGCACACCACGTGGACCGAGCAGGACCCGGCGTACGAGGCCACGGTCCTGGACCACATCCCGGCGGCCGCACTCGAGCCGACCGGGCCCCTGGCGGCGGCGGCCCGCGCCAACCTGCTCGGGGCGGCGCTGCTGCACCTGGCCATGCCCGGGGTCCCGGAGGTCTACCAGGGCGCGGAGACGGAGTACCGGGCCCTGGTCGACCCGGACAACCGGGCGCCCGCCCGCTTCCCCCGGGAGGCCTTGGCCCGACTGGACGCGGGGGCCGCGCCGTCCGGGGCGGCCGAGGAGAAGCTGGCCCTCACCGCCGCCCTGCTGCGGCTGCGCCGGAGCCGGCCCGGGCTGTTCGCCGGCTACGCGCCGCTGCTCGCCCGGGGCCCGGCGGCGGAGCACTGCGTGGCCTTCGCCCGCTCGGCCGGCCTGGTGGTGGCGGCCACCCGCCTGTCGCACGGGCTGGCCCTCGCCGGGGGCTGGCGGAACACGGCCCTGCCCCTGCCGCCGGGACGCTGGCGGCGGCTGCCGCTCCTCGGGGCCGGGGCCGCGGGGGCCGCGGCCTCGTACGCGGGCGAGCTGCCGCTCGCGGAACTCCTGGGCGACACCACCCCGGTAGCCGTCCTTCTCCGGGAGGACCCGGCCCGGGCCTGAGCTGCTCCCCGCCCCGCCCTTTCGCCGTTTCCCGGGGCTCCGCCCCCGGACCCCGGTCCTCAAACGCCGGACGGGCTGGATTTTCCAGCCCGTCCGGCGCGGAACCCAGCCTCGCCGGCGTGTGCGGCGCGGGTCCGGTCCGAACCCGGGGAACGGGCGAAGGGCAGGTAGGGGACGGCCCCGCGCGGTTCCCGGGCCCGGCGAACACGGCTAGGGCAGGCTCACGGCGGGCATGGGATCACCTGTGACCCTCATCCGTGACATGTGCTACCCCACCCCCTACGAACTGGCCCTGGCCGCCCGCGCCATGGCCGATGAACACCCCGCCCTGGCCCGGCTCCGCCAGATCGGCGCGTCCCGGGCCGGGGAACCCCTGTGGCTGCTCTCCGTGGGCTCCACGACGACGGCCGCGACCGCTTCCCCCGCCGCTGCGAACGTGCTCGTCGTCGCCGGCGCCCACGCCAACGAGCCCGTCGGCGGGGCCACCGCCCTCGCGCTCGCCCGGCACCTGATCCGCGTACCCGCCGGCGGAGCCACCTGGCACTTCCTGCTCTGCGCCGACCCCGACGGTGCGGCCCTGCACCGCACTCCCCGCCCGTACTCCCTGCTCGACTACCACCGGAACTTCTTCCGGCCGCCCGGGCCCGAACAGCCGGAGTGGGCGCCGTCTTTACTGCCCCCGGACCGTCTCCCACCCGAGACCGTAGCCCTGACCCGGGTCATCGACGAGCTCCGCCCCGCCCTCCAGGTCTCCCTGCACGGCACCGATCTCGGCGGCTCCTGGGTGCAGCTCACCCGGGACATACCCGGTCTCGCCGAGCCCTTCGGCAAATCGGCCGCCGAGCTGCGCATCCCGGTCGAGACCAGCGCGTCCGACGCCTCGGGCTGGCCCTCGCCGGGGGCGGGGATCTTCGTGATGCCCGAGCCCGGGACCACGGCCGACGGGCCGTTCCACCCCGAGGACACCCGGCTCAGCACCTGGTACCACGCCCACCGCCACGCCGGCACCACCGCGATCGTCGAAGTCCCCATGTGGGCCTCGGACCTGGTCGACGACCCGGCACCGCACCCCGACCCCCGCGGCGCCCTGCGCGTCCTGGACGGCCGGCTCACCGCCGACGCCGCGCGGGTGGCGGCCCTGCGCGAGGGCGCGGCCGGCGGTACGGATCCGACCGCCGCGACCCTGCTCCGCGCGGTGGACTGGACGCTCGCGCTGATCCCCCGGATCAGCGCCGAGTGGACGGGCCCCGGGGCTCCCGCCGAGGCGACGGCGGCGTACATCGGGAGCATCGACGCCTTCGGCCGACGGCTCTCGCTGCGCGCCGCGGCGATGCTGCTGCGGGTGCTGCGCGCCCAGGGGCAGCCGGCGGCGCCTGCCGCGGACCGGCTCGTCACGGGGTGGTGCGAGGAGTTCGCGGACCGCTTCCAGGCGCGCTGGGTCCCGGTGGCCACGCAGGTGGAGCACCAGTCCCGGGTCGTCCTGGCGGCCTACGACCGGCTCGTGGCAGCCGGCCGGTAGGCGGGGGCGGCCCCGCGCCCGGCCACCCTCCGGCGCGGGCTACTCCACCGGCAGGGCGTACCGGAGCTTCGGCTTGCCGGTGGCCCCGAGCCGGTCGTAGAAGCGGATCGCGCCCTCGTTCCAGTCGGGCGTCTGCCACTCGACGCGGCCCAGGCGCCGCTCACGGGCGAGTGCGGCCACCCCGTCCACCAGGGCGGCGCCGAGGCCGTGGCCGCGGGCCTCCTCGGCCAGGTAGAGGCAGTCCAAGTGGAGGTAGTCGCGGGCCTCCCAGAAGGAGAACTCGGCCGAGCAGGCGGCGTACCCGGCGACCTCGCCGCGCGGGGTCTCGGCCAGCAGCACCCACAGCCGGGACCCGTCGGCGAACAGCCGAGCGCCGAGCCGGTCGGCGAGACCGGCCGGGCGGGACGCCGACTTCTCGTACAGCATGTGCTCCCGCATGAGCTCGACCAGGCGGGGCAGGTCCTCGGGGCGCGCGGGCCGTACGACGGGGGCGGCAGACGTGTGTTCCATGAGTGACATCCTCCGCACGGCCCGCACCCGCCCGCCGGCCGGGTCCCGCGCCACCGGCCCGCGCCCGGAGCCTCAGCCGGCCGACAGCCTGAAGGTCATCCGTCCGAAGCCGATCTGGTCGCCGTCCCGCACCACCGCCGAGCCCGTCACCCGGCGTCCGTTCACCGTGGTCCCGTTCGTCGAGCCGAGGTCCCGCACCACCCAGACGCCGTCCCGGATGCCCAGTTCCGCGTGGGCCCGCGAGACCGTCTCGTGGCTCAGGCGCAGCCCGTTGCCCGGGTCGCGGCCGATCCGCAGCGGACCGGCGCTCGGGTGCGGGAGGAGCAGCGTGGGCAGCTTCTCCGCGGCCCAGGCCCGCCGTACGCCCACGGACACGGCGGAGACGCGCCCCACCCAGCCGAACAGCCGGCGGGTCCACGGGCTCTCCCCGGCCTCCCGGCCCTCCAGGTCCGCGGTGAGCACGGCGAGGTCCTCGGAACGGCGGGCGACGAGGGCGAGTTCCATGCGGCGCAGGAAGGTGTCGTGCGACAACTTGCCGACGGCGGCACCCTCCCTGAGCTGGCCCAGGGCGCGGTCGCGCTCGGCATCGGAAAGCCGCGGGGCGGGGAAGGCGGGGAACTCGAAACTCGACGTCACCAGGTGATTGTCGGCCTGTCGGGGGCAGAGTGTCCAGAACTCCCGCGACGGGCCGGGGATGATGGCCCGGACACGCAGGTTGGGGTACCACCGCCAGACGAGGGGACCGTCCGTGCAGTTCGAGGTGTGGGCACCGCTGACAGACCGGGTCGCACTGCGGCTCGACGGGGCCGCGTACGCGATGGAGCGCGATCCGGGGCGCGACGGGTGGTGGGTCGTGGAGGCCGGGGCACGGGACGGATCCCGCTACGGGTTCCAGCTGGGCGGCGGCCCGGAGGCTCCCGTTCCCGGGGACGATCCGCGCGACCCGGTACACCCGGGACACCTCCCGGACCCCGGACACCGCGCGGACCTCGCGGCCGCCGACCACCCCGCGCGCCCCGTACGCCCGGACCCGCGCGGCCGTCGCCTGCCGGAGGGGCCCGACGGGCTCTCGGCGGTGGTCGACTTCGCCTCGCTCACCCCCGCCGAGCCGGCTCCCTCCCCCCGGGTGCCGCTCCAGGACGCCGTCCTGTACGAGCTGCACGTCGGCACCTTCACCCCCGAGGGCACCTTCGACTCCGCCGCCGCGCGCCTCGGCCACCTCGCCGGACTCGGCGTCACCCACGTCGAGCTGATGCCGGTCTGCTCCTTCCCCGGGCGGCACGGCTGGGGGTACGACGGGGTCGCGCCGTGGGCGGTGCACGAGCCCTACGGGGGCCCGGCCGGGCTGGTCCGGTTCGTGGAGGCCGCGCACACCGCCGGGCTCGGCGTGGTGCTCGACGTGGTCCACAACCACCTCGGCCCCTCCGGCAACCACCTGCCCGTCTTCGGCCCGTACTTCACCGAGACCCACCACACCCCCTGGGGCGCGGCGGTGAACCTGGACGCGCCCGGCTCCGACGAGGTGCGCGCGTACCTCCTGGGCAGCGCGCTGGCCTGGCTGCGCGACTACCGGATCGACGGGCTGCGCCTCGACGCGGTGCACGCGCTCGCCGACGACCGGGCGCTGACCTTCCTGGAGGAGCTGGCCGCGGCGGTGGACGAGCTGGCCGCCGAGACCGGCCGGCCGCTGTTCCTGATCGCGGAGTCGGACCGCTGCGACCCGCGCACCACGACCCCGCGTGCCGCCGGGGGCCTGGGCCTGCACGCGCAGTGGAACGACGACTTCCACCACGCCCTGCACTGCGCGCTGACCGGCGAGTCCCAGGCGTACTACGCGGACTTCGCCGAGGCCCCGCTCGGCGCCCTCGCCAAGACCATGACCCGGGCCTTCTTCCACGACGGGACCTGGTCCTCCTTCCGCGGCCGCCACCACGGCCGCGCGGTGGACCGCGGCCGCACTCCGGCGCACCGCTTCCTCGGCTACACCCAGACCCACGACCAGATCGGCAACCGCGCGCTCGGCGACCGGCTCTCGGCCTCCCTGTCCCCCGGGCTGCTGGCGTGCGCGGCGACGGTGGCGCTGACCGGGCCGTTCGTGCCGATGCTGTTCATGGGCGAGGAGTGGGGGGCCGGAACGCCGTGGCAGTACTTCACCGACCACCCCGATCCCGAGCTCGCCGAGGCCGTACGGGCGGGCAGGCGGCGGGAGTTCGCGGAGCACGGCTGGAAGGCGGAGGAGATCCCCGACCCGCAGGACCCGGCCACCCGGGACCGCTCCTGCCTGGACTGGGCCGAGCCCGGCCGGGAGTCGCACGCCCGGCTGCTGGAGTGGTACCGCGCCCTGATCGCGCTCCGCCGTACCCACTCCGACCTGCGCGATCCCGATCTGGCGGCGCTGCGGATCGCCCATGACGAGGAGCGCCGCTGGCTGACGTTCCGCCGGGGCGACGTCCGCGTGGTGGTGAACCTCTCCGCGGAGCCGGTCACCGTCGCACTGGGCCGCAACGGGGTCCGGGTGCTGGCCGCTTGGCTCCCCGTCGAGCATCCGGGCGCCGACGGGCGCGTCCACGTACCGGGCGAGTCGGCGGTGGTGCTGGGCCCGTAAACCCGGTCGCGGAGGCCCGGGGCCGTTTGATGGGATCGGCTCCATGAAGATCGAATCTCCCGCGGGCGGCGACGGACACCCGGCCGAGGGTTACGCGGCAACGTACGACCTGATCGGGGCGGGTTACCGGCAGGTCAGGCGGCCCGACCCCCGGCTGGCGGCGCTGATCGCGGGCGCGCTGGGGGACGCCCGGACGGTCGTCAACGTCGGCGCAGGCGCCGGTTCGTACGAGCCCCGGGATCGCACGGTGACGGCCGTGGAGCCGTCCCGGGTCATGCTCGACCAGCACCCCGGGACCCGCAAGGTCAGGGCAAGCGCCGAGCAACTACCCTTCAGGGACGGGGCGTTCGACGCCGCGATGGCCGTGATGACCGTCCACCACTGGCCCGACGCCGCGCGCGGGCTGGCGGAACTGCGGCGGGTCTCCCGACGCCAGGCCGTCTTCACGTGGGATCCGGCGCACCGGACGAAGCTGTGGTTCTTCGAGGAGTACCTCCCGGAGATCGGGCACCTGGAGGACTCCCGGTTCACCCCGCTCTCCGTGGTGACCGGGGAACTGGACGCGCACACCGTGCTGCCCTTCCCCGTCCCGCACGACTACACCGACGGTTTCCGGGCCGCCTTCTGGCGCCGGCCCGAGTCCTACCTCGACCCGGCCGTACGGGCTGCCAGCTCCACCTTCGCGACGCTGCCGGCCTCCGTCGTGGAGCCGGCGGTCGCCCGGCTCCGCGAGGACCTGCGGTCGGGTGCCTGGCAGCGGCGCCACGCCGCCCTGCTGGAGCGGGAGAGCGTCGACTACGGCTACCGCCTGGTCCTCGCCGGGGCCTGAACCCCGGCGAGGGCGAGGCCCCCCTGCCGCGCCTACTCCACGACGGCCAGCTCCCGGGAGGCGTTGTTGAAGCTGCGGCAGCCCTCCTCGGTGACGGTGATGATGTCCTCGATGCGGACTCCGAACCGCCCGGGGAGGTAGATCCCCGGCTCCACGGAGAAGCACATGCCGGGGACGAGGACCTGCTCCTCCCCTTCCACCATGTACGGCGGCTCGTGCGTGGTGACTCCGATGCCGTGGCCCGTGCGGTGGATGAACTGCTCGCCGTAGCCGAACTCGGTGATCACCGCGCGCGCCGCCCGGTCCACGTCCTGGCAGGCGGCCCCCGGCCGGGCCGCCGCCACACCCGCCAACTGGGCCTCGCGGACGATGTCGTGGACGCGCTGCTCCTCCTCGGTGGGCTCGCCGACGTGGACGGTGCGGGAGATGTCGGAGCCGTAACCGTGCTTGAGGCCGCCGAAGTCGAGGACCACCATGTCCCCGTGCTCGATGACCCGGTCGCCGGCTTCGTGGTGCGGGTTGGCGCCGTTCGGGCCGGAGCCGACGACGGTGAAGTCCACCTGGGAGTGGCCGTGCACGCGCAGCAGCGCGGCCAGGTCGACGGCGACGTCGCTCTCCCGGCGTCCGGCGAAGGGCACATGGAGGATCTGCGCGTACGCGGCGTCCGCCGCCTCGCCGGCCGCCGCGAGCCGGGCGAGCTCACGCTCGTCCTTGACGGCGCGCAGCATCGGCAGCGCGTCGGTCAGCGAGACGTACGAGGTCGTCGGCAACTCCTTCTGCAAGCCCAGCAGATGCAGCGCCCAGGCGTTGTCGCTGACCCCGAAGCGGCCGGTCACGTCCAGCAGCGGGGAGGCCACGGCATACGGGTTCTTCCCGTCGGCCCAGTCCCGCAGGGTCAGCGCGCCCGCGCCGGGGGACTTCGCCGCGTCGGGGGCTTCCAGCGCGGGGACGACGAGGACGGGGTCCTGGCCGGCCGCGAGGACGAGCAGGGTCATCCGCTCGGTGTCGACGGGCCGGTAACCGGTGAGGTGGGCCAGGTCGGGCCCGGGGGCGACCAGCAGGCCGGCCAGTCCCGCGTCGGCGGCGGCCTGCGCGGCGGCGGCCATCCGGGCGGCGTAGTCGGCGGCCGTGAAGGGATCGGAGTCATGGTCCATGACGGGATCCTCCCGCGCCCCGCCCCCGGACGGCAGGGGGCCGCGCCGATCGCCCCCGGGCGCGCACGCCGCACTGCCCGCTTCGCGTGGCTTGTCCCCTAGCCGCCCACCCTGGCGTCAGGCCGCTGCCCGCAGGGCCCACTCCAGGGGCCCCCGGTACAGCTGCGTCCCCCGGAGCAGCCGCCGCCAGACCACACACCCGACCAGCGCGCACACCGAGAACGCGGCCAGCACGCCCCACCCGCTCCAGCCCCGCAGGAACACCGCCAGCGCGAGCGCGTGCGCCACGTACACCGTCAGGGCCATCGCCCCGACGGCGGCGAGCGGCCGCATCAGCCGCGTCGCCATCCGGCCCGCGCCGTGCCCGGCCAGGGCGAGCAGGCCTATGAGGGCGGCCCCGACCCCGGCGTTGCCGAGGGTCTCCAGCGGGGTCTGGCTGTAGGGGCCGGCCAGCAGCAGCCAGTCCCAGGAGGTGCTGGGGACGGCGCCGAACTGCTCTCCCAGCACGGCCGCGACCGGGTCGGGCTCCGCAGCCGCCCAGGGGTGTTCGCGGGCGACGGCCTCGAGCAGCGGCCCGCGCCGGCCCCCGGGTCCCAGCGCGAGCCAGGAGGTGCCGTAGCCGGCGACGGCGGCCGCCGCCCCGAAGCCGGTCAGCAGCCGCAGCGACCGCCCGCTCCGCAGGTCGGCGAGGCGGCCGAGGGCCATGCCCGCCAGGATGTACGGGAAGTAGGTGAGCAGCGGGTACGCACCCGAGAGCAGCAGCTCCCGCAGCATCCCCCCGGCACCCGTCCAGCTCGCCAGGTCGCCGGGGACCGGCGTGGCGCCGCGCCCGCCGGTGCGCAGCCCGAGCACCGGGCCCAGGAGGTACGAGAGGACCGGGCCCAGCACCACCGAGGCGCCGGCGACGGCCGTCAGGGTGCGGGTGCTCAGCCGGGTGAACGGTTCGGCGGCCAGGAAGTAGACGGCGTAGAAGGCCAGGATCACGAGGATGCCGGGCGAGAGCGCGGCCAGGCACAGGCCGAGCGCGGCGAGGATCGCGCAGCGGGTCAGGGTGGCCCGCAGGGGCGGAGGTCCGGCGGCGCGGGAGCGGGCGAGCGCGAGGGAGAACCCGGCGATGAGGGTGAAGACGGCGGGCGCGCGGCCGTCGGCGGCGACGAGCAGCCAGCCGGGGCCCTCGGGCGTGGGCGGCGGGCCGACGTGGACGGCGAACATGCCGAGGACGGCGACGCCGCGGGCGGCGTCCAGTCCGGTCAGTCGGTTTGGTCCCATAGGGGTAGGGATGGTGATCCGGGGCTCGGGGTTGCCTGCGCCCCTCGCCCGGAGCCGGGTCGCCCGGAGCGGGGTCCCCCGGGCGCCGGAAAAGGCGTCGCGGGAGCACCTCGCTGATCAGCTATGCTGTGCTTGCACGTCGAACGGGTGGTCCGCCGCCCTTCGTGGTGGGTGTAGCTCAGTTGGTAGAGCACCTGGTTGTGGTCCAGGTGGCCGCGGGTTCAAGTCCCGTCACTCACCCTGTTGATCCCGTGGGGGTTGCGAGTTCTTCTCGTAACCCCCACGGGTTTTTTCGTTTCCCGGGCGGGATCGGCACGTCGCGACCGGCCGGGCCCGGCCGGCCGAGTCCTGGCAGGATCAATCCCATGGAATGGGACATCGGGGGCTCTCCGGCGCTGCTCGTCGCCGCCCCGGTGGCGGCCGCGGTGTTCGGGGCCGCGGTGGGCTGTGGCCGCGGCTCGCGGGGTCCGGGGTGCGGCCGGTGCTGGGGCGGGCCGGACTCCAGCTCGCGATCACCCTGACGGCCGGGTCGGCGCTGCTGCTCGCGGTGAACTCCTCGTACGGCTTCTACGGCTCCTGGCGCGACCTGCTGTCCCTGCGCCGCGAGGACCCGGCGCCGCCGGGCGCGGACGCCTCGGGGCAGCGGGCGCTGCTGGTGCGGGGCACCCACTCCTGGCGCCAGGCCGGCTCCGACGACCCTGCGGTGATCGGCCGGATCGAGGCGGTGACCGTGCGCGGGGCGCGCAGCGGGCTGTCGGGGCAGGGGTACGTGTACCTGCCGCCGCAGTACGTGCACGCGTCGGCCGGGCGGCGGGCGGAGTTCCCGGTGGTGCTGGCGCTGAGCGGGTTCCCGAGTACGCCGGGGGTGCTGCTCGACCGGCTGCGGTACCCGCAGCTCGCGCTGGAGGCGGTGCGGGCGGGGCGGATGCGGCCCGCGGTGCTGGTCCTGATGACGCCGACGGTGGCGCCGCCCAGGGACACGCAGTGCGTGGACGTGCCGGGCGGGCCGCAGGCGGAGACCTTCTTCGCGCGGGACCTGCCGGCGGCGGTCTCCTCGCACTACGGCCTCACCCGGGACGCCCGGGGGTGGGGCGTGATGGGCAACTCGGTGGGCGGGTACTGCGCGCTCAAGCTGGCCCTGGGCGCGCCGGAGGCCTACCGGGCCGCGGCCGCGCTGTCGGCCCCGTACGCGGCGGCGCGGGACGCGGACACCGGCGACCTTTTCGGCGGCGACCCCGGCCTCCGGCAGCGGAACGACCTGCTGTGGCGGTTGCGGAACCTGCCGCAGCCGCCGGTGTCCCTGCTGGTGGCGAGCAGCCGCAAGGGCGAGCACCAGCATCCGGCGACGCTGGAGTTCATCGACGCGGTACGGGCGCCGGCGCGGGTGTCCTCGATCCTCCTGGCGAGCGGCGGGCACACCTACGAGACCTGGGCGCGCGAGGTGCCGGCGGCGTTGGAGTGGCTCGTGAGGCGGCTGAGCCCGCACTGAGCCATGGAGCGACACTTCGCTAACGGGAACCCCGGCGATTTTCGCACAGGGGCAGAGATAAGCTGATCAAGACTTTTACGCACGCATTGAACACCTGGGGGGCCGGTGCACCGTCGCCGCGTCATGTTTTCCGCTGCCGTCGTCGCGGCAACCGTAGGCTTCGCATCCGCCACGGCTCAGGCGGCGAGTCCGTCGACCGCGGCCGCCACCGCGGCGCCGCCGACCGCGAAGGGCCCGGCGGACGGGGCCGCCGCCGCGAAGGAGGCGGCCGGGAAGGCCGTCGCCCGGGAGATCGCCGCGAAGACCGCCGCCGCGAAGGCCAGGGTCTCGGCCGCGTCCGGCCCGGCGGCGCGCGCCCAGCAGAGCGCGTACTTCGACGTGTCGATGGGCACGTCCACCTCCGACGCGCTCTCCGTCGGGCTGGCCACCGGCGTCAGCACCGACCTGACGTACGGCGTCGTCCGGTACGACATCGACTGGGGCGACGGCACCGTCGACACGGATTTCAGCCTCGTCGACGGGCTCGTGTACGCCGACCACACGTACGCCAGGGCCGGCGCCCACACGATCACCATCAAGGCGACCGGCCCGGGCGAGGAGACGGCCGTCACCACCAAGGAGGTGCTCCCGGAAGGCTCCGAGTTCACCCCGCACGCCCCCACCCGGCTGCTGGACACCCGTGACGGCACCGGCACCGGGACCCCCGGCGGCCGCTCCGTCGCCGCCAACGGCACGACCCGCGTGAAGATCGCCGGCAGCGGTTCCATCCCGGCCGGGGTGACGGCCGTGGCCCTCAACATCACGGTGACCAACGCCGCGACGGCCGGGCACGTCATCGCGTACGCCTCCGGCACGAAGCGGCCGGAGACCTCGAACGTCAACTTCGTGAAGGGCCAGACCGTACCGAACCTGGCGGTCGTGCCGGTCGGCCAGGACGGGTACGTGGAGCTGACCAACCGCAGTCTGGGCTCGGTGGACCTGATCGCCGACGTGACGGGCTACTTCGGCCGGACCGCCGCCGGGGGCTACACCTCCGTGGAGCCGACCCGGTTCGTCGACAGCCGGCAGTGGCTGGGCAGCCCCAAGGGCAAGCTCGCCGGCCAGAGCACCCTCGACGTCCAGATCGCCGGTCAGAACGGGCTCCCCGCCGCCGGAGTCACGGCCGTGGCCCTCAACGTCACGGTGACCGATCCGGAGGACGCCGGCCACCTGATCGTCTTCCCGAGCGGCGGGCAGGCTCCCTCCACGTCGAGCGTGAACTTCACCGCCGGTCAGACGGTAGCCAACGCGGTGATCGTGCCGGTCGGAGCGGACGGCCGGATCAAGGTCCGCAACAACGCCTGGAACCGGGCCCACGTGATCGTGGACGTCACCGGCTACTACGGCGCCGACGGCGAGGCCGCCTACCTGCCGGCGGAGCCCGAGCGCCTGGAGGACACCCGGACCTACGGCTGGCCCCTCGAGGCCCAGAATTACCACAAAGAGATCCAGTGGATGGCGAGCGGGCTCGAGGCCCTCGTCCTGAACACCACGGTGACCAACACGAAGAGCGCCGGTCACCTCACGGTGGCCCCCGACCCGAACACCAAGGACGACTACCTCAACGGCACGGTGGAGCGCCCGACCCCGCCGAACACCTCCGTCCTGAACTGGACGAAGGACACGACCGTCGCGAACCTGGTCCAGGCGGGCACCGGCAACAACGACATCGTCGACTTCTGGAACCGCGGCTGGGAGCCGACCGACCTGATCATCGACCGGTTCGGCGCGTACTACCGGAAGTGACCCTCGGGGGAGCCCGGTCACGGCCCTACTCGCGCAGGAAGGCCTCCACCTGCGCGGCAAGGGCCACCGGGCTCTCGTGCGGCGGGTAGTGGCCGGTGCCGGGGAGCGGCTGGACGCGGCAGTTCGGGTACCAGGCCTGCCAGGTCGACCGCATGAAGTCGACGGTGAGCGCGAGGTCGTACTCGCCGACGAGGACCAGCACCGGGACGGTACTGCCCTTCACGGCGGCGGACAGGTCCAGCGGCTGCCAGCCGGCGAGGTACCCGGCGAAGGCCTCCGGCCGGGACACGGCGAGCGAGTGCGCCACCATCCGGTCCAGCCAGTACGGGCTCGCGCGGCGGCCGGTGACGGTGTCGAGGATGGCGCGGCGGTTGTCCGCGCTGTCGGCGGCCCCGTAGAAGAGGTCGTGGGTGGCGTCGTCCATCTCGTAGGGGGCGGCGGGGACCGGGTTGATGCCGATCAGCTTCTCGACCCGCTCGGGGGCGCGCACGAGGACCTGCTGCATGGCCTTGCCGCCCATGGAGTGGCCGAGGAGGGAGAAGGTGTCCCAGCCGAGCTCGTCGGCCAGCGCGAGGACGTCGTCGGCGATCTCGGGAAGCGTGTAGCGGCCGGGGAGGTCCCTGCGGTCGCCGTAGCCCCGGTAGTCCAGGAAGGCGTACGAGAACTCCCGCTGGTCCAAGTAGTCCAGTACGGAGCCCCAGTTGGCGGACGTGCCGAACCAGTCGTGCAGCACGATGACGCGGACGGGGCCGGTGCCGATCCTGCGGTGGGCGATGGCCATGCGTTCTCCCTCGGTGACGGGGGTTGTGTACCCGGACGCCTCCGTTCTGCCCACCGTCCGTACGATCACACCGCGCTCCCGGCTCCGGATCCCGGATCCCGGATCACGCCACGGTGTATTCCGTGTCCCCGAAGTCGGCCACCACCCGCAACCGCCCTCCGAGCGCCTCGACGTACGAGCGCAGGGTCGCGACCTCAGTGCGGTCGGCCTCGCCATTCTCGATGGCGGAGACTCGCGGGGCAGAGACGCCCATGCTGTCGGCCACGTCCTTCTGGGTCAGGGCCTGCTCCTGCCGGATCTCGGCCAGCCGATGAGCCCGCACCTCGGCCATGAGCCGGTCCATCGCGGCCCGCTTCTCCGCCGGGGACCGCACGGGCAGCCCGGCGGCGGCCCGGCGCTCGCGCGCCGGGTGCTTGGCCTCCTCCCAACCGACAGCGCTCATCGGACGTGGGTGGCCCTCACGGGCCTTCTCCCCAACCTGGTGGTTGGGGGTGACGCGCCCGGCGCGCCAGGTGAAGCGCCGGGCATCTCCCCTCGCACATGTACCGCGCCGGGTGCCTTACGGCCTTCGAGTCCCGTTTCGTCCCCGATCCGGGGGGTGTCTGCTGACTCGAATTCCAGAGCCAACTGCTGAGGAAGCACAGGTGGGTGGGTCTTCTGCCCTACGCGATACGTAGCCAACTTCGTTCACCTCCACACATATGTGTTGTTGGCTGGTGCTGGTAACGGCGGCCCTCAACCAGTACGGCTGAACGCCCTCTCCTACAGGAGAGGGATCCCGTTACTCGTACTCCCTGGTGTCCAGTTCCGCGAAGCGGACCCCGCGAAGCTAACGCAAGCGTCAACTTCGCGGGCGCCGAAAGCGAGCGGATTCACCCGTACGGGAACGGTCAGACGGTCTTGATCGCCGGGTCGGAGACTCCCGCCGCGCCCGTTTCCACGTGGCCGGCGAAGCGGCGCAGGAAGGTGGCGTCCGCGTCGGAGACGACCGTGACGTCGTACCAGCGGGCCGTGCCGGACAGGGCCACGGTGTGCGCGACGGTGCCGCCCGCCGCTACGCGCACGACCTGGGCCGTGCCGCCGTAGGCGTTGGTGACGGTCAGGTTGACCGCCGCCGTGCCGCCGTTGGTCAGGGACAGCACCAGGTTGCCGGTGGAGGCGGAGTGGCGGGCCGTGACCTCGGGGCCGGCCTTCTTCGCCGGGCCCTTCCACGTGCGCAGGAAGCCGTTCGGGCCCCAGACCGTGAGGTTGACCTGGTAGCCGGTGGAGGCGCTCGTGCTCCAGGTGTCCGACAGGGTCTTGCCCGCCTCGACCGTGTAGGGCCAGGGGCCGTCCGTCCGGTTGCCCGAGGTGCTGTGGAAGTGGGCGCCGAGCGCCGGACCCGAGGAGAAGGTCAGGGTGAACTTGCCCGTGGAGACCGTGGCCTTGCCGTCCACGTACGGGGCGTAGCCCAGTGCGCGCGTCGGCTTGGAGCCCGCTTCCTGCTTGGGCAGGGTGCCCGTCGCCGGCACCGTCGGGTAGTAGGAGGGGTGACGGTTCTTGTCCGCCGGGACGTAGGCCGCCGTGGACGGGAGCGCGGCGGGTGCGGCGTCCGCCTGGGTGAAGTCGAAGGCGGAGGTCAGGTCTCCGCAGACGGCGCGGCGCCACGGGGAGATGTTGGGCTCCTGCACGCCGAAGCGCTTCTCCATGAAGCGGATCACCGAGGTGTGGTCGAAGGTCTCGGAGCAGACGTAGCCGCCCTTGCTCCACGGGGAGACCACGATCATCGGGACGCGCGGGCCGAGTCCGTACGGGCCGGCCGCGTAGCCGGAGACTCCCCCGGTGTAGAGGTCCCCGGTGACGCTCGCCGTGGACAGGCCCCATGCCGAGGAGGCCGGCGGGTACGGCGGGACGACGTGGTCGAAGAAGCCGTCGTTCTCGTCGTAGGTGACGAACAGGGCCGTCTTCGCCCAGACCGCCGGGTTCGCGGTCAGCGAGTCCAGGACCTGCGAGATGTACCAGGCGCCGAAGTTCGTCGGCCAGTTCGAGTGCTCGCTGAAGGCCTCGGGGGCGACGATCCAGGAGACCTGCGGGAGGGTGCCGTTCACCACGTCCGCGCGCAGCTTGTCGAAGTAGCCGCCGCCCGCCTTGACGTTGGTGCCGGTGCGGGCCTTCTCGTAGAGGGCGCTGCCGGGCTGGGCGTTGCGGTAGGTGTTGAAGTAGAGCAGCGAGTTGTCGCCGTAGTTGCCGCGGAAGGCGTCGTTGATCCAGCCCCAGGAGCCGGCGGCGTTCAGGCCGTCGCCGACGTCCTGGTAGATCTTCCAGGAGACCCCGGCCGTCTCCAGGCGCTCGGGGTAGGTCTTCCAGCCGTAGCCGGCTTCCTGGTTGCCGAGGACCGGGCCGCCGCCCACCCCGTCGTTGCCCGTGTAACCCGTCCACATGTAGTAGCGGTTGGGGTCCGTGGCGCCGATGAAGGAGCAGTGGTAGGCGTCGCAGACCGTGAAGGCGTCGGCGAGGGCGTAGTGGAACGGGATGTCGTTCCGGTTCATGTACGACATGGTGGTGGCCGTCTTGGCCGGCACCCACTTGTCGTACTTGCCGCTGTTGTAGGCCTTCTGGCCGCCGGCCCAGTCGTGGTTCAGGCCCGTCAGGAACTGCATCCCCAGGTCTTCGACCTCCGGGTGGAAGGGCAGGATGTCCTTCGTCCCGTTGGACTGGTGGAAGACGGACTTGCCGTTGTCCTGGAGGACCGGCCGCGGGTCTCCGAAGCCCCGGACCCCCTTCATCGCGCCGAAGTAGTGGTCGAAGGAACGGTTCTCCTGCATGAGGACGACGATGTGCTCGATGTCCTGGATCGTGCCGGTACTGCCCTGGGCCGAGATGGCGGCGGCCCGCGCGATGCTCTCGTTCAGCATCGTGACGGCGGCGGCGCCACCGGCGATCTGCAGGAACCTGCGCCGATTGAATTCAGTCATGGAGGACGACCTCTGCGGGTGAGACGGGTGCGGGGCGTGTCGAGGGGCGCCCCAAGAACAGCGGTCCCGGGGTACCGGTCGGCGTTGCTTTCATGACAGTGAGCCGTACACCTGGAGAACGGAATACCCCGTCAGACGGTTCGTGCCCCGTGCGCCACTTCCCTTCGCCGCCCGCGTCTCCGTGCGGCCGGCGCCGGCGGTCCGGGGTACTCACCCGCCCGGCGGGCCGGATGAGCATCCGTACTCAGGACCGCGCCCGGCCGGCGCGTCATGGTGAGGACATGCCGAATCACCCATCCGTACCGCGCCCGCGGCTCCGCGCGGGGATCACCGCCGTCGCCGGCATGCTGCCCGGGGACGTCCTCACCTCCGACCGGCTCCAGCGCGAGATCGCCGGCCGGGCCGGGCTCACGCTGCCGCCCCGGCTGCTGACCCAGGCCACCGGGATCCGCACCCGCCGGGTCGCGGGCGACGGCGTGTACGCGTCCACGCTCGCCGTGGGGGCGGCCGGGCGGGTACTGGACGCCGCCGGGCTCGAGCCCGCCGACATCGACCTGCTGCTCTTCGCCTCCGCCTCCCGCGATGTCGCCGAGCCCGCCACCGCGCACATCGTGCAGGCCGAACTCGGCACGAAGGCGCACGCCTTGGACGTCACCAACGCGTGCAACAGCTTCGTCAACGGCATCGACCTCGCCCGCGCCATGATCCTCGCCGGCCGGACCCGGCGGGCCCTGGTGGTCACCGGGGAGACCCCGAGCCGGGCCGTGCGGACCGCGCCCGCCGACTTCGCCGAGTTCCGCGCGGGCTTCGCCGGCTACACCTTCGGCGACGCGGGGGCCGCCGTCATCGTGGAGCCGGTCGAGCGCGGCGGGATCCTCGACGTGGACACCGAGACCCACTCCGAGCACTGGGAGGTCGGGGGCATCCCGGGCGGCGGTTCGCGCCACCCGCGCGGGGACGCGTACACCTACTTCCGCGGTGACGGGCACGAACTGCGCGGCGTCTTCGAGAAGGTGGGTACCGCCGTCATCGACCGGACCCTGCACCGCACGGGCATGGGCTGGGACGACTTCTCGAAGGTGCTGGTGCACCAGGTGACGGTGCCGTATCTGGAGCGGTTCGCCGAGCTGACCGGGGTGCCGGCCGGGAAGCTCGTGGTGACGGTGCCCGAGCTCGGAAACATCGCCAGCGCGACGATCGGCGTCCAGTTGGACCGGATATTCGACGAACTCACCCCGGGTGAGCGGGTGTTGTTCGTCGGCCTCGGCGGCGGGATCAGCATCATGACGATGGTCTGGGAGAAGTCGTGAGCGCGGCCGGACGGCTGTGGGTCGTGGTGCCCGCGCACGAGGAGGAGGCCCGTCTCGCCGGGACCCTCGCCGCGCTCGCCCGCCAACGGGACCTGGATTTCACCCTGTTGGTCGTGGACAACGCCTCGGCCGACCGGACGGGGGCGGTGGCGCGGGAGTTCGCCGCGGGCGCGCCCTTCGCGGTGGAGGTCATCGAGGAGCCGGAGAAGGGGGTCGGCTCCGCCGTGGACACCGGCTTCCGGTACGCGATCGGGCGCGGTGCGACCCTGCTCGCCCGCACCGACGCCGACTGCCTGCCCCGCCCGGGGTGGACGGGCGCGGCGCGGGCGGCGCTGGTCCGCAGCCCCGGGCTGGTGTGCGGGCGGATCGTGGCCCGGCGCGACGAGCACGGTCCGCTGGGCCGGGCCGGGTTCTGGGTCCTCGTACGGCTCGCCGGGCTCTTCGGCCGGCTGCGGCCCGAGCACGCGCGGCGCCGCGGCTACCTGGCCCCGTACCGGATGCACGCCGGGAACAACATGGCCGTCACCGCGGAGCTGTACCTGGCCGTCGGCGGGATGCCCCGGCGGCCCTCCCCCACCGACCGGCTCTTCCTCAACGCGGTCCGCCGCCACACCGAACGGATCACCCGCTGCCGGGCGATGGTCGTGGAGAACTCCACCCGCCGGCTGCGGGCGTACGGGATCGCCGGTACGGCCCGCTGGTACCTCGGCCGCGGCAGCGGCCCGCACGGAACGGACGACCCCCGCTGATGCTGGACCGCCTCGACCACGCGCTGCGCGCCCGCCCCGAGCGGCCCGCCGTCCTGACCGCCACGCGTACGGGGGCCACCCGGACCGCCGCCACGTGCGGGGAACTCGCGGAGCTGGCCGACGCGTTCGCCGCGGCGCTGTACGCGCGCGGGCTGCGCGCCGGGGACACCGTCGGTGTCGCCGTGCGCCCCGGGCCGCGCGCGCTCGCCGTCCTGCTCGCCCTGTGGCGGCTCGGTCTGCGCGGGGCCGTCCTCGACCCGGGAGCCGGACCCGACGTGCTGCGCGCCCGGCTGGCTTCGGCGCGGCCCGCGCTGGTGCTGGCCGACGCCGCCGCGCAGGCGGTGGCCGGGTGGGCGCGGCCGCTGGCCCGGCGGGCGGCCGGGCTGGAACTGCCGGAGCTGGCCGGGCTGGGCGCGCCGGTGGCCACGGTCGGGCGGCGGCTGCCGGGGTGCGCTCCCGCACTGGATCCGCGGGCGGCGCGGGGCGGGGTTCCCTCGCGGTTCACGGGAGACGGGGACGCCGACGCCGTCATCGTGTTCACCTCCGGGACCACCGCGCGGCCCCGGGCGGTGGTGCACACGCGGGCCGGCCTGACCGCCGGGATGGAGACGGTGTCGGCGCTGTTCTCGCCCGGTCCCGGGCCGGCACCGGCTGCCGCTCGCGCCGCGGGCCCCGTGCTCGGCGGCACCTTCTTCGTGCTCGTCCCCTCCCTCGTGCGCGGCGCGCCCGTGGCCCTCCCGGCGCGTTCGCCCCGGGTGCTGGCCCGCCAACTGGCCCGGCTGGCGCCGCGGGACACCTACCTCACTCCTCCGCAGCTGCGGGACGCGCTGCGCGCGGGGGCCCGCTTCCGGGGCCGGGTGTGGACCGGATCGGCTCCGGCGAGCGCGGAACTGCTGGGTCGCGTGCGGGAGTCGGGTGCCGATGAGGCCTGGGGGGTGTACGCGCTCACCGAGTTGTTCCCGGCCGCCGCCGTGGAGTCCCGGGAGAAGGCCGCCTACGAGGGCCCCGGCGACCTGGTCGGCGCCCCGCTTCCCGGGGTGCGCGCCGAGTCCGGCGCGGACGGAGAGCTGCTGCTGACGGGCCCCGGGGCCCGGCACCGCTACCTCGGCGAGGAGCCCGATCCGTGGGTGCGTACGGGCGACCGGGCGCGCCTGGACGGCGCGGGCCGGATCGTGCTGGAGGGCAGGGCCAAGGACATGGTGCTGCGCCGGGCCGAGAACATCTACCCGGGCCTGTACGAGCCGGCCCTGCACGTGCCCGGGGTGGAGCTGGCGCTGCTCGTGGGGATTCCGGCGGTCCCGGGCGGCGACCGCTCCGGCCGTGACTACGGCGACGAGCGGCTCGTGGCGGTCGTCCAGCCCTGCCACGGCGCCACCGAGTCCGCGCTGCGGTCCGCCCTGGCGGGCCCGCTGCGCCGCATGGGCGCGGCTGCGCCCGACGCCCTGCTGTTCGCCCGGATCCCGCTGTCGGGACGCTCCCGCAAACCGGACCGCGCGGCAACGGCGGCCCTGGCGGCCCACCGGCTGGCCTCCGGCTCGGGACGGAACGGCGCGCCCCGGCCATGAACCGCCACCTCGGCCGAGGCCTCCATACGGAACGGCACGCCCCGTGACGGCCGCACCCGCGCGGCAAGCCCGCGCCCGCGCCGTCTGGGCCCGGCTCACGGCCGCCCGGCTCCGCCCGGGCACGGGGCCGCGCACCGCCCTGGCCGCCACCACCCCGTGGCGGGCCCGCGTCGCGGCCGTGCGGGAGCGGGTCATGGCCTCCCATCGCCGCTACGCCCGGGCCAACGGCGACGCGCTCGCGGGCTCGCTCACCTACGCCCTGCTCGTCGGGACGGCCCCGGCGGTGCTGCTGCTCGGCTCGCTGGCCGACCGGGCCGGGGAGGGCGGGGACGGCGTCCGGCGGGCCGTGGGCGGGATGGCCGCGGCCCTGCTGCCCGCCGCCGCGGGTCCGATGGCCGGGCGGCTGCCCACCGCGGCTCCCCACTGGCGGCCGCTGCTCGTCCTCGTGCTCGGCTGGTCGGTGGTGCGGCTGACCCGGGCGCTGCGCACGGGCGTCCGGGCCGTGTGCGGGCAGAACGCCGGCAGCGGCAACCCCGTGCGCGACGCCGCCCTGGACATCGCGGGCGCGGCCGCGCTCTGCCTCGCGGGCACCGCCGTCGCCGCCGTGGTGACGGCGGGCGGTCCGGGCTGCGCGGTCCCCGCGCTGTGGGCGCTGTTCGCGGCCGTCCTGTGGCTCGCCCCGCGCCGGGCCCCCGGCAGGCCCCGGCCGGCCGCCATCGCGGGTCCGGCGCTGGCGGCCGTGCTGGCCTGCCGGCTGCTCGCCCTCGCCGCGGGCCCCTATCTCGCCGCGACCGCCGAACTGCACGGCGACCTCTACCGCGGGACCGGGCCGCTGATCGGACTTCTCGTCTGGGGCAGTCTGTGCGCCCGGGTGCTGCTCCGCGCGGCCTCCTGGGCCGCGACCACCGACCCACCTGAAAGGGCGATGAGTTGACGAAGGAATCGAACCTGTGGGTGGTCGTGCCCGCTTACAACGAGGCGGCGGCCATCGGGGCCGCCCTGGCCGCGCTCGCCGCCCAGCACGACACCGGATTCACGCTCGTGGTCGTGGACAACGCGTCCACCGACCGGACGGCGCTAGCCGTACGGGAGTTCGCGCGCTCGGCGCCCTTTCCCGTCGAGCTGGCCCGGGAGGAGCTGCCCGGCGCCGGGACCGCCGCCGACACGGGCTTCCGGTACGCCATCGCCGCCGGCGCCACCCACCTGCTGCGCACCGACGCCGACTGCCTGCCCGCCGCGGACTGGACGGCCGTCGCGCGGGCGGAGTTCGGGCGGGGTGCCGAGATGCTGTGCGGGCGCAGCGTGCCGCGCCGCGACGAGCGGCCCACGCTCGCCGAAGCCCGGCTGCTGCCGGTGCTGATCCGGCTCACCTCGCTCTACGGCCGCTACCGGCCGGCCCACCGGCACCCGCGCTACCGCACCCCGTACGTCCTGTGCCACGGCCACAACCTCGGTATCACCGCCGACCTCTACCTGCGCTGCGGCGGCGCCCTG
The DNA here is from genome assembly GCF_059758875.1 of Streptomyces sp. GQ60. Taxonomy (NCBI): domain Bacteria; kingdom Bacillati; phylum Actinomycetota; class Actinomycetes; order Kitasatosporales; family Streptomycetaceae; genus Streptomyces; species Streptomyces sp. GQ60. The sequence continues at coordinate 418,524 of NZ_JCAXEG010000005.1, read as the reverse complement.
CGGGTGCCGCTGCACGAGCGGTCCGAGGACGTGGCCCTGCTGAACCGGGCCCGCGAGCACAGCGACCGGATCGTGCGCGCGGAGCACCTGGTGGTGCAGAACAGCATGCGCAGGCTGCGGAGTTGGGGACCCCGACGCACCCTGCTCTGGTACTGGGACCGGCGCTACCGGCCCGCCGACACCGCGGAGGCACACGTCCGATGACCACAGAGCTCAAGACCACAGAGCCGAGGACGTATGCGAAGACCCAGGCCAAGGCCCGCCGCCGGGACCGGCGGGTCTACCTGGGCGCCCACCCCTTCCTGTTCGCACTGCTCGCCGCCACTCGGGGGCGGCCGGTGCGCCGGCTGGGCCGCACCACCCTGCTCGTCCACGGCACGGAGGCCTACCGGGAGGCACTGACCCGGCTGCCGCTGGACCGCACCGCGCCCGGCACCACGGGCGGCGCGGCCCGGGCCGCCCGGGTGGAGGGCGTGCTCTTCGACCAGGAGGGCTCCGGCCACCGGAGGGCCCGGCGGGAGCTCTCCGAGCTGCTCGGCGCGGCCGGGACCCGCGAACTGCGAGCGGTATGGCACCCGTTGCTCCTACGGCGACTCGCACCGCTGCCGCTAGGGGGCACCGTGGACCTGGTGCCGCTGGCCCGGGAACTGGCCGGCTCCGTGGTGCAAGCCCTGCTGCGCCCCGGCTCCGAAGGAGACACCTGCGCCCTCCCCCTCGCCCTCGCGGAGGCCGCCGCCGAGGTCGCGGCCGCCTCCGTGCGCAGCCACCTCCCCGGCCCGCCCCGCCCCGGCGCCGAGGCGGCCGCGATCCGCGCCGCCGAGCGGCTCCGCGGCCTCCTGGGCCCGGGGGCGGACGCCCGGGCCGCGATGCTGGCGGTCGCCGCCGTCAACACCACCGTCGCGGCGCTGCCCCGGGCCGTGGCCTGGTGCGCCGACGCGGGGCTGTGGGACCAGGCGGCGGACCCGGAGCTGTGCCCGGCGCTCGCCGACGAACTCCTCCGCGTGACGGCAGCCTCCCCGCTCCTCCCCCGGGTCGCCGCGGCCGACGGCTCGGTCGGCGGCTGCCCGGTCCGGGCCGGGGACCGGCTGCTCCTGGTGGCCCGGCACGCGGCCGGCGCCCACCTGCGGGACCCCGACGGGCGCAGCCCCGCCGAGCCGGGCGTCGCCCGCCTGGTCTTCGGCGCCGGGCCGCACGCCTGCCCCGGGGCCCGCCTGGCGAGGGACCAACTGGCCGGCGTACTGGCGGCGCTGGCTCCGCACCGGCCGGTCGTGACCCGGGCCCGGGTGGACCGCCGGGCCGCTCTGCCCGGGTGGCGTTCGCTGGTCGTACGGGCGGCGCCATGACCTCCCGTAGCGCGGCCGGGGTCCGGATCGCCGTCACGGGCGCGAGCGGCTTCTGCGGCGGGCACCTCGCCCGGGCCGCGGCGGCGGCCGGGGCCCGGGTGGTGTGCGTGGGCCGCAGGCCGGGCCCGCTCGGGGAACACCGCTTCTGGGACGCGTCCCTCGGGGCGCCGGACCTGTCGGGCGTGGACCTCGTCGTGCACTGCGCGGCGGCGGTCGGCGATCCGGCGCCGGGCTCCCCCGCCGAGGCCGTGATGCACGCGGTCAACGTGGACGGCACCGAGCGGCTGTTGCGCGCGGCGGGCACCGGCCCGGTGGTCTGGGTCGGCAGCGCCAGCGTCTACGACCCCCGCCTCGACCGCACGCTCGTCCGCGAGGACCACCCGCGCTCGGGACACCTGAACGCCTACGGGCGTACGAAGGCGGCCGGCGAGGCCCTGGCGCTGGCCGCCGGAGCGGTGGTGCTGCGCCCGCGCGCCGTCTACGGCCCCGGCGACACGCAGCTGCTGCCCCGACTGCTCTCCCGGGTCCGCGCCGGAACCTTGTTCCTGCCGGGCCCGGACGTCCGCCTCAGCCTGACGGCGGTGGAGAACCTCGCCGAGGCCTGCCTGGCGGCTCCCACCTGGACCCCGGGCGCGTACAACGTGGCCGACGCCGAGCCGTACGCCCGGGACGAGGCCGTACGGCAGGTCCTGCGCGCCCACGGCGTCGGCGCCCGCATCCGGCACCTGCCCCTGCCGGTGGCCGGTGCGGCCGCCCGCGCATCACAGGCGCTGGCCCGCCGCACGGGCCGCGAACCGGCCCTCAGCCGGTACGCGGTGGACCAGCTGGCGCACGAGGTGGTCCTGGACCTGAGCCGGGCGCGGTCCCAGGGCTGGTTCCCGCGCCGGACTCTGGCGGACTACTCCGCGTCGGTGGCCCGCGGCCGGCACTAGACGGCCGCCGGGGCGCCGTTCCTGACGATGAGCAGGTCGAGCAGCGAGAGCAGGGAGTTGCGCACGTCCTGGCGGGAGCGTGCGTCGAGCATGAGGACCGGAGTGTTCGGGTCGCGCAGGTGCAGGGCCGCCCCGATCTCCTCGGCGGTGTAGGGCTGTTCGCCGTTGAAGCAGTTGGCGCCGACCACGAAGGGCAGTCCCCGGCTCTCGAAGAAGTCGACGGCCGGGAAACTGCGGTCGAGGCGCCGGGTGTCGACCAGCACGATCGCTCCGAGCGCCCCGTACAGCAGGTCGTCCCACATGAACCAGAAGCGTTCCTGGCCGGGCGTGCCGAACAGGTAGAGGACGACTCCGGCGTCGGTGAGGGTGATCCGGCCGAAGTCCATCGCCACGGTGGTGACCGTCTTGGACTCGATGCCGTCGAGGTCGTCGACGCCGACACCCGCCGCGGTCAGCCGCTCCTCCGTACGCAGCGGCTCGATCTCGGAGATCGTCTCCACCAGGGTCGTCTTGCCGACTCCGAATCCCCCGGCGATGAGGATCTTGACGGGAGCCGCTTCCTGGGGTGCAGGGGTGTCATATCCGGGCAAGGTTGTCCCTGATTCTCATGAGCAGGTGGACATTGGTGGTCTCGGCCCCCTCCAGGGGCGGCCGGTGGTGGATCAGCCCGCGGTCCGCGAGTTCGCCGAGCAGCAGGGTCATCGGGGTGAGGCGGATGTGCATCCGCGCCGCGATCTCGGCGACCGCCCTGCCGCCCGGCTCCCCGCACATGGCGAGAATGGCCTGCCACTCGGTGGGCAGACCGCCCCAGCCGTCCTCGGCGACCGCCGCCGTGATCGTGGTGTCCATGGTGAGGACGGTGTGCGGAGCGGATGTACGGCCGTCGGTGAGGGCGTACAGCCGCGTCCGGCGGCGCGCTGCGGGCCGTGGCTCTTCGTCGGCCATTACGACGTCGGCGCCTGAGCCCGCTCAGGTGTGCTGAGCCACTCACCGAGTGCCTGGGCGGTCCGTACGGCCTCGCCGCCCAGCTCGCCGAGGCGCGCCTTGCGGGAGGTCACCACGATGAGCGTGCTTCCCTCCCCGCACCCGACGATGCAGAGGTAGCGGTCGTCCATCTCGACCAGCTGGCGGATGACCCGGCCGCCGTCGACCTCCCGGGATATCGCCTTCATGGTGGCCGCGATGCCGGAGGCCGCGGCCGCCATGCGCTCCGCCTGCGGCTCGTCGAGCAGGTACGCGCTGAGCTTGATGCCGTCGTTGGACAGGAGCACGGCTCCCTGGATGCCGGCGATCCTGCTCAGGTTGTTGTCCAGGACGCTGTAGATCACGCTGGATGCCGCGGTGTTGGATGGTTTCGTCATGGCTGATCCTGTCGGAGCTCTTCTTCCACTGTCTGGGTTCCCTGTTCGTAGTCGGCCCAGGCGTCGGCGACCTCTTCCGGTGTCGCCGTGTCCTGGACGACGAGCGCCTCCGGTGCGCGCGGCGCGCGGAGCTGCTCGGCGATGTGGGTCTGCGGGACACGCTCGGGGAGGGCGGGCCGGCCGCCGGCCGGGGCCGCGGGGCGGGTGGCGGGCGTGGAGTCCACCGGCGGCTCGGGGGTCCGGTCGGCGGTGCGGTCGGCGGTGCGGTCGGGGGTCCGCTCCGGCGTCCGACGGCTCGGCAGCCCGGCGCCCGTGTGCAGGACCAGGTCCGGTTTGCGTTCCTGCGCAAGGCTCGATGCCGGGACGGGTTCGGGCGCCGCCGGTTCGCGCGGCACCGGTTCGGGCGCCGCCGGTTCGGGCGCCGCCTCTGCTCCGGCCGGCGCCAGCAGCTCGGCGGGGAGGACCACCACGGCCGACGTCCCGCCGTACACCGAACGGCGCAGCGTGACCGTGGCCTGGAGCTGGTCGGCGAGGTGACCGACCACGAAGAGGCCCAGCCGGTGCGCGTTCTGCGCGAGGACGGAGAACGGAGGCGCCGAGTGCAGGCGCCCGTTCATCTCCTCGTAGCTCGCGGGGGTCACCCGCGGCCCGCGGTCCTCGATCTCGACCGACAGCCCGTCCGCCACCAGTTCGGCGCGGATGACCACCTTGGACCTGGGCGGGGAGAACCGGGTGGCGTTGTCCAGCAGTTCCGCCAGCAGGTGGCTGATCTGGCTGACGACGCGCGGTTCCACGCTCGCCTCGTCCAGGGCCTGCCGCTCGATGCGCCGGAAGTCCTCGACCTCCGCGGCGGCTTCGCGCAGCAGGTCGGCGACGCGCATGGGCTCGGTGTGCGGGTCGGGGACCTCGCCGCCCGACAGGATGAGCAGGTTCTCGATCTGCCGGCGCATGCCCACGGTCAGCTGGTCGGATCGCATCAACTGGGCGAGCAGTGCTTCGTCGTGACCGAAGGTGTCCTGGAGGTCTTCGGTGAGGCTCAGCTGGCGGCTGACCAGGTTTCCGGTGCGCGAGGCGATGCCGGCGGCGAACATGCCGAAGCCGTGGCGTTCGGCCGCGAGCCGGCGGTGCCCGTCGACGGACACGGCGACGACGCGGGCGAAGGCGTCGTTGATGCGGCCGACCTCGTCCTGGTCCCCGGTCACCATCGGCAGCGCCCGGGCGTCAACGCTCTGCCCGCGCTGGAGCTGCGATACGACGTCCGGCAGCGTGTCCTCGGCGACGGTCACCGTACGGTCGTGCAGAGCGCGCAGGCGGCGCAGGACCGAGCGCGTGGTGAGCACGACGACGAACACGACGGCCAGCAGAGCGCCGCCGCTTCCCGCGATCAGCCAGGCGACCTCGCGCTCCAGCTCCGCGGCCTTGGCGTCGCCGCGAGCGAGGACGCCCCGCCCCCGCTCGCCGTTCAGGATGCCCAGCTGCCCCGCGAACTTCTCGTGCGCGGGGCGCCAGCCGGCCACCTCGGACGGCAGCTTGACGCCGGACTCGATGTCCTTGTGGTCGGAGACGATCGCGTTCTCGATGCTGATCTTGGTCTGCCACTCGGGCGAGGCGACGATCCGCTCGTAGAACGCCCGCTCGTCCGCCGGAAGGTAGGGGACGATCCACGTGTCGTACAGGTACCGGTGGGCTCCGACGGCGCTGATGAACTCGTCGAACCCGGCGGAGGACAGCTCTCTGGACGGCCCGGCCAGCGCGAGGGCCGTGTCCTCGCGCGCCACCATCTCGGACGCCGAGAGCAGGGCGACGGCGGGACGGCTCTCCTGGGCGAGTTCGCCGTCCTCCGCGTGGCTGAACTCCTCCTGGTACACGCGGATCGCCGCGCCGATCACGCCGGTGTAGTAGCCGGTCACGCTCTCGGCGGCGCCGGTACGGGCGTCCGCGCGCTCGCGGTGCTCCGCCAGGCCGTCCAGGAGGTGGCTCACCTCCGCGATGTGACCGTCGTCGTGCGCGGAGTCCGCCTGCCCTGCGGTCAGGCGGCGGAACTCGGCCACGGCCCGGTCCGTCGCGGCGCGCCGGCCGCGCAGCTCGTTGTCCGGTACGGGCGTACCGGCCCACCGGGAGGCGGTGGTCGTCCGCTCGGCCTGCAGCCCGCTCATGAGCGTGTACAGGGGTACGCCGAGCCGCTCGCCGGCCGACACATCGGCCCGCAGGTGCCTGGACTGGTCCAGCAACCGCTCCGCGGTCACCGCCACTTGGGCGCCCATCGCCACGGTGGGGACCACCGCCAGCCAGATGAGCAAGGTACGCAGGCGCACGGTACGCCGCCGACGAGGCGTCGACTGCCCTGGTGCGCCTTCGGGTTCTATGGGAGACATCAGTCCTCGGGAGCGGGGAGGAAAGCGGGACGGACCAACAGCCCTGCCTGGTACGGACCTGGGGAGGGTCCGGGGGACAACCGGTCGGGCTTCGAAAGGGGATGCGAGGTGGCCGATCATAACCAGCCACCCCCATGAAACGGACAGGTGTCTTCCCTGGTCGAAACGTGGTATCGACGGCCGCCCTGAGCGGCCTGGAGACCGGATCGGAACCCAACCGCGACGTCTCCGACACCATGCCCGCCGGAGGGGGGCCGGACATGAAAGTGACCCTGCCCGAAGGCAGGGTCACGATGAAGCGGTGGAACGGTGAAGCGGTGAAGCGGTGGAGCAGCTCAGGCGGACGGCTTCTCGGCCGGGGTCAGGCGCAGGGAGATGCTGTTGATGCAGTACCGCTGGTCCGTGGGGGTCGGGTAGCCCTCGCCCTCGAAGACGTGGCCCAGGTGGGAGCCGCACTTCGCGCACAGGACCTCGGTGCGGACCATGCCGTGGGCGACGTCCGCCTTGAGCTCGACCGCGTCGGAGTCCTTCGGGTCGTAGAAGGACGGCCAGCCGCAGTGCGATTCGAACTTCTCCGTGGAGCGGAACAGCTCGGATCCGCAGCCGCGACAGCTGTAGACGCCCTTGGTCTTGGTGTCCGTGTACTCACCGCGGAAGGCGGGCTCCGTCCCGGCGAGGCGCAGTACCTGGTACTCGGACGGGGTCAGCTCCGCCTGCCACTGCTCGTCCGTCTTCTCTACCTCGTACGACATGACTGATCTCCCGCTTTCCCGCTCTTCCCAGAGCCGTCAGTTCGACAGACGGGCCAGGATGGCCGGCCCCAGGTCCGTGACATCGCCCGCACCCATGGTGAGAACGAGATCGCCGGGCTTGGCCATTCCCGCGATGACGTCGGCGACGGCTTCCTTGGAGTGCTCGGGGGTGACGTCGGCCCCGGCGGCGCGCGCGGCGTCGATGATGATCTCGCTGGTGACCCCGGGGACCGGGTCCTCGCGGGCCGGGTAGATGTCGAGGACGACCGAGGCGTCGGCGAGGGCGAGGGCCCGGCCCATCTCCTTGCCGAGTTCCTGGGTGCGGGAGAAGAGGTGCGGCTGGAAGACGACCAGGATGCGGGAGTCCCCGGCGGCGCCGCGGATGGCCTCCAGGTCGGCGGTCATCTCGGTCGGGTGGTGCGCGTAGGAGTCGATGACCTGGACCCCGGCGGCCTCGCCCTTGAGCTGGAGGCGGCGCTTGACCCCGGTGTACTTGCCGAGGGCGGAGGCCAGGTTGTGCGCCGGGATGCCGAGCGCGACGCCGGCGGCGAGGGCCGCGACGGCGTTGTGCGCGTAGTGGCGGCCGGGCACCGACACGGTGAAGGTGAGCATCCGGCCGTCGATGACGACGGTGACCTCGCTGCTCAGCCCGCGCGGGGTGATCTTGGTGATCCGGACGTCGGCGGCGGGCTCCTCGCCGTACGTGACGACCGTCAGGCCGGGGTTGGCGCCGACCCGCCCCGCGATCTCGGCCGCGCCCGCCTGGCCGTGGGCGATGACCAGGGTGCCACCGGCCGGGATCTTGCCGACGAAGGTCTCGAAGGACTCGTAGATCTCGTCCATCGACGCGTAGTTCGCGTGGTGGTCGAGCTCGGCGTTGAGGATGATCGCGACCTGCGGGGTGTACTTGTGGAAGCTGCGGTCGCTCTCGTCGGCCTCGGCCACGAAGATGTCGCCCTCGCCGTGGTGGGCGTTGGAGCCGGGGGCGTCCAGGTCGCCGCCGATGGCGTACGAGGGGTCCAGGCCCAGCGCCGAGAGGGAGACGGCCAGCATCGAGGTGGTGGTGGTCTTGCCGTGGGTGCCGGCGACGGCGATCGGCCGCAGGCCGTCCATCAGCCCGGCCAGGGCGTCGGAGCGGTGCACGACGGGGATGCCGAGCTCGGCGGCGCGGGCCAGCTCCGGATTGTCGGCGCGGATGGCGCTGGAGACGACCACGCAGGTGGCGTCGTCGGCGAGGTGACCGGCGGCGTGCCCGATGTGGACCGTGGCGCCGTGGGCGCGCAGCGCCTGGGCGGTCTCGGAGTCACGCGAGTCGCTGCCGGCCACCTGGGCGCCGCGCTGGGCCAGGATCTTCGCGATGCCGGACATGCCGGCGCCGCCGATGCCGATGAAGTGGGGCCGTTCCATGGCGGTCGGCAGGCCGGGCTTCATTCAGGTAGCTCCAGGATCGATGCGTACGTACGGCAGCCGGATGTGCGGTTACGGGGTTGCGTGGATGCACCGTCCGGCCGCCTCCACCCTATTCCTTGTGGGCGAAGAGCTTGAGCACCGGAACGCCGACCTTGTGGCGCGCCCGCGAGGCCCAGTCCCGGTGGAAGAACTCCTCGACGTAGTGCGGGGCGGTCAGCACGATCACCTCGTCGGCTCCGGTTTCGTCCACCACCGCCTTCAGCTTGTCGAGCGGATGCTCGTCGACGATCTGCCCGACGGCCTTGGCCCCCTTGGCCCGCAGCGAGGCGAGGGAGTGCTCGATCGCCAGTTCGGCCGGGCCGCGGGCTGCCTCGCCCTCCGGTTCGTCGCCCTCGCGGATGGCCTCGGGAAGCTCACCGAGCGCTACGTCGTCGATGGCGCGCAGCAGCCGGTCCCGGTCGCCGCGGGGCTGCATGAGGACGATGAAGGAGACCTGCTCGTCTCCGTGGAGGGTCGTGACGAAGTCCACGTCGACGGGGGTCAGCGGCTGCTCGATCATCAATACGCTCGTGAACACGGACGCCCTCTCCTTCGTGGGCCGAGACCGGCCGGCCGGCCCCTGCGGAAACCATCCTGCCCCGCTGTGGCACGGGGCCTGCGGTTATACCTGCCCACTAATGTGCCCAGCGGAAGCTAAGCGGAACGACTAATTCCGCCTCTCTTCAGATCCGACGGTAACGCGTGAAGAGAAACCCGGCCTCTTCCAGCAGGCAGGCCGCCGCGAGCCGGTGCGGAACCGTGACGGACGGCCCCCCGGAGATCCGCTGGGCGTCACCCGCCGTGAGCATCGGCGAGATCGTCAGGCACAGCTCGTCCAGCGCGTCCGCGGCCACGAACTGGCCCAGCAGCCGGGGCCCGCCCTCGGTGAGCTGGCGGCGCAGCCCCCGGTCCGCGAGTTCCCGTACGGCCCGGGCCGGATCCACGCCCGCCCCGTCGCCGGCCACCACCACGTGCGCCCCGGCCTTGGCGGCCTCGTCGACCCGGCCGGAGGGGGCCGCGGCGCCCGTGAGCACCAGGGTGGGCACCAGCGGGGAGGAGAACAGCGGCAGCGAGAAGTCCAGGTCCAGGCTGGCGGAGACCACGGCGATGGCCGCGGCGGGCCCCTGACCGGCCGCGCTACGGCGGGCGGCGAACGCCTCCCGGGCCCGCGCCGGGCGGTAGCCCTCCTGGCGAACCGTTTCCGCGCCGACGACCACCACATCGGCCAGGGCCCGCAGGGTGCCGAAGATCCGCATGTCGGTCTCGCCGGAGATGGGCTGCGAACGCCCGTCGTGCTGGGCCGCGCCGTCCAGGGTGGAGACCATGTTGGCCCGCAGCCAGTGGCCGTCCGGACCGAGCTCGGGGTACTCGTACGCCTCGGCGAGTTCGTCCAGCGACCACTCACGGTCGGTCCGGTCCGCTGATGTCTGATCGGTCACAGGGAACAGGCGTCGCATCGGTGCAGTGTGCCACGCCCCGTAGAGTTAAGAGCTGTGTCAACATCACTCTCGCCCTCAGCGTCAGCCCCCGGGCGGCCCCCGATAGCCGACGTGGGACCGCAGTCCCTGTGTGCCCGCGAGCCGCGGGTGCCCGCGGAACGGCTCGTGGCCGAGATGGTGCCGCCGCCGCGCTTCGACGCGGTGCGCTTCGACACCTACGACCCGGACCCGGCCCAGCCCAGCCAGTCCGAGGCCGTCACCGTCCTCGCGGACTTCGCCGCGGGCCTCGGCGGGGCGCACGCGAGCGGCTCCGGCAAGAAGCGGTGGTTCTCGCGGACGCCGAAGAGCACAGCCCCCACCGGCCCGCGCGGTGTCTACCTCGACGGCGGCTACGGCGTCGGCAAGACCCACCTGCTCGCCTCCCTCTGGCACGCCACCCCGGCCGAGCCGGCGCTCAAGGCCTTCGGGACCTTCGTGGAGCTGACCAACCTCGTCGGCGCGCTCGGCTTCCAGCAGACCGTGCAGACCCTCGGCGGGCACCGCCTGCTGTGCATCGACGAGTTCGAGCTCGACGACCCGGGCGACACCGTCCTCGTCTCCTCCCTGCTCAGCCGCCTGGTCGAGCAGGGCGTGGCGCTGGCCGCCACCTCCAACACGCTGCCCGGGAAGCTCGGCGAGGGCCGCTTCGCCGCCGCCGACTTCCTGCGGGAGATCCAGGGGCTCTCCGCGCACTTCCGGCCGCTGCGCATCGACGGCCAGGACTACCGCCACCGCGGCCTGCCGGAGGCTCCCGCGCCGTTCTCGGAGGAGCAGGTCACGAAGGCCGCGTACGCCACCGAGGGCGCGAGCCTCGACGATTTCCCGGGGCTGCTGGAGCACCTGGCCAGGGTCCACCCCAGCCGCTACGGGGCCCTGACCGACGGTCTGACGGCCGTCTGCCTCACCGATGTCGGCCCGATCCCGGACCAGTCGACGGCGCTGCGGCTGGTGGTCCTGGCCGACCGGCTGTACGACCGGGAGGTCCCGGTCCTGGCGGCGGGCGTTCCCTTCGACCGCCTCTTCAGTGACGAGATGCTGAACGGCGGCTACCGCAAGAAGTACTTCCGGGCCATCTCGCGGCTCACCGCGCTGGCACGCGACGCGAAGCCCCTGGTGTCCCAGTAGGTTTGGAGCCGTCGGCCCGTTCCGCGGGCCGGCCGTTTCCACTTCTGCGAAGGGATCCACCATGGCCGGCGCCACCCGCAATGCACACGCCGTTTGGGAAGGCGACCTGTTCGAAGGCAAGGGCGAGGTCACCCTCGACTCGTCCGGCCTCGGCAGCTACCCCGTCTCCTGGCCCGCGCGCACCGACGAGCAGGCCAACGGGCGCACCAGCCCGGAGGAGCTCATCGCCGCCGCACATTCGAGCTGCTTCAACATGGCCTTCTCGAACGGTCTCGCGAAGGCGGGCAACCCGCCGGCCAAGCTGACCACCTCGGCCGCCGTCACCTTCGTGCCGGGCAAGGGCATCACCGGGATCCACCTCACCGTCGAGGGCGAGGTGCCGGGCCTGGACAACGACGCGTTCGTCGCCGCGGCCGAGGACGCGAAGAAGAACTGCCCGGTCAGCCAGGCCCTGACGGGTACGACCATCACCCTCAGCGCCAAGCTGGCCTAGCCCCCGGCTCCGCCCGGGCGGGCCGATTCGGGCCCGCCCGGCCACATCTGCGGCCCCGCCGGCGTTCGAGCCGCGGGTCCGGGGCGGAGCCCAGCCGGGGTCCGGGCAGAGCCCGGTGAACGGTGGAAGCGCGGTGAGGGGCACGGCTCCGCGCGGCGGGCCCCCGCGCCCCGCCCGGGTACGGGTGCGCGCGGCGCGGCACGGACGGCGCGTCGGCGTGGTACCACGGCCCCGTCGAAGATCCGCCCCACCACCCGGAGTTGCCGATGAACCTCAGCCGACGCAGCCTGATGGCGGCCGCGGCCGTCTCCTTCGGCGGAGCCCTCGGCGCGCTGTTCACCGGCGACGCCGCCCCCGCCTCCGCCCGCGGCTACGGCCCGCTGGTGCCCGACCCCGCCGGGCTGCTCGATCTGCCCGCCGGGTTCACGTACCGCGTCCTCTCGCGCGCGGGCGAGCCGCTGCGTTCGGGCGAGGGCGTCATCCCGGGCAACTTCGACGGCATGGCCGCCTTCGACGCCGGTCAGCGCCGCGTCCGGCTGGTGCGCAACCACGAGAACCGGACCACCGCCGCCCTGCGGGTCCCTCCCGTCGACGGGCTCACCTACGACCCGTACGCCCTCGGCGGCTGCACCCTCCTCGACCTCGACCCGGCCGGCCGGGTCACCGCCGAGCGCGTCGCCCTGGCCGGCACCGCCGTCAACTGCGCGGGTGGCCGTACTCCCTGGAACACCTGGCTGTCCTGCGAGGAGACCGAGGACCGGGCGGGCACCTCCGGCTACACCCGCGACCACGGCTACGTCTTCGAGGTCGACCCCGCCGATCCGCGCCGCTCCGGCGCCGTCCCGCTCACCGCGATGGGCCGCTTCGCGCACGAGGCCGTCGCCGTGGACCCGTACCTCGGCGTGGTCTACGAGACCGAGGACGCCTTCGTCGAACCCTTCGGGCTCTTCTACCGGTTCCTGCCCGCCCGCCCCCTCGGCGGCCTCGGCTCCCTGCGCGCGGGCGGCGAGCTGGAGGCCCTGCGGGTCCCCGGACTGCCGAACCTGGCGGTGGTGGACGAGCCCGGAGCCGAGTTCCCCGTGGAGTGGGTCCCCGTCCCGGACCCGTCCGCGTCCGGGACCCCGATCCGGCTCCAGGACTTCGGCCCCGGCGGGGTCACCCACGCCCAGAAGCTGGAGGGCTGCTACTGGGGCGACGGTGGCGTCCACTTCGTCTCCAGCTACTCCCGCACCCGCGAGGGCTCCCCCGCCGACCACCAGGGACAGGTGTGGTTCTACGACCCGCTGCGCGCGCGGCTCCGGCTGGACGTGCTGTTCGGCCCGGCCGCCGGCACCCTGCTGCCCGGCGACTCCCCCGACAACATCTGCCTGGCCCCCGACGGCGGGCTGATGGTGTGCGAGGACGGCGGCGGCGCGCAGTACGTCCTGGGCGTGACCCCCGGCGGCGAGGTCTACCCGATGGCCCGCAACGCCGCCGACACCGGGAAGCCGGGGGCGCCGGAGTGGGGCGAGTTCGCCGGGGTCACCTTCTCCCCGGACGCCCGGACGATGTACGTGAACGCGTACGCGCCCGGGACCACCTTCGCGGTGACCGGTCCATGGCGGTGACCCGCACTGTCTTCCGGCCCCCGCGCACTGCCGTCCGGCCCGCCCGGCCTGGTCTTTCGCCACGTCGCGGTCCACTGCGTTGTGGTGGAACATCGTAGGGAGTCGATGGATCGAGGTAGGTAGCGGTGGCCAAGAAGGACAGCAACAAGCCGACGGGGTCGGCCGAGCCGTCGGAGACGGCGAAGTCCGGGAAGGGCGCCAGCCCCACGGGGACGGCCAAGACCGCCGAGGGCGCGGGGGCTTCGAAGGCCTCGAAGGCCTCCAAGCCCGCCAAGGGCGGCGAGAAGGCGAAGGCCGGGGAACCGGCCAAGGCCGTGAAGTCCGAGGAGCAGCAGAAGGCCGGGTCCAAGACGAAGGCGAAGGCCAAGGCAAGGGCCAAGGCCGCCGGCTCCGAGAAGCCCGCCAAGGTGCCGAAGGCCCGCAAGGCCCGCAAGGCCACCCCCGGGAAGCCCGCGGAGCCGGCCGCGCCCGCCAAGGGCGAGAAGGCCGCCAAGGCGGAGAAGCAGACCCGTCCCGCTGCCGGCACCGATGCCGGCAGCGCCGCCGCCACCGGCGGGAAGCCGAAGTCCAAGCCCCTCTCCCTGCGCGAGCTGCTCCGCATATCCGCCGAGAACTCCACGGGCTCCAAGGGCGGCGCCCGCAAGACCGGAGGCCACGGACGCGGACACGGGTACGAGTACGGGTACGGGTACGACACCCCGCTGAGCCCCGTGCTCCGCGTGCCGCCGGGCGAGCGCGTCGACCTCGGGGCCTTCCACCCCGGAGCCACCCCGGCCGGTCCCACCGACAAGGCGGCCGGAGTGGCGGCCACCGCCTTGATGGGTGAACGGCTCGCCTCGCTCCAGGAACGGCTGTACGCCGCCAGCACCGCGGGCGACCGCCGCCGCGTCCTGCTCGTGCTCCAGGGCATGGACACCAGCGGCAAGGGCGGCACCGTCAAGCACGTGATCGGGCTGTTCAACCCCTCCGGCTGCCGGATCAAGGCCTTCAAGGCGCCCACGTCCGAGGAGCAGAACCACCCCTTCCTCTGGCGCATCATGAAGGCCCTCCCACAGCCGGGCGAGGTCGGCATCTTCGACCGTTCGCACTACGAGGACGTCCTCATCGCCCGCGTCCGCGACCTGGTGCCGCGCAGTCAGCTCGGCCGCCGGTACGCGCAGATCAACCGGTTCGAGAAGTCCCTCGCCGACGACGGCGTCACCGTGGTGAAGGTCTTCCTCCACATCGGCTACGAGGAGCAGCGCAAGCGGCTCCTGGAGCGGCTCGACAACCCGGACAAGCACTGGAAGTTCAACGTCGGAGACATCGAGGAGCGCTCCGCGTGGCCCGCGTACCAGCAGGCCTACGAGCTGGCCCTGGAGCGCTGCTCCACCGATGCCGCGCCCTGGTACGTCGTCCCCTCGGACCGCAAGTGGTACCGCAACTGGGCGATCAGCAAACTGCTGCTGGAGCATCTGGAGGGCATCGCGCCGCAGTACCCGAAGGGTGACTTCGACGTGGAGGAGTGCCGCACCCGCTTGCTTGCCACATAGTCATATATTTTGCGTATGTGACCATCTCAGTGCGCAGGACGGCTGCCGTCGCGGCCGTAGCAGCTCTCAGTGCCGCCCTCGCCGCGTGCGGGGGCGGCACCGGTTCGTCGGACGCCGGCGGCCAGGCCCGGATGGGAGCCTCCGCGGCCCCCTCCGCTCCGGCCTCCGCCTCCCCCGCCACCGCGGGGTCCGCCGCCCCGTCGTCGAGCCCCCAGGGCAGTCAGCCGGCGGCCCCGCAGCCCGGCCCGCCGGGCAAGGCGCCGACCCTGGCTCCCGGTCCGGGCGGCCTGACCCCCGTCTTCGACCGCACGAAGCAGCAGACCGACAAGACGGTGGCGCTGACCTTCGACGCCGACATGACCTCCGATCAGGGGCCGCGCGCGGCGGGCGGCGAGCGCTTCGACAACCCGCAGCTGATCTCCACGCTGCGCACCCTCAAGGTGCCCTCGACGGTCTTCATGACGGGCCGCTGGGCCGAGGAGTACCCGGACCAGGCGAAGTCCATCGGCACCGACCCGAACTTCGAGATCGCGAACCACTCGTACAGCCACCACGCCTTCAAGTCCCCGTGCTACGGGCTCCCCACCCTCGACGAGGCCGCCGCCCGCGCCGACGTGGACCGGGCCTTCGAGGCCTTCCGCAAGGCGGGCGCGGTCAACACCGTCCCGTACTTCCGCTTCCCCGGCGGCTGCTACGACGACCAGGCGCTGCGGGCCATCTCCACGGCCAAGGTCACGGCCGTCCAGTGGGACGTGGTCAGCGGGGACGCCTTCGCGAAGGATCCCGACGCGGTGGCCGAACAGGTCCTGGCCGGGGTGAAGCCCGGCTCGGTCGTGGTCATGCACTGCACGCGCAGCGCCGCCCCGGTCACCGAGGAGGCCATCCGGAAGATCGTCCCGGAGCTGCGCAAGCGCGGCTACCGCTTCGTCAAGGTCTCCGACCTCATCGGAAAGTAGCCCGGGCCCCGACGGGCCTCGAGATCCCGCGGCCTCAGCCGGAGCAGGCCGTGCGCTGCGCGTCCTGCCACTCGCACACCGGGCACAGCACCACGCCCGGTGTCGCGACCCCGTACTCGGTGGGCTTCCCGCACTCCACGCAGTCGGCGTAGGGCGGCCCGGCCACCCGCCCGGCGGGGGCCGCGGGGGCGGGGCAGTACGAGGAGTCGGTCGCGGTCTGCTCCGTCTGGTCCATGCGTACGAGCCTACTCACCCGCGCGGCGTGCCCGCGTGCGCGGCGTGCGCGGTCAATGGGCGGCGGCCGACTCGGCGGCCTCGCTCGGGCGGACGATGACGAAGCCCTCGCCGCTGAGCTTCAGCTGGACCGCCTCGCCGGAACCGCCCCGGATCATCGAGCCGATGGACTGGGACCGGTGCAGCGCCGCCTCCAGGCGCGCGCTCCAGCCGACCACGGCGTCGGTGTCCACGTAGACCGGGGCCTGCGGGGTGACCGGGATGACGATCGGGTTCCCGTCACAGACCACGGCGAGCTTCCCGGTGCCGGTGAAGAGGCTGTTGAAGAGGCCGCCGCCGGCCATGCCGGCGCCCTTGAGCATCGTGATCTCGTAGCCGAGGGACGGGTCGAAGCACAGGACGTTGCGGCCGTTGACGGTGAGCGCGTCACCGGGCTCGAACTCGATGACGAAGCAGTGGCCCGCCCGGTGCGCGAACCAGGCCTCGCCCTGCCCGCGTACGGACATCAGCGGGAGGCCCTCACCCGTGACGGCGCGCCTGAGCATGCGGCCGACGCCCTCGCCCTTGCGCTCGAACCGCAGGTTCCCCCGGAAGGCGACCATGGAACCCTGGCGGGCGAGCACCTCGCCGTCGACGGTGTACTTCACGGACTTGGCGTTCTGCAGGGTCATCCCGGGTACGGCGGACGCCTCGGCCAGGTTCTCGGACGCGAACAGGTCGCTCTTCATGCCGTCGATACTCCCCCGTCCCGGGCCCCTCGGGCATCAGCCTGGAGGCGGAAACTGGCATCCTTGGCCGGATGAGCACCCAGGACACGCGCCACGACACCCCGGTACCCGCAGTCGGGTCCGACAGCCCCTTCCGGCAGGAGCGGATCGCCCGCGACGAAGCACCGCAGTACGTCCTCCCGCTGGTGGTGCGGATCGAGAAGACGGAGCCGCCGGCCCGGACCGACGCCCTGGAGACGGCCGCCCGCGCGGTGCTCGTCCTGCTCACCGACGAGCGGTCGGCCGGCGAGGGCGAGTGGGCGGCGGCGGTCCGGGACTGGCAGGACGCGCGGATCCGCAAGGTGGTGCGCAGGGCGCGCGGGGCGGAGTGGCGCAAGGCCGGGACCCTGCCGGGCCTCACGGTGCAGGGCGCTGACTCGGAGGTACGGGTCTTCCCGCCGGTCCCGCTCGACGGCTGGCCCAAGGAGCTGGCCAAGCTCCAGGTGTCGGGCACCGATCTGGACGACCCGGAGCCGGTCGCACCGGCCGAGGCCGGCCTGCCGGTCCTCTGGCTCAACCCCGGCCTGGACATGTCGGCCGGCAAGGCCATGGCCCAGGCCGGACACGCGGCGCAGCTCGCCTGGTGGGAGCTGACCGGCCCGGAGCGGGCCGCGTGGCGGGATTCCGGCTTCCGGCTGGCCGTACGGACGGCCGCGCGCGAGCGGTGGACGGAGCTGTCCGGGAGCGGGCTGCCGGTGGTGCGGGACGCGGGGTTCACGGAGATCGCGCCCGGCTCGTGCACGGTGGTCGCGGACCATCCGGCGCTGCGGGCGCGGCTGTAGCGCGGATCGGCGGGGCCGCGGGGCCGCGGGGCCCGGAACCTCAAATGTTGCTCTGAACGTCCCCCTGGGCGGGTTGGCTCGACTCCGTCGGGGCCATGACATCGGCACACGGACCGATGAGAGGGGGCGAGGGGACATGAAGCCCATGGCACACCTGGGGGTGGGCATCGGCTGGCGGCCGGAGATCGCGGGAGCGGTGGAGGGCCTGCCGGGCTTGGACTGGGTCGAGGTCGTGTCGGAGAACATCTGTCCCGGCCACCTGCCCGAGTCCCTGCTGCGGCTGCTCGAACGCGGGGTCCGCGTGGTGCCGCACGGAGTCTCGCTGGGCATCGGCGGCGCGGACCGCCCGGACCAGGCGAAGCTGGCCGCGCTCGGGGAGCGGGCGGTGGCGCTGGGGGCTCCGCTGGTCACCGAGCACATCGCCTTCGTACGGACCTCCTCGGTGGCGCCGGGACCGGTGCTCGAAGCCGGGCACCTGCTGCCCGTGGCGCGGACCCGGGACGCGCTGGACGTGCTCTGCGAGAACGTGCGGATCGCGCAGGACGCGCTGCCGGTGCCGCTCGCGCTGGAGAACATCGCGGCGCTGGTGTCGTGGCCCGGGGAGGAGCTCACCGAGGCGCAGTTCCTGACGGAGCTCGTGGAGCGGACCGGGGTGCGGCTGCTGATCGACGTGGCCAACCTGCACACCAACCGGGTCAACCGGGGGGAGGACCCGCTCGCCGTACTGGACGGGATCCCGCTGGAGGCGCTGGCGTACGTGCACGTCGCCGGGGGCGTGGAGCGGGGCGGGGTGTGGCACGACACGCACGCGCATCCGGTGCCGGCGGCGGTGCTGGAGGTTCTCGCGGAGCTGCGCTCCCGGGTGGAGCCGGCGGGCGTGCTGCTGGAGCGGGACGACGACTTTCCGGCCGGCGCCGAGCTGGCGGGTGAGCTGGCGGCGATCCGCGGGGTGCTGGACGGCCCTGCGGGGGCTGTCCCCTACCCGCCCTTCCCCCGTTCCCCGGGCGCTGCCCGGACCCGCGCCGCGAACGCCGACGGGGCTGGGACCGGGGCCGACCCGATGCCCGTCGCGAAGGCCGGCGGGGCGGGGTTGGGATCTGCCCGGACTCGGGTCGGGATCGGGCAGGCTGCCCTGTTGTCGGCGCTGGTTGCCGGAACGCCCGTGCCCGAGGGGTTCGACCGGCAGCGGGTGCGCGTACAGGCGCGGGCGCTCGCGGCCAAGCGGGCCGGGGTCGTGGCCAAGCTGGCGCCCGAGCTGCCGGGCATCCTGGGCGGGGAGGACGCGTACCGGGAGGCCTTCCTCGGCTACGCCCGGCACCGGCCCATGGCCGCCGGATACCGGCGCGACGCGCTGGACTTCGCCGAGCACCTGCTGGTCCGGGACCTGCCGGCCGACCCCGCCGCCCGGCGCCGGCTCACGCTCTGGTGGCGGGACCGGGCCCGGGCCCGGCCGCCGCGCCGGGCCGTGCGCTGGGTCCGCGCCCTGGTGGGGAGGGCGGCGTGAGCTTCTTCGACTTCCTCGCCGTGGCCGTCTGGATCGGCGTCATCGCTTCCAGCGTCCTGCTCCTGCGCGGCCTGCGGCGGTCGCGGCGGCCCGCCCTGAGCCCCGCCCCCCGTCTGCACGACCTGTCCGAGGCCGCCTTCATGGCCGGCGGACCCGGCGCGGTGGTGGACGCCGCGCTCGTCTCGCTGCTCTGCGACGGACGGATGCTGGCCGGCGGGCCCGGCATCGTCCAGGTGCGGCCCGGGGTGCGGGGCGGTGACCCGGCCCAGCGGGCCGTGCTCCAGGCCTGTCAGGGTGCCCCGTCCGGATGGCTGTACCAGATCCGCTACGCCGCCATGCGGGACCCGGCCGTGCAGGAGACCGGCGACGCGCTGGCCGCCCGCGGGCTGATCGCCACCCCGGGCGGCCGGCACCGCTGGTTGCGCCACGGCGTGGCCCAGGCCGTGGTGTGCGGGGTGCTGCTGGTCCTCTCGCTGCCGCTGTCCTTCGTCGCCTTCGTGCTCCAGGAGGGGGCCGGATCCGTTCGTGTGCCGTTCATCGTCGAGGTCCTGCCCGTTCTGCTGGGCGGAATCGTCGTGGGCACCGTCGGCGCCTCCCGGGCCCGGCAGCGGATCACCCCGGCCGGGGCCGCGGCGCTGCGCGCGATCCGCGCCCACTTCGGGGCCGACCCGAGCCCGTACGTCCAGACCTCGCTGTTCGGGCTGAGGGGGCTGAGGGACCCGTACCTGCGCGAGCAGTTGGTGCCCGCGGCTCGCGGGACCCGGCTGGCGGCGGCCCAGCCCCGCGGGCGTTCCGGTGCCTCGGGGTCCTCCTGGGGGTCCGGGGACGAGGTGCTCCCGGTCGTCTGGTGCGCGGGTTCCGACGGCGGCGGGTCCGGCGGTTCGAGCTGCGGCTCCGGCGGGAGCGGCTGCGGGGGCGGCGGATCCAGCGGGTCGAGCTGTTCCGGCGGCTCCGGCGGGTCGAGTTGTTCGAGCGGCTCCAGCGGGTCCAGCGGTTCGAGTTGTAGCAGTTCGTCCAGTTCCAGCTGCAGCAGCAGTTCCTGACCGCCCATCACGGACCCGTCACGAGCCGCTCACACCTCGGCAGAGCCCTGTACCCGCCGGTTTCGCATCTTGTAGAACTCGGACATGTTCTGGGTCCTGTTCCTCCTCCTTGCCTGGGCAGGGCTGCTGGTCGCGTGCACCCGCCTCCTGAGGGCCGCCGCCGAACTGGCGGAGCCCCCGCCGGGCACCGCCGCGCGCCACCACCACGACGAGCTGAGCCTGTACGAGGCCGCCTACCTCGCCGGCGGCCCGCAGCGGGTGGCCGAGCTGACGCTGCTGTCGATGGAGCGCCAGCGGCGGCTGCTGCTCGCCCACACCGGCTGGGCGACGGTGGTGGACCCGGTGGGCCGCGATCCGCACGAGTGCTCGGTGCTCGGCGCGTTCGGGCCGGACGGGCAGGAGCCGGTGACCTCCGTACGGGCGGTCGCGGCGCGGGATCCGGCCGTACGGGCCCTCGCGGACCGGCTCGGAGAGGCTGGGCTCGCGCTGCGCGACGGGGCCCAGCGGGAGATCGACGCGGGGATCCGGTCGGTCCGGCAGGCCACCGCGCTGGTCCTCGGCATGGCGGCGGCCGCGCTGTGCGTACCCGATCCGGGGACCACGACCACGATGATCCTGTGCTGGTTCGCGCTGCCGCTGATCCTGTCCCTGGGATGCCTGGCCATAGCCCGCGTCGAGGGGCACGCGCAGTCCGCGTGGGCGTCCCCCGCCGGCCGGCGGCTCCTCGTGGAGCTGGGGCGGGAGCGCGGTGTGCGGGGCTCGCTGACCGCGGTGGCGCTGCGGGGGCTGCGCGCGGTCACCGATCCCGAGCTGCGGGCGGCCCTCACCTACGGCAGGCGGGGCCGGATTCCGGGCCAACGGGGGGATTGAGCGCGACACCGGCCGGCGGTCCTGTACAGGAGGCCGCCCGCCGGATCTCATCGGACGGTCCGATGAGATGAGAGAGGCCCGCCATGCGCCTGCCCCGGGTACCCGCCACGGTCGCGCTGGCCGCCCTCGCGCTGGCCGCTTCCCTGCCGCCGGCCTCCGCCGCGGGGTCTGCCGCAGGGCCTGCCGCCCAGGCCTCTCCCCCGGTCCCGCCCCGGCCGCCGTCCGTCGCCCGCTCCGCCGAGCCGCCCGGCGCCCGGCTCGTATCCCCGCGCGCCGCCGCGCCCCCGGGCTCCGTCGGCGCCGGCCCCGCGCCCGGCTCCACCGCCCGGGCGGCCGCCGAGGCTGCCGGGGCCGAGCTCGTGGCCCGGCGGGCCGCGGCCGCCGCCGCGCTCGCGGGGCTGCCGGGAGCGGGAGGGGATTCGGATTCGGCCCCGGGAGGGGGTTCGCCGCCGGGTCGTCAGGGTGCCCGCGGCGGGCTGGAGTTCGGACCGTGTCCCGTGGCCGAGGGGCTCGGGCCCGACGTGCGCTGCGGCACGCTGCGGGTCCCGGTCGACTACGCCCGGCCCTACGGGGCGCAGACCGGGGTCCTCGTGAGCCGGATCGCCGCCACCGGCGCGGGCGGGGCCCGGCGGCAGGGGGCGCTCGTGTACAACCCCGGCGGACCGGGCGGGAACGGGCTGTTCTTCCCGCTCGTCGCGGACCTGCCCGAGTGGCGCCGCGTCGGGGCCGCCTACGACCTCGTCGGCTACGCCCCGCGCGGGGTGGGCCGCTCGGAGCACCCGCTCTCCTGCCAGGACCCGGAGCGGTACGCCCGGGCCCCGGCCGAGGCCGTCGGCGCGCAGCCGGACGCCGCCGCCAAGGAGGACCGGATCGCGGCCGCGCGGGCCTATGCCCGCGGCTGCGCGGAGCGGGCCGGGGCGGCCCTCGGCTCGTACACGACCCTGAACAACGTCCGCGACCTGCACGTACTGCGCGCCGCCCTCGGCGAGGACCGGCTGACCTTCATGGGGGCCTCGTACGGCACCTACCTCGGCGCGGTCTACGCCACCCTCTACCCGGGCCACGTCCGCCGGATGGTCTTCGACTCGGCCGTCGACCCCGACCCGCGCAAGGTCTGGTACCGCAACAACCTCGCCCAGGCCCCCGGCTTCGAGCGCCGCTGGGCCGACTTCCGCGCCTGGGCGGCCCGCCACCACGCCGCGTACGGGCTCGGCTCCACCCCCGGAGCGGTGCAGGCCAGTTACGACCGGGTGCGGGCCGCGCTGGCCCGCGAACCGGCGGGCGGAGTGGTCGGCACCGGGCAGCTGCACTCCGCGTACCTGCGGGCCGCGTACTACGACGAGGTCTGGCCTGGCCGTGCGGCGGCCCTGGCGGCGTTCCTGCGCGGCGATCCGGGCCCGCTCGTCTCGCTCGCCGCCCCGGACCCGGCTGCGGCCGCCGAGAGCGAGAACGCGACGGCCGTCTACACGGCGACCCTGTGCAACGACGCCCCGTGGCCGGCCGACTGGGAGACCTGGGACCGCGACAACACCGAACTGGCCCGCACGGCCCCCTTCGAGACCTGGGCCAACGCCTTCCTGAACCTGCCCTGCGCCTTCTGGCCGGTGCGCGAGCGGCAGCGGCCGGTGGACGTGGGGCCACGAGCGGGCTCCCCGCTCCCCGGCACGCTGATCGTCGCGGCCGAGCGGGACGGCGCCACCCCGTACGGCGGCGCGCTGGAGCTCCAGCGGCGGCTCGGGCCGCTTGCCGGGCTGGTGACGGAGGTGGGGGCCGGCACGCACGGAGTGGTCGGCGGACGCAATGACTGCGTGGACGCTCACGTGGAGCGGTACTTGCTGACAGGTGACACCTCAGGGTGGCGTGTCACGTGTGCGCCGCATCCGGAGCCCGCACCGGTGTCGCTGGACGACCGGGCAGCGACCGCCCGGGGGCACCCCAGGGCACTGCTGCCGCCAGTCGTCTGAACTTCCGGGCGGGATCTCCGGCTGCGTCGATTCGGGGGCAGAACCTCCCGATCCCCGGAGGACGCCGGTCAGCGGCCCTCCGGTCCTTCCCCCCAGGGGAGGTCTCTAGGCGAGTCCGGCCACCAGATCGGCGACGGACTTGCGGCGCCCGGTGTAGAAGGGCACCTCTTCACGAACGTGCATGCGGGCCTCGGAGGCGCGCAGGTGACGCATGAGGTCGACGATGCGGTACAGCTCGTCGGCCTCGAAGGCCAGCAGCCACTCGTAGTCGCCGAGCGAGAAGGAGGCGACGGTGTTGGCACGCACGTCGGGGTAGCCGCGGGCCATCATGCCGTGGTCCTTCAGCATGCGGCGGCGGTCCTCGTCGGGCAGCAGGTACCAGTCGTAGCTGCGCACGAAGGGGTAGACGCTGACGTAGTCGCGCGGCGTCTCGTCGGCCAGGAAGGCCGGGATGTGGGACTTGTTGAACTCGGCCGGGCGGTGCAGGGCCATGTTCGACCAGACCGGCTCCAGGGCGCGGCCCAGCTTGGTGCGGCGGAACAGGTTGTACGCGGTCTGCAGCTCGTCGGAGGTCTCCGCGTGCCACCAGATCATGATGTCCGCGTCGGCGCGCAGGCCGGAGACGTCATAGGTGCCGCGGACGGTGATGTCCTTGGCGGCCAGCTGGTCGAACAGCTCCTGGACCTCGTCGGCGAAGCCGACGCGGTTCTCGGGGAGCACGTCCTTCAGCTTGAAGACGGACCACAGGGTGTAGCGGATGACCTCGTTGAGGTCCTTCGCCTTCTTCCCCGCGTTGGGAATCTTCTCTGGTGCAGTCATGCGTCTATTGTCCCGTGTGCTGATCAGTGGTCGGTGCCAGGGGTGCCCCACCGGTCCCCAACGTGGCGATCACCACGTCGGCGGCCTTGCCCGCGCTCGCGATGCAGGCCGGGATGCCGACCCCGTCGTACACGGCTCCGCACACCGCGAGGCCCGGCAGGGCCGCGACGGCGGAGCGGATCCGGGCCACCCGGCCGAGGTGGCCGACGGGGTACTGGGGCAGGCCGCCGTCCCAGCGGGTGACGGTGGCGGCCGCCGGGCGGACGGTGGGCGCGAGGCCCACGGCCTCGCCGAGGTCGGCGAGGGAGACCGCGACCAGTTCCTCGTCGGAGCGCTCGAGGTCGCCCTCGTCGCCGTGGCGGCCGACGGAGGTGCGGAGCAGGAAGAGGTCGGGATCGCCCCCGGCCCAGGCCCACTTGTTGCTGGAGAAGGTCGAGGCCTTGATCGTCCGGCCGTCCACGGGCGGTACGAGGAAGCCGCTCGCGCCGCCGTCGGCGATCCCGGCCGGCAGGTCGGAGCGGTGCAGGGCCATCGTGACCAGGGCCATGGAGGCGTACTCGACCCCGCGCAGCTCGGTGGCGGCGAAGGGTGCGACCCGGTCGAGCAGCCGGGCGGCGGGCCCGGCCTGGACGGCCACGACCACCCCGTCGGCCTCGATGACCTCGGCGCCGCCTGTGCCGTCTGGGGGGCCTGCGACCACGCGCCAGCCGGTGGCGGTACGGGTCAGCTCGCGCGCGGGGGTGTCGAGGAGGATCCGGGCTCCGGCCGCCCGGCAGGCCTCGGCGACGGCGAGCGGGAGCCTGCCGATGCCGCCGTCGATGCCGGAGAAGACGGGACCGGTCTGCCCCGCGCGGGCCGCCCGGGCCTGTAGTTCCCGTACGCCCTCGCCGAGGGAGGCGTGGGTACGGGCGGCCTCGAAGAGCTGCGGTACGGCGGCCCGCATCGAGATGCGGTAGGCGTTGCCGGCGTAGACCCCGCCGAGGAGGGGTTCCACGAGCCGGTCGACGACCTCGCGGCCCAGCCGGGCGGCGACGTACTCGCCGAGGGCCACGTCCTCGCCGATCTCCTGGGGTGCCAGGGCGTGTTCGGCTCCGGCGCGGGCCAGGCCCTCGGCGGAGAGCACCCCGGAGGCGGCGAGCGGGCCCAGGTCGCCGGGTACGCCCATGACGTGCCCGCCCGGCAGGGGCCGCAGCACGCCGCGGGTCCACAGGCGGGCGGTGGCGGTGGCCGGCGGCTGCAGGGCCTCGCCGAGGCCCACGGCGCGGGCCAGTTCGAGCGCTTCGGGGCGGCGGGCGAGTACGGATTCGGCGCCGAGGTCCACGCGCAGGCCGGCCAGTTCGCCCGAGCGCAGCTTGCCGCCGAGGCGCGGACCGGCCTCCAGCAGGGTGACGCGCAGGCCCTCGGCGAGCAGCCGGTGGGCCGCCGCGAGGCCCGCGATCCCGCCGCCGATGACGACGACGTGCCCGGCGGGGGCCGGCCGGTCCGTACGCGTGTCCGCTTCGTGCATGGACACATCGTCTCAGACCGCTCACGGGGCGGTCACCGAGGCCTGACCGTGACCGCTTCGGGATCAGCTCGGGACCGCGCGTACGAAACCCGGGACGGGTCCCGGCACGTCGGAACGTCGAGGCACGGACACAAGCGCATCCGACGATTCCGACACCTACCAGGGGGACCCAACGATGCACACCCGGCACAGACGTTACGGACGGTACGGGCGGCGTTCGGCGACGGCCCTGGCCGCGCTCTCGCTCACGGGGGCTCTCGTCCTCACCGGCTGCGGCGCCGACGGCACCGCCTCGGACAAGGCGGCGGTCGCGGAGGGCTCCCAGCGGCAGGACGCCGCCGGACAGGGCGGGGCGGCGGCTCCGGCCCCGGCCGCGTCGGGCGCTCCGGCTCCCGACGCGGACAAGAGCCTGCCGCAGGCTCCCGCCGTACGCACGCAGATCATCCGGACCGCGGCGCTGTCGGTGGAGACGGCCGACGTGCAGAAGGCGACGGCCGGGGCCCGGACGGCGGCGGAGAACGCGGGCGGGTACGTGGGCAACGAGGCCACCGCCCGCGAACCCGACGGGTCGATGACCTCGACGGTGACCCTGCGGGTGCCGGGCGATCGCTTCGACGCGGTGCTGGCCGCCATGGAGGGCAGCGGAAAGCTGCTCGGCCGCAAGGTCGAGGCGCAGGACGTGACGCAGAAGGTCGCGGACGTCGACAGCCGCGTCAAGTCCCAGCAGGCGAGCGTGGTGCGGGTGCGCGAGATGATGGAGAAGGCCTCGGGGCTGACCGAGGTGGTCACGCTGGAGGCGGAACTCGGCAAGCGGCAGGCCGATCTGGAGTCGCTGCTCGCCCAGCAGACGGCGCTGAAGGACCAGACCTCGCTCGGCACGATCACGCTGACGTTCTCGGAGCCGGGGAAGGCGGCCGTCAAGGAGAAGGAGAAGCCGGAACCGGGCTTCTCCGACGCCCTGTTCGGCGGCTGGAAGGTCTTCGCCGCCGCGGTCCTGTACCTGCTGATGGCGCTCGCCGCGGCCTCGCCGTTCCTGCTCAGCGGCGCGTTCCTGCTGCTCGGCTTCCGGCAGTACCGCAAGTGGCGTCCGGCGAAGGAGAAGCCCGGCACGGCGCGGCGCCTTCCCGCGCAGGGCGGGCCGGGGCGGCCGGGACACACGGCCCCCACTCCGGCGGATCCGGCGGACCCGAACCCGACGCCGCCCCAGCTCCAGGACTGACCACCCGTGCGCCCGTAGCGTGGGACCCGCAGGCACACGCGGCGGGGAAGGACGGTAGGGGCACATGGGGAACGGCACGGAACGGCTGGTGGTGGTCGGCGGTGACGCGGCGGGGATGTCCGCCGCGTCACAGGCCCGGCGGCTCAGGGGCCCGGCGGAGCTGGAGATCACCGCCTTCGAGCGCGGGCACTTCACCTCGTACTCCGCGTGCGGGATCCCGTACTGGATCGGCGGCCTGGTCGACGGCCCGGACGAGCTGATCGCCCGGACGCCCGAGGAGCACCGCGCGCGGGACATCGACCTGCGCACGCGCACGGAGGTCGTGGAGCTGGACCTCGCGGGACGGCGGGTGCGGGCCCGGGATCTGGAATCGGGCGCCGAGTACTGGACGGGGTACGACAAGCTCGTCCTCGCCACCGGCGCCCGCCCGGTCCGCCCCCGGCTGCCCGGCATCGGCGCGCACGGGGTGCACGGGGTGCAGACGCTGGACGACGGACAGCGGCTGATGGCGGATCTGGAACGGACGGAGGGCCGCCGGGCCGTGGTCGTGGGCGCCGGCTACATCGGCGTGGAGATGGCGGAAGCCCTGCTCGGGCGGGGCTTCGAGGTCACCGTCCTGCACCGGGGCGAGCAGCCCATGTCCACGCTGGACCCGGACATGGGCGGGCTGGTGCACAGCGCGATGAACGGCATGGGGATCCGTACGGTCGCCCGCGCCGAGGCGACGGAGATCCTCACCGACGGGGAGGGCCGGGCCCGCGCGGTGGCCACGGCCTCGGGCGAGGAGTACCCGGCGGACGTCGTGGTCCTGGGCATCGGCGTCGAGCCGCGCACGGCCCTGGCCCGCGCGGCGGGCCTGCCGCTGGGCGAGTCGGGCGGCCTGCTGACCGACCTCTCCATGCGGGTCCGCGGCCACGAGAACGTCTGGTCGGGCGGCGACTGCGTGGAGGTCCTGGACCTGGTGGCGGGCCGCATGCGGCACATCCCGCTCGGCACGCACGCGAACAAGCACGGCCAGGTCATCGGCTCGGGCGTCGGCGGCGGCTACGCGACCTTCCCGGGCGTGGTCGGCACCGCCGTGAGCAAGGTCTGCGACCTGGAGATCGCGCGTACGGGGCTGCGCGAGCGGGACGCGCTGGCCGCCGGGCTCCGCTTCGTCACGGCGACGATCAGCTCGACGAACACGGCGGGCTACTACCCGGGGGCGGCGGAGATGACCGTCAAAATTCTGGCGGAACGCCGCACGGGCCGGCTCCTGGGCTGCCAGATCGTCGGCGGCGCCGGCTCCGCGAAGCGGGTGGACATCGCCGCGGTGGCCCTGACGGCCGGCATGACGGTGGACCAGATCGTCTCCCTGGACCTGGGCTACGCCCCGCCGTTCTCCCCGGTCTGGGACCCGGTGCTGGTCGCCGCCCGCAAGGCGGTCTCCGCGGTCCGGGCGGCGGGGGTCTAGTCGGCCGAACCCGTCGCGGCGGGCGCGACGAGTTCGGAGCGGATCATCCAGCAGCAGGGTCTCGGGGCTAGACCGCCGTCTGCGTGTGGACGTAGTCCACCAGGCGGGTCAGGGCGTCCGGGTTCGTCGTCGGGAGGACGCCGTGGCCCAGGTTGAAGATGTGGCCCTCCAGGTCCGCCGCGGCGTCCAGCACCTCGCGGGTCTTGGTCTCCACCGCCTCGGTGGTGGAGAAGAGGACCGCCGGGTCCAGGTTGCCCTGGAGCGCCTTGCCGGGGCCGACCCGGTGCACGGCGTCCTTCAGGGAGACCCGGTAGTCGACGCCCATGACGTCCGCGCCGGCCTCGCCCATGAGGCCGAGCAGCTCGCCCGTGCCCACGCCGAAGTGGATGCGCGGGACCCCGTACGAGGCGACGGACTCCAGGACCTTGGCGGAGGCGGGCATCACCGAGCGGCGGTAGTCCGCCGGGGCGAGTGCGCCGACCCAGGAGTCGAAGAGCTGGATCGCGGAGGCGCCGGCCTCGATCTGGACCTTCAGGAAGGAGGAGGTGATCTCGGCGAGGCGGTCCAGCAGGTCGGCCCAGAGCTCCGGGTCCCCGTACATGAGGGCCTTGGTGTGCTCGTGGTTCTTGGACGGCCCGCCCTCGACCAGGTAGCTCGCGAGGGTGAACGGCGCGCCGGCGAAGCCGATCAACGGCGTGGAGCCGAGTTCACCCGTGAGCATGCCGATCGCCTCGGTGACGTACGAGACGTCCTCCGGGGTGAGGTCGCGCAGCTGTGCGAGGTCCTCGCGGCGGCGGATCGGCTGGGCGACGACCGGGCCGATGCCCGGCTTGATGTCCAGGTCGATGCCGATGGCCTTCAGCGGGACCACGATGTCGGAGAAGAAGATGGCCGCGTCCACGTTGTGGCGCCGGACCGGCTGCAGGGTGATCTCGGTGACCAGGTCGGGCCGCATGCAGGATTCCAGCATCTGCGTGCCCTCGCGCACCTTGCGGTACTCGGGGAGCGAGCGCCCCGCCTGTCGCATGAACCACACGGGGGTGTGCGGCACCGGCTCGCGCCGGCACGCCTTCAGGAAGGCGGAATCGTACGTCTGGCTCGGCGTGCCCGTGGGGCGGGTGTTGGCGCTCACGGCTCAAATCTTCGCACGTATGAAGAAGTGCCCGGCCCGGCGCGGGTGTCCCTGCGCCGTACGGGCGCTCGTTCCGCCTAGTCTTCCCCGCATGGCTGCGGCTCAGGGACGATTTTCAGATGGCGCTGACGGTACGGACAGCGCGAAGGACAGCTCCGTCCCACTCCCGTTCCGGCGGGCGGTCGACGGCTTGAAGAAGGCGAGGCTGCGGCAGGGGATCGAGATCGATCCCACCAAACCGCCACAGAGGCTGGCACCCCACGCGTACGCGCTGGAAGCGGCGGTCGTGGACGGCGACGAGGACCTGGCCGACGGCCGGCTCATCCTCTTGCACGACCCGGCCGGGCACGACGCCTGGCAGGGCACCTTCCGGCTGGTGACGCTCGTACGGGCGGAACTGGAGCCGGAGATGGCCGTGGACCCGCTCCTCCCGGAGGTGTGCTGGTCCTGGCTGACGGGGGCGCTGGACGCGCGCGGGCTGACGTACGGGGAGGCGAGCGGGACCGTGACCATGGCCGCCTCGCACTACTTCGGCGGGCTCGGAGAGCGGCGGCCGGCGACACAGATCGAGATCAGGGCCTCGTGGACGCCGCGCGAGGGAGTGGGCGGGGTGCCGGACACCGCCGCACACCTGTCGGCATGGTGCGAACTGCTGTGCCAGATCGCGGGGCTGCCGCCGGTCGGACCGACCGAGACGGTGACCGGCGTGGTCTCGCTGCCCCAGCGGCGCGGTCCGCATCACCCCCAGGGGTAATTCCGCAAGGCCGCGGGCGGCGCCGACCGCGCCGACCCGCGCCGACCTGCACCGATCCATGCCGACCCGCGCCCCGATATCGGGGCCGGATGTCGTTACGGGGCGTCACTTGCGGGCTTCTGATCACCCTATGATCGATCGTGCGTCCGAATTGCCCGAATTGTTACTCACCAAATCGTGATCATTCCCTAAAGCCGGGCGGGTGACGTGCCGAAGGAGTCATAGACCATCCGCACGGTTCGCACCGGCTTCCTTCCCCGAGCCGGCCGTCCCGCCACTCCCCCCAGGAGGCCTAGGTGTCCGTTCTTCTCGAGCAGCCCGCAAGCCTGGTCGCCTACCGCCCGAACAAGCCGACGGCCATGGTCGTCGTGGCCGACCCGCGCGTGCGTTCCACCGTGACCCGCCATTTGTGGGCCCTCGGAGTTCGCGACGTGATCGAGGCTTCGTCCATCGCGGAGGCCCGTCCACGCATCGGCAGCCCGCGCGACATCTGCGTGGCCGACGTACACCTGCCCGACGGCTCCGGTCTCACCCTGCTCTCCGAGACCCGCGCCGCCGGTTGGCCGAACGGCCTGGCCCTGTCCGCCGCCGACGACATCGGCGCCGTACGCAACGCCCTCGCGGGCGGAGTGAAGGGCTACGTCGTCACCGGCACCCGGACCAACATCGGGCTCCCGTCCCGGCCCGGCGCCGCCCCCATCGGCGCCGCCGCGGCCCGTATGCACCGCCGCCCCCCGGGTGCCCCGAGCCACCCGGGCGGCTACCGAGAGCTCTCCGGCCGCGAGGTCGAGGTCCTGCGCCTCGTCGCGGAGGGCCAGTCCAACAAGGCCATCGGCGTTTCGATGGGCCTGTCCGCCCTGACCGTCAAGTCCCACCTCGCACGGATCGCCCGCAAGCTGGGCACCGGCGACCGGGCCGGGATGGTCGCCGTCGCCCTGCGGACCGGGATCATCCACTGACCCGGCCGATACCCCCCGGAGGACCCCGGGAGAACTCCCGGAGAACCCGGGGAAACGTCCGTACTCCCCCCTCGCGCCCGTCGCCGGAACGTTCCGGCGACGGGCGCGTCGTATCCACGGATACCCTTGACCGGTGACCGACGCCCAAGAAACCGCAGCAGACCTGCGCACCACCACCGGGGGCGGCCCCCCGGACGACGAGGTTTCGTCCGACGGGCTGCCGATTCCCTTGCTGGAACCCCGTGAGGGCATCCCTCCGGTGGTCTCCGACGCCGCCGCGCTCGCCGAGGTGGTCGCGGCCTTCGCCGCGGGCACCGGCCCCGTGGCCGTGGACGCCGAGCGCGCCTCCGGCTACCGCTACGGCCAGCGCGCCTACCTCGTACAGCTGCGCCGCGAGGGTGCCGGCTCCGCACTCATCGACCCGGTGGGCTGTCCCGACCTCTCCTCCCTCGGCGAGGCCCTGTCCGGCACCGAGTGGATCCTGCACGCCGCCACCCAGGACCTGCCGTGCCTGCGCGACATAGGCATGGCACCCACCTCCCTCTTCGACACCGAGCTGGCCGGCCGCCTCGCCGGCTTCCCGCGGGTCGGCCTCGGCGCGATGGTCGAGGGGGTCCTCGGCTACGTGCTGGAGAAGGGCCACTCCGCCGTCGACTGGTCCACCCGTCCGCTCCCCGAGCCGTGGCTGCGCTACGCCGCGCTCGACGTGGAGCTGCTCGTGGACCTGAGGGACGCGCTGGAGAAGGAGCTGGACCGGCAGGGCAAGCTGGAATGGGCCCACCAGGAGTTCGACGCCATCGCCTCGGCGCCGCCCGCCCCGCCGCGCAAGGATCCGTGGCGCCGTACGTCCGGCATGCACAAGGTGCGCCGGCGCCGGCAGATGGCCGTCGTGCGGGAGCTGTGGGAGTCCCGGGACCGGATCGCGCAGCGGCGCGACGTGTCACCGGGCAAGGTGCTGGGTGACGCGGCGATCGTCGAGGCCGCCCTCGCCATGCCGCTGAACGTGCAGGCCCTTTCCGCCCTGCCCGGCTACGGGCAGCGCATGGGCCGGCGTCAGCTCGACCAGTGGATGGCCGCCGTGGACCGGGCGAAGGCCCTGCCCGAGGCCGAGCTGCCGATGCCGGGGGCGACCCCGGCCGGTCCGCCGCCGCCGCGTTCCTGGGCGGACAAGGACCCGGCGGCCGCGGCGCGGCTGGCCGCGGCCCGGACGGCCGTATCGGCGCTGGCGGAGGGGCTGAACCTGCCGCAGGAGAACCTGATCACCCCCGACACGGTCCGCCGGCTGTGCTGGGAGCCGCCCGAGCGCCTGGAGGCGGACGCGGTGGCCGAGGCACTGGCGGGCTACGGCGCCCGCCCGTGGCAGATCGAGCAGGTGACGGACGCCCTGGTCACGGCTTTGGCGGCGACCCCGCCCGTGATCGTGCCCGCACCCGAGACCGAGCCCGAGCACTGACCGTCGCGCACGCTCGACACGGGGAAGCCCTCCGGCCATTCGGCCGGGGGGCTTCGCCGTGTCCGGGCCCATGTCCCGGTTCCGCTACAGCCGGCCCGCACTGCTTTTGAACACGCTCAAAGCCGCCTAACTTTTGAACGTGATCAAACATGGGCGGGGATACGAGACCTGGGTGGCCGACTTCGAGACCGAACGGGAGCAGCGGGCCCGGCGGGGGGATCCGCAGTGGAGCCGGGCCGCGACGCTCCCCGCGGAGCTGGTCCGGAGCTTGCAGCGGTTCCAGGTGGGCGAGGACGGGGACGGCTCCGCTCTGATCGGCAAGGCCGACCGGGCCGGCGATCCGGTGTACGCACGGGCCGTACGCCTCTTCGTCGCGGAAGAGCAGAACCACGCGCGGATGCTGGCCCTGCTCCTGGAAGCGGGGGGCGCGGCGCCGCTGGACACCCATTGGAGCGACACCGCCTTCGTACGGCTGCGCAGACCGCTGGGGCTGCGGGTGGAACTGCTGGTGCTGATGGTGGCCGAGGTCGTGGCCCTGCGGTACTACCGGGCCGTGCGGGACGGGGTCGCCGATCCGCTGGCCTCGGAGGTCGCGCGGCTGATCCTCGCCGACGAGGAGCGCCACGTCCCCTTCCACTGCCTGCGCCTGCGCGAGGCCCTGTCGCCGCTGCCCGCCCCCGTCCGCCGATCGGCGCTCACGGCCTGGCGGGCCGCTCTCGCCGCCGCGGCCGCGGTGGTCGCGGCGGACCACGGACCGGCCCTGCGCACCCTGGGCGTCCGGCGCCGCACCTTCGTGGCGGACACCGTACGGTCCTCGGCCGCCATGGCCGCCGACATGGCCGGCGTCGCGCGAGGCGTGTCGGTGGCCGCACCGGGGGTGCCGACGTGATCCCCTGCCCGGGCGACGGCCCTGGACCCGCGCAGGTCCGCGGGCCGGCGCGACGGGGCGGCGGAGTGTGACCTTCGCCGCTCCTCCCAGGGGGGCTGTGCATGCCGGTTACCGACAAGTAGCATGGAGAGGTGAGCGGGCGCTCAGTCCATGGGAGCGCCGCCGCGCAGCAGTGCACACCCGCACCTGGAGGAGAGCCAACGTGCCTCGTACCGTCAGGGACGTCGTCTTCGTCGACGGCGTCCGCACCCCGTTCGGCAAGGCGGGCCCGAAGGGCATCTACAACGAGACCCGCGCCGACGATCTCGTCGTCAAGGCGATCCGGGAGCTGCTGCGCCGCAACCCGGACCTGGACCCCGCGAAGATCGACGAGGTCGCCATCGCCGCGACCACGCAGATCGGCGACCAGGGCCTGACGCTGGGCCGCACGGCCGGCATTCTCGCGGGCCTCCCGCAGTCCGTCCCGGGCTACTCGATCGACCGCATGTGCGCCGGCGCGCTCACCGCCGTGACCGCCGTCGCGGGCGGCGTGGCCTTCGGCGCGTACGACGTCGCCCTCGCCGGCGGTGTCGAGCACATGGGCCGCCACCCCATGGGCGAGGGCGTGGACCCCAACCCGCGCTTCGTCTCCGAGAAGCTGGTGGACGAGTCCGCCCTCTTCATGGGCATGACCGCCGAGAACCTGCACGACCGGTACCCGACGATCACCAAGCTCCGCGCCGACGAGTACGCCGTGCGCTCGCAGGAGAAGGCCGCCAAGGCGTACGCCGACGGCAAGATCCAGCAGGACCTGGTGCCGATCTCGGTGCGCAACAACAACGAGGCGGCCGGTGAGACGGGCTGGGGCCTGGTCACCGCCGACGAGCCGATGCGTCCGGGGACCACCCTGGAGAACCTGGCGGGCCTCAAGACCCCGTTCCGGGTCCACGGCAACGTCACCGCGGGCAACGCCGCCGGTCTCAACGACGGTGCCACGGCCGCGATCATCGCGTCCGAGGACTTCGCCCGCGAGAACAACCTCCCGGTCAAGATGCGCCTGGTCTCGTACTCCTTCGCGGGTGTCGAGCCGGAGGTCATGGGCTACGGCCCGATCCCGGCCACCGAGAAGGCGCTGGCGCAGGCCGGTCTGACGATCGACGACATCGGCCTCTTCGAGGTCAACGAGGCCTTCGCGGTCCAGGTCCTCGCGTTCCTGGAGCACTACGGCATCGCCGACGACGACGCCCGCGTCAACCAGTACGGCGGGGCCATCGCCTTCGGCCACCCGCTCGCCTCCTCCGGCGTCCGCCTGATGACCCAGCTGGCCCGCCAGTTCGAGGAGCAGCCGGAGGTCCGCTACGGCCTGACCACCATGTGCGTCGGCTTCGGCATGGGCGCCACGGTCGTCTGGGAGAACCCGAACTTCACCGCCGAGGGAGACAGCAAGTGAGCACCACCACCACTGAGCTCCTGAAGGGCGCGGCCGAGCTGTTCCCGGACGAGGTCGTCACGCGCGCCCTCGTACGCCACCTCGACCTGCCCTTCGGCGCCGGGCGCTTCGCGCTCATCACGCTGGACAACGGCCTGGACCACACCAAGCCGACCACCTTCGGCCCGCAGTCCCTCGCCAACCTGAACGCGGCGATCGACCAGGTCGAGCAGGAGGCCCTCGCGGGCTCCATCGTCGGTGCGGGCCTGACCGGCAAGCCGTTCATCTTCGCGGTCGGCGCCGACCTCAAGGGCGTCGAGCTGCTGAAGAAGCACGACGAGGCGCTCGCCATCGGCAAGGGCGGCCACGACGTCTTCAAGCGCCTCGCGGCGCTGGGCGTCCCCACCTTCGCGTACTACAACGGCGCGGCGATGGGCGGCGGTGTCGAGGTCGGTCTGCACTGCACCTACCGCACCGTCTCCAAGGCCATCCCCGCCTTCGCGCTGCCCGAGGTCTTCCTCGGCCTGGTTCCCGGCTGGGGCGGCTGCGCCCTGCTGCCGAACCTGATCGGCGCGGACCGCGCGGTCTCGGTCATCATCGAGAACTCGCTGAACCAGAACCGCCAGCTCAAGGGCAAGCAGGTCTTCGAACTCGGCATCGCGGACGCGCTGTTCGAGGGCGCGGACTTCCTGGAGCAGTCGCTCCTGTGGACCGCCCGCGTGCTGAACGGCACCACCGAGGTCGTGCGCGACGAGATCGACCGCGGCGAGGCCTGGGACGCGGCGGTCGCCCGCGGCCGCTTCATCGCCGACTCCAAGGTGCACGGCGCGGCCCCGGCCGCCTACCGCGCGCTGGAGATCATCGAGGCTGCCAAGGACGGCGACCTGCAGAAGGGCTTCGACGCCGAGGACACGGCCCTGGCCGACCTCATCATGGGCGGCGAACTGCGCTCCGGCATCTACGCCTTCAACCTGGTCCAGAAGCGCGCCAAGCGCCCGGCCGGCGCCCCGGACAAGAACCTGGCCCGCCAGGTCACCAAGGTCGGCGTCGTCGGCGCGGGCCTGATGGCCTCGCAGCTGGCGCTGCTGTTCCTGCGCCGCCTGGAGGTGCCGGTGGTCCTCACCGACATCGACCAGGAGCGCGTGGACAAGGGCGTGGGCTACGTCCACGCCGAGATCCAGAAGCTGCTGGGCAAGGGCCGCATCAACCAGGACAAGGCCAACCGCCTGACCGCCCTGGTGACGGGCGTCCTGGACAAGGCCGAGGGCTTCGCGGACGCGGACTTCATCATCGAGGCCGTGTTCGAGGAGATGTCCGTCAAGCAGAAGGTGTTCGCGGAGGTCGAGGCGGTCGCCCCGGCGCACGCGATCCTCGCCACCAACACCTCCTCGCTGTCGGTCTCGGAGATGGCTTCCAAGCTCCAGCACCCGGAGCGCGTGGTCGGCTTCCACTTCTTCAACCCGGTCGCGATCCTCCCGCTGCTGGAGATCGTCCGCGGCGAGCAGACCGACGAGGCCTCGCTGGCCACGGCCTTCGGTGTGGCGCGGAAGCTGAAGAAGACCGCGGTCCTCACCAAGGACGCCCCGGCGTTCGTCGTGAACCGCATCCTGACCCGCTTCATGGGCGAGATCCAGAACGTCATTGACGAGGGCACCCCGGTGGTCACCGCCGAGAAGGCCATCGAGCCGCTCGGCCTGCCGATGTCCCCGCTGGTGCTGCTGGAGCTCGTGGGCCCGGCGATCGGCCTGCACGTGTCCGAGACCCTGAACCGCGCCTTCCCGGAGCGCTTCACCGTCTCGCCGAACCTCGCCGCCGTCGTCAAGGCCGGCAAGCGCGGGTTCTACGTCTACGATTCCGGCAAGCCGGAGCTGGACCCCGAGGTCGCCGCCCTCCTCGTGCAGGGCGATGTCGTCCTGACCGAGGAGCAGGTCCGCGACCGCGTCCTGGACGCGGTGGCGCAGGAGATCGGCCTGATGCTGGAGGAGGGTGTCGTGGCCGAGGCCCAGGACATCGACCTCTGCCTCATCACGGGCGCGGGCTGGCCCTTCCACCTGGGCGGCATCACGCCGTACCTGGACCGCGAGGGCGTCTCCGAGCGGGTCAACGGAAAGAAGTTCCTGGCCCCGGGCCTGGCGAGCGTTCCGGTCTGATCCTTCAGGCCCGATCCTTCCGCGCCCCACATCGGCGCGTCCGGATGCCCGTTCGTGGAACCTCCACGGACGGGCATCCGCCCTTCCCTCGGCGGTGCGGATCGCCGAGGGGCGGTAGCAGCCGTACCCGGCGGGCAGTTGGCCGGCGGCGACGCCTGCTGCCGGTCGCCTTCGCGAGCGCGACAGGGGTACTCCCGTTCGACTTTCGCGTCTGCCTATACTCTTGCCCCGGTGACGCGCCGTGCGGGCGACTCCGGACCCGAACGCGGGTCCACCACACACCAGACCGCCCGCCGCGCCTTCCCCGTGATGGCGGTCACCCTTGCCCGACCGCCGATCTCCGGGACCAGAGGACACCTAAGGTATGACTCAGACGACCGACGCACCGCCGCGTTCCCGCAGGGCTCCCAGCAGGAGAAGCCGCAAGAAGCGGGTGTTCGTCTCCATATCGCTGACCCTGCTCGTCCTTCTGCTCATAGCCGGCGGCGTCGGCTGGTGGGGGTACAGCCACCTCAACGGCAACATCGACAGCGTCGACCTGGACCAGGCGATCGGTGTCGACAACCGGCCGGCGAAGGTTCCCGACGCCGGGCAGAACATCCTCGTCCTGGGCTCCGACTCGCGCGCCGGCGCCAACGGCGACCTCGACCAGGGTGACGTCAGCGGCTCCCGCTCGGACACCAACATGCTGGTGCACATACCCGAGGGCCGTAAGAAGGCCACCGCCGTCAGCATCCCCCGCGACACCCTCGTCACCCGCCCCGACTGCAAGGACGAGAAGGGCAAGTCGGTCGCCGGGGCGAAGCGCGTCATGATCAACGGAGTGATCGGGACCGGCGGCCCGGCCTGCCTCGTCAAGACCGTCGAGCAGATGTCGGGCGTGCGCATCGACAACCTGGTCCAGGTGGACTTCGCCGGCTTCAAGGAGCTGGTGGACGCGCTCGGCGGAGTGACCGTCACCCTGGAGAAGCCCATCAAGGGCGGCCTGAACCTGGACGCGGGCACGCACCGCCTCAACGGCACCGACTCCCTCAAGTTCGTTCGTACGCGCCACGGTTACGGCGACGGCAGCGACCTCGGACGCATCGACCTGCAGCAGAAGTTCATGCTGGCGATGCTGTCCGAGATCAAGAACCAGGACGCCCTCGGCAACCCGGCCCGGCTCTACAAGCTCGCCGACGCCGGTACCAAGGCGCTGACGACCGACTCCGAGCTCGGCTCCCTCAAGGGTCTGACGGACTTCGCCCAGAGCATGAAGGGCGTGGACCCCGCCACCATGGAGACGATCATGCTGCCGGTCGAGTACGACAAGATCGACAAGAACCGCGTGGTCGCCGTCGAGCCGCAGGCGTCGCAGCTGTGGGAGGCCCTCCGCAAGGACGAGCCGATTCCGGCCTCCGCGAAGAAGTCCCCGGCCAAGGGCTGACAGCCGGCCGGGCCCTCCGCGTCGGCCCGTGCCCCTTCGGCCCGCTCAGGCGGCCGCGCCGTCGTGGACGGCGCCGACGGGCCAGGGAACGTGCGTTCGCTCAGGCTTATGATGTGGAGAATCCCGGAGGCGCCTGCTGGCACCGGGCTGGACTCAGGAGGGAACGGCACAGATGCGCGGCAGAGGTGCGCAGGCGGCGGATCGGCCGTCCCGATCCGGTGTCGCCGCTCAGGTGCGGCCCGGCAGCCGATCCCTGACGGCGGTGGCCACCGGGACGTGGCTGCTGCGCGGGAACGACGACCGGCTCGCGGTGTACGCGCTCGTCGAAGGCGGCGTCAACCGCTGGACGGAGACGGCGGTCGGCAGTGCGCGGTGGTCCGGGCCGGCCTTCTTTCCCGCCGAGGGGCTGACCGACCTCGCCGTCGCCCAGGGGGCCAACCACTACGTGCACCTCCTCGGGCGCAAGGAGCTGAGGCAGGCCGGAGGCCCGCCCAAGGTCGAACTCGTCCATGCCGTTCAGTACCAGTCCGGCAGGCCGCTGGTGGACTGGCGCTCGCTGGGCAACCCGTACCGCGACGCGAAGGACGCCGGGACGCTCGGCGTGCCGACCGCCGCCATCGACGGGCGGGGCATCGTGCACGTCTTCGTCTCCGGTGGGGGCGGCGGGGTCATGATGCGCCGGGACACCAAGCGCTCCTGGGAGGGATGGCGGGACCTGCGCGGCGGCGAGACCGCCGGAGCCCTGGCGGCCGCGGCGAATTCCGCCGGGCTCGTCGAGGTCCTCGCGCCGGGCCGCAGGTCGGTCATGCACTGGGTCCAGATGGAGCCGGGCGGCGATCTGCGCCGTACCGAGGACTGCATGCCCGCCCCGGCACCCGGTTCGGCGGCCTTCCTGGAAACCGCCCCCGGCGTCCTCACCGCGTACTGGACCGAGCAGAGCGGCACGGGCGTCTACGCGCAGCGGCCCGGCGCATGGGCCTTCCCCGTGGGCGGAGCCCCGGGGGACGGATCCCACGCCACGCTCCGGGCGGGCATCGACGGCTACGACTGCACGGTCCTGGCCCACCGGGGACACACGGGAACGGCGCTGCTCGGCCTCTGCGGCACCGGCGCCGAGGCCTCCGGCCTGTGGTGGACCGACACCGGGGTGCCCTGTACCGGTACTCCCGCGTTGGCGCTGGACGGGCACGGACGGGTCGTCATGGCCGCCGTGCAGGAGGACCGCAGCATCGTGGTGAGCCGTCAGGGGATGGAACCGGGTCTGGTTCTGTCCGACTGGGACCGGCTGCCGGAGCACTGAGTCCGCAGGCCCGCAGGGCCGGTGACACCCGGCCCTGCGGCAGGCCACGCACGGCAAACGCCCGCTGAACGCGCGATCTTGAAAAGGTTGTACGGGACGATCAGTGATGATCACCACAGTCCATCTGGCGTTCACTAGACGTCTTCACCTGGCCTTTAAGTAAACCTTTATGCAAAGCTTTGTCTGCTACCCGACGTGCGGGTGTGTCGCAAGGGTGTCAGCCCGCGAAGTGATGAAGCGAGCTTCTTCCGTTCCAGGGGACGGCGTCGAACGACGCGGGTTTCCCCTCGAAGGCTGAGCCGCCAGGTATGGACGGGGGAGATCCCTCTTGGGTGGCTCGGGCAATCCCGAAGCCGGTGCGCTGGTTTCGGTGTATCGGTCTACGGTCCCGACCGGAGCGAGGCAGCGTCTGGTTCGCGGTGTGCCGTCACCCGTCCGCCGGGCCGTGAAATCCTCGCTCGATGCCGCCGACACCATGCGATCGGCCACCGTGGTCTGGGCGATGGGCGGCAAGCGCAAGGCGCCCCGTCACAGTGCCGCCTACAACCAGCGCGTCATCCGTGTGGGACGCCGCCACATGCGTGCGCTGAGCGTCGAGGGCGTGACGGACTGGGCCGCTCGCGCGCGCAATCTGAACATCGTCGTCTCCGTTCTGGAAGCGGCCGGCATCGACTACTTCTGCGTGCGGGGCACCGCCAGCGGGCTGCCCACCGTGGCGGTACCCGCCGAGTTCCGCTCGGTCGTGGAAGAACTGCTCCAGCTGGCGTTCGAGCAGGCCCCCGGCTACGTGGGCCCGACGGGCGGCAACGAGGCCCGCATGGAGCCCGGCAGCGACGAACGGTCATGGCGACACCTGCGCAAGCACAAGGTGCTGCGGGTCGCCTGGTACGTGTGCGACCCGACGCAGCAGCTCGTCTTCGGCGCGGCCACCGGATGCGACGTGGAAATGTGGTCCGAACAGGACGGGGAGCTGCGGGCCCCCCGCCCCAATCGGGTCATTACGGCCGTGCCGGCCAGCACCCCCCGCAAATCGGCGCCGCAGAGGCTCTTCAGCCCCATACCCCCGGCCTACCACACAGGCGACGCCCGGACCCTGGCCGAGTTCGCCGTACGGCTCCCCGAAGACCACGCGTTCCCGATCGACGTCGTCTACACCTGGGTCGACGACTCCGACCCCGTCTGGCGACAGTCCCGGGACCGCGCGCGCCAGCTGGTCTCCCCGGGCGGGCTGCACGAGCAGGCGGCGAACGACTCGCGGTACACCAGCCGCGACGAGCTGCGCTACTCGCTGCGGTCGATCCACCAGAACGCTCCCTGGGTGCGCAACATCTACCTCGTGACGGCCGGCCAGACTCCGTCCTGGCTGGACACGCGGCACCCGAACCTCCACGTGGTGGACCACCGGGAGATCTTTTCCGACTTCACCGCCCTGCCCACGTTCAACTCGCATGCCATCGAGAGCCAGCTGCACCATATTCCAGGACTCTCGGAATGCTTCCTCTACCTGAACGACGACGTGTTCTTCGGCCGCCCGGTGACCCCCGAGCGCTTCTTCCACCCGAACGGCATATCTAAATTCTTCACCTCGCCTGCGCTGATACCCGGCGGTGCGGTTTCTCCATCTGATCTCCCCGTCGACGCAGCGGGAAAGAACAGCCGGTGGCTCATCGCGCAGAAGTTTGGACTTGCCATTTCTCAGAAGATGAAGCACACCCCGCACGCACTGAGAAAATCCGTCCTGAGGGAAATCGAAGAGGAGTTTCCGCAGGAGTACGCCACCACCCAGCATTCGCGTTTCCGATCGCCGCGGGACGTTCCGATCGCTTCGTCCCTGCACCACTATTTCGCATACCACTCCGCGCGCGCGACCCTGGGTGACATTCAGTACCGCTACATCGACCTGTCGGCCGACCTGGCCCAAAGGCGGCTGAACACCCTCCTAGCCAACCGGAACATGGACACCTTCTGCCTGAACGACACGGTGACCTCGGCCGACCCGCAGGCGCAGGCGGAAATGCTGCAGCGTTTCCTTGACGCATATTTTCCGGTACCCAGCCCTTACGAGATCACCGAGCACGAAGATGCTCCTGAACTGGGCGCTGCGCCGGAGAACATGCTCGATGCCGCTGAACGCGAGTGAGTCCTGCCGACATGAATTCCTATGACGTCAGCCTCGTGGTGCCGGTCTACAACGTGGAGCAGTACCTCCAGGACTGCCTGGACTCCATCGAGGCGCAGACGGTGTTCGAGCGCTGCCAGGTCCTGCTCGTCGACAACGGCAGCACGGACGGCTCCTACGGCCTCTGCGCCGAGTTCGCCCGCCGGCACGCCAATGTGACCGCACTCGTGCGCCATGGCGGTGGCGCGGGCGCGGCCCGGAACCTCGGCATGGACTGGGCCACCGGTGCGCGCATCACGTTCTGCGACTCCGACGACCTGCTCCCGCCCACGGCCATCGAACGCATGCTGGACGTTTCGCTTTCGAGCGGCGCCCAGGTCGTCATCGGCGCGATGGAGACCTTCCCGAAGAAGACCAACTGGCAGTGGAAAGACCACTTCGGCAAGGGCGACCGGGTCTTCGGGAGCATTGCCGAGATGCCTGAACTCGTACACAGCGCCAGTG
Organism: Streptomyces sp. GQ60; assembly: GCF_059758875.1. Taxonomy (NCBI): domain Bacteria; kingdom Bacillati; phylum Actinomycetota; class Actinomycetes; order Kitasatosporales; family Streptomycetaceae; genus Streptomyces; species Streptomyces sp. GQ60. The sequence continues at coordinate 376,865 of NZ_JCAXEG010000005.1, read as the reverse complement.
CCTGCAACAAGCTCTTCGACCTGTCCTACTTGCGGTCCCACGGCATCAGATTCGCAGAGGGCGTCCACTTCGAGGACGCCTACGTCGGCGTTTCCGCACTCGTTCTCGCCACCCGCCTCGCGCTGGTCGACACGTGTGTCTACAAATACCGCAAGCGCGCCGCGGGGAACTCGACCATGGACGCGATCTGGACGCGGCGGCAGAACTACTGGGATCACCTGTATCTGGTGGAATATCTGCACCGCCTGGGAGAGACCCTACCGGATTCCACACGCGCCGTGTTGAACCTCTTTCTCGTACGGAGCTATCAGGGATTCGCGCTCAGGGCGCCGGAGCTCTTCCAGGGACCAGAACTGGAAGAGCTCTATTCGCGATGCCGGGCGGTCTACTGGAACGTCTCTCCCGAGGTGGTCGCCCGAGCAACCGCCGACGGACGGCACCGGGTGGCCTATTTCGCGTTCATGACCGGAAATTTCGGCCTCTTCGCCGATCGGGCGGCCGTGCTCCACACCGTCTCGGCGCGCGACGGCCGTCCCTATTTCGCCGCCGGTGTTCCGGAGCAGTTGTCCCCCGTGGTGGAAGCCACGCCCTTCACCGCCCATCTCGAGCACGTCCGCGAGGTGCCCGGCACCGGCATGCTGCGGCTCTCCGGACGGTTCGAGGTCTGCGGCATGCCCCTGGTCCGGCCCCTGCCCGGGGGCCTCGGCCTGCGCGTGCGCGGAAGCCGCCTCAGCGTGTCCGCCACGCAGGTCCGCCGTCGGGACATGAAGAACATCCGGCCCGACACGGAGTGGGGCGGCTTCACCGCCGACCTGCCCCTCGAATCCCTGCGGCACGGGATGCACGACCTCGATTTCGTCCTCGACACCGGGGACGGCCAGGTGGTCACCCCGTGCCTGGTCGCCGCGGGCTTCCTGCGCGGGGCGCGGGTCGTCGAACACCGCGGGGTGCGGGTGGTGCCGCACTGGAGGGGAAAGAACCGGGCCGTCCTGATGGTCTCCAGCGCGCCGCGCGGGTCCGGCAAGCGGAGCATCCGCAACGGGCTTCTCGTCAAGGACGCCAAGCACGTGCTGCGCAGACGGCCCTTCTGGAAGCAGCGCCTCGCGCGGCTGCTCACGAAGCCGCTGTTCCTCGGCAGGGACATCTGGCTGTTCGGCGAGCGGGGCGACACGGCGCAGGACAACAGCTCGCACCTCTTCAGGCACGCGCGCACCGACGGCAAGCGGCGCGGGGCATACTACCTCATCCGGGCCGGCAGCCCCGACCGCGCGCACCTGGCGGGTCTGGGACACGTCGTCGCCCACAGCTCCTGGAAGCACAAGCTGCTGATGCTGCACGCGTCGGTACTGATCAATGCCTATGACGTCGACACCTACATGCTGCCGGACGGGTGGGACCGGACCCGCTACCTCAAGCACCTGAACTGGCGCGTGGGTGCCCGCCGGGTGTTCCTCCAGCACGGCGTGACGGACAAGGACGTCAGCAAGGGTCTGCACCGCAACCGCACCGGCGTCGACCTCATTCTCGCCGTCAGCCGGCACGAGGGCCGGTTCCTCTCCGAGGAACTCGGCTACGAGGGTCAGGTGGCCGTCTCCGGCTTCCCCCGCTTCGACGCACTGGTTCCCGACCGCGGTGGGCGCCGGATCCTGTTCATGCCGACCTGGCGCGCCTATCTCACCGTCCCCTCGTACAGCCGCACGGGGGGCGGGCGCGAGGAGGAGCAGGCCGCGCGCGAACGGTTCCTCGCCTCCAGCTACCGGGATTTCATGGTCCGCTTTCTGAACGACCCCCACCTGCTGGCCGCATTGGAGCAATTCGGCTACACGCTGGACTTCCTTCCGCATTACGAGATGCGCGGGATGGTCGGCGAGATGGCGCCCTCGGAACAGCACCGGGTTAGAATCGTGGACCAGAACGAGGTCACGGTGCAGGACGCGATGAGGAGATGTGACCTGTTCATCACGGACTGGTCTTCCACCGCGTTCGACGTCGCATACCTCGGAACCCCTTTGGTGTACGCCCAGTTCGACGCCGATGAATATTGGGGCGGGCATTACCAGAAGGGGTACTTCGACGCCCGGCGAGATGGATTCGGACCGGTCGGCGAATCCGTCGGGGACGTGGTGCGCGAAGTGATTCGCTATATGCAGGTCGGCTGCGAACGGGAGCCCGAGTACCTGCGGAGAGTGGAGTCGTTCTTCGAGCACCAGGACCGGAGGAACAACGTGAGGGCATCGGAAGCGATCGAGCGGCTCGTCCGGAACTGAATTATTCATGCTGCCCGTAAGGAGGAAGTATGTCCCAAGGTAACCCCGACGTGACAATCGTCGTGCCCTTCCGCGACGTCGAGAAGTTCTTCTCAGAATTTCTGGCGTCGGTGGCCGCACAGACGGCCTTCTCGCGGGCCCGTGTCATTCTCGTCGACAACGGAAGCACCGACACCTCGGTGGGCATCGCACATGAATTCATGAGCAGCCACGCCAATGTCGAACTCGTGTCGCAGCCGCAGGGCCGGGCCGGCGACGCGCGCAACATGGGCATGGACATGGCGACGACGCCGTACATCGTCTTCTGGGACGCTGACGACATCGTTCCCGAGCGGTCCCTCGAGGTCCTGCGGAACACCATCGCCAAAACCAGGGCCACGGTGGTCGTGGGCCGTGACAAGCGCATACCGAAGCCGGTCACGTCGCCTTGGCACAAGTACTTCGGCAAGACCGTCAAAACGGTGGGCAGCGTCGTCGACGTCCCCGATCTGATCCACTCGGCATCCTGCTGGAACAAGATCTTCGATCTCGACCTGCTGCGCTCCCGGGGCATCCGGTTCGGTACCGGCACGGCCTTCGAGGACGCGTACGTCTCCCTCCCCGCGCTGCTCGCGTCGGAGCGCATCGCACTGGTCGACGCCCCCGTCTACGAGTACCGCACCCGCGGTGACGGCACGTCCGTCATGGACACCATCTGGGACCTTCCGCAGAACTACGTGGACCACCTGGTGATGCTGGAGTACCTCGGCGCGATGCGCGGGGCGCTCTCGCCGTACCAGCAGGAGACGCTGGAACGATTCCTGATCCGCAGCATGCAGGGCTTTCTGCTGCGCGCTCCGCTGGTCTTCAGCGAACCGGATTGCCGACACCTCTTCGAACGCTGTCGCGCGCTCTACTGGGGCATCACGTCTCAGCAGATCGCACTCAGCACGAACGACACCAGGCACCGCCTGCCCTATCTCGCACTGCACTTCGGGGACTTCGACCTCTTCAGTCGGCCGGCTTCCGTCCTCGGAACGCTTTTCGGGCGCGAGGGTGACCTCTACGTCGACTACCCGGGAACTTCCTGGTCCTTGCCCCTCACCAAGGTCACGTCGGTTTCCGCACGCATTGAGGAAATGTACGACGCCGAGGGTGGCGTCGCCGTCATCCACGGCCGGTTCTCGGTCAACGGCCTGCCCGATGAATCGCTGGAAAAGCTTGAGTTGAAGGTGTGGTTCGAGCGGAGCGGAAAGACCATTCCGGCGGTCAACCACGGGCAGGCCCGCAACGCGGCGGGCCAGTCCGGAGGGACCTTCAGCGTGACCGCCGACGTTCGGGAATTCCCGGCGGGGTCCTTCCCCATCCGACTCGTGTTCTGCACCGAGGGCAGGGACGTCTCACGACCCTGTGCCCTGTACCCGGGGCTGTCCCAGCAGTCCCGCGCCGCGAGGGTCACGGCCGACGGCCCGGGCTCCCAGCTCGTCGTCGAGTCCAACCACCTCTGATCAGGATCCGCTCCAGAAATGGGGTATGCAGGAAGTAGGAGTCATACGTGTTCGAGCCCGTCTACGACGTTGCCGTCGTCGTCCCCATCTACAACGTGGAGAGGTACCTCTCGGAGTGCCTGGACTCCCTGGCCCGCCAAACGATATTTGGCCGCTGCCAGGTGATTCTGGTCGACAACGGCAGCCATGACAGCTCGCCTGCCATCGCCGCGGAGTTCGCTTCGCAGCACCAGAACGTATGGGCCATCATCCACGCCGACGGGAAGGCCGGTGGCGCCCGGAACGCCGGCATGGACCTGGCCAGCGCCCGGTACATCACCTTCTGCGACTCCGACGACGAACTGCCCGCCAACGCGCTCGAAACCATGCTGAACGTCATGGTCAAGGAGGCCGTTCCGCTCGCCATCGGGCGGATGGAGACGTTCCCCGAGCCGACCAACTGGCCTTGGCTCCGCTACATGGGGAAGACCGTCAAGGTGCATCCCGGAATCGAGAACATTCCGGAGATGATTCACGGCGGAAGCGCCTGCCACAAGCTCTTCGACATCGAATTCCTGCGGGCCCACAACATCCGGTTCCGTGAAGGCGTCCACTTCGAGGACGCGTTCTTCTCGGTTCCCGCCATGCTGCTCGCGGATCGCATCGCGACCGTCCCCACCACGGTCTACCGGTACCGCAAGCGTGCCACGGGGGACTCCACGATGGACAAGCTGTGGGAGCGCAAGGCGAACTACTGGGATCACCTCCTCCTGGAGGAGTACCTGATGACGCTCCGCCCCCACCTGTCAGGGCATCGTCAGGAAGTCCTCAACCGGTTCCTGGTCCGCAGCTACCAGGGCTTCGCCCTGCGCGCGCGCGAGGCCATGGGTGACGAGGAGCTGTTCCAGCTGTTCCTGCGGGCCCGCGCGGTCTACACGCAGCTGACCCCCGAAGCGGTCCTGGCCGCCACCATCGACACACGCCACCGGGTGGCGTTCCTGGCGATGTACATGAACTGGTTCGAGCTCTTCGCGCGCCCGGAGCAGGTGGTCAACGGCGTGTACGGACGCGGCGACGACCTCTATCTCGACCTCTCCGTGCCGAGTGCGCTGGTGCCGTTGACGAAGGTCTCCGCCTCCAGCGTCCACGTGGAACGCATCCAGGTCGATCACGAGTCCAACGGGGTCCTCGTCGCCGGGCGCTTCGTACTCAACGGACTCCCGATGAACGGCCCCATGCGCAGCCCCATGAAGATGTGGCTGGAGAACAGCGGCCAGATGGTGGAGGCGCGTCAGGTACCGCGCAGCGACTTGAAGGCGACGCGCGAGGACATGGAATGGGGCGGATTCGAGGTGACCGTCCCCGTGGGGTCCATGAAGAGCGGCGAGTTCCCCATGAAGCTGGTGTTCTGCACCGCCGGACGCGACGTCTCCCGCCCCGCCATGATCACGCTCACGATGCTGCGCGGCGCCCGGGGCATGAAGGTCGCCGGCCGCTGGGTCCTGCCGCTGTCGAAGGGCAAGGACAACGCCGTTCTGGTCGTCCAGGAGGCACGGGGCGGGGGTGGCGACAAGTCCTGGGAGGAGTTCCTCGACGGCATGGACCGCGATCAGAAGAAGCGCAAAGCGCCCTTCTGGCGTGCTCGTGCCATCCGGCGTTCCACTCTCAAGTTCTTCCGGGGCAAAGAGGTCTGGCTCCTCGGTGAACGCAAGGACACCGCGCAGGACAACAGCATGCACCTCTTCACGTACCTGCGGACGCACGAGCGCCGGCGCAAGGTGTACTACGTCATCCAGAAGGACAGCCCGGATTACGCGAAGCTGAAGCCGCTGGGCAACGTGGTGGCGCACAGTTCGTGGAAGCACAAGCTCCTCATGCTCCACGCGGCGCTGCTGATCAACGCCTACGACATCGATTCGTACATGCTCCCCGACGGCTGGGACCGCACGAAGTACCTCAAGCACCTCAACTGGCGCGTGGGGGCCCGTCGGGTCTTCCTGCAGCACGGGGTCACCGGCGCGGACCACAGCATGGGCCTGCACCGCAACCGGACCGGCCTGGACCTGGTGGTCGCGACCAGCGACCGGGAGGCCCAGTACTTCTCCGAGCACATGCACTACGGAGACCGGGCCCGGGCGCTGGGATTCGCGCGCTTCGACGCATTGCTGCCGGACCGCGGCCGTCGCCGGATCCTGCTGATGCCCACGTGGCGCAAGTACCTGACGGTTCCGTCGTACCTCAAGCAGGACGGAGCCGACCTGGAAGCCGCCAACGAGATCTTCCGGGAGTCGGCCTACCGGGAGTTCATGGTGCGGCTGCTGAACGACCCGAGGCTCTTGAAGGCGCTGGAGTACTACGACTACGTGCTCGACTTCCTTCCGCACTACGAGATGCGGGACATGATCGAGGGAGTCGTTCCGAACCATCCCCACGTGCAGCGCCTGGACCAGACGGAGGTGAGCGTCCAGACCGCCCTTCGCCAGTGCGACCTGTTCATCACCGACTGGTCCTCCGTCCACTTCGACATGGCCTACCTCGGCACGCCGCTCATCTACGCCGAGTTCGACCCGGAGGACTACTGGGCGAAGCACTCCAGGAAGGGGTACTTCGATGCGGGGCGCGACGGATTCGGACCGGTCTGCGCCACTGTTGACCAAGTGGTGAACGAAGTGATCCGCTACCTCGGCAACAATTGCGTCCGAGAGCCCGAGTACGACTACCGGGCACGGTCGTTCTTCGCCTTCGAGGACAGGAACAACTGCGCCCGCACGACGGCCGCGCTCGCGGAACTCGCAGCGGCGGACAGGTGACGGAGCGAGCCGCTCGCGTCACCAGTGCTCGGCCGGATCTACAAGGGGAGCACGTTTGAGGGCCTCGTTCGGTACACGGTCCCTGCTGATCGGCCTGTTCGTGGCCGCGGTGGGGATCGTGGCCGCGTTGCTGATGTTCCCGGCGCCGGCGCCCCCGTCGGCCGCGGAGTCCACCGTGTACGGCAGCCACATGCCGTTGGGGTCCGACGAGCTCACCACACAGGCGAGCGCGAAGAGGACGTTGGCGCCCGGCGTCAGCTACCAGACGTTCACCCAGGGCACCGCGTCGGACCGGTGGACCGTCTGGGTGAAGCACGACGGGATCGAGACGTTCGGCACCAAGGCCGCCGCGGAAAAGGTGGTCACCGAGCTGTCGGCCGAGGGCATCGGCTCGACCCTCTCCACGTTCACCTCCCCCGCCTCCTCCGACACCCCCGCCGCGACGATCGGCTACGGAGTGCGCGTCGGCTCCTTCCCTCCCGCGGAGAAGACCTCGGTCGATCAGCTCGCGGACCGGGTCCGGAACGCGGGGTTCGGCGCCCGGGTCGTCTACACCGCGCTGGACGGCAAGCCGAGCACCGGCCCCTGGAAGGTGCACGTCGTCCGTGTCGCTCCGACAGCCGACGTCAGCATCAAGGCGGTACACGGCAAGGACATCTCCACGTCGGAGACGGTACGCAAGATGGCGGTGTCGAGCGGGGCTCTCGCGGCCGTCAACGGTTCGGAGTTCGACATCCGCACCTCGCCCGGGTTCTCCGGCTACGACGGAGTGCCGCAGGGGCTGTACGTGAAGGACGGCGTCGTCCTGGGAGCCGCCAACAACGGGCGTTCGGCCCTGTTGCTGCAGAGCGACGACGCCCGCGTACGGATCGCCGAAGCCACGTCCGCCCTCAAGGTGAAGGCGCCCGACGGCGCGACCCACGCCGTCGACGGGGTCAACCGCGTGGCCGGACGCGTCGCGGGCTGCGGCGGCGTGGGCGGAGACCTGTTCGGTGCGAACGGGACGTGGAGCCCGACGCTCAAGCCGTGGCGCAACCAGCTGTGTCTGGACGACGACGAGATCGTCATGTTCCGTCCGGAGTGGGGTCGCTCGACCCCGGATCCGAGTTCGGGAGCGGCCGACAGCGTGGAGGTCGTCGTGAACGGCACCGGTCTGGTCACCGATGTCCGTTCGCCGGCCGGCGGTCCCATCCCCCGGGAATCCCGTGTGCTCCAGGGCATCGGTACCGGGGCCACGTGGCTGCAGGCCCGGGCGCCGCTCGGAAGCCTGCTCACGTTCGACACGTCGGTCAAGGACACGGCCGGGGGTGCGGTGACCGGCTCCGCGCTGTCGGCGGTGGCGGGCGGCGGCCCCGCCCTGGTGAGGGACGGAGAAATCTTCCTGAACACCGCGGCCAACGGTCTGACGAAGGTCACCGGGGAGCCGAACGGCACGCTGGTCCAGCGTCATCCCCGCACGATGGCCGGTGTCACCGATTCCGGCGAGCTGCTCCTGGTGACCGTCGACGGACGCGCCGTCGACAGCAGCGTCGGTGTCACCTGGCCCGAGGGCGCGGCGGTGATGAAGTGGCTGGGAGCCACCGACGCGATCGGGTTGGGCAGTGGAGGCGACTCGACGATGGTGGTCGACGGGGCTCTCGCCAATCACCCCATGGACGACTGGAGTTCGAAGTCGGCCGAGCGCAAGCTGAGCAACGCGGTGGTCGTGGTGCCCCGGGACTGAGTCCGGCCGTGCGTGGCCGGCCGTGCACCGCCGGCCACGACGAAGGCCGGCGCCGACCTCGTCGGCACCGGCCCTGTCGGACGTCAGCGGCCTTCGCGCGCCGGGTTCGGGGTCATGCCCTCGCCCCGGCCCAGCCGGCTGTGCTGCTTCCCGTAGAGGAAGTAGACGGCGATGCCGACGACCATCCAGATCCCGAAGCGCAGCCAGGTCTCGGCCGGCAGGTTCAGCATCAGCCACACCGACGCGGCGATCGACAGGATGGGGACGAACGGCACCCACGGGGTGCGGAAGGACCGGTGCAGGTCGGGCCGGGTGCGGCGCAGCACCATCACGCCGAGCGCGACGACCACGAAGGCGAAGAGCGTGCCGATGTTCACCAGGGTCGCCAGCTCGTTGATGCTGGTGAAACCGGCGACGATCGCGATGACCACGCCGAGCAGGATCGTCGGCCGGTACGGCGTACGGAACTTCGGGTGGGTCCGCGAGAAGAACCGCGGCAGCAGTCCGTCTCGGCTCATCGCGAAGAACACCCGGGTCTGGCCGAGCAGCAGGATCATGCACACGGTGGTCAGGCCCACGGCGGCGCCGAAGCTGATGATGCCTCCGTAGACCGGATGGCCTGCGGATTTGAAGGCGTCGGCCAGCGGAGCGCTGACGGAGAGCTCCTTGTAGTTCTGCATGCCGGTCACCACGATCGAGACCGCCACGTAGAGCACGGTGCAGATGATCAGCGAGCCGAGGATGCCGCGCGGCATGTCCCGCTGCGGCAGCTTGGTCTCCTCGGCGGCGGTGGCCACCACGTCGAAGCCGATGAAGGCGAAGAAGACCACGGAGGCGGCGGTGAAGATGCCCATGATGCCGAAGTTGGTGGGCGCGTAGCCGAAGAGGAGCTGGACCAGCGGGGCATCCAGTCCGGAGCCGCCCGTCTGGGGTTCGGCCGGCGGGATGAACGGCGTGTAGTTGGACTTCGTGATGAAGAACGCGCCCGCGATGATCACGATGAGCACCACCGTGACCTTGATCGCGACGACCACCGCGGTGATCCGCGCGGACAGCTTCACGCCGACGACCAGGATCGCGGTGAGGACCAGGACCAGGACGAAGGCGAGCAGGTCGAAAGTGCCGCCCGGAACGTCGGGCCCCTGGAGCGAAACGGGCAGGTGGATACCGACGTTGTCCATGAGCGAGCGGACGTACCCGGACCAGCCGACGGCGACGACCGCGGTGCCGAGCGCGAACTCCAGCACGAGGTCCCAGCCGATGATCCAGGCGGGCAGCTCGCCGATCGAGGCGTACGAGAAGGTGTACGCGGATCCGGCCACCGGGACGGTCGAGGCGAACTCGGCGTAGCACAGGGCGGCCAGCGCGCACACGATGCCGGCGGCGACGAACGCGAGGGCCGTGGAGGGTCCGGCGGTCTCCTTGGCGACCTTGCCCGTGAGGACGAAGATGCCGGTGCCGATGATCACGCCGACACCGAAGACGGTCAGGTCCCACGAGGAGAGCGACTTCTTGAGCGCGTGTTCCGGCTCTTCCGTGTCCAGGATCGATTGCTCGACCGATTTGGTACGGAAGGGGCCCTTCAGGTTCCTACTCACCGACGCACCTCCGCGGGAGGGACCACATCCAAACGAAACGGGCCGGAAGGCCCACCCCCTCAGGGTGAACCTCCCGGCCCGTGACGTGCAACCGCAGATGATCAGCCGCGGCGCGGACGCGGCACGGGCTCCGCTCAGTCGACGGCGGCGGCCGGCTCGCTGTCGTAACGCCCGTCCAGCTTGGCCACCAGGCCGGTGACCTGCCGCGCGATGTCCGGAGCGGTCAGGCCGATCTCGGCCATGACCTCCTTGCGCGTGGCGTGGTCCAGGAAGCGCTGCGGAATGCCGAAGTCCCGCAGGGGTACGTCGACCCCCGCGTCCCGCAGTGCCTGCGCGACGGCGGAGCCGACGCCGCCGGCACGGCTGTTGTCCTCGACGGTGACGACCACGCGGTGGCGGTCGGCGAGCGGGGCCAGGGCCTCGTCCACCGGCTTGACCCAGCGGGGGTCGACGACGGTCGTGGAGATGCCCTGCTTGTCGAGCAGGTCGGCGATCTCCAGGCACATCGGGGCGAGCGCGCCGACCGAGACGAGCAGTACGTCCGGACGGGTGACCTCGTCGGCCGGACGGCGCAGCACGTCCATGCCGCCGATCCTGCCGACCGCCGGGACGGCCGGGCCGACGACGCCCTTGGAGAAGCGCACCACGGTCGGCGCGTCCTTCACCAGGACGGCCTCGTTCAGCTGGGCCCGCAGCTGCTCCGCGTCGCGCGGGGCGGCCAGGCGCAGGCCCGGGACCACCTGGAGGATGGACATGTCCCACATGCCGTTGTGGGAGGCGCCGTCGGTGCCGGTGACCCCGGCGCGGTCCAGGACGAAGGTGACCCCGCACTTGTGCAGGGCCACGTCCATCAGGACCTGGTCGAAGGCGCGGTTGAGGAAGGTCGCGTACACCGCGAAGACCGGGTGCGCGCCGCCGGAGGCCAGGCCGGCCGCCGAGGTGGCGCCGTGCTGCTCGGCGATGCCGACGTCGAAGATCCGGTCCGGGTAGGCGTCGGCGAACTTCTTCAGGCCCACCGGCTGGAGCATGGCCGCCGTGATGGCGACGATGTCCTTGCGGTCCCTGCCGAGCTTGACCATCTCGTCGGCGAAGACGGAGGTCCAGCTGGCCGCGTCCGTGGAGACGGGCAGACCGGTGTCCGGGTGGATGACGCCGACCGCGTGGAAGCGGTCCGCCTCGTCCTGGACGGCCGGCTCGTAGCCCCGCCCCTTCTGGGTGAGGCAGTGGACGATGACCGGTCCGCTGAAGCGCTTGGCGCGCTGCAGGGCCGATTCCAGGGCCTCGATGTCGTGGCCGTCGATGGGCCCGATGTACTTCAGGCCGAGGTCCTCGAACATGCCCTGCGGGGCGATGAAGTCCTTGAGGCCCTTCTTGGCGCCGTGCAGGGTCTCGTAGAGGGGCTTCCCGACGACCGGGGTGCGCTCCAGGAGGTCCTTGCCGCGGGCCAGGAAGCGCTCGTAGCCGTCCGTGGTGCGCAGGGTGGCCAGGTGGTTCGCGAGGCCGCCGATGGTGGGGCCGTACGAGCGCTCGTTGTCGTTGACGACGATCACCAGGGGGCGGTCCTTGGCGGCGGCGATGTTGTTCAGCGCCTCCCAGGCCATGCCTCCGGTGAGGGCCCCGTCGCCGATGACCGCGGCGACGTGGTGGTCCTCCTTGCCGAGGACCTCGTTGGCCTTCGCGAAGCCGTCGGCCCAGCCCAGCACGGTGGACGCGTGCGAGTTCTCGATCACGTCGTGCTCGGACTCGGCGCGCGACGGGTAGCCCGACAGGCCGCCCTTGGTGCGCAGGCCGCCGAAGTCCTGGCGGCCGGTGAGCAGCTTGTGCACGTAGGCCTGGTGACCGGTGTCGAAAAGGACCTTGTCCTTGGGCGAGTCGAAGACCCTGTGCAGAGCGATCGTCAACTCGACCACACCGAGGTTGGGGCCGAGGTGCCCGCCGGTCTTGGAGACGGCGTCGACGAGGAAGGTCCTGATCTCTGCGGCGAGCCGGTCGAGCTCCTCCTGGCTGAGCCGGTCCAGATCGCGCGGTCCCTTGATGCGGGTCAGCAGCACCCGTGCCTCCTTGCAGTCGCTTGCTGGTCTGCCGAGTCTAATGTTCGCCACTTGGGCGGCAGTAAAGCGCGGTCCCGGTCAGGTCACACCTTTGTCATACATGTACACATCCGCACGGAGGCACACCCCCCGAAAGGGGCCATACCCGCACATCTGTGCGTACATACCTACGCACAGGTGCCCGGCGCCACACCGAGTGGCACCGGGCACTGTGACGGTTCTAACCGTCCTGTCACGCTCCGCGCACGCCGGTCAGGCGCGCCCGGCCGTCTTCTGCGTCTTACGGGTGATCGAGTCGATCACCACGGTGGCGAGGAGGACCGCGCCGGTGATCATGTACTGGATCGGCGTCGCGATTCCCTCCAGAGCCAGACCGTACTGGATGGAGGTGATGACCATGACGCCGAGGAGGGCGTTCCAGGTCCGGCCGCGGCCGCCGAAGAGGCTGGTGCCGCCGATGACGGCCGCCGCGATCACGTTCATCAGCAGGTCGCCGGCGCCGGCGCTCTGGTTCGCCGCCGCGATCTTGGAGGCCCAGAAGAGCCCGCCGATCGCCGCGAAGGTGCCGGCGATCGCGAAGACCGTGATCCGGACCCGGTTGACGTTGATGCCCGCGCGCCGGGAGGCCTCGACGCTGCCGCCGAGGGCGAAGACCTGGCGGCCGAAGGTGGTGCGCCGCAGGAGGAAGTCCGTGGCGACCAGGGCCAGCACGAAGAGCACGATCGCCAGCGGCAGGCCCTTGTACTGGTTGAACACCATGGCCGGACCGAAGGTGAACACCGCGAGGAGCCCGGTGCGCAGCAGGATGTCACCGAGCGGGCGGGAGGGGATCCCCGCCGCCGCGCGGCGGCGGTTGTCGGAGAACGTGGCGAGGAAGTAGCCCACCACGGCGACGGCGGCCAGCCCGTAGCCGACGGCCACGTCCGAGAAGAAGTACGTGGTCAGCTGCCCGACCACGCCCTCGGAGTCGAGGTTGATCGTGCCGTTGCTGCCGAGGATCTGCAGCATGGCGCCGGACCAGAAGAGCAGGCCCGAAAGGGTGACGGCGAAGGCCGGGGCGCCGATCTTGGCGAAGAAGAAGCCGTGGAGGGACCCGATCAGGGCACCTCCGGCGATCGCCGCGAGGATGGCCAGCCATTCGTTGACGCCGTTGGTGACCGAGAGGACGGCCACGATCGCGCCCGAGACGCCGCTGACCGAGCCGACCGAGAGGTCGATCTCGCCGAGCAGCAGGACGAAGATGATGCCGACCGCCATCATGCCGGTGGCCGTCATCGTGATCGCGATGTTGGTGAGGTTCTCGGCGCCGAGGAAGTTCGAGTTCAGGCCCTGGAAGATGCTCCAGATGATGATCAGGCCGAGGACGACGGGCACGGAGCCCAGGTCGCCGGCCTTGAGCTTGCGGCCGAACTCGTTCACGTACCCGGCGAGGCCCTGCTCGCGGACGAGCAGGCGGGGGTCCACGGCCGGGATGGCGTCGTGGGCGGCGGCCGGGTTGACGGGGTCTATGTGCTGGGTGCTCACTTGCGGGCCTCCCCGGTGCGGGCCGCCCGGCGGGTCACGGCGTTGTCCGTGGCCCCGGTGATGGCGGAGATGATCTCTTCCTGCGACGTGTCCTTCACGGAGAAGACGCCGTTGTTGCGGCCCAGCCGCAGGACGGCCACCTTGTCGGCCACGGCCTTCACATCGGCCATGTTGTGGCTGATGAGGATGACGGCGTGACCGCGCTCGCGCAGCCGCTCGACCAGGTCGAGCACCTGTGCGGTCTGCTCGACGCCGAGGGCGGCGGTGGGCTCGTCGAGGATCACGAGCTGGGGCTCGCCCAGCATGGAGCGGGCGATCGCCACGGTCTGGCGCTGACCGCCGGAGAGCGAGGCGATGGGGATGCGGACGCTGGGTATCCGGATGGACAGGGTGGTCAGGAGTTCGCGTGCGCGCCGCTCCATCTCCACCTCGTCGAGGATGCCGCGCCGCTTGATCTCGCGTCCCAGGAAGAGGTTGCCGACGACATCGATGTTGTCGCACAGCGCGAGGTCCTGGTAGACCGTCGCGATGCCCAGGTTCTGGGCGTCGTGGGGCTTGGTGATCGAGACCGGGCGGCCCTCCCACTCGATGACTCCGTCATCGATGGGGTGCACGCCGGCGATCGTCTTGACCAGCGTGGACTTACCGGCGCCGTTGTCGCCGACGAGGGCGACCACCTCGCCGGAGTGGATCTCGAGTTCTACGTCGGTGAGGGCCTGAACGGCGCCGAACCGCTTCGAGACCCCTCGCAACGCCAGTACGGGCGCAGCGGACACATGAACCATCTCCTTGCCGCCTGACCGGCGGGGATGTCGTGCAAAAGAGCAGGACCACGGGGGATTGAGAGAAACGAAGGTGCGTGAGAGAAGCGATTCTGTCCGGCGCCCCGCCAGTGGCGGGATGGAGGCGGGAGCGCCGGACAGGCATGGGGGCCGGCTCGGCGGACCGAGCGGCGGGGGGCCTTACTTCAGGCCGGCGGCGGCGCAGGCGGCCGCGTACTTGTCGGTGCAGATCTCGTCGACCGTGTAGACGTTGTCGCGGATGACGGTGTCCTTCACGTTCGCCTTGGTCAGCGAGACGACCGGGATCAGCAGGGACGGGACGCCCTTGGTGGTGGGGCTGTCGACCTTGGCGGTCGCGATGGTCGCGATCGGCTCGCCCTTGGCGAGCGCGACGGCCATCTTCGCGGCGGCCTCGGCCTCGGGGGCGTACGGCTTGTAGACGCTCATGAACTGCTCGCCCGCGACGATGCGCTGCACACCGGCGAGTTCGGCGTCCTGGCCCGTGACCGGGGGCAGGGGGCTCACGCCGGCCGCCTTGAGGGCGGTGATGATGCCGCCGGCCATGCCGTCATTGGCGGAGTAGACGCCGATGACCTTCTCCTTGCCGAGCGCCGAGAGCGCGGCCGCCATGTTGGTGTTGGCGTTCTCCGGCTTCCACTCGACGGTGTCGTACTCCTTGCCGACGTTCACGTTGCCGTCGAGGACGGAGTGCGCGCCCTTCTTGAACAGCGCGGCGTTCGGGTCGGTGACGGAGCCGTTCATCATGACGATCTGGCCGTCCTTGGCCTTGTCGCCCAGGGCCTCCAGGAGCGCCTTGCCCTGGACCTTGCCGACCTCTTCGTTGTCGAAGGAGGTGTACGCGTCGATCGGGCCTTCGGCGAGGCGGTCGTAGGCCACGACCGGGATGCCGGCCTCCTTGGCCTTCTTGACCGAGCCGGCGATGGCCTTGGAGTCCACCGCGTCGATGATCAGGACGTTCACCTTGTTGGTGATCATCGTGTCGACCTGCGAGTTCTGCGTGGTCGCGTCCTGCTTGGCGTTGGCGTAGACGACCTCGCCCTTGCCCGCGGTCAGGTCCTTGACCGTCTTCTCGATGAGCGGCTTGTCGAACTTCTCGTAACGCGCGGTCTGGTTCTCCGGCAGGAGCAGACCGACCTTGATCGCGCCGCCCTTGACCGCGCCGGTGGCGTTGTCCTTCTTGTCCCCGGACTCCTTCGCGCTGCCACAAGCGGCGAGCGAGACGGCCATGGTGCCGGCGGCAACGGCGACGGCGACTCTGCGCATACGCGTGTTCATTACTTGAACCTCCCTGACGAGGCCGCAGCACTGCGGCCGAGGTGGATGTGAGTCAACCCCGGCCGCGAGTTTGTCGTCAAGGAGTGAATGCTTAACGAGATGACAACGACGCCATTCGTTATCTAACTGAAGACAAGACGGCGGGAGCTCGCACTCCACTTCCATTTTCCGCCAAAAGCGTCGAATCGCCCATCTCACTCAGTACGAGGGCCAGCGCGCCCAGCACCTCGGCCCGCCCGCCCAGGGACCCCGTGAGCACCGACAACTGCCGGGCGGCACTGGGGATCGCGTACCTCCCCACGGATTCACGGATGGGGGCCAGGACCAGTTCACCGGCGTCCGCGAGCGAGCCGCCCAGAACCACCCGGCTCGGGTTCAGGAGATTGCACAGACTGGCCACGCCGCTGCCGATGTGGCGGCCCACGTCCGTGATGACCCGGCGGCAGCCGGGGTCCCCGTCCCGGGCCAGTTCCACCACCCGTTCCATCGTCAACTCCGGTCCGTGGCTGCTCTGCAGGAGCGGCAGCACGTACCGGGCGGCGGCGAAGGTCTCCAGGCAGCCGCGGTTGCCGCAGCGGCAGACCGGACCGGATTCGTCGAGCGTGATGTGCCCGATCTCGCCGGCCGTGCCGCCGGGTCCCCGGTAGATCTGCCCGTTGATCACGAGGCCGGCACCGACTCCGCTGGCGACCTTGATGTAGGCGAGGTCCTTTACTCCCCGGCCACTCCCCCAAACGAGTTCTCCGAGCGCTCCGAGGTTCGCGTCGTTGTCCACGTACACCGGGACGCCCAGGCGCTGCGAGAGCTCGCGCCGCGGGTTGATCCCGGCCCAGCCCGGCAGGATCGCGGTGGAGCCGAGGGTGCCGGACTCCACGTCGATGGGGCCCGGTACGCCGAGCCCGACGCCGATGACCTTGTCGCGGCCGATCCCTATGCCCTCGACGAGCCGTCCGACCAGGGCTTCCGCCCGGTCGAAGCCCTCGACCCAGGAGGCGTCCACGTCCAGCGGCTCGGACTCCTCGGCCAGCACCTGGTGGGCCAGGTTCCCCACGGCCACCCTCAGGTGGGTGTGGCCGAAGTCGACGCCGATCACGATGCCCGCGTCACCGCTGAGCGAGACGCTGCGCGCCCGCCTGCCCCCGGCGGAGGTGTCCGTGACCTCGACGGTCCCGGCCTCCTTGAGCTCCCGGACGATATTGGAGACCGTGGCCGCCGACAGTCCGGTGCTCCGGGCGATCTCCGCCTGGGTCAGCGAACCCGCGAGCCGTACCGCCCGTACGACGCGCTCCAGATTGGCGCGATGCAGTGAAGACTGCGATCCGGGAGTCTGCACGACTCATCCACTCCTGCCCATAAGCAACGGCAAGCCGTCGCCCCCCGGCCGGGACCGTCAGCGGCTGCGTGCTCCGGCTGACACGAGACCCCGGCGTCTCTCCAACTTGTGAACCTTAAGTCGAGCCTTTGCGCCTCGCGACGTCAAGAGGCCGCCGCAGTACGAATCGGCCACTACCGGTCATAAGTATGAGAGAAACCTCCATCCTGATCGTGCTACGGTCGCCGTGGCGCTGGTCATCACGGTCTTCACGGCCGGATCGGGCGCCCTCTGTCATGCAAGCGCTACGCGAGGAGGTGTTCGGGATGAGTCCCGATCGAAGTCCTTGCAGCGCTCTCTTCGGCTGAGCTCCCTGAGCAGCCGGTCTCTCTTCGAGTGTGCACGCCCGAGGCCCCGCGCCGCCTCCGTGCGTTTCTGCATTCATCTTCGTAACCCCTTCCGCACGCCCTGACGCTTCCGTCCGGCGCGCGTCATCCATGCCCACCGGCGTGCCTCGAGGCCTCACGGGCCCCCTCACGCCGACCCATGATCACTCCACGTGACCGCGCGGCTTCGCGCTGCCCGGACACCGTGGAGGGAGGTTTCGCCATGACCATGCTCACCCCCCGCACCCCCATGAAGCTCGCACCCCCGGGCCGGGCCCGCCGCGAGCGCAAGGCCGCCGAACTGGAGGCCCGCACCCGGACCGCCGGCGAACGGCTCGCCGCGATCAGCGCCCGCCCGGGCGTCCAGGTCCTGCAGGAGGTGGACGCCTCCCGCAACGGCCTCACCCACGCCGAGGCCGCGCTGCGCCTGGAGCGCCACGGCTCCAACGCCGTCGCCCAGGAACGCGCGCCGCGCTGGTACGTCCAGCTGGCGAAGGCGTACGCGAACCCCTTCATCGCCGTCCTGCTCTTCCTGGCCGCCGTCATGTACTGGCAGGAGCCCGGCGATCCGGGCGTCGTCATCCTCTCGGTGATGGTCGGGGTCAGCGGCCTGCTCCGCTTCTGGCAGGAGTACCGCTCGGGCCGCGCGGCCGACGCGCTCAAGCAGCTCGTCACCACCACCTGCGCGGTGCAGCGCCGGGCCGGCAGCGGCGCGGCCCCCACCACCTTCGAGGTCCCGATGGCCATGGTGGTCCCCGGTGACGTGGTCAAGCTGGCCGCCGGCGACCTGATCCCGGCCGACGTGCGGCTGATCACCTCCAAGGACCTGATGGTCGGCCAGGCCGCCCTGTCCGGCGAGTCCCTGCCGGTCGCCAAGGCCGACACCCGCACGGACGACCTCGGCCAGAGCGAGACCACCGACCCCGTCGAGGCCGACAACCTCTGCCTGATGGGCACTTCCGTGACCTCCGGCACCGCCACCGGACTCGTCGTCGCCACGGGCTCCGACACCTACTTCGGCTCGATGGCCGGCTCCCTGGTCGGCGAGCGCCCGGAGACCAACTTCGACACCGGTGTGCGCAAGGTCAGCTTCCTGCTGATCCGCTTCATGCTGGTGATGGTCCCGATCGTCTTCATGATCAACGGCTTCACCAAGGGCGACTGGGAGGCCGCCTTCCTCCTCGGCATCGCCGTGGCGGTCGGACTGACCCCAGAGATGCTGCCGATGGTCGTCTCCGCCAACCTGGCGCGCGGCGCGGTGGCCATGTCCCAGCGCAAGGTGGTCGTCAAGCGGCTCAACGCGATCCAGAACCTGGGCGCCATGGACGTGCTCTGCACGGACAAGACCGGCACCCTCACCGAGGACCGGATCGTCCTGGACCGCTACCTCGACGTGCACGGCGACGACGACAACGAGGTCCTGGAGTACGGCTACCTCAACGCGCACTTCCAGACCGGCCTGAAGAACCTGATGGACCAGGCGGTCATCGACCGCGTGGGCGAGGCCGAGGAGGTTGTCGTCGATGCCCGCTTCTCGATGGTCGACGAGATCCCCTTCGACTTCGCCCGGCGCCGGATGTCCGTGGTCCTGAACCGCAACAGCATCGTGGGCGGCGCCGGCCGGCCCGAACACGTCATGATCACCAAGGGCGCCGTCGAGGAAGTCCTCGCCCTGTGCTCCCACATGACGGACCGCGGGCAGAAGGTCGAACTGACCGAGCATCTCCGGTGGCACGTCTCGCGCATCGCCGAGGACAACAACCGCAAGGGCCTGCGCGTCCTGGCCGTCGCCACCCGCACGATGAGCGCCCCCCGCGACACCTACACCGTCGCCGACGAGGACCAGCTGACCCTGGTCGGCTTCCTGGCCTTCCTCGACCCGCCGAAGGCCGACGCCGCCCGGGCCCTGCAGGGCCTCGCCGACAAGGGCATCGCGGTCAAGGTCGTCACCGGCGACAACGAGCTCGTCGCCGCCCGGGTCTGCGCCGATGTCGGCCTCACCGTCGGCCATGTGGTCAACGGCACCGAGATCGACGTCCTCGAGGACGCGGAACTGCGCGCGCTGGCCGCCCGTACGACGGTCTTCGCCAAGGTCAACCCGGTGCAGAAGGCCAGGATCGTACGGGCCCTGCAGGCTGACGGCCACACGGTCGGCTTCCTCGGGGACGGCATCAACGACGCGGCCGCGCTGCGCGACGCGGACGTCGGCATCTCGGTGGACACCGCCGTGGACATCGCCAAGGAGTCCGCCGACATCATCCTGCTGGAGAAGGACCTGACCGTCCTGGAACAGGGCGTGATCCAGGGCCGGACCACCTTCGGCAACACGATCAAGTACATCAAGATGACGGCCAGTTCCAACTTCGGCAACGTCTTCTCCGTGCTGGTGGCGAGCGCCTTCATCCCGTTCCAGCCGATGCTGGCGATCATGCTGCTGGTCCAGAACCTGGTCTACGACATCGCCCAGCTGGCCACCCCGTGGGACCGGATGGACGAGGAGTACCTGCGCAAGCCCCGCAACTGGGACGCCAAGGGCATCGGCCGCTTCATGCTCTGCATCGGCCCGATCAGCTCGATCTTCGACATCGCGATGTTCGTCATCATGTGGAACGTGTTCGCCGCCAACACCGAGGCGCACGCGGCGCTCTTCCAGTCGGGCTGGTTCATCGAGGGCCTGCTCTCGCAGACCCTGGTCGTCCACATGATCCGCACCCGCAAGATCCCCTTCGTCCAGTCGCGGGCGTCCTGGCCGGTGATGGTGATGACCGTCCTCGCGGTGCTGACCGGACTCTTCCTGCCCTTCTCGCCGCTGGCAGCCTCGCTGGGCTTCGTACCCCTGCCGGCGAGCTACTTCCCGTGGCTGATCGGCGTACTGCTGGCGTACTGCACGCTCACGCAGCTGCTGAAGACCGTGTACATCCGCAAGTTCGGCACCTGGCTCTAAGGAGCCCGCACGAAGAGGAGAAGGGAGAAGGCCGATGACGCTCACCGAATGGGAGATGGCCGGGCACCTGGTCGCGGCGCTCGGATTCGGGGCGGCGATCGGCCTGGAACGCCAGTGGCGGGCCCGGATGGCGGGCCTGCGGACCAACGCCCTGGTGGCGGGCGGGGCCGCGCTGTTCGTACTGCTCTCGCAGTACGGGTTCATGAGCGAGGTCTCGGAGGTCCCGTACGACGGCTCGCGGGTGGCCGCCCAGATCGTCTCGGGGATCGGCTTCCTCGGCGCCGGCGTGATCATGCGCGACGGGCTCAGCGTCCGGGGCCTGAACACGGCAGCCACCCTGTGGTGTTCGGCGGCCGTGGGCTGTCTCGCGGGCACCGGGATGTTCGTCCTGGCGGCCTGCGGCACGGTGGGCGTGGTGGGGACGAACCTCCTGCTGCGCCCGCTGGGCCGGCGGATGGACCGCGAGCCGGGCGGCGGGGCCGAGGTGGCCACCGACTTCCACTTCGAGGCCGTCTGCCTGGAGGCGGAGGAGGCCCACATCCGCCACCGGCTGGTCGACGCGCTGGGCCGGCCGGGCTACCAGCTGCGCTCGATCCGCAGCCAGGACGGCCCGGAGGCCGGCCTGGTGACGGTGTCCGCGCTGCTGACCGCCGAGGGCGAGGGGGGCCGGATGCTCGAGGAAGCCGTCAGCAACCTCTCTCTCGATCCCTCCGTCTCGGCGGTCAGCTGGTCGGTCGTGCCCGACCCGTCCGCTGCCTGAGGAGCGGCGCTACTTGAGCGTGGCGGAGGTCAGGCCCGCCTGGATCTGCCGCTGGAAGGACAGGTAGACCACCAGCATCGGGATCATCGCGATGGTGACGCCGGCGAACAGCACCGGCAGGTCCGTCTCGTAGCCCATCTGGTACTGCAGCTGGATCAGGCCCTGGGTGAGCATGTAGCGCTCGGGGTCCGATCCGGTCTGCGGCTGCATCAGCACGGACGGCAGGATGTACTGGTTCCACTGCCCCAGGATGTTGAATATCCCGACGCTGATCAGGCCGGGCTTGGCCATCGGCAGCATCACCTGGAAGAAGATCCGGGTGTGCGAGGCCCCGTCGATCACCGCCGCCTCGTGCACGGCCGTCGGCAGCGTCCGGAAGAACGAGTGCATGAAGAAGACGGTGAACGGCATCGAGTACGCCACGTACACCAGGATCAGGCCCTGGTACGAGTTGAGCATGTCCAGCCGCTTCACCATGAAGAACAGCGGGACCAGCGCCAGGAAGACCGGGAACATGGCCCCGCTGACGAAGAAGTAGTAGATCGGCCGGTTGCCCTGGAAGGGGTAGCGGGCCAGGACGTACGCGGCCATCGAGCCGAGCAGCATCGTCATCGGGACCGAGAACACCATCACGATCAGCGTGTTGGCGAAGTAGTCCCCGATGCCCTTGTCCCAGGCGCGCCCGAAGGCGTCGAACTCCCAGTGGGCCGGCCAGCTCAGGGCCGAACTGCCGATCTGCACGTCGGTCTTGAAGGAGCCGAGCACCAGCCAGATCAGCGGCAGGACGATCAGTATCCCCCACACGGCGAGGAAGCCGTGCGAGAAGACGTTGAGCACCATGCCGTCGGAACCGCTCTTGCTCCCGCGAGGCTGCCCGGTGGCGGCGGAGCGCTTCTCGGCCGCCGCCTCGCCCGGTGCTTTGATCACAGTGGTCATCGTGGTCTCCCGCTAGAACTCGACGTGCTCGCGGCGAGTGGCCCGCAGCGTGATGGCGGAGAGGATCAGGGTGAGGACGAGCATCACGACCCCCATGGCGCAGGCGTAGCCCGCATTGCCGAAGTAGAGGAAGTTACGCATCAGCACCGTCGCCATGACCTCGCTGTGGTGGTCCGGTCCGCCGCCGAACTGGCCCGAGGTCATGGTCGACACGAGGACGAACATGTCCATCGCGGCGATGCCCAGATAGACCGCGGAGGTCTGCACAGAATCCCACAGCAGGGGCAGCGTGACCTTGAAGAAGGTCTGGGCGCGCCCCGCGCCGTCGAGGAGTGCGGCTTCGTAGATGTCCTTGGGCACGGACTGCATGGCCGCCGAGAACAGGACGAGGTAGAAGCCGACCCCGTGCCAGACGACGACGAGCAGCAGGCACCAGAGGACGAAGTTGGGCTCGTTGAGCCATTCGATGGGGTGGGCCGGGTCGACCAGGCCCAGTTTGGTGAGGAAACCGTTCAGCAGGCCCCCCTCGTCACTGCGGTACACGGCTCCGAAGAGCACCGCGAGGATGGCGAGGGAGAGCACCTGCGGGAAGAAGTAGATCACCTTGTAGAGGGCGGAGCCCGCCACTCCCTGGACTCCGCCGGCTCCGCTGCGCCCGCCGGCGTTCAGCATGAAGGCGAAGAACAGGGCGATGAAGATGGTGACCGTCGGGACGAACACCAGGAGCAGCAGATTGTTCAGCAGCGCGCCGCCGAAGACCTCGTCCTTCAGCAAGGCCGAGTAGTTTTCCAGCCCGACGAAGTCGAAGGTCGGTGACTGACCCGTCCAGTTGGTGAAGGAGTAGCCGAACGTCTGAATGTACGGCCAGATGACAAAGGTCAGGTACAGCGCAAGGGGCAGGATGAGGAAGCCGGCGATGAAGCCGCCCCGCCCCTTGCTGTTCGCTACATGGCTCATGGTGTCCGTCCCTGGTGTTTCCGGGTGCCCGGTGGACGCGGTGTCAGCTGCGCTTGTTGTTCTTGGCGTTCGGGTCCTCGGTCGCCTTGTTTACCGCAGCCTGGGCCCGCTTGATCCATTCCTTGGGCTGGATGCGCTTGGCCATCAGCTCATTGGACGCGTTCTCCAGCTCGGTGCCCATCGCGCTGTACCAGTCGGAGTACCGGTAGTTGAACGTGTTGTCCCCGGCCCCCTTGAGGGCGGCGACGGCCGACTGGGTGCCCGGGCGGAGCTTGACCGTCGGGTCCACGCCGTCCTTGAGGACGGTGAGGGAGTTGGCCTGCTGGGCGAAGAGGGTCGACCACTCGCGGGACAGCATCGAGCGGAGGAACTCCAGGCCGCCGGCCTTGTTGGCGGCCTTCTCCGGGACGATGAAGGGCTCGCCGGCACCGGCGCGGATGGCCTCGAAGGGCAGCTTCGAGTCGGGCAGCACCGGCATCGGCAGGAACTGCATGTCGAAGTCGTCCGGGGTCTGCTTGAGCTGCTCGTTCTCCAGCCAGGAGCCCGAGGTGATGAAGGCGGCCTTGTACTGGTTCCACTGGGTCTGGGACTCGGTGTGCGTCAGGCCGTTGGTGCCCGGCATCAGCAGGTCCTTCTCGACCAGCTCGTAGATCGCCTCGACGGCCTCCAGCGCGACCGGGTTGTCCGCGAAGGCGTTCGGCTCCAGGTTGTCGATCGCCTTCATGGCGTCCAGGCCGCCCTTCTTGGCGATCAGGTCCATGATGGCGACGTTGATGTAGTAGGGGTACTTGCCCTGGTGGGCCAGACCGCCGATGCCGGCCGCCTTGGCCTTCTGACAGATGTCCATGAACTCGGCCCAGGTCTTCGGCGCGGTCCAGCCCTTCTCCTTGAAGAGCTTGCCCGAGTACCACAGTCCCCAGACCGTGTAGACGTACTGCAGCGCGACGAACTTGCCGCCGACCATGCCGCTTTCGACGGTCCCGGGCATCAGCGTGTCCCGGACCTTCTTGCTCGGGTCGTCGAGCGACGGGGCGTCGAGCACCACGGCGAGGTCGGTGAGCTGGTTGCCCTTCACGAGCACGTCCAGCTTGATCTGCTGGGCGCCCGAGTCGTCGACGACGTCCGGCGGGTTGCCGCCGTTGAAGCGCGGCTGCAGCTTGGCGGTGATCTCCTGGGTGGAGAGGTGCGAGGAAGTGGTGCCCCACTTCTTGTCGAACGCGGCTTCCCAGGCCTTGGCGTACTCGTCGCCGTAGCCGCCCTTGAAGACGACCACGTCGAGCTTGCCGCCCTTGGCGACGCCGAACGGGTTCTCCTTGGTGACGGCCACCTTGGACTCGTTGCCCTTGGTCGTGTCGTCGGAGCCGGAGGCACACGCGGACAGGAAGCTCATCGTCGGTACGGCGATCAGGCCGAGTGCCGCGGAGCGCTTGATCAGGTCCCGGCGGCCGAAGCCCTCACCGTTGCTGTTCTCGCCGTGGGCGGAGGTGGATCCCATGCTCAAGTCCTCGCCTTCGTCAGAAGTGTGAAGGAGGAAGGAAAGTGCGACTGCTGCCGCCCAGCGGACATCACCGCAGGTCCCCGCCGTCCCCCCGTCCGGAGCCGCTCGTTTCACGGCGACTCGGACGGGCACAGGTATAGTCCACTTCCGCTCCTGTGAGCAAGATCATGTACCGGTATGGGCCTCTCCTTTTCCGAGTTGAGACCTCACCGTCACCTGAGCCGGACCGTCGGAGCCGCCCGCAGAAACGGAAGGGCCGTACCCCCTTAACGGAGGTACGGCCCTTTGGTGCCGGTATGCGCTTAGCCGCGGATGAGGTTGCGGAGCACGTACTGCATGATGCCGCCGTTGCGGTAGTAGTCGGCCTCACCCGGGGTGTCGATGCGGACGACCGCGTCGAACTCCACGCCGGTGTCGGTGGCGACCTTGACCGTGCGCGGGGTGGTGCCGTTGTTCAGCTCCTCCACACCGGTGAAGGAGAAGGTCTCCTCGCCGGTGAGGCCCAGGGAGGCCGCCGTGGCGCCCTCGGGGAACTGCAGGGGCAGGACGCCCATGCCGATCAGGTTGGAGCGGTGGATGCGCTCGTAGGACTCCGCGATGACGGCCTTGACGCCGAGCAGGGCGGTGCCCTTGGCGGCCCAGTCGCGCGACGAGCCGGAGCCGTACTCCTTGCCCGCCAGGATGACCAGCGGGATGCCGGCGGCCTGGTAGTTCTGCGAGGCGTCGTAGATGAAGGAGACCGGCGCGCCCTCGACGGTGAAGTCGCGGGTGAAGCCGCCCTCGGTGCCCGCCGCGATCTGGTTGCGGAGGCGAATGTTGGCAAAGGTGCCGCGGATCATGACCTCGTGGTTGCCGCGGCGGGAACCGTACGAGTTGAAGTCGCGGCGCTCGACGCCGTGCTCCGTGAGGTACTTGCCGGCCGGGGTGTCGGCCTTGATCGCACCGGCCGGGGAGATGTGGTCGGTGGTGACCGAGTCGCCCAGCTTCGCCAGGACACGGGCGCCCGAGATGTCGGAGACCGGGGTGGTCTCCATCGTCATGCCCTCGAAGTACGGGGGCTTGCGCACGTAGGTGGACTGCGGGTCCCACTCGAAGGTGTTGCCGGTCGGGATCGACAGCGCCTGCCACTGGGCGTCACCCGCGAAGACGTCCTGGTAGGACTTGCTGAACATGTCTTCGCCGATCGCGTTCGCGACGACGTCGTTGACCTCGGCCTCGGAGGGCCAGATGTCCTTCAGGAAGACCGGGTTGCCCTCGGTGTCGATGCCGATGGCGTCCTTGGTGATGTCCACCTTCATGGAGCCCGCGATGGCGTACGCGACGACCAGCGGCGGGGAGGCCAGGTAGTTCATCTTGACGTCGGGGTTGATGCGGCCCTCGAAGTTGCGGTTGCCCGAGAGGACCGAGGTGACCGCGAGGTCGGCGTCGTTGATCGCCTTGGAGATCTCCTCCTCCAGCGGACCCGAGTTGCCGATGCAGGTGGTGCAGCCGTACCCGACGAGGTTGAAGCCCATCTTGTCGAGGTACGGGGTCAGGCCGGCCTTGTCGAAGTAGTCGGTGACGACCTTCGAGCCCGGGGCCAGGGTGGTCTTGACCCACGGCTTGCGGGCGAGGCCCTTCTCGACGGCCTTCTTCGCCACGAGCGCCGCGGCGACCATGACGTAGGGGTTCGAGGTGTTGGTGCACGAGGTGATCGCGGCGACGGTGACGGCGCCGTGGTCGATCTCGAAGGAGGTGCCGTCGGCCAGGGTCACCGCGGTGGGCTTGGTGGGCACACCGTTGGACGCGGCCGGGGAGTCGGACGCCGGGAAGGACTCCTTGCCGGACTCCTCGTCGTCGGAGACGTAGTTGCGCACGTCCAGCGCGAACTGCTGCGAGGCGTTCGCCAGGACGATGCGGTCCTGCGGGCGCTTCGGGCCGGCGATGGAGGGGACGACCGTGGAGAGGTCGAGCTCCAGCTTCTCGGAGAAGTCGGGCTCGGCGGCCGGGTCCAGCCACAGACCCTGCTCCTTGGCGTACGCCTCGACGAGCGCGACCTGCTGGGCGTCGCGGCCGGTCAGACGCAGGTACTTCAGCGTCTCCTCGTCGATCGGGAAGATCGCGGCCGTGGAGCCGAACTCCGGCGACATGTTGCCGATGGTGGCGCGGTTCGCGAGGGAGGTGGCGGCGACGCCCTCACCGTAGAACTCGACGAACTTGCCGACGACGCCGTGCTTGCGGAGCATCTCGGTGATGGTCAGCACGAGGTCGGTGGCGGTGGTGCCGGCCGGCAGCTCGCCGGTCAGCTTGAAGCCCACGACGCGCGGGATCAGCATGGAGACCGGCTGGCCGAGCATCGCGGCCTCGGCCTCGATGCCGCCGACGCCCCAGCCGAGCACGCCGAGGCCGTTGACCATGGTGGTGTGCGAGTCGGTGCCGACGAGGGTGTCGGGGTACGCCTGGCCGTTGCGGACCATGACCGTGCGGGCCAGGTGCTCGATGTTGACCTGGTGGACGATGCCGGTGCCCGGGGGGACGACCTTGAAGTCGTCGAAGGCGGTCTGGCCCCAGCGCAGGAACTGGTAGCGCTCCTTGTTGCGGCCGTACTCCAGCTCGACGTTCTGCGCGAAGGCTTCCTTCGTGCCGAACTTGTCCGCGATGACCGAGTGGTCGATGACCATCTCGGCGGGCGAGAGCGGGTTGATCTTCGCCGGGTCGCCGCCGAGGGCCTTCACGGCCTCGCGCATGGTGGCGAGGTCCACGACGCAGGGGACGCCGGTGAAGTCCTGCATGATCACGCGGGCCGGCGTGAACTGGATCTCCTCGCTGGGCTGGGCCTGCGAGTCCCAGTTTCCGAGCGACCGGATGTGGTCGGCGGTGATGTTCGCGCCGT
This sequence comes from Streptomyces sp. GQ60, assembly GCF_059758875.1. Classification (NCBI taxonomy): domain Bacteria; kingdom Bacillati; phylum Actinomycetota; class Actinomycetes; order Kitasatosporales; family Streptomycetaceae; genus Streptomyces; species Streptomyces sp. GQ60. Next base: position 349,683 of record NZ_JCAXEG010000005.1, on the reverse strand, counting down.
CCTCGGTACGGAGCAGGTTCTCCAGCAGGACCTTCAGGCTGTAGGGAAGGCGGGCGGAGCCCTCGACCTTGTCCAGCTTGAAGATCTCGTACGACTCGTCGCCCACCTGCAGCGTGCTGCGGGCGTCGAAGCTGTTCGCCGACACGACAGTCTCCTTCATGCATGAATTCGCGCGTATTGCCGCAATCCTGCCGCGAGGCACTCTGGCCTTTCCGCTAAGGTGAGGCTAAGTTAGGTAACCCTTACCAGCGGGGCGGCTGCGGCACGTCCGGGGCAGATATCTCGATGTCGAGATAACTCTAGTACATGCCAGGGGGGCGGGACGAGGTCCGCACCCTCAGCCCCGCCGGTACCGTCAGCCGCCCAGTGGATTCCGCATGTCCGGATTCGATGAGCTTGACCAGGGACGAAACCGCCGATTCGGCGATCCGCTCCGGATCGAAGGTGACGGTGGTCACGGCCGGTTCGTTCTCGGCGTACGCCGGGTCCTCACTGGCGCAGACCAGCAGCAGGCCCTTCTCCCCCGGACCGGCGCCCGGACCGGGGCCGGGGACGGCGATCCCGTGGCGCGCGGCGGCGGCCAGTACCTGACGGCCTCCCGGGTCGTACACGCAGTAGACGGCGTCGGGCCGGTCCGGCCCCGCGAAGTCGGAGTCGAAGGCGTGGCCGGCCCCGTCGTTGGGGTCGAAGGGGATCACGAGCGGAGCGCGGTGCCGCTCGGCGCACCAGTGTTCATAGGCTGACGTGACGGCCCCGGTGTAGAACTCCCGGCCGTAGCCCGCGTGCAGCGCGATCCGCCGGGCCCCGGAAGCCGCCAGGTGGTCCAGTACCTCGCGGGTGGTGGCGGTGTGGTCGTTGTCCACCCATACGTCGGCCGGGCGCGGATCGGCCGGGGGCCCGTCGAAGACCACCGGCAGCCCCCGCGCCCGCAGCGCGCGCAGCACCGGGTCGTCGACCGGGCTGTCGAGCAGCAGCATCCCGTCCACCGCCAGGGTGTGCCACAGCGGCTCGGCGCCGCGGTCGGCGGGCAGCGTGGTCAGGGCGTAGCCGTGGGCGTGCGCCGCCGAGGTGGCGGCGATGAGCAGCCGGGCGTAGTAGGCGATCCGGGCGAAGTCCCAGGCGAAGCCGGCGTACGTGGTCACCGCGATGCCCAGGCTGCGGTTGTGCGGTCCGCGCCGGGCTCCGTAGCCGAGGGCCCCGGCCACCTCGCGCACCCGGCGGCGGGTGGACTCGCCGAGGCGGCCGGTGCCGTTGAGCGCGTGCGAGACGGTCGCGGTGGAGACCTCGGCGGCGCGGGCGATGTCGGCGAGGGTCGGACCGGGCACCGGCGCGGGCGGCGGCATCGGGACGGGGCCGGAGTCGTGAAGGGGGGCGGGCACGGCGCCATCGTACGGATTTCGTCGCCGGAGACGGCTTCTGGTTAAGCCCTTAATCAAACAGCGTCCTGGCCACGCCAACGTTTGGAGTGCGCATGCAGTCTTCTCCTTCCCCCCGGTCCCCGCTGTCCCCCGGCTCCCCCGGCTCCCCCGCCTCCCCCGTGTCCCGCCGGGGGCTCCTCGCGGCCGCCGGTGCCGCGGGCGCGGCGGGTCTGCTGGGCGCGGGGTCCGCCACTGCCGCCTCCGCCGCACCCGCCGGCGGGCGCACCTCGGCCGCGCTGGTGATCCGCAACGCCTCCGTGTTCACCGGGACCGGCCGCCGGGGTCCCGTGCGGGCCGTCGCGGTCGGCCGGGACGGGAAGATCCTGGCCACCGGGACCGACGCCGCGCTGCGCCGGTACCTCGGCCGGGACACCGAGGTGGTCGACGCCGGCGGCAACACCGTGATGAGCGGCATCCACGACGGCCACGTCCACCCGCTCGGGGCCGGCGAACGCTCGCTCTCCCCCTCGCTGGAGAGCGCGGAGACCAACCCGGCCGAGCTTCTGGAGATCCTGACGGGCTTCCTCGCCGACACCGGCGGCGCGGGCGCCGAGCCCGACCGCTGGCTGGTGGTGGAGGACTGGAACCCGGTCGGGCTGCTCCCCGTGGGCACCGCTCCGCACCACTCGGTGCTGGACGCGCTCCCGACCCGGCGGCCGGTCGTCCTGATCGGCGGCGACGGGCACAACTGCTGGGCCAACCAGCGGGCCCTGGACATCGCCGGGATCACCGCGGCCACGCCCGACCCGGTCGGCGGCAAGGTGGTCAGGGGCGCCGACGGGAAGCCGACGGGCGTCCTCAAGGACGACGCCCAGGGGCTGGTGAGGCGCCTGATCCCCGAGCACACCCGCGCCGAACTGGTCGCGGCGTGCGCCGAGGTGCTGGGGCTGGCGGCCGCGTCCGGGATCACCACGATGATGGACGCCCTGGTCGGGCGCGACGAACTGGAGCTGTACCAGGCCCTCTCCGCGGCGGGCCGGCTGCCGCAGCGGATCGTTCCCGCGATCCGGCTCGACGCGGACCAGGCCAAGGACCCGGCGGGCTCGCTGGCCTACGCGCGGGGCCTGCGGCGGGAGTTCGAGGGAGTGCGCGGGCTCCGCTTCGGGATGATCAAGGTGTTCCTGGACGGCGTCATCGAGTACCCGGCGCAGACCGCCGCCCTGCTGGAGCCCTACCTCGACGGGAACGGCAAGCCGACCGCGAACCGGGGCGAGCTCTACACCTCGGCGGCGGACTACGGCCGGCTCAGCGCCGCCTTCAACCGGGCGGGCTGGCAGATGCACGCCCACGGGCTCGGAGACCGTGCCGTTCGTACCGCTCTGGACGGGTACGCGTACGCCCGCGAGGTGACGGGGCAGCGCGACGCCCGCAACGCGGTGGCGCACCTCCAGGTCGTGGACCCCGCGGACCTGCGGCGCTTCGCGCGGCTGGGGGTCGCGGCGTGCATGCAGCTCCAGTGGGCCACCCGGGACACCTGGACGGTGGACGCGCTGCTCCCCTACATCGGGCCGGAGCGGCACCGGTGGCTGTACCCGGCGCGCAGCCTGGAGAAGGCGGGCGCGCGGCTGGCGGGCGGTTCGGACTGGCCGGTGGACGCCCTCCAGGTGTGGAACCAGCTCCGCACGGCGATCGACCGTCAGGGCGCGGAGGGGGCCGGTGCGCTGTACCGCGAGCAGGAGGCGCTGAGCCGGGACACCACGCTGCGGATGCACACGTCGGGGACGGCGTGGCAGCTCCGCCAGGAGGAGCTGACCGGCACCGTGGAGCCGGGCAAGGCGGCGGACCTGGTGGTCCTGGACCGGGACGTGACGCGCTGTCCGGTGGCCGACATCAGCGGGACGGGCGTACGGATGACCCTGGTCGGCGGCCGTGTGGTGCACGACGCGGATGCGGCGTCGGGCCGGGCGGCTGCGGCCCGGCTGGCCCGCGCCGCGGCGGCGGGCGCGCGCCCGGCCTCGTACGCGTCGGTCCACGGCGGTGGCGGCAAGGGCCGGCACCACGCCTGCGGGCACTGACGCGGCTCCGGGGCGGGGACTCGGGAGGGGCCCCGCCCCGGAGCCGCCCGGGAGCCACCCCGGCGCCGCCCCCGGCCGCTCAGCCCGCAAGGCCGTGGCGTGCGGCCCAGGCCGTGACGGCGGCGGCGATCTCCTCGGGCCGGTCCTCCGGGCAGAGGTGGGCGGCGGCGCCGCAGTACTCGCTCTCCAGCGCGGAGATGTTCTCCTCGCTCCACGCGACCAGTTCGGGGCCGACCATGAGGGCGGGCGAGCCGTCGAAGTGGAGCAGGAGCTTGGGCACCTGCGGGCTGGCGGCCAGCCAGGCGTCGTACGCCTCGACCCGGGCGACCACGTCCGCCGGTTCGCCGCCGATCGGCAGGGAGCGGGCCCACCGGAGCAGGGGGAGCCGGCTCTCGGGGGTCGGGTACGGGGCGGCGTAGACGGCGTGGTCGGCCTCGCCCATCGGGTTCAGCACCGTCTTGCCGATGCTGTCCTCGATGAAGAGGTTCCGCTCCAGGACCATCTCCTCCCCCACGCCCGGGGCGCGGATCGCCTCGAACCGGGCACGGGCGGCGGGCGGGTACTCCTCCCAGGTCATCGGCCGCAGGATCGTCTCCATGAAGGCGAGGCCGCGGACCCGCTCCGGGCGGCGGGCGGCCACGTCGAAGGCGAGCGCCCCGCCCCAGTCCTGGCCGACGAGGACGAACGCGTCGAGGCCGAGCGCGTCGAACCAGGCGTCGAGGTAGCGGACGTGGTCGGCGAAGCGGTACGCGCCGCCGGGCTTGCCCGAGCGGCCCATCCCGATGAGGTCGGGGGCGAGGGCGCGGACCCGGCCGCCGATCCGGGGCAGTACTCCGCGCCACAGGTGGGAGGAGGTCGGGTTGCCGTGCAGGAAGACGAAGGGGACGCCGTCGGGGGCGCCCTGCTCCTCGTAGTACATCGTCGAGTCGAGCACGTCGATGACGGGCATGCGAACCATCCGTTTCAATTCGTTTGGGCCACAAACGTTTGTGACACGAACGAACTTAAATCGTTAGTGCCCCGAACGCAAGGGGTACGATCCCGGCATGACCACGGAAGAGGACCAGGGCGCCCCCGCCCTCCCGGCGCGACTGCGCGAACTGCCCAGCCGACTGCTCTCGCAGGCCTCGGCCCACGCCACCCGGCTCGTCACCGAGGGACTGAGTGGGGCAGATGCCCGTAAATGGCACTACGCGACGCTGGTCGCCCTGGAGGAGTTCGGGCCGGCGAGCCAGGCGGCCCTGAGCGGCCGCACCGACATCCACCGCAGCGACCTGGTCTCCGTCATCAACGAACTCGCCGAGCGCGAACTGGTCGAGCGGACCCCCGACCCCGCCGACCGGCGGCGCAACGTCATCACCCTCACGAGCGCCGGCCGGCGCCGGCTGCGCAAGCTCGACCAACTCCTCGCCGCGGCCCAGGAGGAGCTTCTGTCCCCTTTGTCCGCGACGGAGCGGGAGCAGCTCGTCGGGCTGCTCGGCCGGCTCGTCGCGCACCACGCACGCGGCGGCCCCACGATGGGAGCTGACGACCGGTAACACCCGTCTGCCCCACCCAGCGCGAGCGGCATCTCATATCTGAGATACGGTGCATCCATGGCAGACGACTACCTCGCACGCATCGGCAAGCTCATCCGTGACGCCCGGCAGCACCGGGGCTGGACACAGAGTCAGCTCGCGGACGCCCTCGGCACCAGCCAGAGCGCCGTGAACCGGATCGAGCGCGGCAACCAGAACATCAGCCTTGAGATGATCGCGCGCATCGGGGAAGCCCTCGACAGCGAAATCGTCTCCCTGGGCTACGCCGGTCCGATGCACCTGCGCGTGGTCGGCGGCCGCCGCCTGTCCGGCGCCATCGACGTCAAGACGAGCAAGAACGCGTGCGTGGCCCTGCTGTGCGCCTCGCTGCTCAACAAGGGCCGTACGGTCCTTCGCCGGGTCGCCCGCATCGAGGAGGTCTACCGCCTCCTGGAGGTGCTGAACTCCATCGGCGTCCGCACCCGCTGGATCAACGACGGCGTCGACCTGGAACTCGTACCGCCGGCCCGCCTCGACATGGACGCCATGGACGCGGACGCGGCCCGCCGCACGCGCAGCATCATCATGTTCCTCGGTCCCCTCCTGCACCGGATGGACCACTTCAAACTGCCCTACGCCGGCGGCTGCGACCTCGGCACCCGCACCATCGAGCCGCACATGATCGCCCTGCGCCGCTTCGGCCTGGACATCACCGCGACCGAGGGCATTTACCACGCCCAGGTCGAGGCCGGCATCTCCCCGGACCGTCCGATCGTGCTGACCGAGCGCGGGGACACCGTCACCGAGAACGCGCTGCTGGCCGCCGCCCGGCACGACGGCACCACCGTCATCCGCAACGCCTCCTCCAACTACATGGTCCAGGACCTGTGCTTCTTCCTGGAGGCGCTCGGCGTCCGGGTCGACGGCGTCGGCACCACGACCCTGACGGTCCACGGCATCCCGAACATCGACGTGGACGTGGACTACTCCCCCTCCGAGGACCCGGTCGAGGCGATGAGCCTGCTGGCCGCGGCGGTCGTCACGGAATCCGAACTCACCATCCGCCGGGTCCCGATCGAGTTCATGGAGATCGAGCTCGCGGTCCTGGAGGAGATGGGCCTCGACCACGACCGCTCCCCCGAGTACACGGCCGACAACGGCCGCACCCGCCTGGTGGACCTGACCGTCCGCCCGTCGAAGCTCGAAGCGCCGATCGACAAGATCCACCCGATGCCCTTCCCCGGGCTGAACATCGACAACGTCCCCTTCTTCGCCGCCATCGCGGCCGTGGCCCAGGGCCAGACCCTGATCCACGACTGGGTGTACGACAACCGCGCGATCTACCTCACGGACCTCAACCGCCTCGGCGGCCGCCTCCAGCTCCTGGACCCCCACCGCGTCCTGGTCGAGGGCCCCACCCGCTGGCGCGCCGCGGAGATGATGTGCCCGCCGGCCCTGCGGCCTGCGGTGGTCGTCCTCCTGGCGATGATGGCGGCCGAGGGGACCTCGGTCCTGCGCAACGTCTACGTCATCAACCGCGGCTACGAGGAACTGGCGGAGCGCCTCAACTCGGTGGGCGCACAGATCGAGATCTTCCGCGACATCTAGGAGACCTGAGCCCCCGTCGCTCCTTACGGGGAGCGACGGGGGCTCAGGCGTGGGCCGGATGCGCCGAGCGTGCCGGCGAGCGGTGCCGGCGAGCGGACCGCAAATCCTCTCAGCTTTCGCTCACGCAACAGGAGATAGGTCAAGCAACAGCCAAAGAACCCCGGCACTCTTGTCGCACGACCGCCCACACGCTTCACTGTCGATCACCCCACAGGAGAGCCCGAGCCCCCACGACATCGAAGGGTTTCCCTTGACTGCCGCACCCATACGCCTGAGCGCCGTCACCGGCGCGGCCTGCGCGCTCGTCCTCGCCGCAGCCCTGCCGTCCTCGGCGATCAATACGTACAACGCGACGCCCGCGCCGGAACGCACCGAGGTCGGCGCCCTCGTCGCCACCTGGGACGACGACGACGACCCCGCGACCCCCGACCGGGTGGACTGGGTCTGCTCCGGCACCATGATCGACGCGGACACGTTCCTGACGGCCGCGCACTGCACCACCGACTGGCCGGCGAACGTGAAGTTCTACGTCTCGCTCGACCAGGACGTGCAGGCCGGTCTCGACAAGGCCGCCGCCGCGCACCCCGGGGACCCCGCCGCCGTGGCGAAGGCCGTCGCCGTACCGGGCGTCGCCCACAGCCACCCCGAATACCCGGGCCCGGCCTCCGACGGCCACGACATCTCGGTCGTCGAGCTGCCCGCCGCCCAGGTGAAGGCCCGCTGGAGCTTCACCCCGGCGACCCTCCCCAAGGCCGGCGCGCTCGACGCGCTGGGTCCGCAAGGGCTCAACGACCTCTCGTTCTCCGTCACGGGGTACGGAACCGAGGAGGCCCTGCGCGGTCCGGGCGGCCACACGCACCCCGGCGGCGGCGTACGGATGAAGGCCCCCGTCGGCTTCAACGCGCTCAACAACACCTGGGTGCGCCTGGCCATGACCGAGCCTCAGGGCAACGGCGGTGCTTGCTACGGAGACTCCGGCGGCCCGAACTTCGCCGTGCTGAACGGCAAGTTCACCCTGGTGGCCACCACCATCACGGGTGACGGCCCGTGCTACGCCACGAACGTCTCCTACCGCCTGGACGCTCCCGGCGCCCGCGCGTTCCTCTCTCCGTTCGCCAAGCTGCCGTAGCCCGAGCCGCTTCCACGTCGAGTGCCGTCGGGCTCCCCACCCGGCGGCACCGACAAGGCTGATCAGCCCGGGTAGTTGGTGCGCCAGGGCTCGTAGTGCGGGTTGTCCTGGCATTCCTGCATGATCTCGATCTTCTTCACCGTGTCCACCGGGCAGACGGCCACGATGAACGAGCGCTCGATGCCGCCCGGGAAGGCCACCTCGACCTGGGAGGCGTACTTGTGGGTGTCGCCGATGGTCTGGTTGACGTCCACTCCGCCCGGGGCGTCGATGTAATAGTTCCAGCCGCTCTTCCAGGACTTGTACAGGTCGTGGTTGTACGTGGTGGAGACGTACGGGGAGGGCTGGTTGACCAGGACGTAACTCTCGATGTCGTACTGGCCGTTGAGGGTGTCCCTGGGCAGGAAGCCCTCCTCGAAGACCACCGACGGCGGGCGGCCGTCCGAGCGGTAGAGCTGCTTGCAGTTGATCCGCCAGGACGGGGAGGGGGTGATGCGCTCCACCTGCACGCGCTCGTCGGCGGCGGCGAAGAGGTGGTCCTGGACCCGGGGGCAGGAGTTCGCCGGAGCGGCCGCGTGGAGCGATGCGGGGGTGGCGGCGGGCGCGGAGGAGGGCGCGGACGCGGAGGCGGAGGCCGGGGGCAGCAGGGCGGCGGCGAGGGCGGTCGCGAGCACGGCGGCGCGACGGCGCAGGGCGCGAATGGTGATCATGGGCCCACCCTCGCGCCCTCGCTACGCCACCGCGGGCATCCTCACTCGATGGTGAGCGTGTCGCCGATCGCGTCGACTGCCTTTCTATCGACGCGAGTTGGTGGAGTAACGATCCTTCGGCGGGCACCGGCCCCGCGCACCCGCGATCCGCTCCGGTTCCCGGGTTTCCGGGTTTCCGGGTTCGGCGTACGCGCGGCCATGATCAACATATTCTGTGCCGGTTCGACTCGACAACGGCCATGGGGGGTCATATGTTCCAGCGAAGCACGCACCGGAGACGCGGGGGCGCCGTCATGACGGCGATGGCGGGTGCGGTCGTCCTGTCCCTCGCCGGCTGCGGGGGTACGGCCGCGACGGGTTCCGACAAGCCCGGCTCGACGCCCGCGCCGGGCGCGCCCTCCTCGGGCCCCGCGATGCCCGCGCTCGTCGGCAAGAACTCCTTCGAGGCCCAGCTCCTCGTCAAGAAGCTGTCCACCAAGCCGGTCGAGGTCCGCAGCGCCTACTCCGACGTCGAGCTGGCCGAACTCCACACGATGTGGCTGGTCTGCTTCCAGACCCCGGCGGCCGGGGCCCCGTTGCCGCCCGACACCGCCGTCGAAATCTCGCTCACCAACCCGGCCAACCCGTGCCCCGAGCAGGCCGGCGCCGCCCTGCGGCCCGTCAGGACCCCGACTCCCACCCAGACCCCCGGCTCCGGCAAGACGCCGGCCCCCGGTGCGACGGGCAAGGCGAAGCCGCCGGCGTCCTCCCCGACCCCGGCCCCCGCGCCCAAGGACGTCTCCTACAAGAACTGCACCGAGGCGAAGGCCGCCGGCGCCGCCCCGATCCGGCGCGGCCAGCCCGGCTACGGCAAGCACCTCGACCGGGACAACGACGGCATCGCCTGCGACAAGTAGCAGGAGGAGGGCCGAGAAGACGCTCCGGGCGCTGCGGCGATATTCGGCCTGATGCCCCGGCAGCCCTCGCCTCCGGTGGGCGCCCGCCCTCAGAATCGCCTTGTCGGCACAGTTCTGAGGGCGGAGCCATGGCAGCAGCGCAAGAATTTCGGACAGGGACCAGCGTCGGTACGGGGATACCCCGGCTGGAGGGCGCCCCGCTACTCGGGTCGCTCGCCGACCTGAAGTCGGACGCCCTCGCCACGTATCGGCGGGCGCAGCAGCGGCACGGTGACATCGTCCGGATCACGGCCGGTCCGCCGGGACTGCGCACCGAGCTGCACTGCGTGTTCTCGGCGGAGGGCGCACAGCAGGTACTGGCCTCGCAGGCGGCCAACTTCCGCAAGGACAACGCCCTGTACCAGGAGGTCCGCAACGCCTTCGGCAACGGCCTGCTCACCAGCCAGGACGAGGACTACCTGCGCCAGCGCCGGCTCGTCCAGCCGCTGTTCACCAAGCGCCGGGTCGACGGGTACGCGGAGGCCGTGGCGACCGAGACCGCTTCCACCCTCACCGCCTGGGAGGCGGCCCCGGACGGGATCGTCGACGTCGCCGACGAGATGATGACCCTGGCGCTGCGCGCCGTCTCCCGGATCCTCTTCGGCACCGACGTGGACGCCACCGCCGATGTCGTGGACCGGTGCTTTCCGGTCATCACCGCCTATGTGATGCGCCGCGGCTACTCCCCCGTCAACGTCCCCCGGGACTGGCCCACTCCGGGCAACAAGCGGGCGGCCGCCGCGATGGACGAGCTGTACGCGGTGTGCGACGGGATCATCGCCGAGCGCCGCCGTGTGAGTGAAGGGGCGGGTGCGGGAGACGGTGAGGACCTGCTGTCGCTGCTCGCCGCCGCGACCAGCGCGGACGACGGGGAGTTCGACGCCACCGAGCTGCGCGAACAGGTCCTGATCTTCCTGCTCGCCGGGCACGAGACGACCGCCACCTCGCTCGCCTTCTCCCTCCACCTGCTGGCCCGCCATCCCGAGCTCCAGGACCGGGCCCGCGCCGAGATCGCCGCGGTCCTGGGCGACCGGACGCCGGGGGCCGCCGACCTCGACCGGCTCCCGTACCTGACCCAGGTGCTCAAGGAAGCGATGCGGCTCTACCCGGCGGCCCCGGTCCTCGGCCGCCGCTCGGTCGCCGCGGCCGAGGTCGACGGGCACACCATCCCGGCCGGCGCGGATGTGATCGTCGCGCCCTGGGTGACCCACCGCCACCCCGACTACTGGCCGGACCCGGAGCGTTTCGACCCCGACCGGTTCACCCCGGAGGCCGAGGCGGCCCGGCCGCGTTACGCCTGGCTGCCCTTCGGCGGCGGCCCGCGCGCCTGCATCGGACAGCACTTCTCGATGCTGGAGTCGGTGATCGCGCTGGCGATGCTGCTGCGGGACTACGAGTTCGAGGCGGTGGACACCGAGATCTCCGTCGTCGCCGGGATCACCCTGCGCACCACGAGTCCGGCACGCTGCCGGATCCGTCGCCTGGGGGCGTAGGGCCGCCGCCCGCGGGGGCGGGCGCGGGGGCGGGCATCGGACCTCACCGGCGGATGAGCGGTGGTCTCACGGCTCCTCCTTCACCCCCGCGGCCCCCGCCGCCTCCGTCGGTTTGTGGTTGCCCTGGAGCCGGGCGATGTCCGAGGGCCGTACCTGGATGACGACCAGCGCGATCACCGCTCCGACCAGGGTGAACAAGGCCGCCACCACGAAAGCCGCGCTGATGCCCGAGGTGAGCACCTGGTCGCTCCACGGCTTGGGGAACTGCCGGGTGCGCGCGAAGAGCGCCTTCTGTTCGTCGGTGGCCGTACGCATGAAGCCCGCCACCTGGTCCTTGGCCTCGTTGCGGCTGGCCGTGCCGAAGACGGTCACCAGGATGGACAGGCCGAGCGAACCGCCGACCTGCTGCATGGAGTTGAGGAGCCCGGAGGCCGCGCCGGACTCCCGGTCCGGGACGTTGGACAGGGCCATCAGCGTGAGCGAGACGAACTGCAGGCCCATGCCGAGGCCGAAGAGCAGGAGCGGGCCGAGGATGCTGCCCAGGTACGTCGAGTGGATGTCGGTCTGCGTCAGCCAGGCGAGGCCCGCCGCCGAGCAGAGCGCTCCGGCGACCATGAAGGGTTTGGGCCCGAACTTCGGCAGGAGTTGTGAGGTGATTCCGGCGCCCACCGCGACCACGGCACTCACCGGGAGGAAGGCGAGGCCTGCGCGCAACGGGCTGAAGCCCAGCACGATCTGCACGAAGAGCGTGAGGAAGAAGAACATGCCGAAGATCGCGCAGGCCAGCATGAGCATGATCCCGTAGGTCCCGGCCCGGTTGCGGTCGGCGAACATGTGCAGCGGGGTGATCGGCTGCGGCGAGCGCTTCTCGTTGAGGATGAACAGGGTCAGCAGGACCACGGCGGCGCCGAAGGAACCGAGCGTCCAGCCGTCGCGCCAGCCGTCCTGCGAGGCGCGGATGAAGCCGTAGACGAGCGCGACCATGCCGGTGGTGGACAGCAGTGCGCCGGCGAGGTCGAAGTGTCCCGGGTGGCGTTCGGACTCGCGGATCACCTTCCGGGCGAGCACGGCGATGACCACCGCGATCGGGACGTTGACGAAGAGCACCCAGCGCCAGTTGAGCCATTCGACGAGCATGCCGCCCGCGAGCAGGCCGATCGCGCCGCCGCCCGCCGAGACTCCGGCGAACACGCCGAAGGCGCGGTTGCGGTCGGGCCCTTCGCGGAAAATGGTGGTGATCAGGGCGAGGGAGGTCGGCGAGGCGATGGCTCCGCCGACGCCCTGGAGGGCGCGGGCCGCCATCAACTGGCCCGCGTTCTGGGCGAATCCGCCCAGGAGGGAGGCCAGCCCGAAGAGCAGGACGCCGAAGATGAAGACACGTTTGCGGCCGAGGATGTCGCCGGCGCGGCCGCCGAGGAGCAGCAGGCCCCCGAAGGCCAGGGTGTAGGCGTTGACGACCCAGGAGAGGCTCTCGGTGGAGAAGTCGAGGGCGGTCTGGATGTGCGGCAGCGCGATGTTCACGATGGTGATGTCGAGGACGACCATGAGCTGGCAGGAGGCGATGACGAACAGTGCGAGCCCGTTCCCGCTTCCTCGGACCTTGCCGTCGGTCCCGTTTCTGGTCGGCGATGCGTTCCCGTCCACCCTCACGACGCTAAGCCCGCACCCAGAGGGTCACCACTCGAACGGGCTAGGTTATGTGACATTTTACATGTCAAACTACGGCCCATGGATGACTTCCTCAGGCTCTCCGCGAGCACGGCCCGCTTCACCTACGGCGCCCCGCGCGCCTTCTCCTTCGGGGACGACGGCCGCCTGCTCTGGTTCCTCCGCTCCACCGGCCCCACCGACCCCTTCGACGGCCTCTGGGTCCTCGACACCGCCACCGGCACCGAGACCCGGCTTGCCGACCCGCGCGAGCTGTGCCCCGAGCCCGGACACCTCCCCGTCGTCGAGCGCCGGCTGCGCGAACGCTCGCGGCTCGTCGCCGCCGGGATCGGCTCCTACGCACTCTCCGACGACGGGCGCACCGCGGTGTTCGCGCTCTACGGGCGCCTGTTCCAGGTCACCCTCGCGTCCGACGCCGGACAGCCCGCGCAGCCCAAGGAACTCCCCGCCGCCGGGCCCGTCTTCGATCCGCGCCCGAGCCCCGACGCCTCGCGCATCGCCTACGTCACCGGCGACGCCCTCCACACCGTCCCCGGCGGCCGGGTCAGCCCCGACGACGGCGCACGCTGGGGCGTCGCGGAGTTCGCCGCCGCCGAGGAGCTCGACCGGCACCGGGGGCACTGGTGGTCCCCCGACGGGGAGCGGCTGCTCGCCGCCCGGGTCGACGAATCCGCCCTCCAGCGGCGCTGGTTCGCCGACCCGGCGCACCCGGAGCTGCCGGCCGAGGACTTCGCGTACCCCGAGGCGGGCGGCCCCAACGCCGACGTGCGGTTCTGGGTGCTCGGACCGGGCCCGGGCACCGCCGTGCGGCTCGACTGGGACACCGAGACCCATCCGTACGTCTCCGACGCGGCATGGGAGAGCGACTCCGAGATCCTGCTCACCGTGCAGGACCGGCTCCAGCAGAACGTCCTGCTGCTCTCCGCCGACCCGGACACCGGGCGGACCCGGGAGCTGTCGCGCACCACGCACCCCCAGTGGGTGGACCCGATGCTCCCCGGCACCCCGGCGCGCCTCGCCGACGGCCGGATGCTCACCTCGGCCGACACCCCCGGCGGGGTCTCCCGCGCCCTCGCGCTGGACGGCGTCCTCCTCACCGGTGACGGGCTCCAGGTCCGCAAGGTGGCCGGAACCCACGGGAGCCGCCTGCTGATCGAGGCCGGGCGGCGCGACCCCGCCGAGCAGCAGGTGCTCCTGCTGGATCCCGATACGGGCGCGCTGACCCCGCTCGCGGACGGGCCGGGGGTGCACTCCGTCCTGGCCTGCGCCGGGGCGCTGCTGCTGACCTCCGCCGACGCCGACGGGATCCGGCGGGTCCTGCGGACCGCCGACGGGCGGGAGTTCGCTCCGGCGGACCTCTCGCAGCCGCTGCCGTACCGGGTGGTCCCGGTGCTGGAGCGGGTCACCGAGCACGGGGTGCCCACCGCCCTGGTGCTGCCGCGCGGGCACGTGCCCGGCACCCGGCTGCCCGTCCTGATGGACAGCTACGGCGGCCCCGGCATGCAGGACGTCAGTGCCGAGCCGCGCCGCTGGCAGCACCGGCAGTGGTGGGCGGACCAGGGCTTCGCCGTGGTCACCGTCGACAACCGCGGCACCGCGCACGTCTCGCCGCGGTTCACCCACGCCATGTACCGGGGCTTCTCCGAGGTCACCCTCGAGGACCAGGTCGCCGCCCTGCGGGTGCTCGGGGCGCGCCACGCCGACCTCGACCTGGGCCGGGTCGGCATCCGCGGCTGGTCGTACGGCGGGTACCTCTCCGCGATGGCGGTGCTGCGCCGCCCGGACGTCTTCCACGCGGCGGCGGCCGGGGCAGCGCCGACCGACTTCCGGCAGTACGACACGGCGTACACCGAGCGGTACCTGGGTCTGCCCCAGGAGCACCCGGAGGTGTACGAGCGGGACAGCCTGCTCGCCGACGCGGCGGGGCTGCGCCGGCCGCTGCTGCTGGTCACCGGGCTGGCCGACGACAACGTCCATCCCTCGCACACCCTGCGGCTCTCGCAGGCCCTGACCGACGCGGGCCGCCCGCACCAGCTCCTCGCGCTGCCGGGCGTCACGCACATGACCCCGGGCGGGGCCCGGGAGAAGATCACGGCGCTGGAGCTGGAGTTCTTCCGCAGGGAACTCGGCCTGGCCTGAGACGCGGAAGGGCCCCGGAGCGAGATCATCGCTCCGGGGCCCTCCCCCGTTGCCCGGGTTCCCCGCCGGTCACCCGGGCGCCCGCGGCTACGCCAGGTGGCAGGCCACCTCACGGGAGGCGACCGTCCGCAGCAGCGGCCGTTCGGTGCGGCAGATCTCCTGCGCCACGGGGCACCTGGGGTGGAAGGTGCAGCCGGGGGGCGGGGCGGCCGGACTCGGCGGATCGCCGAGCAGCACGATCCGCTCGCGCCGCCGCTCCGCCGCCGGGTCGGGCAGCGGCACGGCGGACAACAGCGCCCTGGTGTACGGGTGCTGGGGGTTCTCGTAGAGCGACTTCTTGTCGCCCATCTCCACGATCCGGCCGAGGTACATGACGGCGACCCGGTCGCTGACCCGTTTGACGACCGAGAGGTCGTGCGCGATGAACACGTAGGCCAGGCCCAGTTCGGCGCGCAGCCGCTCCATCAGGTTGACGATCTGTGCCTGGACGGAGACGTCGAGCGCCGAGACCGGTTCGTCGGCGATGATCAGCCGGGGGCTGGTGGCGAGCGACCGGGCGATGCCGATGCGCTGCGCCTGGCCGCCGGAGAACTCGTGCGGATAGCGGTCGATGTGCTCCGGGATCAGTCCGACGAGCTCCATCAGCTCGGCGGCCCGGCGGCGGGCGTCCGCCGCGCTCGAACCCTGGACCAGCAGCGGGTCGGAGATGATCCGGGCCACCGTCTGGCGGGGGTTGAGGGAGGAGTGCGGGTCCTGGAAGACCATCTGGAGGTTACGGCGCAGGGGGCGCAGGGCGCTCTGGGAGAGCCGGCTGATGTCCTCGCCGTCGAACTCGACGCTCCCGGACGTCGGTTCCAGCAGCCGGACCAGCATCCTCCCGGTGGTGGACTTGCCACAGCCCGACTCCCCCACGAGGCCCAGGGTCCGGCCCGCCTCCAGGTCGAAGGAGACTCCGTCGACGGCACGCACCGGAGCCCCCCGGCGCCCGGTCGCGGTCCGTTTGCCGGGGAAGGCCATCGTGAGGTCGCGCACGCGCAGCAGCGGGGGCGCGGCCCCGCCGCGGGCCGCCGGGACCCGGTCGGTGCGGGGGCCCGTCTGGTTCGCCGTGGTCATCGGGTCACCTCCCGGACGGCGCCCGCGAAGTGGCAGGCCGCCTCGCGGCCGGCCTCGCCGTACGGCCGGAGTTCGGGCCGCACGGTGGCGCAGCGCTCCCGTTCGCCGTCGTCGGCCGCGGCGGCGACGGGGCAGCGCGGGGCGAAGGCGCACCCCGGGGCCGGGGCGAGCAGGGAGGGCGGGGAGCCGGGGATGGCCCGCAGCGGCTCGTCGTCGGCGTCGTCCAGCCTGGGCAGGGAGTCGAGGAGCCCCCGGGTGTAGGGGTGCGCCGGACCGGTGAACAGGTCGTCCACCGGAGCCTGTTCGGCGGCGCGGCCGCCGTACATGACGAGCACCTCGTGGGCGACCCGGGCGACCACGCCCAGATCGTGGGTGATCATGACGACGCCGAGTCCGCGCTCCTGCTGGAGCCCGGCGATCAGCTCCAGGATCTGCGCCTGCACGGTGACGTCCAGGGCGGTGGTGGGCTCGTCGGCGATGAGCAGGTCGGGTTCGCAGGCCAGGGCCATGGCGATCATCGCGCGCTGGCGCATGCCGCCGGAGAACTGGTGCGGGTACTCGCCCGCCCGGCGGGCGGGTTCGGGGATGCCGACCTCGCCGAGCATGTCGACGGCGCGCCGCTTCGCGGCGGACCGGCCGGCCCGGAAGTGGACCCGGAAGTGCTCGGCGATCTGCTCGCCGACCGTGTAGTAGGGGTGCAGGCTGGACAGCGGGTCCTGGAAGATCATGGCCATCTTGCGGCCGCGCAGCTTGGAGAGCTCCTTCTCGGACTTGGTGGTCAGCTCCTGTCCGTCGAGGGCGATGGAGCCGCCGATCTCGGCGCCCCGGTGCAGGCCCATGACGGCGAGGGAGGTGACGGACTTGCCCGAGCCGGACTCGCCGACGATGCCGAGCGTGCGGCCGGCCTCGACGGTGAAGCCGAGGGAGTCGACGGCGCGTACGGTGCCGCGCGGGGTGGTGAACGTGACCTGGAGGTCGCGGACTCGGAGCAGCGGGGCCGCGGGGGCCGCGGCTTCGGGAGGAGGAGCCATCAGTACCTCACCCTCGGGTCGATGACGGCGTACAGGACGTCGACGGCGAGGTTCGCGACGACGATGAAGAAGGCGGCCAGCAGGGTGACCCCGAGCACCACGGGCTGGTCCGAGCTGACCAGGGCCCCGTAGAACAGCCGCCCGATGCCCGGGAGTCCGAAGATGGACTCCGTGATGACGGCTCCGGCGAGCAGGCCGCCGAGGTCCATGCCGAAGATGGTGAGGATCGGGGTCATCCCGGAGCGCAGTCCGTGTTTGACCACGACGGTGCGCTCGGGCATGCCCTTGGCCCGGGCGGTGCGGATGTACGGCTCGGCCATCGCCTCGATCATCGAACCGCGGCTCTGGCGGGCGTACATGGCGGCGTAGAGCAGGGCGAGCGCGGTCCAGGGCAGGAGCAGGTTGCTCGCCCAGGCCAGGGGGTTGTCGGTGAAGGCCTGGTAGGTGGGGTAGGGCAGGAGCCCGGCGATCCGGATGACTCCGTAGATGAGCATCACGGAGGTGAAGTACACGGGCAGGGAGGCGGCGGCGACGGCGCCGACCATGAGGACCTTGTCCGTGGCCGTGTCCTTGCGCAGGGCCGCGGTGACTCCCGCGCCCAGCCCGAGGACGAGCCAGAGGGCGGCGGCGCCCACGGCGAGGGAGGCGGAGACCGGGAGCCGGTCCATGAGCAGGTCCCATACGGGCAGGGAGTTCTCGTAGGAGTAGCCCAGGCAGGGGAAGTCGCACTGGACGGCGTACTGGCCGGTGCCCAGGGTGCGTCCGGTGAAGATCCCGGTGAGGAAGTCGCCGAACTGCCGCCACAGCGGCTGGTCGAGGCCGAGGTACGCGCGTACGTCGGCCAGCCGCTCGGCGCTGCACGTCTTGCCGCAGGCGGCCGCGGCCGGGTCGGAGGGGAGCACGTAGAAGATGAGGAAGGTGACGGCGGCGATGGCCAGGAGGACGCCGGCGAGGGCCAGCAGCCGGCGCGCGAGGTAGAGGATCACGTGCGGCCGCCCCTCGGGTCGAGGATGTCGCGCAGGGCGTCGCCGAGCAGGGTGAAGGCGAGGACCGCGAGGAAGAGGAAGAGGCTCGGGATGACGAAGTACATGGGGTCGGTCTCGTAGAAGGCCACGGACTCGGCGATCATCTGGCCCCACGAGGGGGTGGGCGGGCGGACGCCCACGCCGAGGTAGCTGAGCGCGGCCTCGGTGCTGATCATGCCGGGGATGAGCAGGGTGGTGTAGGCGATGACGGGGCCGGAGACCCCCGGGAGGATGTCGCGGGTCAGGATCCGCCAGGAGCTCGCCCCGCCGACGCGGGCGGCGTCCACGTACTCGCGGTGTTTGAGCGAGAGGGCCTGGCCGCGGACGACCCGGGCGACACCGGGCCAGCCGAAGACGCCGATGACCACGGTCATCAGGACGATGCGGTTGACGTCCTTGGCCACCGACAGCATCGCGATCATGAAGATGAGGGACGGGAAGGACATCGTCAGGTCCATCAGGCGGGACAGGACGGCGTCGGTGCGGCCGCCGAAGTAGCCGGCGGCGATTCCGGCGGCGGTGCCCGTCACGACGACGATGGCGGTGGCGGCGAAGGCGATGAGGAGCGAGACCTGGGCGCCGTGCACGACGCGGGCGAACAGGTCGCGGCCGGTGACGGGTTCCACGCCGAGCCAGTGCTCGGGGCTGATCCCGCCGAAGGAGCCGAGCGGCTGGCCGCCGAGGTAGGGGTCGATGGCGGACTTGTCGAACTCGTCCGGGGACCAGCCGCCGAGTGCGCCCAGCCAGGGGGCGGTGACGGCCATCAGGACGAAGAGGAGGACGACGCAGAGGCTGACGCGGACGGCGGGGCGGCGGCGGAGTTCCCGCCGGGCGAGCTGCCAGGGGCTGCTGCCCGGGGGGATCTCCTTGACCGCCGCCGCGTCCGCCGCCTCCGGGGAGCCGGGGTCGGCGGCGAGGGCGGCGGTCATGGTCAGCCCTGGCCCTGGCTCTTGGCCGGGTCCTTGAGGCCGATGGTGGCGTAGTCGAGCTGGCCGACCCAGACGGGGTGGCCGAAGGCGCCGGCGATGTTGGTGCCGACGAGCAGCGGCTTGCGCTCCAGCAGGACCGGGACGGCCGGGGACTTCTTCATGATCTCGGCGTCGAGGTCGATCCAGGCCTGGTTGGCCTGCTTGGGGTCGGCCATGGCGTGGATCTCGTCGATCCGCTTGATCGTCGCCTCGTCCTTGAACTGCGCGTAGTTGCCCGAGTTGCCCTTGGCCTTGATGGTGCGGCCGTCGAAGACGAAGGGCAGGAAGGTGGAGCCGGAGGGGTAGTCGGGGCACCAGCCGCTGAGGACCAGGTCGGGGGCGGTGGTGGTGTCGCCGATGACGTCGTAGTAGGCGCCCGGGTCGACGGTGTCGATGACCACCTCGACGCCCGCGCGGGCCAGGCCCTGCTGGATGGCCTCCGCCTTGCCCTTGTCCCCGGTGGAGACGGCCAGGGAGACCTTCAGGGTCTCCTTGCCCGCGGCCTTGAGCAGTTCCTTGGCCTTGGCCGGGTCGCCGGCCGGCGCGATCTTCAGGGTGTCGGCCTGCTTGCCGCCGGAGAGGGCCGGCGGCAGGTAGGCGGTGGCGACCTCGTTGAGCGCCGGACCGCCGCCCGCGGTGACCACGGCCTCCTTGTCGAGGGCGTACTGCATGGCCTCGCGGACCTTCGGGTCGTCGAAGGGGGCGCGGGAGTTGTTCATCTGGAGCATCTCGGTACAGCCCTGAGACTCGGCCAGCAGCCGCGACTTGATCTCCGGCTTGGGCAGCACCTTGGGGGCGCTCTCGGGCCGCATGTCGGACCACTGGACGGAGGAGGCGTCGGCGCCCTCCCCGGCGATGATCCGGTCGTCGATCTGGCCGCCCTTGAGGCCCATGACGACCACGAACTTGTCGGGGTAGGCCTTGCGGACGGTGTCGGTCTTGGCGTCCCAGTGCTCGTTGCGGACCAGGACGAGCTTCTTGTCGCGGTCGTACGACTCGATCTTGTACGGGCCGGAGGAGAAGGGGCGGGCGTCGTACTGCGTGCCCTTCTCCTGCGACGCGGGGACCGGGGCGAAGGTGGGGAGGGTCGCGGTCGCGGAGAACTCGGCGACGGGCCGCTTCAGTTCGAAGACGATCGTGCGGTCGTCGGGGGTCTTCACGGAGTCGAGGTGCTTGCCCTGGAGCGGGCCCTTGTAGCCGTCGGCGCCGGCGAGGTACTGGGCGGCGTAGTCGGGGCCGCCGGTGAGGTCGGGGGCCATGGAGCGCTCGACGTTGTACTTGATGTCCTGCGCCTTGATGGGCGAGCCGTCCTCGTACTTCACGCCCTCCTTCAGGGTGAAGGTCCAGGTGCGGCCGCCGTTGGAGGAGGTGCCGAGGTCGGTGGCGAGGTCGGGGACGAGCTCGCTGCCGCCCTTGCCGGGCTCGGCCTTGAAGGTGACCAGGGTGCGGTAGAGGAGGCGGGTGCCGAAGTCCATCGTCGGCATGACCCAGTTGCGGGCGGGGTCGAGGTGGGCGAAGTCCTGGTTGGACAGGACGGTGAGGGTGCCGCCCTTGACGGGGGTGCCGCCGAGGATCTTCCCGTCGTTGGCGGAGGCGGGGTTGGAAGCGCCGGCGCCTGCGGCGGAGCCCTTCTTGGGGTCGGAGCAGCCCGAGGCGCCGAGTGCGAGTGCGGCCACCAGGGCGGTGGCGAGGGCGAGTTGGGTGCGCTTGGTCATGGGTCACTCCAGTGAAGGGCCGCGCTCTATGATGTGACCGGTAACATAGTAATGTGAAATTGTACTGACAAGGGGTTGGACCCACCGTTATCCAGCCGTGTCCAAATCGGGGCGGGCGGAGGGGTGTTGGACATGCCGAAGCACCGGGTGCGCTACCGCGCCGCCCGGTGTCGGAGGGGGTCCGGCGGCCCGGGGCTAGAGGCCGGAGCCCAGGCGGCCCTTGGTGCGGCCCACCGGTTCGTCGCGGCCCTGGGCCCAGAGGGAGCGGACGTGGCCCAGGTGACGGGTCATGCAGGCTTCGGCCGCCTCCGCGTCGCCGGTGAGCATCAGGTCCAGGAGCTCGATGTGCTCCTCGGCGGAGGAGACCAGCTTGCCGGCCTCGTCCAGGCCCGTCAGCCCGTACAGCCGGGAGCGCTTGCGCAGGTCTCCGACGGTCTCCACCAGGCGGTCGTTGCCCGAGAGCCCGAGGAGGGTCAGGTGGAAGCGGCGGTCGGCCTCCAGGTAGCCGATGAGGTTGTGCTCGCGCGCGCTGGTGACGATCTCCTGCGCGATGGGGCGCAGGGCCTCCAGCGCCTCGGGCGTGGCGATCTTCGTGATCCGGCCGATGGTCGGGACCTCGATCATCGTGCGCAGCTCGGTGTACTGGTCGAGATCGCGCTCGCTGACCTCCGTGATCCGGAAGCCCTTGTTGCGGACCGGCTCCACCAGGCCCTCGCGGGCCAGGTCGAGCATGGCCTCGCGCACCGGGGTGGCCGAGACGCCGAGCTCGGCCGCGAGGCCGGGAGCGGAGTAGACGCTCCCGGGGCGCAGTTCACCCGCTATCAGGGCGGCTCGGAGAGCGTGTCCGACCTGGTCGCGGAGCCGTTCCTGAGCCTTGATGAGACTGTGCTGCTTCAGGTCACCCATTGCATTTCCTCCGAGACCGCTCACACCATCGGCGCGCGAAGGAACAGCGTACAATGTCACGTTGTGCTGTTCCCCCCGGCGGCCTCGAACCAGGCGACCGCCACAGCGAGATCTTCCCAGGCCATGCCCACACTCTTGAAGAGCTGTGGACAACTTCCCGCCCCGGCGCCCGGCATCCGGCCCGCGACCAGGTCGGCCAGCGTGCCGGTGATGTGACCGGGCCCGATCGCCCCTTCCGCCTCCGGCACCAGCAGGTCCCCCGCCTCCCGCAGGGCCGCCGCACGCGACTCCACGTAGACGGCCGCGCGCCGCACCAGCGCCGTGTCCACCTCGCGGGCCTCCGGCTCGTGCGAGCCGACCGCGACCACCGTGGCGCCCGGCGCGATCAGCCGGCCGTCGAAGAGGGGCTCGCGCGCCGTCGTGCAGCAGATCACGAGGTCGGCGTCGGCCACCTCCGCCGCGACCCCCCGGCGGGCCGGGACTCCGAGGTCCCGGGCGTGCGCCGCGAGCTTCTCCCCGGCCTCCGGCGAGCGGGCCACGACGACCACCTCCGCCAGCTGCCGCATCGCGTGGACCGCTTCGAGGTGCCCGTACGCCTGCGGCCCCGATCCGAAGACCAGCAGCCGCAGCGGCCGCCCGGCCGGGACCAGGTGGCGCAGCGCCAGCGCCGAGACCGCCGGGGTGCGCAGGGTGGTCAGCGCCGCCCCGTCGAGCAGGGCGAGGGGGCGCAGGGTGGGGCCGTCCAGGAGGAGGTAGGACCCGGTGATCCGGGGGAGCCCGAGCGCCGGGTTGCCCGGGGCCACCCCGGCGATCTTCACGCCGGCGTAGGACCCGGTGGCGGCCGGCATCAGCAGCAGCTCCCCGCCTCCGGGTACGGGCAGGGCGCTGCGCGGCGGGCAGGTCTCCGGGTCCAGCCCGGCCAGCAGTACGCCGGCCAGCGCGTCCGCGGCGGCGGCCGGGGTCAGCAGGCCGGCCATCTCGGCACCCGACAGCTGGGGGATCACAGGAGGAACCCCGTGCCGAGCGCGTCCTGCGGGTCGGCGCTGAAGAGGTGTTCGCCCGTGCGGTACGCGGTGCCGGTGACCTCCGTGACCACGCCGCCGGCGACCCGCGCGGCGACGCGGCCCGTGAACACCGTGCCCACGACCGACTCGTGCAGCAGGTCCTCCCCTTCCCCCAGCCGCCCGTCCTCGGCCAGCAGCGCCAGCCGCGCCGAGGTGCCGGAACCGCAGGGCGAGCGGTCGATCTGCCCGTCGGCGAAGACGGTGACGTTGCGCTGGTGCGGCCCGAAGGGGGTGTCGGGGAGCTCCTCGTACAGGGTCACCCCGTACACCCCGGAGAGCAGCGGCCCGTCCGGGTGCCAGGTCCCGGGGTGGGTGGCGAGGGCGGCCCGGATCTCCTTCCCGGCCCGCACGAGCTCGGGCAGGGACGTCAGGCTCACGTCGAGGCCGAGGTCCCGGGCCGGCAGGGAGGCGTAGCAGGCCCCGGCGTGCGCGATGTCCACCTCGGCCATGCCCAGGGTGGTGGCGACGGGCACCTTGCGGGCGCTTGTGCGGGCCGGGACGTTGCGGAAGGTGACCCCGGTCGTGCGGCCACCGGCGCGGTGCACGGTCGCGCCGACCCGCCCCGAGGGCACGTCGATCCGCACCTGGACGTCCCCGTCGTCCGGGGCGGCGACCCGGCCGGTGTCCACGGCCCAGGCACCGAGCGCCATGGTGCCGTGGCCGCAGGCGGTGGAGTAGCCGTCCTTGTGCCAGAACAGCACCCCGAAGTGGGCGCCGTCGTCGTCGGGCGGGACCACGAAGCCCCCGTACATCCCGGCGTGCCCGCGCGGCTCCTGCACGAGGAGCCGCCGTACGTCGTCCAGGGCGCCGCGCCGCGGGGCGGTGCCCGATCCCCCCGGCCCGATGGCGGTGGCGCAGCGCTCGGCGACGGTGTCCCCGGGCACGGGCGGGGCGCCCCCGGTGGTGAGATCGACGATGCGGAAGGGCTCGCCCGCGGTGTGGTAGTCCACGGTTCGTACGACGGTCACAGGAGGAACCCTCCGGGGAACGGGTCGGACGGGTCGAGGAAGTACTGGGCGGTGCCGGTGATCCAGGCCCGTCCGGTGACGGTGGGCACGAGGGCCGGGCGGCCGCCCACCGTGGTCTCCGCTACGAGGCGGCCGGTGAACTCGGTGCCGATGAAGGACTCGTTGACGAAGTCCGTGTCCAGGGGCAGGAGTCCGCGGGCGTGCAGCTGCGCCATGCGCGCGCTGGTTCCCGTACCGCAGGGCGAGCGGTCGAACCAGCCGGGGTGGATGGCCATCGCGTGCCGGGAGCGGTTGGCGTCGGATCCGGGGGCGGCGAGGTAGACGTGCTTGACCCCGCCGAAGGAGGGGTTCTCGGGGTGGACGGGCCGGTCCGGGGAGGCGTTGACCGCCTCCATGACGGCCAGGCCGGCGGCGAGCAGGTCGTCGCCGCGCTCCCGGTCGAAGGGGAGCCCGAGGGAGTCCAGTTCGACGAAGGCGTAGAAGTTGCCGCCGTAGGCGAGGTCGTAGGTGACCGTGCCGTAGCCGGGGACCTCGGCCTTGAGGTCGAGCCCGACGCAGAAGGCCGGGACGTTGGTGAAGGTGGCGGCGGTGGCCGCCCCGTCCTCGACGCGGACGTCGACGCTGACCAGCCCGGCCGGGGTGTCGAGCCGGACGGTGGTGACCGGCTCGACGACGGGCACCATGCCGGTCTCCACCAGGACGGTGGCGACCCCGATGGTGCCGTGCCCGCACATGGGGAGCAGGCCCGACACCTCGATGTAGAGGACGCCGAAGTCGGCGTCCGGGCGGGTCGGGGGCTGCAGGATGGCGCCGCTCATCGCGGAGTGGCCGCGCGGCTCGTACATGAGCAGGGTCCGGAGGTGGTCCAGGTGCTCGATGAAGTGGAGCCGCTTGTCGGCCATGGTGGCGCCGGGAATCACCCCGACTCCCCCGGTGATCACCCGGGTGGGCATGCCCTCGGTGTGCGAGTCCACCGCGTGGTAGATGTTTCGGGTGCGCATCAAGTTCCCCTCGGACTGAGTTAGTTGAGGCCCTCGGCGAGCGCCTTCTCGGTGGCGGCGCGGACGCCGGCCTCGATCTCGCCGGTGAGCGGGAAGCGGGGCGGGCGGGTCGGGCCGCCGGGCCGGCCCGCCAGGTCCATGGAGAGCTTGATGGCCTGGACGAACTCGGTCTTGGAGTCCCAGCGCAGCAGGGAGTGCAGGGACTTGTAGAGCGGCAGGGCGGTGTCGAGGTCGCCCGCGACGGCGGCGCGGTAGAGGGTGGCGCAGGCCTGCGGGAGCGCGTTGGGGTAGCCGGCGATCCAGCCGACCGCGCCGGCCAGGGCCAGTTCGAGCAGCACGTCGTCGGCGCCGATCAACAGGTCGAGGCCCGGGGCCAGTTCGGCGATCTCGTAGGCGCGGCGCACGTCGCCGCTGAACTCCTTGACGGCGACGATGGAGCCGTCGGCGTGCAGCCGGGCCAGCAGGGCCGGGACGAGGTCCACCTTGGTGTCGATGGGGTTGTTGTACGCCACGACGGGCACGCCGACGCGGGCGACCTCGGCGTAGTGGGCGCGCACGGTGTCCGCGTCGGCCCGGAAGGCGTTCGGCGGCAGCAGGAGCACCGATCCGGCGCCGGCCTCGGCGGCCTGCTCGGCCCAGCGGCGGGATTCGGCGCTGCCGTAGGCGGCGACTCCGGGCATCACGCGGGCGCCGTCGCCGGCGGCCTCGACGGCGGTACGGACGACGCGGGCGCGCTCCTCGTCCGTGAGGGTCTGGTACTCGCCGAGGGAACCGTTGGGGACGACGCCGTCGCAGCCGTTGGCGATCAGCCAGGCCACGTGTTCGGCGTAGGCGTCGTGGTCGACGCTCAGGTCTTCCCGCAGGGGCAGGGTGGTGGCGACCATGATGCCGTGCCAGGGGCGGGTGCGGGTGTCCGTACCGGCGGGCGCGGGGGTGTGCGCGTGGGTCATGAGAGTGCTCCCTAGGGTGATGTGTGACATTTTACTAGTGGGTGTGACGTGGCCACAAGAGGTGCGGCCGCCCTGTCGGCGGTCCCGTCAGGGAAGTTCGGATGAAAGCGCGGCCGGAGGCTCCTCGGGAAGTGCGGCGAGGTGCCGAAGGGGGACCGGGCAGGACAGCGGCCTGCGGTCGGGAGCCGGCTCCGTCCCGGCGAGGGCGGCCACGGCCGGGCCGCACATACGGCCCTGGCACCAGCCCATGCCGGCCCGGGTGAGGAGCTTGACCGTACGGGCGTCCCGTGCCCCCAGGTCTTCGACGGCCTCCCGGATCCGGCCCGCCGGGACCTCCTCGCAGCGGCACACGTCGGTGTCCTCGCGCAGCCAGCCGGTCCAGCCGTCGCCCGGGCGGTGGGCGCCGGCCATCGCGGCGGCGAACGCGCGCAGCCTCGTACGGGTACGGTCCAGGCGCGCCGGGACCGGCCGGCCGGCGACGGAGTGGGCGGCGATCTCCCCCTCGACCAAGGCCAGTTGGGCTCCACCGATGCCACCGGTCTCCCCGGCGGACCAGACCCCGGTGACGGAGGTGCGCTGCTCCGCGTCCAGTTCCAGGGCGACGGTGGCGTCCGGGCTCGGGCGGGTGGCGCAGCCGAGGCCGGTGGCCAGCTCCAACTGCGGCACGAGCCCGTGACCGACGGCCACCGCGTCACAGGGGATGCGGCGGGCGGTGCCGGGGAGCGGCCGCCAGTCCCGGTCGAGGCGGGTCACGGTGACGGCCTCGACCCGGTCGGTGCCGTGGGCCTCGGTGACGGCGTGCCGGGTGAGGAGGCGCACCCCGTGGCGGAGCAGGGCCCCGCCGTACGTGGCGCCTTCGGCGAGCTTGCCGGGGTTGCGGAGCAGGGCCGGAGCGTGGGCGGCGTAGCCGGTGTACGCCGCGGCCTCCACGACCGCGGGCACCCGGGCTCCGGCGGCGGCGAGCGAGCCGGCCACGGCGAGCAGCAGGGGCCCGCTCCCGGCGACGACGACCCGGCTGCCCGGGAGCACGAGCCCGCCCTTGAGCATGGCCTGCGCCCCGCCGGCCCCGACGACCCCGGGCAGGGTCCAGCCGGGGAAGGGGAGCTGGCGCTCGTAGGCGCCGGTGGCGAGCAGGACGGCGCGGGCGCGGACCGTGGCGGGGGCCTCGTCCGGGCCCGCGACGGCGTGCAGGGTCCAGGCGGGGCCGCCGCCGCTGTCCGGGGTCACCGTCCAGACGTGGTGGTAGGGCAGGTACGTGATCCGGCCGGCCGACGCATGGGCGCGCAGGGCGGCTTCGCGCGAGGCGAAGGCGGACCATCCGTGGTGCAGGACCTCGGGGCGGGCCGCGCCGAGTCCGGGCGCGGGATGACGGTAGTACTGCCCGCCGGGCCGCTCCCCCGCGTCCAACAGGGTGACGCGCAGGCCCAGGCCGGCTGCCGTCACCGCGGCGGCGAGGCCGGCGGGGCC
Source organism: Streptomyces sp. GQ60 (assembly GCF_059758875.1). Lineage (NCBI taxonomy): Bacteria > Bacillati > Actinomycetota > Actinomycetes > Kitasatosporales > Streptomycetaceae > Streptomyces > Streptomyces sp. GQ60. The sequence goes on along the minus strand of NZ_JCAXEG010000005.1, from coordinate 322,843 downwards.
GGCGCCGACGACGGCGAGGCCGGCGGGGCCGGCGCCGACGACGGCGAGGTCGGCGGGCGGGGATTCAGACGGCGAGGTCGTCATGTCCGGTCCCTTCCTGAGTGGTGACGTGGTCGCCCGGGCGGGCGGGGACGAGGCACGCGCGCTGGTTCGGGCGGCCGTTGACGGTGACGAGGCAGTCGTAGCAGCTCCCGATGCCGCAGAACGCTCCGCGGGGGGCGGCGGTTTCGCGGGTGGTGCGCCAGGCGAGGATGCCGGCGGACCAGAGGACGGCGGCGATGCTCTGCCCGGACTGGGCCGGCAGTTCACGGTCGTCGAAGCGGAGGCTCCAGCTCTCGGCAGCAGCCCCGCCCACCAGGTCGCGGGGCGACCTCCGCCGGCCCCTCGTAGCTTCGCTCATCGCTTCCGTCCTCCTAGTTCCTCTACCTCGGTGCACGTTCCGCACTGCGGTTGCCCTGCGGGGCCGTCCCCTCCCCCCCTTCCACCGTGCCCAGGGCCGGCCCTGACCCGGCCCTCAAACGCCGGACGGGCTGAAAGCAGGCCCCCGAGCTGCGCCCGGCCCCTGGGGCTCCGCCCCAGACCCCGGTCCTCAAACGCCGGACGGCTGAAAGATCAAACCCCGGCGGGGCTGGATGCGGCGGGCCGGGGACGGGGGCGGGGTGGGGTGTCGGCCGGGACGTAAAGCGTGATTTGTGGCGCGAAAGAAGCCCATCCCACTCGAAGCGGATCACAGGGCGCCCAAATCATGCAGTCCAGGCCGACACCCCACCCCGCCCCCGGCACCGGCCCCACCCGCAGCCAAGACCCACCAGGCCAACCCCAGCCCCGCCGGCGTTTGAGGCGCAGGGGTCCGGGGACCGGTCCCCGGCAACGGCGCCGCACCGCGCCCCCGGTCATCGCGGAGGCTCCGCGAAGCGCGCCGGGTCGAAGGGGCCCGGGTCCAGGGCAGGCGCCGCCCCCGTCAGGAACGCCGCGATCAGCGCACCCGTACCCGGCGCCAGCCCGATGCCCGCGCCCTCGTGGCCACAGGCGTGGAACAGGCCCGGGACCCGCGGGTCCGGACCGATCGCCGGAAGGTGGTCCGGCAGGTACGGGCGGAAGCCGTGGTACGTGCGCACGACGCGCACGTCCGCCAGGACCGGGAAGAGGGCCGCGGCCTGCGCCGCCAGCCGGCGCAGCGCCTCCGTCGACAGCGAGCGGTCGAAGCCGACCCGTTCGCGGGTGGCGCCGATCAGGACCGGCCCCGCCGGGGTCCCCTCGACCACCGCCGAGGACTGCAGCGCCGCCGACCCGCTCGCGACGTCCGCGATGTAGTCCGCGGCGTAGACCTTGTGCCGCACCACCCTCGGCAGCGGCTCCGTCACCAGGACGAACCCCCGCCGGGGCAGCACCGGAAGGCCGACTCCGGCCAGCGCGGCCACCGCCCCGCCCCAGGTGCCGGCCGCGTTGACCACCGCCGGGGCGAGGAGGTCGCGGCGGGGCGTGCGGACTCCGCGGAGTTCGCCCGCCGGGCCCCGGAGGAGCTCCGTGACCTCCTCCCCGAGGTGGACCGCGACACCCGGCGCCGCGGCCAGCAGCCGCGCCGCCGCCTGGGCCGGCTGGACCTGGGCGTCCTGCGGGTAGTGGAAGCCGCCCGCCAGGTCCGGGGCGAGGTGGGGCTCCAGTTCGCGCAGCTCCCCCGGTCCGACCTCGACCGCGTCGACCCCGGCCGCGCGCTGGCCGTCCGCGAAGCCCCGCAGGGCCTTCACGGTGGCCTCGGACGCGGCGACGACCAGGCCGCCCTTGGCCTCGTACTCGATCTCCCGCGGAAGATCGAGCGCGAGCCCGCGCCAGAGCCGCGCCGACAGCAGCGCGAGGTCCAGTTCGGGGCCCGCCTCCTTGTCGGAGACGAGCAGGTTGCCTTCGCCGGCGCCGGTCGTGCCGCCGGCGACCGGGCCGCGGTCGACGACGGCCACGCGGAGTCCGGCGCGCGCCGCGTAGTACGCGCACGCGGCTCCGACGACGCCGGCGCCGATGATCACGAGGTCCGCGGAATGTCTGGCCACGACAGTAATATGTCACATTTCTTTAAAGGGGGACAGAGCCGGTCGAGGTCAGCCGCGCAGCGGGCCCTCGCAGCTGTAACTCGACGTTCCCGCCACCCGGTTGGTCCAGATGTCCAGCGCACCGAAGGAGCAGTTCATGTCGGCCAGGTTGTTCGAGGCCGCGCCCGCCCGGTCCAGGATGAAGTAGTCGACCGTCTCGGACATGTCCTTGAAGTTCTGGTCGTCGCTGCGCCAGTCCTTCAGGTTCGCGGTGATCATGCCGGTACAGGTGAACCGGCGCTTGCCCGGCTCGCCGTTCTCCACGCAGTCCGGGGCGCTGTACGTGGCCGTCGCGAAGGTGGACTTCACGTCCGCGAGCGCCGCGTCGCGCAGCTGCGCGTTCGGGGTGAAGGAGGTGTTCGGCACGAACAGCTGGTCGACCTTGGCGATCTGGGCGTCCAGGAACCGGTCGTAGCCGCTCTGGACGGCCGCGTCCCGGCCCATGCGGCTCCGCCAGGCGTCGAAGCCCGCCGGGTCGTCGGCCCGCAGGTACCCGTACATCTCCCGCAGCTTCGAGGGCTGCTCGGCCCACAGGAACTCGAAGAAGGCACCGGCGTACCCGTAGAAGCGGAAGCCGTCGTTGGCGTACGTGGCGTGCAGCAGCTGGTTCACCGACATGCGCGGGCCGCCCGCCGCCGTGTCGTTGATGATGCTCTTGATCAGGGACTTGCGCACGGCGATGCCGTTGTCGCGGGTCGCGCCGTCGAAGAACTCGGCGGTGCCCTCGTCCATGGCGGTCGTGCGGTCGCCCTGGTACCAGGCGCCCTGGCCGAAGGAGCCGGGGACGGCGAAGCGGCCGTTGAGGTAGTGCACGTACTCGTGGCGGAAGAGCTCTTCCAGGGTGAGCTGGGAGTCCTGCGGGACGCGGCGCTGGTAGGTGTAGAAGGTGGCGCCGTTCTCGATGTAGATGCCGCCGTTGTTGGTGCCGTAGCCCGTGAGGACCGGGTGGTAGTTCACGTAGTCCGCGCGGGAGGCGTAGAGCACGATGTTCAGGGTGGGGTTGGGGTCCCCGGCGATCGGCTGGTCGGCGCCCACGACCCGGTGGTACTGGGTCTTGACCTGCTTGCTCGCGTAGTAGAGCTGGTCGACGGTGGCCTGGTCGAGGGCGGTGCGGACCTTGATGGCGCCGTTGTCGTACGTGAACGTGTGGGGGAAGAGCTCCCTCTCGATGTCCTCCTTGCACACCCCGTACGGCTTGCAGGCCTGGTAGAAGTTGAGCCAGGAGACGGCCTTCGCCCACGGTTCGCCGCCGTCGCCGAAGGCGGCCCGGGCCGGGCCCAGGAGCGCGCCGAGGTCGGCGACGGTCCCGTCCCTCAGTCCCGCGATCTGGCCGAAGCGGCCGAACTCGGCGATGGCGTCGCGCGCCACCCAGGCGTTCGCGGTGCCCTTGAGGTGGGCGTACGTCGCGAAGTTCTTGAAGGTGGCGCGGTACGGGCCGTCGGCGGCGGCCGCCGCGTGGAACGCGGTGTCGTTGTTGTACACGCCGAGGTAGTTGACGGAGAGGGCGGCGAGCGCCGCGCCCGCCCAGGCGGTGTCCAGGTGCGTCGCCGTGTGCGACGGGTCCATGGCGGCCAGGACGTTCTTGATCAGGCCGAGCTGGTGCTGGCGCAGGCCGGGGGCGGAGCCGGCGTAGAGGGCCTCGCGCAGGGTGCGGGCGTTGGAGGCGGTGGCGTCGAAGGTGCGGGCGGCGCCCGCGAAGGCGGCGACGGCCTGGCGCATCGCGTCGACGGTCGGGGCGTCGGTGACGTCGATCTCGGTGCGGGAGTGGTCGTGGTAGGCCACGGCGTGCAGGTAGGTGAACATCTCCTCCAGGTGGGAGGAGTTCAGGCCGTCGTGGGAGGCGGCCAGGGCGTATATCCGGCGGGAGACGGCCTGGACGTGGACGTCCGACATGACGGGGGCCAGGCGGGCGTCCCAGGTCCAGAGGAGGCCCGAGAGGCAGCCGCCCTTGGCCGCGGTGACGGCCGGGTCGGCGAGGAAGTCGGCGAACCGCTCCGGGGCGAGCCCGGTGATCCCGTCGAGGGTGCAGGGGACGCCCGCGGCGGTGCCCGGGGCGGCGGCGGCCTGCCTGCCGCTCTTCGTGGCGGCCGCGGGCGCGGTGGCGGTGGCCGGCTCGGCGACGGCGCCGGGTACCTTGCCGTCGGCGACGGCCGGGCCGCCCGAGCCCTGGCCGCCGGGGGACGGGGCGGGGGCGGGGGCGGCCTGCCGGGCGTCGGCGAGGCGCTCGACCTCGTCGAACGGGTTCGCCCCGGCCTCGACGCCCGGGGCCCCGCCGAGGGGAGCCGTCGCGGAGCCGGTGAGCGTACCGGGCGCGGTGGCACCCGGAGCGTCGGCGCGGGTGCCGGCCTCGGAGGCCCGGGTCACCGCCTGGCCCGCCGTGGTGAGGAAGGCGACCGCGACGGCGGCGGTGAGGAGGGACGTGCGCACGACTCTGTGCTGGGACACCAAGTACTCCTGGCTGGGAGGGGCGGTGGGGAAGGGTGCGGAACTGCCCTGCTTCACGCGGCGTTCGACGGGGATTAACGGGGCGCGGTGTGAGCTGTAACATAGTAATGTGAAATTGCACTGACAAGACCCGTGCGCCCACCAGTTCGCATCTTCTTGAGGGAGCCCCTGTGACCGACACCCCCTCCCGCCCCACCGCCGGGCTCAACATCGGCAGTCACGACATGCCGGTGTCAGCCGAGTTGTCCCGCTTCATGGCGTCGGACTGGGCGGCCTCTCCGCTGCCGGACGCCGATCGCGTCCCCGCGTACGCGGTCACCCCGGCCCGCCGCGCGCGCCTCTCCGCCCGCTTCCCCGGAGAACGGCTGGTCATCCCCGCGGGCGAGCTGAAGGTCCGCAGCCACGACTGCGACTACCGCTTCCGCCCGCACAGCGCGTACGCCTGGCTGACCGGGCTCACCGGCGAGGACCAGGTCGGTCACGTCCTGGTCCTGGAACCGGCCGGCCCGCACGGGCACGAGGCCGTCCTCTACCTGCGCCCGCGCTCACCGCGCACCGGCGGCAACGAGGAGTTCTACCGCGACCGCCGCTACGGGGAGTTCTGGGTCGGCCGGCGCCCCGACCTCGCGGAGGCGGAGCGGCTCTCCGGCATCCGCTGCGCCCATCTGGACGACCTGGGCGCCCCGTCGGGGCGCTACGCCCCCGCGGACAAGGAACTCGCCGCCGCCCTCTCCGAACTGCGCCTGGTCAAGGACGCGTGGGAGGTGGCCGAGCTGCAGCTCGCCGTCGACCACACCACCGCCGGGTTCGAGGACGTCGTACGGGACCTCCCGCGCGCCCTGGCCCACCCGCGCGGCGAGCGGTGGATCGAGGGGGTCTTCAACCGCCGCGCCCGCGCCGAGGGCAACGGCACCGGGTACGAGACGATCGCCGCGTCGGGCGCGCACGCCTGCGTGCTGCACTGGATCCGCAACGACGGCCGGCTGAACGCGGGCGACCTGCTCCTGATGGACGCGGGCGTGGAGACCGACGGCCTCTACACGGCGGACGTCACCCGCACCCTCCCGCTGTCGGGCCGGTTCTCCCCCGTCCAGCGCCAGGTGTACGAACTGGTCCTGGCCGCGCAGGACGCGGGCATGGCCGCGCTGCGGCCGGGCGCGAGCTTCCGCGACTTCCACCGGGCCGGGATGCGGGTGATCGCGGAGGGGCTCGCGGAGTGGGGGGTGCTCAAGCACGCCGAGGGCGATCTCCACCGGCGCTACACCCTGTGCAGCAGCGGGCACATGCTCGGGCTGGACGTGCACGACTGCGCGCAGGCGCGCGCGGACGCCTACCTGGACGGAGTCCTGGAAGAGGGCCAGGTGCTCACCGTGGAGCCGGGACTCTACCTCCAGCCCGACGACGAGACCCTCCCGCCGGAGCTGCGCGGCATCGGCGTCCGCATCGAGGACGACCTGGTGATCACGGCAGAGGGCGCCCGGCTGATGTCGGGCGCCCTGCCGCGCACGGTGGCGGGCATCGAGGAATGGATGGGGAACCTGCTGGAGGGCTAGGTCCTCCAGGACCGGTCGGCGGCGGCTACCGCGAACGGGGTGGAGTCACTGGAGTCAATTGTTCCAGCCGCTCCAGTCGTGGCGGCCGTCGTTCCACCCGCCGTCATGCCGGTTGTCGTGGTTCCGGTTGTCGTGGCCCCAGTCACCGTTGCCGCCGCGCCCGCTGTCGTTCCAGTTGTCGTGGCCCCAGTCACCGTTGCCGCCGCGCCCGCTGTCGTTCCAGCCGTCGTGGTGCCAGTTGCTGTGGGAGCCGTCGTGGTACCAGCCCCTGACATCGTCCCAGCACCAGCTGGGGCGGTCGTGCCCACGTGAGGGATCGCAGCAGTCGCGCCACCAGTCGCCTCCACGCCAGTCGGAACACCGGTCGTACGTCTGTGGCAGACCCGAGGCAAAGGCACTGCTGACCGGCATCAGGCCGATCGTGATACCGGCGGCTCCTGCCACAGCCGCCGCAACGAACCCACGGCGCATAGTCATGCACCTCCGAGAATGAGAGGGTGAATTACCGCTATTTCGGGGCATTTCCACCCTCCACCCTCCCCCGCCCACTGTCAAAGGCACCCGCTCCCACCTGCGGAAAGGCCTACGGGAGCACCGCCAGCCCGTCCAGCTCGACCAGCGCCGCCTCGTCCCACAGCCTGACCACGCCGACGACCGCCATCGCCGGATACTCCCGGCCCGCCAACCGCCGCCAGATCCGGCCCAGTTCGGCCGCGCAGGCCCGATAGTCGGCCACGTCCACGGCGTAGACGGTGACCCGGGCCAGCTCCGCCGGCGAGCCGCCCGCCTCCGCCAGCGCGGCCAGCAGATTCGCCAGTGCCCGCTCGAACTGCTGCGGCAGCGTCGCCCCCACCACCTTCCCCGCGCCGTCGAGCGCCGTCTGCCCGGCCAGGAACACCAGCCGGCCCCCGCTCGCCACGACGGCGTGCGAGAACCCCGTCGCCGGAGACAGCTCCTCCGGGTTGATCCGCTCCAGGCTCACTCTTCCCCCGCCTTCCGCATCTCGGACCTCTCCGACCTCTCCGACCTCTCCGACCTCTCCGACCTCTCCGACCTCTCTCGCGCCTCCCGGTAGAGCTCCTTGGCGATGATCGTGCGCTGCACTTCGCTCGCCCCCTCGTAGATCCTCGGCGCCCGCACCTCCCGGTACAGGTGTTCCAGCAGGTGGCCCCGGCGCAGGGCGGCCGCCCCGTGCAGCTGTACCGCGTGGTCGACGACGTACTGGGCCGTCTCGGTGGCCAGCAGCTTCGCCATGGCCGCCCGCCGCGGCACCTGCGGGGAGCCCGCGTCCGCGTCGTAGGCCTCCGCCGCCGCGTACACGAGGAGCCGGGCCGCCTCGGTCCGGGTGGCCATCTCGGCCACCCGGTGCGCCACGGCCTGCAGGTCGCCCAGTACCCCGCCGAAGGCGGTGCGGGCGGCCGTGTGCGCCACCGTGGCATCCAGGGCGGCCCTGGCCATGCCGACGGCGAAGGCGCCCACGCTGGGGCGGAACAGGTTCAGGGTGTCCATGGCCACCCGGAAGCCCCGACCCGGCTCCCCCAGCAGGTCGGCCGGGCCCACCGGGACCCCGTCGAAGGCGAGCGCGCCGATCGGGTGCGGGGAGAGCATGTCGAGGGGCTCGCCTGAGAGCCCCGGCCGGTCCGCCGGGACCAGGAAGGCGCTGACGCCCTTGGCCCCGGGGCCTTCTCCGGTGCGGGCGAAGACGGTGTAGAAATCGGCCTCGGGCGCGTTGGAGATCCAGCACTTCTCCCCGCTGAGCCGCCAGCCCCGGCCATCGCCCCCACCCCCTCCCCCGCCCCCGCCGTCGGGCGCCGCTTCGAGCGCCAGCGCCGCGGCGTCCGATCCGGCCCCCGGCTCGCTCAGCGCGAAGGCCGCCACCGTCCGCCCGGCCCGCACACCGGGCAGCCAGCGCTCGCGCTGCGCCCCGCTCCCCGCGCGCAGGACCGGGTAGGCGCCCAGCCCCTGGAGGGCGAGGGCCGTCTCCGCCTCCGTGCAGCCGTAGGCGAGGGATTCGCGCAGCAGGCACAGGTCCAGCGCGCCCGAGGTGAACACCCGCCCCAGCAAGCCCTCTTCACCCAGCGCGGCCAGCAGCCGCCGGTTGACCCGGCCAGGTTCCCCCTTCTCCGCCAGCGGCCGCAGCCGCTCCGCCGCCAGTGCGCGCAGTCGCGCGCACCACTCCTCCTGGTCCGCCCCGAGCGCGAATCCCGTGGATCGGGTCATCCGTATGCCCCAGCCTCTATCGCGTCCTGTTGACTCCCGTCACCATGACGATACGCTCGTGCTGCGTTCGCACGGCCCGGCTCTTCCACTTCGGTCCACAGTCCATACGCAGGGTCCGGCCCCCACCCGGGGCGCGGGCCGTCGCAAGGGGGCGAACCCGCCTTGGAGCTCAAGCCTTCCGCTCACCGAGACACCTTCGCGCGCGACCACCTGCCGCCCGCGCACGCCTGGCCGCGGCTCCTCTTCGAACTCCCCGGGCTGGCCTACCCCGACCGGCTCAACTGCGGCGTGGAGCTGCTCGACGCCACCATCGCCCGGCTGGGGCCCGACCGCCCCGCCTTCCGCGGCGCCGACGGCACCGTGTGGACGTACGGCGAGCTGCACGCCCGCGTGGACCGGCTCGCGCACGTCCTCACCGCCGACCTCGGCGTGGTCCCCGGCAACCGGGTGCTCCTGCGCGGCCCGACCGGCCCCTGGCTCGCCGCGTGCTGGCTGGCGGTGATGAAGGCGGGCGCGGTGGCCGTCACCGTCCTGGCCCAGCAGCGTGCGCAGGAGCTGGCCACGGTGTGCTCGATGGCCCGGGTGAGCCACGCCCTGTGCCAGGCGGAGGTGGTGGACGACCTGGTGAAGGCGGGGGTGCCGGGTCTGCGGATCACGGCGTACGGCGGCGCGGACCCGGGAGACCTGCTGCGGCTGGCCGAAGCCGAACGCCACGCGGAGCCCTTCCCGGCGGTGGAGACCTCCGCCGACGACGTGGCGCTGATCGCCTTCACCTCGGGCACCACCGGGCGCCCCAAGGGCTGCATGCACTTCCACCGCGATCTGCTCGCGGTGGCCGACACCTTCTCCCGGGAGGTGCTGCGCCCCCGCCCCGACGACGTCTTCGCGGGCAGCCCGCCGCTCGGCTTCACCTTCGGCCTCGGCGGCCTGGTGGTCTTCCCGCTGCGGGCCGGCGCCTCGGCGCTGCTGCTGGCGGACGGCTCCCCGCGCCGGCTGCTGCCCGCGCTGGCCGAGCACCGGGTGTCGGTGCTGTTCACCGCGCCCACCGCGTACCGGTCGATGCTGGACACGCTGGGCCCCTACGACACCGGCGCCTACGACCTCTCCGCGCTGCGCCGCTGCGTCTCGGCGGGCGAGAACCTGCCGGCCGCCACCTGGCAGGCCTGGTACGAGCGCACGGGCCTGCGGATCATCAACGGGATCGGCGCCACCGAGCTGCTGCACATCTTCATCTCGGCTGCCGACGAGGACATCCGGCCCGGGACGACCGGCCGCGTGGTGCCGGGCTGGGAGGCCCGGGTGGTGGACGAGGCGGGGCTGCCGGTCGCGGACGAGGTGCCGGGGCTGCTGGCCGTACGGGGGCCGGTGGGCTGCCGCTACCTGGCGGACCCGCGGCAGGGCGAGTACGTACGGGACGGCTGGAACGTCACGGGCGACACCTACGTCCGCGACGCGGACGGCTATTTCCGCTACGTGGCCCGGGCCGACGACATGATCATCTCGGCGGGGTACAACATCGCGGGCCCGGAGGTCGAGGAGGCCCTGCTGCGCCACCCCGACGTGCTGGAGGCGGCCGTGGTCGGCCGCCCGGACGAGCGGCGCGGGCAGATCGTGGTCGCGTACGCGGTCCCCCGGGAGGGCGCGGTCCTCACCGAGGACGCCCTGCGCACCTTCATGCGGACCGAGCTCGCCCCGCACAAGTGCCCGCGCACGTTCGTCTTCCTGCCCACCCTGCCCCGTACGGCGACGGGCAAGCTGCAGCGCTTCCGGCTCCGCGACCCGGGCGGATCCGGTCAGGACGCTCTCGGCCAGTCGGTCACGGACACGAATTACATTGAATCCTCCCCGCCCTAAGGACGGGGATTCCTGGCTCACGCTGGCTGTGGACCAGCGGTCCGTCAGCTCTTACACGATCGGCACCAGCCGGGTGGAGACCAGCCCGAGCCAGCATCACGCGGGCGGAGTTCTTGTCCCTGGGGGACACGGCTCCGCACGCGGTACACGAGTAGGTTCGTTCCAAGGTGCACGATGCGCCCGTGCTTGCGAGCCATGGCGATCAGCTCGCGCTTGGTCGCACCGATCGCGGCGTCGGCTGCTTTACGGGCCATGGTGGATTTGGCGAGGAAGCGCGGGTCGCGGACCACGGTCTTGGCCCACTTGCGGGCGGTGTCCTGGCGTTGCCGGGCCACCCTCTTGTGGAGCTTCGCCGTCGGCTTCTTCGCGGCTCGGTAGCCCCTCGAACCGGGTGTGCCCTTCGCCTGTTTCCGGCGGGCCATCATCCGCTGATAGCGGGCAAGCCCGGCGGCGGCCTTCCGCCCGTGCTCGGCGTGCGGAAGGTCGTGAGCGTCGCTGGTGGTGGTCGCGGCCTCCCGCACTCCCCAGTCGATCCCGATCACCGCACCCGTCTCCGGGAGCGGCTGCACTGCGGTAGGGACGACGAAGGACGCGTACCAATGACCGAGGCTGTCGCGGTAGATCCGCACGGAGGACGGGTCCGCCGGGAGGGTACGGGACCACACCACGGTCAGCACGATGCCGCCCGCGAGGTGCAGGCGACCGTCCTTGATCCGGAAACCGCGCCGGGTGTAGTTGGGCGTCGGGTCTGCCTTGGCTTTCTTTTTGTACTTCGGCATGCCTGCCCGCTGCCGCATCGGCAGCCCGGCCTTGATGTCCTTCAAGGCCTTGGCACGGGACTTCCCGAAGTCCCGCACCAACTGCTGCTGCGGAACGCTGCTGCCGTCACCCAACCAGGCGTTGTGGTTGCGGGCCTCGGTCAGCATCTTGTCCAGCCTGGCCGGACCGCACTTCTCGTCCGCGGCGTGGGCCTTCGTCGACCGGGCGCAGCACTCGTTCCAGATCCACCGGCACCGGTCCCACTCAACCGACAACTTGGTCCGGGCCGCAGACGACACATCTCCTGAGATGCCCCCGCCATGCGATCAACCTAACCGCGCCCACTGACAACGCTCAGAAAGCGCAGGTCAGGACAGATCCGAGAGAGATCCATCTCTCCGCGCCTACGATGGCGGGACCCGTCCCTCCCCGGGCTGAAGCCCCGGGCATTCTCGGAGAGATCCGGTGAAGCCGTGGTCGAGCAGCACACCCCGCGATCTCTGATCGTCACGTTCTACGGTGCCTACGGGCGGGCCTTCCCGGGCCCGGTCCCGGTCTCCGCGCTGGTCCGCCTGCTGGGCGCGGCCGGCGTGGACGCTCCGTCCGTCCGCTCGTCGGTGTCCCGGCTGAAGCGGCGCGGCTTCCTGCTGCCCGCGCGCACCGGGGACCGCGCGGCGGGATACGAGCTCTCCGAGGAGGCGCACCGGCTCCTGGAGGACGGCGACCGGCGGATCTACGGGGCCGCCCGCCCGACCCGGTCCCAGGAGTGGCTGCTGGCCGTCTTCTCCGTCCCGGAGCAGGAGCGGGCGAAGCGGCACCTGCTGCGCTCCCGGCTCGCCGGGCTGGGCTTCGGCGCGGTGGCGCCGGGCGTGTGGATCGCCCCCGCCCACCTGGACGGGGAGACCCGCCGCACCCTGGAGCGGCTGCACCTGACGGCGTACGTGGAGCTCTTCCGGGGCGCCCACCTGGCCTTCGCCCCGACAGCGGAGTCGGTGGGCCGGTGGTGGGACCTGGCGGCGCTGGCCAAGCAGCACGAGGAGTTCCTCGACCTCCACGAGCCCGCCCTGCGCGCCCTGCGGGCCGACGCGGCCGCCCCGACCCCGGAGGCCGCCTACCGCGGCTACCTCCTCGCCCTGGACACCTGGCGCCGGCTCCCGTACGCCGACCCGGGCCTGCCGCGCGAGCTGCTCCCCGCGGACTGGCCGGGGGACCGCTCGGCGGCGGTCTTCGCCGAGCTGCACGAGCGGCTGCGGGACCTCGGGGCCGGCTTCGTCGAGCCGTAGCCCCGGGCGGGCGGGAAAAGGGCTGTACCGCGCGCCGGACCGGGGTGATCATGTGCCATGACGTGGACCTTCACCCCTGACCTGGCGGCCTGGCTGGCCGCCGTGCGCCCCGCCGTGGCGGCGCAGCCCGTGCCCAACACCGAGTTGCTCACGACCATGGACGCGCTGGAGCGCCTCGGCCCGCACGCCTTCGGGTCCGAGCCGCCCTTCTTCGGGTCGTGGACGGGGGCGGACGGGCGGGTCGCGGGCGCCGTGGTGCAGTGCCCGCCGCACCCGCTGCTGATCGGCGCGCTGCCCGCCGAGGCGGTCCGGGCGCTGGGGGCCGCGCTCGCCGCCGAGCCGCTGCTCGCCGGGGTCGACGCGCTCAACGCCCGCCGCGAGGACGCCCGGGAGCTGGCCGTCTCCTGGGGGAAGCCGACCGAGGTCGTGGAGGAGAACCGCCTCTACCGGCTCGCCGGCCTCATCGCCCCCGATCCCGCTCCGGCCGGGCGGGCCCGCCCGGCCGCGGAGGCGGACCTCCCGCTGCTGCTGGAGTGGGTGACCGCCTTCCGGCAGGAGTCCGGCGAGGGCGGGGCCGCCTCCGAGCAGGCCCTGCGCGACCGGATCTCCTACGGGGGCATGCTGCTCTGGGAGGACGCCGGGGTGCCGGTCTCGCTGGCCGGGTTCTTCCGCCCGGTCGACGCGGTGACCCGGATCGGGCCGGTCTACACCCCGCCGGAGCTGCGCGGCCGCGGGTACGCGGCCGGGGTGACCTACGCCGTGACCGAGGCGGCGCACGCGGCCGGGGCGCGGGAGGTGCTGCTCTTCACCGACCTGGCGAACCCCACCAGCAACGGCGTCTACCAGCGCCTGGGTTACACCCCGGTCGAGGACCGGGTGGAGGTGGCACTGGCATGAGCACGCTGGCGGACGGCGAGAAGCCGGCCGAACCGCTCGAACCCGTCTGGATGCTGGCCGCGAACGTGGTCCTGTGGCGCCGCTACGGCGAGGGCGGCCAGGGCCGGCGCCCGGGCACCGAGATGTTCAAGGGCGGGTCCAAGATGTACGTCCACGACCGGGTGAGCGGCTTGGAGGACTGCCAGGTCGTCGGCCCGCCGCGGCACGGCCGCGGGTACCGCTGGGCGTACCTGGCCATCCGCCACCTGCACGGCTTCCGGCCCGTGCTCGTACGGTCTCCCGCCGTGCTGCGGATCGCCGAGGGCTCGGTCTTCTCGGACACGGTGGACGCGGAGGACCACGCGGCGCTCATGGAGTACCGCGCCTGGGAACTCCGCTCCGGCGCCTGGCCCGACTGGCCGCACCCGGAGCCCTGCCACTGCCACGAGTGCCTGACCCTGCGGCCGCACCGGTAGGCCGGGGGCTACCCCCGCCCCGTCGGCGGCTTGCGGCTGCCGGCGCGGTAGGGGGCGGGCCAGGGCGCGGCCGGGCCGGTGTAGGACTGGTCGGCGGCCGCGTGCAGGGTCCAGTGCGGGTCGTAGAGGTGGGGGCGGCCGAGGGCGCAGAGGTCGGCCCGGCCGGCCAGCAGCAGGGAGTTGACGTCGTCCCAGGAGGAGATCGCCCCGACCGCGATCACCGGGACGTTCAGGGCGTTGCGGATCCGGTCGGCGTACGGGGTCTGGTACGCGCGCCCGTACTCGGGGGCCTCCTCCGCCACCACCTGGCCCGTCGAGACGTCGATGGCGTCCGCGCCGTGGGCCGCGAAGGCTCCGGCGATGGCCACCGCCTCCTCGGGCGAGGTGCCGCCGGGGGCCCAGTCGGTGGCCGAGAGGCGGACCGTCATCGGCCGGTCGGCGGGCCAGACGGCGCGGACCGCGTCGAAGACCTCCAGCGGGAAGCGGAGCCGGTTCTCCAGCGGGCCGCCGTAGGCGTCGGTGCGGTGGTTGGTCAGCGGGGAGAGGAAGCCGGAGAGCAGGTAGCCGTGCGCGCAGTGCAGCTCCAGCAGGTCGAATCCGCATCTCGCTGCCCGGACGGCGGCGGCCGCGAACTCGGAGCGGACGGCGGCGAGGTCGGCGGCGCCCATGGCCCGGGGCACGGCCGAGACTCCGGGGCGGTAGGGCAGCGCGGAGGCGGCCACAAGGGGCCAGTTCCCCTCGGGCAGCGGGTCGTCCATGCCCTCCCACATCACCCTGGTCGAGCCCTTGCGGCCCGAATGGCCGAGCTGGACGCCGAGGGCGGTGCCGGGCGCCGAGGTGTGCACGAAGTCGGCGATCCGCGCCCAGGCCGCCGCCTGCTCGGCGGTGTAGAGGCCGGTACAGCCCGGGGTGATCCGGCCCTCGGGGCTGACGCAGACCATCTCCGTCATCACCAGGGCGGCCCCGCCCAGAGCCCGCGCGCCGAGGTGCACGAGGTGGAAGTCGCCCGGTACGCCGTCGCCCGCGGCGCCCGATGCCGAGTACACGTCCATCGGGGACACCACGACCCGGTTGCGCAGGGTCAGCCCCCGCAGGGTGAACGGGGTGAACATCGGCGGGGTTCCCGCCCCGTCCGGGCCCCCGTCCGGGCTCCCCTCCGGGGCCTCGGGGCAGCCGAAGTCGCGCTCCACCGCGGAGGTGAAGCGCGGATCGCGCAGCCGCAGGTTGCCGTGGGTGACCCGCAGGCTGCGCGTGAGGAGGTTGAAGGCGAACTGCCGGGCCGGCTGGTCCACGTACCCGGCGACCTCCTCGAACCAGCGCATGCTGGCGGCCGCCGCCCGCTGGGTGGAGGCCACGGCCGGCCGCCGCGCGGCCTCGTACGCGGCCAGCGCGGTCGGGACGTCCGCCTCGCCCTCCACCGCGCGCGCCAGTGCGAGCGCGTCTTCCACCGCCAGTTTGGTGCCGGAGCCGATCGAGAAGTGCGCGGTGTGGGCGGCGTCGCCGATCAGCACCGTGTTGCCGTGCGACCAGCGCGCGTTGGCCACCGTACGGAACTGCGTCCACGCGGAGCCGTTCCCGCGCAGCGGCCGTCCCCGCAGCGCCTCGCCGAAGATCTTGGCGCAGCGCGCCGCCGATTCCGCCTCGTCGCAGAGGTCGAAGCCGGCGGCGTGCCAGACCTCTTCGCGCATCTCGACGATCACGGTCGAGGAGTCCGCCGCGTAGGGATAGGCGTGCAGTTGCACGACCCCGTGCTCGGTCTCCGCGATCTCGAAGCGGAAGGCCTCGAAGGGGAAGTCGGCGGCCAGCCAGATGTACCGGCACCGCCCGCCCCTCACCGTGGGCCCGTAGTGCTCCGCGGCGGCCTCCCGGATCCGGCTGTGCACCCCGTCGGCCGCGACCACCAGGTCGTACGAGGCCGCGAGCGCCCCGGGCTCGGGGGCCGGGGTGCGGAAGCGGAGCCGGACCCCGAGGCCCGCGCAGCGTTCGTGCAGGATCTCCAGGAGCCGGCGCCGCCCGAGGGCGGCGAACCCGTGGCCGCCGGAGGTCAGCAGCCGGCCCCGGTGCGCGATGTCGATGTCGTCCCAGCGGACGAACTCGGCGCTCAGGGCCGCGTAGACCACGGCGTCGGCCGCTTCGATGCCGCCGAGGGTCTCGTCGGAGAGGACCACCCCGAAGCCGAAGGTGTCGTCGGGGGCGTTCTTCTCCCACACGTCCACCGCGTGCCCCTGCCGGGCCAGCAGCGCCGCGGCGTAGAGCCCGCCCGGGCCCCCGCCGACCACGGCGACCCGCAAGGTGGCGGCCGTCCGGCCGGTGCTCATCGCGCCGGTGCTCATCGAACTACCTGCCCTTCCACCGGGGCGGCCGCTTCCCGGTGAAGGCGGCGTGGAACTCCCGGTAGTCCTCGCCGTTCATCAACAGCGCCTGGGTGTTCGCGTCGAGTTCCACCGAGGCGGCGAGCGGCATGTCCAGCTCGGCGGTCAGCAGTGCCTTGGTCTGCGCGTACGCGAGCGCCGGACCGGCGGCGAGGTGCGCGGCGAGCTCCGCGGCGCGTACGGAGGCCTTGCCCTCCTCGGTGACCTCGCTGAGCAGCCCGATCCGCTCGGCCTCCGGCGCCCTGACCTGCTCCCCCAGCATCAGCAGCCGGGTGGCGTGCCCGAGCCCGACGACGCGGGGCAGCAGGTACGCGGCGCCCATGTCCCCGCCCGAGAGGCCGACGCGGGTGAAGAGGAAGGCGAAGCGGGCGGTGGGGTCGGCGATGCGGAAGTCGGCGGCGAGCGCGATGACGGCCCCGGCGCCCGCGGCGACCCCGTGGACGGCGGCGATGACCGGGAAGGGGCATTCGCGCAGGGCGCGCACGACCTGTCCGGTCATCCGGTTGAAGTCGAGGAGCTGGGCGGTGTCCATGGCGAGGGTGGCGCCGATGATCTCGTCGACGTCGCCTCCGGAGCAGAAGCCGCGCCCTTCGCCGCCGAGCACGAGGGCGCGTACGGACCGCTCCCTGGACAGTTCGGCGAGCAGGTCGCGGAGGTCGGCGTAGGCCCCGAAGGTGAGCGCGTTGAGCTTCTCGGGGCGGTCGAGGGTGACGGTGGCGACGCCGTCCCGCCGGTCCACCCGGAGGTGTTTCCAGCGTTCGGTCGCGGGTGTGGAACCGAGGAAGGGACTCACCCTCCCGAAGGTATCACCGGTCCATGACTGTCGTCAGGGAAGCGCGATAACTGTGGGTCCGCGTCGGGGCCGGGACGCCACACGCACCGAACGTCCCCAGCCGATGTGCCCGACGTCCCTTGCGCTCACGGCGGGGTGCCCTACGGCCGGACATTTCCACTTCGTATCGTTGAAAGCAGGATTTCCCCCGCCGTACCCCGTAGGGCCAGCCCTCCCTGCGACCCGTACGCCTTCGCGACCCCACGGAACGGACGGTCCCGCCTTGCCCGACGCCTCCGCCTGGCGGATAGCCCTGCCGCACACGACGGCGGCCGTACCGCTCGCCCGCGCCCTCGTCCGTACGGCGCTCGCGGACATCGACGCGCCCGCCGACAGCGACACCGCCGAACTGCTCACCGCCGAACTGGTCGCCAACGCCGTGGAACACACCCCCGGCGACGCGCCCATCGAGCTCGTCGTGGAACTGCTGGCGAACGGCTGCCAGGTGGAGGTCCACGACGGGGATCCGCAGCCCCCCGCCGACCTGACCGCCCCCGGTCCGGACCGCTCCCCTCCGGACCCCTGGCAGGAGCACGGCCGCGGCCTGCTGCTGATCCGGGCCCTGAGCTCCGCCTGCGGCCACCGCGCCACCCCGCACGGCAAGGCCGTGTGGTTCACCCTGCCGTCCCGGCCGGCCTTCTAGCCCCCGACGGGCCGATCGGCCCCCCGGCGCATGACTATGCGGCCGGGTCCGCCAGGGTCGCGACGAGCACGGCCTTGATGGTGTGCAGCCGGTTCTCGGCCTCGTCGAAGACGACGGAGTGCGCGGACTCGAACACCTCGTCCGTCACCTCCAGCGACTCCAGCCCGTGCCGCTCGTGGATCTCCCGGCCCACCTTGGTGCCGAGATCGTGGAACGCCGGCAGGCAGTGCATGAACTTCACGTCCGGATTACCGGTGGCGCGCAGCACGTCCATGGTGACGGCGTACGGGCTCAGCGCCTCGATCCGCTCGTCCCAGACCTCCTTGGGCTCCCCCATGGACACCCAGATGTCGGTCACCACGAAATCGGCCTGCCCGACGCCCTCAGCGAGGTCCTCGGTGAGCGTGACCCGGGCGCCGCTCGCGGCCGCCAGCTCGCGCGCCGCGGCCACCACGGAGGCGGCCGGCCAGTAGTGCCGCGGTGCGACGATCCGTACGTCCATGCCCAGCAGCGCCCCGGTCACCAGGTACGAGTTGCCCATGTTGAACCGGGCGTCGCCGAGGTAGGCGAAGGCGATCCGCTCCAGCGGCTTGGCGCAGTGCTCGGTCATCGTGAGCACGTCGGCCAGCATCTGGGTGGGGTGCCAGTCGTCGGTGAGGCCGTTGAAGACCGGCACGCCGGCGTGGGCGGCGAGCTGCTCGACGGCGTCCTGCGCGTCACCCCGGTACTGGATGCCGTCGAACATCCGGCCCAGGACCCGCGCGGTGTCCTTGACCGACTCCTTGTGGCCCATCTGGGAGCCGGAGGGATCGAGGTACGTGGTGTGGGCGCCCTGGTCGGCGGCGGCGACCTCGAAGGCGCAGCGGGTGCGCGTCGAGGTCTTCTCGAAGATCAGGGCGATGCTCTTCCCCTGGAGCAGGCGCCGCTCGGTCCCGGCCTTCTTGGCCGCCTTGAGTTCGGCGGCGAGCTCGACCAGGCCGCGGAACTCGGCGGCGGTGAAGTCGAGCTCCTTCAGGAAACTGCGGCCGACGAGATCGGTGGCCATGGGGACTCCAAAGTCACGGTGACGGAATTCTGGAAGTCTATACGATGCTCTGCATTGATATACAGGCCCCCCGGGCACCGTCCCGGACGCCGCTACGTGGCGTCCCGCTCCACCGGGCAGCTCATGCAGCGCGGCCCGCCCCGCCCCCGCCCCAGCTCGCTGCCCGGGATCTCGATCACCTCGATGCCCTGCTTGCGCAGGTGGGTGTTGGTCGTGACGTTCCGCTCGTACGCGACGACCACGCCCGGCTCCACGGCCAGCACGTTGCATCCGTCGTCCCACTGCTCGCGCTCGGCGGCGTGCACGTCCTGGGTGGCCGTGAGCACCCGGATCGCGTCCAGCCCGAGGGCGGCGGCGATGGCCCGGTGCATGTGCTCCGGCGGGTGGTCGGTCACCTTCAGCTCGCTCGGTTCGACACCCGGCTCGATCGTGTAGGAGCGCAGCATGCCCAGGCCCGCGTACTGGGTGAACGTATCCGCGTCGACCATCGTCATCACCGTGTCCAGGTGCATGAACGCCCGCCGCTTGGGCATGTCGAGCGCCACGATCGACGTCGCCGACCCGGCGGCGAACAGCCCGCGCGCCAGCATCTCCACCGCCTGCGGCGTGGTCCGCTCGCTCATCCCTATCAGCACGGCGCCGTTGCCGATGACCAGGACGTCGCCGCCCTCGATGGTGGACGGGTAGTCGGCCTGCCCCTGCGACCAGGTGTGGAACGGCCCGGAGCCGGTGAAGAGCGGGTGGTGCTTGTAGATGGCCTCGAAGTGCACGGTCTCGCGCTGCCGGGCCGGCCAGCGCATCGCGTTGATGGACACCCCGTCGTAGATCCAGGCGGAGGTGTCCCGGGTGAAGAGGTGGTTGGGCAGCGGCCCCAGCAGGAATCCGTCCAGGTCCAGGGCGTGGAAGCGGACCGACACCGGCTCCGCGTGCCGCTCCAGGAACTCCCGCTTGGTCATCCCGCCCACCAGCGCCTCGGCCAGGTCCGCCGAGGACAGCCCGTCGAAGACCGCGCGCAGGTGGTCGGTGGCGAGCGGACCGTACTCCTTCTCGTCGAAGACCCGGTCCAGTACGAGGTGCCTCGCCTCCGGGATGTCCAGGGCCTCGACCAGCAGGTCACCGAAGAGGTGGACCTCCACGCCCCGGTCGCGCAGTACGTCGGCGAAGCCGTCGTGCTCCTGGCGGGCCCTGCGCACCCACAGCACGTCGTCGAAGAGCAACGCGTCCTTGTTGCTCGGTGTGAGCCGCTTCAGCTCCAGGTCGGGCCGGTGGAGGATGACGCGGCGAAGCCGCCCGGTCTCGGAATCGACATGGAATCCCATGCCGTACACGTTCGCAGACCGGGCGGCTTTTTGACGTGGCGTCGGCCCAGCGGGTCCGTTCCGCCGGATCCGACGGCGGGCGGCGGCCCGCCGGTTCAGCGCAGGCCGAGCAGGGCCTCCGGGGTACCGGTGAGCTCCGGGGCGATGACGCCCAGCGCGGGGGCCGTCACGTTCGGCAGCCCGTAGTTGGACGCGTCGGGCATGGTCAGCGGGGAGCCGACGAGCAGCCCCGGGGTACGGGTGCGCACGGTGGTCGCGGGTGCGTCCAGCGAGCCCTCGCCGTCCGTCTCGGGCTTGCCGGCCAGGTTCGGCACCGGCGAGGTGAGGAGGGTGTTCCCGAGCTCGGTGCCGATCGGCACCGCCGGCAGCAGCGGGGTCGGCAGCATGTCGCCCTTGTGGTGCACGGGCACCTGGGGTGCGCCGACCACCGGCACCGGGACTCCGGTGGCCAGGTGCGGGACGTCCACGCCGAGCGTGGTCCGCACCGCGTCCAGGGGGACTCCCACCGGCACCGCGTCGGCCATGGCCGGGGTGGCCGCGCCTGCCGCGGCCATACAGGTCATGAGTGCCGCAATGCTTCCGCGCGCGGTCATCTTCATAGGTGACGTTCCGTCCTTCCAGGGTCGCGGACATTCCGCTGCCCTGGATGAACGATCCCGCCGGTGGTTTTCCCGGAGTTCTCCGCGAAAGTTCCCCCATACGACCTAATGAGCGGCCGTACGGGGGCCCTTCCTTGACGCCGGGCGCTTCCGGCCCGACACCGTCAGAGCCGCGGGTCCACCGGCTCCGACTCCAGGGCGAGGACGGCGAAGACCGCCTCGTGGACCCGCCACAGCGGCTCGCCGGCCACCAGCCGGTCCACGGCCTCCAGGCCGAGCGCGTACTCGCGCAGGGCGAGGGAGCGCTTGTGCCCGAGGTGGCGCCCGCGCAGCCGCTCCAGGTGGTCCGGACGCGTGTATTCGGGACCGTAGATGATCCGCAGGTACTCGCGTCCGCGCACCTTCACCCCCGGCTGCACGAGCCGGCCCTTGCCGTCCTTGGCGTACGCCTGGAGCGGTTTGACGACCATGCCCTCGCCGCCGGCGGCCGTCAGCTCCAGCCACCAGTCGGTGCCCGCCCGCACCGAGGCCTCGTCGGCCGTGTCCACCAGGATCCGGCCGGTGCGGCGCAGCAGTCCGGTCCCGGCCGCCTCGTCGGCGGCGACGAGCCGGTCCAGCCAGAACAGCTGCTCGTCGTGGGGTACGGCCGCCAGCGAGCGGCCCGCCGCCGCCAGCAGCTGGAACGGGGCGAACCGTACGCCGTCCAGCCCGTCGGTGCTCCAGCAGTAACGCCGGTACGCCTCGGTGAACTTCGCCGCGTCGGCGGCCCGCCCGCGCTGGCGCTCCAGGATCTCCCCGGTGTCGACGCCCCGGGCCGCGGCCGCCTCCAGGGCGGCGATGGCGTCCGGGAACACGGCGCCGGAGGCCGCGCCCACGGCGGCGTACTGGTTGCGCAGCAGGCCGGCGGACTTCAGCGACCAGGGCAGCAGTTCGCCGTCGATGAGCAGCCAGTCGCCCGCGCCGGAGGCGCTGTCGGACTCGGTGAGCTCCTCCCAGAGCCCGGCGTCGGTGACCGCCGAGCGGAGCCGGGCGAGGACCTCCTCGGTGACCTCCGGGTCCTTGAAGAAGGGCCTCCCGGTGCGGGTGTACACCGCCCCGGTGGGACCGTCGACACCGAACCGCTCGCGGGCCGCGTCGGCGTCCTTGCAGAGCAGCACGGTGGCGCGGGAGCCCATGTGCTTCTCCTCGCAGACGACCTGGGCGATGCCGTCCTTGCGGTACTGCGCGAAGGCCTCGGCGGGGTGCTCCAGGTAGCCCTCCTCCGAGGAAGCGGCGGTGGGCGCCATCGTCGGCGGGAGGTACGGCACCAGGCGCGGGTCGACGGCGAAGCGGCTCATCACCTCCAGGGCGGCGGCCGCGTTCTCCTCGCGGACGTTGACGTTGCCCAGGTGCCGGGTCTCGACGATCCGGCGGCCCTGCACGTCGGCGAGGTCCAGCGGACGGCCGTCGTGGCCGCCGGGAACCTCGGTGACGAGCGGCCTGACCGGCTCGTACCAGACCTTCTCGGCCGGTACGTCGACCAGTTCGCGCTCGGGCCAGCGCAGCGCCGTCATCTTCCCGCCGAAGACGGCTCCGGTGTCGAGGCAGATGGTGTTGTTGATCCAGGCGGTGTTCGGGACCGGCGTGTGGCCGTAGACAACGACGGCCTTGCCCCGGTAGTCCTCGGCCCACGGGTAGCGCACGGGCAGCCCGAACTCGTCGGTCTCGCCGGTGGTCTCCCCGTACAGCGCGTGCGAGCGCACCCGGCCGGAGGTGCGGCCGTGGTACTTCTCGGGCAGCCCGGCGTGACACACCACGAGCTTGCCGCCGTCGAGGACGTAGTGGCTGACCAGGCCCTGGATGAAGGCGCGGACCTCTTGGACGAACTCCGCCGGCTCCCTTTCGAGCTGCTCGATCGTCTCGGCGAGGCCGTGGGTCCGCTGGACCTTGGACCCCTTGAGGTGGCGGGCGAGCTTGTTCTCGTGGTTCCCGGGCACGCACAGGGCGTTGCCGGAGCCGACCATCCCCATCACGCGGCGGAGCACGCCCGGACTGTCCGGGCCGCGGTCGACGAGGTCGCCGACGAACACGGCGGTGCGGCCCTCGGGGTGGGCGCCGTCCTCGTAGCCCAGCTTGGCGAGCAGGGTCTCCAGCTCGGAGGCGCAGCCGTGGATGTCACCGATGATGTCGAAGGGGCCGGTGAGGTGGGTGAGGTCGTTGAAGCGCTTCTCCAGGACCACCTCGGCCGACTCGACCTCCTCGGGCGTCCGCAGGACGTGCACCTTGCGGAAGCCCTCGCGCTCCAGTCCGCGCAGTGAGCGCCGCAGGTCGCGGCGGTGGCGCTGGATGACGGCGCGCGGCAGCTTCGCCCGCTCGGGGCGGGCCGCGTTGCGCTCCGCGCAGACCTCTTCGGGCAGGTCGAGGACGATCGCGATGGGCAGGACGTCGTACTGCCGGGCGAGCTGGACCAGCTGCCGGCGGGACTCGGCCTGGACGCTGGTGGCGTCGACCACGGTGAGGCGGCCGGCGGCGAGCCGCTTGCCCGCGATGTAGTGCAGGACCTCGAAGGCGTCCTTGCTGGCGCTCTGGTCGTTCTCGTCGTCGGCGACCAGGCCCCGGCAGTAGTCGGAGGAGATGACCTCGGTGGGCTTGAAGTGGGTGCGGGCGAAGGTGGACTTGCCCGAGCCGGTGGCACCGATCAGGACGACGAGGGACAGGTCGGTGACGGGAAGTACGCGCGTGCGGCCGGTGGGAGCATCGCCGGCGACGGATGTGTCGGTGGTGTCGGTGGTGTCGGTGGTCATGCTGCCTCGCCCTCCTTCGGGGTATCGGTGCCGGCGGTGGTGCCGGTGTCCAGGGTGAAGACGGCCATCTGGGTCGGCGGCCCCACCTCGGGGTCGTCGTCCCCGACGGGCAGGTACGCGACGGAGTAGCCGTGCCGGGAGGCGACGCCCCCGGCCCAGGCCCGGAACTCCTCGCGGGTCCACTCGAAGCGGTGGTCGCCGTGGCGGACGTGCCCGGCGGGCAGGGTCTCCCAGCGGACGTTGTACTCGACGTTCGGCGTGGTCACCAGGACCGTGCGGGGGCGGGCCGAGCCGAACACCGCGTACTCCAGCGCGGGCAGCCGCTCCAGGTCCAGGTGCTCGATGACCTCGCTGAGCACGGCCGCGTCGTAGCCCGTGAGCCGCTTGTCGGTGTAGGCGAGCGAGCCCTGCGTCAGGCGGACGCGGGAGCTCTGCCGCTCCCCCATCCGCTCCAGCCGCAGCCGCTTGGCGGCGATGTTCAGCGCGCGGACGGACACGTCCACGCCGACGATCTCGGTGTACGCCGGCTCCTTGAGCAGCGCCTGCACCAACTGGCCCTGGCCGCAGCCCAGGTCGAGGACGCGGGACGCACCCGCCGCTCCCAGCGCGTCGAGGATCGCCTCGCGGCGCAGCACCGCGAGCGGTACGGGCCGCTCTTCGGTGTCGCTGGTCTCGTCGACCGCGTTGTCGAGCTCCTCCACCTCGCTGCCGTCGGCCTCCGCGAGGCGGACCAGCTCCAGCCGCTCCAGGGCGTCCTGGGTGAGCCGCTTGTGGCGGGCCAGGTAGCGGGAGGTGATCAGCCCGCTCTCCGGGTGCTCGGCGAGCCAGCCGTCTCCGGCGCGCAGCAGCTTGTCCACCTCGTCGGAGGCGATCCAGTAGTGCTTCGAGTCGTCGAGGACGGGCAGCAGGACGTACAGGCCCCGCAGCGCGTCGGAAAGCCGCAGCTCGCCCTCCAGGACGAGGCGTACGTACCGGGAGTCGCCCCATTCCGGGAAGGTCTCGTCGAGCGGGACCGGGGTGACCGTGACCGACTCCCAGCCGAGCGGGCCGAACAGCCGGCGCACGAGTTCGGCGCCGCCCCGGGCGGGCAGCACCGGGACCTCGACGCGCAGCGGTCGCACCTCGTCCGGCAGCTCGGGGCGAGCCGCGCACTGCCCCTTCAGCGCACTGCGGAACACGCCGCTCAGGGCGACGGCCAGCAGCGAAGAGGCGGCGTACGGGCGGTCGTTGACGTACTGCGCGAGTGCGGCGTCCGGGGTGCCGCCCTGCCCCTTGCCCTGACCGCGCCGCACGAGCGCGACGGGATCCACCTCCAGGAGCAGACCAGCCGTGCACCGCTCGTCCGTGGCTTCGGGGTAGAAGACGTGGGCGGTGCCGTGGGAGGTGGAGAACGCCTGCGCCTTACCGGGGTGCTTGTGCAGCAGGAAACCCAGGTCGGTGGCGGGGCGCTCGGCCGTGCCGGTCGTGGAGATCGTCAGGAACATGCGAGCGATTCTTGCTGGTCACCGGCGTTGCCCGCGCCCCATTTTCCGCGGGCGCCTACCGTCGAAACATGAGCGGCATCGTCGTTGTGTACGAGCTCGACCAGCCGGTGGCGGGATCCGTCCACCGGGTGCACGCCGCGCCCACCGCCCCCGGGGGCGGCTCCGAGCGCGGCCCGCGGACCATGTGCGGCAAGGACACCTTCGCCATGGAAACGGCCGACTGGAATCCGGCCGAACATCCGGACGCCTGGTGCCCGCCGGAGCACGCCGCCGCGGCATGCCCCGGCTGTGAGGCGGTGATGAGCGAGGACTGACCACCTCTGAGGCCTGCCCGCGGCTCCCGTAGCCCGGCCGCCCACGCATGATGCCCGGAACGCCGAAGCGCTCCGGGCATCATCGCCTGTGCGAGCTGCCACGGTCGACCCGGGCCGCAGCGCTACGGCAGGGTGCCGCCGGGCTTGCCGTAGCCGCCGCGGGTTATGTACACCGCGTCGGCCACGGGGCGTTCGACCCGCTTGTAGACGTCGCCCTGCTTCTCGATGTCGGTCATGCCCGTCTGGCGCTTCTCCAGGGTGTACATGGTGGTCGAGCCGCCGCCGTCGAGGTTGATCGCGTCGAACACGCCGAGCTCGGGCAGCTTGAGGATCTCGGCGAACTCGTACAGGAACGCACCGTCGACGCCGGAAAGATCAGAGGTGCCGCTCGGATCGGGGAGGTCTCGTGGCCCGGTGATGGTGGCCATCACCGTACGGCCCTTGGCATCGACGCCGAGGGCGGTGCGCGAGTCCCGGCAGATGTGGCCGGCTGCCGGCTTGTAGCCTTCCGACGGCGTGACCTTGTTGCCTGCCCCGTCGAAAATACGCGCGCACGTCCAGGCCGTGGTGTCTACTACGCCGTCGTCCAGCAGGCGGTGCGCCATTCCGGAGATGATGTCCACGGACTCGTTGAGCGCGATGTGGTTGTCGGGGAACTCGAGGTCGGCGACCTCGTTTTTGAGCTTGAGGGTGCGTCCCGGGGTCAGGTTGGTCTGGAGCCACTGCTCGGCGGCCGTGCCCACGGCCTGCAGCACGAATCCGCCGGTCGCGACGTTCTTCCCGCCCCGGGCCTCCCACAGTCCTGTGGCAGCGTTCTTCGGGGGGAGCGTGAACGCGCCGGTGTTGTCGACCGTCACCTCGTACCCGTCGGCGTCGTCCGTGGTGACATCGGGGTGGGTGTCACGGTTCTTGGGCGGCGTAGTGAGGTTGTACGAGTCGTTGAAGGCGACGATCTCGTCCCCGTCGAGGAAGATGTCCAACTTTTCGTTAGGGGGGTACGTGACCTCCTTGCTGACGTCGTCCTCGTCGCGCCGGCAGCCCACACCGCGGCCGGGGTCACGGTTGACGTCGTCGAGCGGCCGCTCGACGACGACGACGCCGGACGCGTCGACGACCTGGAGCGTCACTGTCGCGCGGACTTTGGAGATGTACGGCAATCCGTGCTGGAGCACGACCGCCTGGCTGCCGTTGAGGCAACCGGTGCCGTTGACCTGTCCGTCACGGACGGCGCTTCCCAGGAAGTGGAGGCTGTCGCGGTGCGGGGGTTCTCCCTTGAAGAAGCTGCCGTTGATCCCGGCGAGGGGCCGTTCCGGCTTGACCGCGGCGAGCTGGTCGGCGACGGTCTCCGCCTTGGCAGCGGCGCCGCCCACGGTGCTTTCCAGGCGTGTGGCGCCCAGGGCCGGATCGGCGACGACCACGTTCAGCTCACGCGGGGCGGTGCGTCCCTCGGTCTTCGTCCGCTCCCTGTAGCGCGTGTACGTCACGCCGGTGGCCAGCGTGTAACGCTTGATCTCCACCCAGCTGGTGAGCAACGTGGGCTCGACCGTCGCCGCGCTGGTCGCGCCCGACGAGGAGACCAGCAGGGCCGCGCTCAGGACGATGGCCGCAGCGGCGGCAGGGCCTCGACGGCGCGCCCGGGAAAGGCGCGCGGGCATGTCGGTCGTCATCAGCAGGCGTCCTTGTCCGGGGTGAGCACGTGGGAGCGGAAAGACTGGGTGAACGGCTCGGGGAGCGTGGTGCTGTCGCCCGGCATCACTTTGTACGCAATGTAGGAGGTGCCGTTGGCATCACTCCAGCCGCCGCGAGGTTCGGTCGAGGAGACGAAGTAGGCGGAGTAGAAGCAGGCGTAAAGGGATGTGTTGTTGACGACGGAGCGGACGCGGTCGTGCCAGACGGGCGAGTAGCTGTGGTTGGAGTCGACGGTCGAGTACATGCCGCCCCTGGCCCGCTCCTCCGCGAAGATGCAGAGCTTGCCCGGCGTGGCCGGCGTATTCGGCGTGGCCGGCGTGGGCTGCTCGCACCGTTCGAAGCCGGTGAAGCAGTGGCCCTTGGAGGGAGCCAGCTTGTACGAGCTGACGTTCCCTTGCAGCGCGCCGGTGAGATTTCCCTCGTACTCCGGCTTCAACGCCTCGAGGGTGCCGCCGTAGTAGGCGTCGGCGTAAAGGCACAGCCAGGACGTGGTGTTGTTGTGGACGGAGCGAGCCGTCGAGTTCCCCTTGTTACTGGACAGGGAGATGGAGAGGAGGGACCGGGTCGTGGACTTCTCCAGCGCGCCCTGGCCACTGTCCTGGTCGTAGAGGCAGAGGGTGTTCGTGTCGCAGCCCTCGTACGCCGACGCGGTCGTCGGTACGACGAACAGCAGGGAACAGAGCAGCGCCAGAGCTCCCAGAACGAGTGAGCCTCGCGATATGGTGATCTTCACGGCAGGCAGTCTGACAGACCCCTCTTCCTCCCCCCTGAGCAGGTATTACTCGTTCAAGGGGCCGGCGCCCCGAGAGCCGGATCCCACCCCCGGGAAGCCGTCCAGTACCGGCGGCGCGTCCTTCCCGTGCTCCTCGCCCGGCTGACCCCGCCACGAACCTCAGTCCCTCTTCGCGGGCCATGGCTACGGCCATGAATCGCGGGCTGCCCGCGGCTGGATGAATCCTGCTCGTCAGTCCGCCCCGGGACCTGCCGAGCAGGGCTTCCGTCAGACGGAGCTTGCGTCGGCGGGGGCTCGCCGGCGCACGGGCTGTCCGTTCCGTTCCTCCGGGCAAACTCGGCGGACATCTTCCGCCACTGCCCGCTGAAGCCGGCAACTGATCACGACTTCACACGGTCCCTGGACCGCGACACCCTCCGCGGGAGGCGGTCCCAAGGGTGATGACGTATTCATCATGACAGGTCAGAGGCGGTTTTCGTAGGACGGACGGCACAGCCGATCAGCCTTGTCCGGGGCCCCGCGCGGCTCACAGAATCTCCCTCATGAATCCCACGGAGAACATCAATCACGACGCCGTGCTGCGAGCCCGGGTGGCGCTCCTCGGATCGGGCACGCTGCCCGTCCGGGAGCGGGTGGCCGCCTATCGCGTCCTCGTCCGGGTGAGTCCGTTGGCCTATCTGCCCCTGCTGGCGGCCGCGTTGTTCGCGTACAGCCGTCAAGAGTTCGCCCACCGGCCCGGGATGGCGCTTGCCCTGCGCGCCGAGTCCGTGGCCGCCGCGCGTCGGATGTGCGCGCTGGAGCCCGAGGAGACCCAGCTGCTCCTCACCTCGCTGGTGCACTACCGCGAACAGCTGCTCCTGATGGAGCGTCCGGAGGAACTGGCCTCCGTGGAGGCGGAGATCACCGCGCTCGCGGCTTCGGGCGGCGGGTCGATCGGCGTGCGCTGGGACCTCAGCGGAGCGTAGCGGCCAGTTCCGCGATGCGGCCGGGGCCGATGCGGCAGCAGCCGCCGATGAGGCGGGCGCCGGTCCGGCGCCAGGCGGCCGTGGGCCAGGGGACGGGGGTGGCCGGGGCCCGCCAGGTCCCGGTCGCCGCCTCCCACACCGAGCCGTCGTTGGGGTAGGCCAGCAGCGGTTTGGCGGTGACGGCGGCGGCCGCTTCGAGGGCGGGCAGCACCTCGGCGGGGTCGCAGCAGTTCACGCCGACGGCGATGACCTGCGGGGACCCGGCGGCGAGGGCGAAGGCCTCCGGGAGGGGCTGCCCGGCCCGGGTACGGCCGCCCGCCACGGTGTAGCTCAGCCAGGCACGGGCGCCGGTCTCCGCGAGGACGGTGAGCAGGGCTTCGGCCTCGGTGGCGTCCGGCACGGTCTCCAGGGCCAGCACGTCGGGGCCCTCGGCGAGCAGAGCCGCGATCCGGGGCCGGTGGAAGTCGGCGAGTTCCCGCACGCTCAGGCCGTACCGGCCCCGGTACTCGGAGCCGTCCGCCAGCACCGCCCCGTACGGGCCCACGGACGCGGCGACCCACACCTCGCACTCCGCCGCCCGGGCCGCCGCGTCGGCCAGCCGCACGCTGCGACGCAGCAGGGCCGTCGTGCGTTCCGGGCCGTAGCCGCGCCGGGCGAAGGCGGCGTACCCCACCTGATAGCTCGCGGTGATCAGCACCTCGGCGCCGGCCCGCGCGTAGGCGGCGTGGGCGGCCGTCACCTGCTCCGGCCGCTCGGCGAGGACCCGGCCCGTCCAGAGGCCGCCGGACAGGTCGCACCCCTGGTCGGCGAGCTGGTTGCTCAGCCCGCCGTCGACGACCACGGTCCGCCCGCCGGGGCCGGCCAGGGCTTCGGCGAGCGGCTGGGACGCGCGGGGCACGGTCGCCGTCCCCGTCAGCCGAGCTGGGACTGGACCCGGGAGGAGATCAGCTCCAGGTGGTCCAGATCGCCGAGGTCGAGCAGTTGGAGGTAGAGGCGGGAGGAGCCGACCGCCTCGTAGGCTCCGATCCGGTCCACGACCTCGGCCGGGGAGCCCGCCAGGCCATTGGCCTTCAGTTCCGCCACGTCCCGGCCGATGGCGGCGGCCCGTCGGGCCACCTCGGCGTCGTCCTTGCCCACGCACACGACGAGGGCGTTGGAGTACACGAGGTCGCCGGGCTTGCGGCCGGCCTCCTCGGCGGCCGCGCGGACCCGGCCGAACTGCCGCTCG
This sequence comes from Streptomyces sp. GQ60, assembly GCF_059758875.1. Classification (NCBI taxonomy): domain Bacteria; kingdom Bacillati; phylum Actinomycetota; class Actinomycetes; order Kitasatosporales; family Streptomycetaceae; genus Streptomyces; species Streptomyces sp. GQ60. The sequence continues at coordinate 293,287 of NZ_JCAXEG010000005.1, read as the reverse complement.
CTGTCCGCGATCGAGGCGAAGGGCATGTTGAACTCGTCCGCGTACCGGGCGGCCAGGCGCGGGGTGCGCTTCGTTCCGTGGCCGCCGATCAGGACCGGGATCTTGTCCTGGGCCGGCTTGGGCAGCGCCGGGGAGTTCTCCACCTGGTAGTGGACGCCCGTGTAGTCGAAGGTGGCGCCGGGCTCGGTGGCCCACAGGCCGGTGACGATCGCCAGCTGCTCCTCCAGCCGGGCGAGGCGCTCGGCCGGGAAGGGAATGCCGTACGCCTTGTGTTCCTCCTCGAACCAGCCCGCTCCCAGGCCGAGTTCGATGCGGCCGCCCGACATCTGGTCGACCTGCGCGACCTGGATGGCGAGCACCCCGGGGAGCCGGAAGGTACCGGCCGTCATCAGCGTGCCCAGCCGGATCCGCTGGGTCTCGCGCGCCAGGCCGGCCAGGGTGATCCAGGCGTCGGTGGGACCGGGCAGACCGTCGGCCGCACCCATGGGCAGGTAGTGGTCCGAGCGGAAGAAGGCTCCGAAGTGGAGGTCTTCGGCGGCCTTGGCGACGCGGAGCAGGGTCTCGTAGCTCGCGCCCTGCTGGGGTTCAGTGAAGATCCGGAGTTCCATCACTCCATAGTGCCCGTCCACCGTGCAGACCTCGTGTGGCTGCGCACGGCCCGCCGCGCCGGGACGTGGCATGCCGACAACCTCGCAAGCCACTTACCGAACCGCTGTTCGATTCTGCGCATCGTCCTCCGTCGCCCGCGTGGCCCAGACCATGGCCGTACGACCGTCCACGCGCTCCCTCATGACCGGCCGGGGCCGTCGAGGCGTTCCGTGGGACCGGCGAAGGAGAGGAAGAGGGTGCGCGTGGTGAGCAGCCAGGTGCTGTCCACCTTGCGGAACCTGTCTTCGTAGTGACCCACCTGGACCGGGGGCCGCGGCGGTACGAGGCCCTCGCTGTAGCCGTCGACACGGTAGGTGGTGAAGTAGGTGGTGGCGGCGGCGGTGTCCGCGGAGGTCACGGTAACCAGGATGTTGGTGCACATACGGCGTGACAGCCGGTCTGCGGGCCGGTTGCCGAAGTAGGCGCGCAGGGCGTCGTGACCCGCAATGCGGCGGTCGCCGGCGGGCCATTCCCAGGTGCCGTCCTGCGTGAAGAGGTCTGCCACCGAGCCCGGGTCCCCGAGGTCGAGCCGATGGACGAATTCGACGACCAGCCGCTCACAAGCCCGCTCTGCGAGCAGGCGCTCCATCGGGTCAAAGGTTTCGGCATGCATGATCAACTCATATCAGGTCGCCCCTGGCCGAGCCTTATGCGAGCTGGGCCCCCCTTGCCCGTACCGAGGGACCGGCACCCCTCACGCCCGGTCGGCCGAATCCTTATGATCATCCGCGCCGGGGGGGAATCGCGCGACGTCCTGCACACCTGCCAGCCGGCGGCGTCGCACCAGGGGGTGGCCACCGGCCGGCAGGTCTGGAAGACCGGACTCGACCACACCCAGGGTGCCGGCCTGAACCTCCACGACGGCAAGGTCACGGTGATCGTCGAGACCAGCCCGACCTCGGCGCTCGGGAACAAGGACCTGTACGTCCTCGATGCCGCCACCGGCCAGGAGCGCGATGTCCGCAGCTTCCACGACCGCGTCTCCACGGCCGGGATCTTCGAGTACAAGGGCCTGTTCATCGGCGCCGGCCTGAGCGCGACGGACCCGCCGTTCACGGCGTACGAACGCTCGTGACCCTGCTCGAACCTCTACAGCGGCGCATGGACGTGGTTCCGACGCAGCCGAGTTCGGCAGCGGCCGGGTGATCGGGCAGAGGTCGCGGTCCTTCTAGGCCTTGGCGATGCTCGGGAAGGTGTCGTAGCTCGCGCCCCGCTGGGGTCGGTGAGGATGCGGAGAGCCTTGTCCCCATCCTGTCTTTCGGCCCCGGCCGGGTGAATCTGAGCCAACCGGGCGGTCGCCGCCGCCCGCGCCAGTGACCAGCCCGGATGGGGATCGTTGGCTCGGACGGAGCCGGACCGCACGGCCCGCGCGCCGGCGGCCTTCGCCAGTGCGTCCACCGCCCCCTTCCGCCCTGGAAGGGCCAGGGCCGAGGAGGCCGCCATGTCCCAGGAGTCCGCGCCGGAGATCCGCCGTCAGGACTGTCAGACCGGGCAGGCAGCGCACGACCACGCACGCCAGGAGTCCGCGGTGCCCGCCCAGGGCGGCGCGCCGAAGGGCCTGCTGCAGCAGATGGAAGAGCTGATGGCAGCGCTGAACGCCGACCTGTCACAGCTCGACGCCGACCTCCAGTCCTCCACCGATCGCAGCCCCGGCACCGCGCTGCCCCAGGGCGGCCGCACCCGGGAGAGCGAAGACCGCCCGTCCTACCGGTCCTCCTGACCGGCCGGGTCCCGTCGCGCGCGGCGGGACCCCACCGACACACCCCGGCTCAGGCCACTCCGGAGGCGGATCCGCGCTCGCGCACGGACATCCGCCGCAGGATCGCCCGGACCCGGTCGCTCGACTCGTCGGCCGCGTCTATCGACTCTATGCACTGCCAGTACAGACCCTCGTCGTCCGTCCCGCAGGCCACCCCGACCAGCGCTATGCCCACTTCGCCGAGCAGCGCCTGGAGCCCGAGCAGCGCCTGCCGGGCGTCCGTCACCCCGGTCAACTGCGCCGCCCGGGGCGGTAGGTCGGGCGCATAGCCCTCGCCGCGCAGAGCCGCCCGGTCGAGCACCCCGCAGCCTCTGCCCCCCGCTTCACCCAGCCCCCGCGCCTCCGCTCTCAGCTCCGGCGGCCCGTTGACCGCCAGCCAGCTCCCTATGCCCTGCGCGAGGGCCTGTGCCTGCCAGGCCTCGCCCACGATGTCCCAAGCAGCCCCGCTCTGCGCCAGCGCGTGCCGGCCGGCTGCGATGAGCCGTACCGCGTCCATATGCCGTCCCCCGTCCGCACGACATCTCGCCGTTCTCTCCACTACCCAGAGTGAGGGCAACGGGCCGGTAAAGCCAGGGGTATTCGGAAATTGTGGACACAAACATGGTTGTGGATAACGCCATCACTCCGAAGAGTGACGATCTGTCCCTGGACCGCCCGGGACGGGAAAGCGCAGCTCGTTCCGCTCGATCTTCGCGGCGAGCGCATCCAGCACATCCACCCCGAGGACCTCACAGAACTGCAGCAGGTAGGCGAGCACGTCGGCCACCTCATCGGCCACTCTGTGTGCGGTGTCCGGCTCCTCCATGACCTTGGCTGACTGTTCCGGCGTCAGCCACTGGAAGATCTCCACCAGTTCGGCCGCCTCGACGCTCAGCGCGACCGCCAGGTTCTTGGGCGTGTGGAAGGGCTCCCACCCGCGCGCCGCCGCGAACTCGGCGAGCCTCCGCTGGAGCCGGTCGATCCGCTCGCCGGCCCCCTTGTCTTCCCCGGTCGCTCCACGCTCTTCACTCATGCCCCAGGTCTACCACCGAGACCCCCGCGACCCCCCGGGCGGCCGTCGCGCAGGCCTCCCCGGCCGAGGCCGCCAGCCTGACCTGCCCGCGCCCGCACGCCAGTACGGCCAGCCGCAGCAGTTCGGCGGTCTGCCGGCCGTCCAGGTCCCGGTCGAAGCCGTCCGCGAGCACCGTCAGTGCCTGTCGCGCGGAGGGCAGTTCGGCCGCCGGATCCACGTCCAGGACCCCCGGCCCGGTCAGCAGCACCAGCGCCAGGGCGAGGAAGCGCAGCTCGCCCGCGCCCAGCCGGGCCAGCTCGGTGGCGGGCCTCCCCGGGCCGCGGTCCAGCAGTCCGGTGACCGGGCCGCCCTCGGGATCCCGTACGTCCAGTCCGGCCACCCAGCCCGCGCAGCCGGTACGGGCTGCCCCGGTCAGCAGCCCGTACCGGGTGCCGCACTCCAGGCGGGTCCGGCGCAGCACGTCGGCCAGGTTGGCGCAGTCGCCCAGCAGCCGCCCCCGCCCCGGCGCGACCGGCTCCCGCATCCGCTCCGGGCGGGGGTCGCAGGGGAACACCGAGCGCAGCGCGACCACCACTTGCTCGGCGGCGGCCAGCACCCGCCGCTGCCCCTCGGTGGCCCCGGCCACGCGCAGCGGGAGCAGCGCGGTGCCGAGCCGGTCGTCGGGCAGCGGGGCCCGGGGGACCCCGGCGGCCCCGCCCGTCAGCCAGGCCGCCTGGACGGACCGTCGCCCGGGGTCGCGCAGAGCGGTGGCGAGGAGGACCTGCCCGTCGACCGAGAGCCGTTCGCCGACGATCCGCAGCGTCGGCTCCGCCTGAACGGCGAGGTCGAGCCGGACCGGCCCGGCGGGGCCGTCGACCGTACAGCCGATCCGGAACCCCCGGCGCCGCTCGGCGTCGGGCACCGCCCGGTCGGGGATCCGGGCCCGGGGATCGGGGAACACCTCCTCCAGGGTGGCCCCGCCACCCAGGGCGGCCAGGGCCGCGTAGGCCTCCAGCGCCTGGGACTTGCCGCTCCCGCTCGGCCCGGCGAAGAGGGTGACGGGACCGAGCGCGAACCGGGCCCGGCGGTGCGTTCCGTAGGCGGAGAGCCGCAACTCGGTGACGGCCGGCCGCAGATGCGGGGCGCCTGCGGCGAGCGGAACCTGGACCGCGGCCGGGGCCGAAGCCTGCGCCGGAACCTGAACCGCGGCCGGGGACGGAACCTGGGCCGGCCCAGGCGCCGGAGCCTGCGCCGGAACCTGACCCAGGGGCGTGGCCGAGGCCGGAACGGGGGGCGGGACCGGAACCTGAGACAAGGCTGGGGCCGGAGCCGAGGCCGGGGTTGAGGCCAGAGCCAAGGCCAAGGCCGGGGCCGGGGTTGAGGCCGAGGCCGGGATTGAGGCCGGAGCCGGAGCCGAGGCCGGAGCCGGAGCCGAGGCTGGGGCCGCTGCCGGGGACGGAACCTGGGCCGGCGCAGGCACCGAAGCCTGGGCCGGGACCTGAGCCGAGGCCGGAACCGGGGGCGGGACCTGAGCCGAGGCCGAAGCCGGAACCGGGGACAGGACCGGAACCTGAGCCAAGGCTGGGGCCGGAGCCGAGGCCGAGGTTGAGGCCGCTGCCGGAGCCGAGGTCGGAACCTGAGCCGAGGCCGAGGCCGCTGCCGGGGACGGAACCTGGGCCGGCGCAGGCGCCGAAGCCTGCGCCGCAACCTGAGCTGGGGCCCACGTTGAGGCCGAGGCAGGAGTCGGGGCGGGCGCCGGGGTTCGGGCCGGGGATAACCCCGGCCCGGCGGGCGCGGGCGGAGTTGTGGAGGTGGCGGGCTCGGTCGACGCGGCGGCGGGGGCCGCGGAAGACGTGGGCGCCGTCAGCGTGGAGGGGGCCGTCGGGACGGCAAGGCGCGAGGTCATGCGCGGGACGGTACGGCCCGCCGGACCCCCCGTGGGGCCGGCGAACCGTTCCGCCCGCGGGCACTTCCTACGATCGGGGGACGACCGCGGCCGCGATCCCCTCCACCTCGGTCCCGACGGGCGCCAGCAGGAAGACGTTCCGGTCGACCCGGTGCATCCCGCTGCCCAGCCCGAAGACCACGCCACTGCTGAAGTCCAGGATGCGCTTGGCCACTTCGCCGTCGGCACCCGTGAGGTCCAGCAGTACCGGGATCTGGGCGATCAGGTACTCCGCCACCTCCCGCGCGTCCGCGAAGACCTGGACCCGGATCACCACGAAGCGCCGCTGCTCCGCCGCGGACGCCCCCGGAACCGTGGGGATCGTGCGGTGATCCACCCGGGAGGGCCACTCGTTGCGGCTCCGCAGGGGGACCACCTGCGCGAGCCCCTCCCACTGTTCGTCGGTGACGTCGTACCTGCTCACCAGGCCGCCTCGGCCTTGCGCTTCATGTGCATCCCCCCATCCTCTCGCGTTTCACCCGTTCAGCCCAACACCGACACGAGGCAGCCGAGACGCCCCGCCGGCCGCCCCCGCTTACCCCTCACCCGCGGAGTGGGTTAGGTTAGGCATACCTAAGTACGTACCATCTCACCACTCGGGACGACGGAGATCCACATGCACCTGCCCCTGCCGCTGCCCACCGACGCCGAGCGGGTCCGGTCCGTCCTGGCCGCCGCCCACTCCATGACCGTCGTCACCGACGGGCAGCGCACGGAGATCCGCCACCTCGACGGCACCGATCCCCTCGGCCGGCTGCACCTGCACCCCGCCGAGCCGGGCGGCCGCGCCGAGCACCGACCCGCGATCCGGCTGGAGTTCACGGACATCGCGCCCACTCCCGTACGGGACCGCGTGCGCGCCCGGGTCACCCTCGTCGGCCGCCTGCTCACCCCTTACACCGACGGGGGCGCCGAGGGCTCCGACTCCACGTGCGTGGAGTTCGGCCGGGCCGTCCTGGAAACCGCCGACGGCGCCCGCTCGTACGTCGGCCCCGACGAGCTGGACGCGGCCCGACCCGACCCGCTCGCCCCCTACGAGGCCGGGATGCTCACCCACCTCCTCGACGACCACGCCGAACTCGTCACCCTCCTCCTGCGCTTGGTGCGACCGCAGCCGTCGGCGGACCCGGGGGCCGAGTCCGCCGTCCTGCGCGCGCTGCCCCTCGCCATGGACCGGTACGGCATCACACTGCGCCTGGAGGAACGCCGCGGCCACCGCGACGTACGGATCCCCTTCCCCTCCCCGCTCGACGACGTGGAGCAGTCCGGGGCGCAGATCCAGGCCCTGTTCAGCGCGGCCCGGCGCAGCTCGCGCCGCAATACGCTGCCCGCCTGAACGACCTCCACGGGACGGGAGGTTCCGGAAGGCTCCGGTAGAAGGGCCCCTCGGGTTCGGAATACGGACACTGGGCCCCCCGTTGGGGATGATCATGAAGGCAATCACATACACCGCATACGGAACGCCTGACATCCTCACCCTCACCGAGGTTCCGGAGCCCAAGGTCGCTCCGGGCGAGGTCCTCGTCCGCGTCAAGGCCACCGGCGTGAACCCGGTGGACTGGAAGCTCGCCTCCGGGTACCTCGACTCGATCCTCGAAGTCCGCTATCCGGTCATACCCGGCTGGGACGTCGCCGGGGTGGTCGAGGCGGTCGGCGAGGACACCTTCGACTACGCCGTCGGCGACGAGGTCTACGGCTACGTCCGCAAGGAGTGGGTGGAGCTGGGCACTTACGCCGAGCTGGTCTCCGCCCCCGTCCGCACCCTCGCCCGCAAGCCGCGCGGGCTGACCTTCGAGCAGGCCGCCGGCATCCCGCTGGCCGGGCTCACCGCCCTCCAGTCTCTCACCCGCGTGGACCTGAAGGCGGGCGAGACCGTACTCATCCACTCCGCCGCCGGCGGCACCGGCTCCTTCGGCGTGCAGATCGCCGTCGCGCTCGGCCTGCGCGTCATCGGCACGGCCGGCGCGCACAACCACGACTACCTGCGCTCGCTCGGCGCCGAGCCGGTCCTGTACGGCGAGGGCTTCGCCGACCGGGTCCGCGAGCTGGCGCCCGAAGGGGTGGACGCCGCCCTGGACTTCTTCGGCGACGACGTGATCCCGACGCTCCGGTCCCTGGTCAAGCCGGGCCAGGGCCACCGGTTGGTGTCCATCGCCGACTCCACCGCGGCCGCCCAGGGTGCCCACCAGCTCTGGGTCCGCCCGGACACCGCCGACCTGACCTTCCTGGCCGAGCTCGCGGACGCGGGCAAGCTCACGGTCAACGTGGAGCACGCGCTGCCGCTCGCCGAGGCGGCGAAGGCCTGGGAGCTGAGCGCCACGGGCCGCACCCGCGGCAAGATCGTCCTCACGGTCTGACGCGGGAACCGGGAGGCGGGAACCGCCACCCGGGACGCGTTCGCTCAGGAGGTGAGCGGCGGCGCGGCCCCGCCGCCGCTCGCCGGGCCGAGCGACGGGCCGATCGCCCGCAGGGCGCCCGGTGTGCGCCCCTCGCCCCAGCCGATCTCCCGCCGGTAGCTGCCGAGCAGACCGCGGGCGGCCAGCCCGGCCTCGTCCCGTACGGCCGGGTCCTCGGGGACCGGACGGGTCAGCGGGGACACGAACAGCGCGTCCGCCGGGCAGTTGGCCTCGCACAGGAAGCAGGTCTGGCAGTCCTCCTGCCGGGCGAGCAGCGGGATCCCCTCCGGTCCCCGCTCGAAGACGTCGGTCGGGCAGACCTCCACGCACTTGTCGCCGGGGGTCTCCCCAGGCCGAAGGCCGAGGGGGCGGTGCACCGCTCGGCCGAGACCAGTTCGATCATGCGACCAGCTCCGCCGGCCGCGTCCGCACCCGGTCGAGCCCGCCGGTCACGATCCGGTGGTGCTGCGCCGGGTCCTGCCCGGGGTGGTCGAGCCGGCGGGCCATCCCGCGGCTCTCGGTCCGGGCCAGCGCGGAGGCGTACATCCAGCGGGCGTGCGCCGTCATGGCCGCCGCCTGCCGGACCTTGACGAGCCCGGCGTCGTCCCCGCGCAGGGAGCCGCGCAACCGCGCCCAGACCTCGTCGAGGGCGCCGAGCGAGTCCGCGAGGACGGAGCCGCGCCTCAGGTAGTTCTTGTCGTACGGCAGCACCTGCTCCTGGACGAGGCGTACGAGTTCCCGTGCCTCCGCGGGCCCGGCCGGCGACCCGGCGCCCCCGGTCGGCCGCAGGCCCGCCCCGCCGGCCCCGGTGACCGGCCGGAAGGCGGCCCGGCCCGAGCCCAGCGAGCGGGCGTACCGGGCCGCGCCGGCCCCCGCCCAACTGCCCGAGGACATCGCCCAGGCGGCGTTGTGGCTACCGCCTCCGGTGAAGCCCCCGCAGATCTCCTCGCGGGTGGCCGCGTCCCCGGCGGCGTACAGCCCGGGGACGGCGGTGGCGCAGTCGTCCCCGGCGATCCGGATCCCGCCGGTGCCGCGGACGGTGCCCTCCGCCGGCAGCGTGACGGAGAAGCGGTCGGCGAAGGGGTCGATGCCGAGCCGGTCGAAGGTGAGGAAGAAGTTCGGCTGCGCGAGCCGCATCGCGGCCTGCGCGGTGGCGTCGGCCCGGTCGAGGCGGGCGTACGCCTTGGAGCCGGTGAGGAGGTGGCGGGCGATGACGCAGCGGCCGCCGAGGCTGGCGGCGCCCTCCAGGACCTCGCCGTCCTCCTGGTAGAAGGTGGCGAAGGCGTAGAAGGCCGTCTTGGTCACCGAGGTGCCCTCGGGGGCGATCCCGTAGGAGTTGGAGAACTCCATGCCGGACAGCTCGGCCCCGGCCTCGGCGGCGAACAGCGCGCCGTCCCCGGTGTTGGTGTTGGTGTTGGTGCCGAGCGCGCCGCTGAGGAAGGCGCAGCCCCCGGTGGCCAGGACGACGGCGCCGGCCCGGACCCGGTAGGGCTCGCCGGCCTTGCGGCGGGGGCCGGCGGCGCCCGCGACGGCGCCGTCCGCGTCGGTCAGCAGCTCGGTGACGGGTCTGTGGTCGAGGATCCGGACCCCGGCACGGCGGATCCGGATGCGCATGCGGCGCATGTATTCGGGCCCTTGGAGGCCGTTGCGGAGCGGCCTGCCGTCGGGCCGGTAGGGAAGGGGTAACGGCCTTCGTCCGCCAGCTCGTTCATCCGGTCGTAGGTCTCGTCGAGGACCCGGGACATCCGCCGCCGGTCGGAGAGGTACCCGCCGAGGCCCTCGCGGCTCGCCATCGCGGCTTCGCGGGCGGCCGGCTCCGGCGGGACGTACCAGACGCCGGTGCCACCGGCGGCCGTCGCCCCGCTGGTGCCGCAGTAGCCCTTGTCGGCGAGGACCACGGAGGCCCCGGCCGCGGCCGCCTTGAGGGCGGCCCAGGCGGCGGGGCCGCCGCCGACCACGAGCACGTCGGTGGCCTGCTCGCTCACGCGCCGGCTCCGGCGGTGGCGTAGCGGTTGGCGGGGCGCGCCAGCCCGTAGTTCTCGCGCAGGGTCCGGCCGGTGTACTCGGTGCGGAAGAGCCCGCGGCGCTGCAGGATCGGCACGACCTGGTCGACGAAGTCGGTCAGCCCGGTGGGGAGTACGGGAGCCATGACGTTGAAGCCGTCGGCGGCTCCCTGGGTGAACCCCTCCTCCAACTGGTCGGCGATCTGCTCGGGCGTCCCGGCGAAGACGCGGTGGCCGCGGCCCGCGCCCAGCCGGGCGATGAGCTCGCGCAGGGTGAGTCCCTCGCGGCGGGCGAGCTCGGCGACGAGCGTGAAGCGGCTCTTGTTGCCGTTGATGTCCCGCTCCTCGGGCAGCTCGGGCAGCCCGCCGTCGAGCGGCAGCCCGCTGAGGTCCACGCCCAGCATGTTGGAGAGCTGGGCGAGGCCGTACTCCGGGATCTGGAGCTCGGTGAGCTCCTGCTCCAGGGCCCTGGCCTCGGCCTCGGTGGAACCGATGACGGGGGCGATGCCGGGCAGGACGAGCAGCTCGTCCTCGGAGCGGCCGTACTTGGCGAGGCGGGACTTGAGGTCCTTGTAGAAGGTCTGCCCGTCGGCGAGGTGCTCGTCGCGGTTGAAGTTGCGGGCCTCGTCGACGCTGCCGGAGGTGACGATGTTCCAGCCGGCGCGGCCGCCGCTGATGTGGTCGAGGGAGGCGAACTTCCGGGCGGTGTTGAAGGGCTCGTTGAACGTGGTGGAGACGGTGGCGATGAGCCCGATGTGCTCGGTGACGGCGGCGATCGCGGAGAGCAGGGTGAGCGGCTCGAAGCCGCCGACGGCGTTGTAGCGGGCCTTGCCCCAGAGGGCGACCCCGTCGGCGAAGAAGATCGAGTCGAGCCGTCCGCGCTCGGCGGTGCGGGCCAGTTCCTGGAAGTAGCGCAGATCGGTGATCCGCTCGGGGCTGCTGGCCGGGTGGCGCCAGGCGGCGTCGTGGTGCCCGGCGTTCATGAGGAAGGCGTTGAGGTGGAGGGTCCGGGGTGTGGTGGTCATTTTTCTCGTCCTCGGTTCGGAGCGGGGGGTCTCGGGGGCCAGTGGCCTGGCCGGCCGGAGCCAAGGGCCTGGCCGGCCGGAGCCAAGGGCGGGGGCCAAAGTCGGGGTCGGGGTCGGGGTCAGAGCCGGGCCGGGTCCGGGCCCGGGGCCAGGCCAGGGACCGGGATCAGGACCAGGGCCAGGGCCAGGGCCAGGGGCCAGGGACCGGGGCCAGGGACCGGGCCAGAGGCCAAGAGCAGGTCCAGGGACCGGGGGCCAGGGCCAGGGGCCAGGAGCAGGGCCAGGGACCGGGGCCAAAGCTAGGAGCAGGGCCAGGGACCGGGGCCAAGGCCAGAGGCCAGGGACCAGGACCGGAGCCAAAGCCAGGAGCAGGGACTGCGGCCAGGGACCAGGACCGGGGCCGGAGCCAAGGACAGGGGTCAGGGCTCCGGGGGCCGGGTCCGGGGTGGGGCAGGGGTGGGTGGGGTGGGGGTTCAGGACGGGACGCGCCACGTGCTCAGTCGGCGTTCGATCGTGACGAGGATCTGGTTGAAGGCGAGGCCGATCGCGGAGATCGTGACGATGCCCGCGTACATCTGCGGGATCGCGAAGTTGAACTGCGAGGCGTTGATCAGGTAGCCGAGGCCCGCCTTCGCACCGATCATCTCGGCCGCGACGAGGACCAGGATGGAGACGGCCCCCGCCAGCCGGATGCCCGTGAAGATGACCGGCACCGACGCCGGCAGGATCACCTTCTGGAACAGCTTCGGCGTGGACAGGTCCATGGAGCGCGCCAGCTTCACGAGCGTCGGATCGGCGTTGCCCACGGCGCTGATGGTGTTCAACAGGATCGGCCAGACGCAGGCGTACACGACGATCGAGACCTTCGAGGTCTCCCCGATGCCCAGCAGCAGGACGAACACCGGCAGCAGCGCCAGCGCCGCCGTGTTGCGGAACACCTCCAGCAGCGGCCCGAGGAGCGCGGCCACCGGCCGGTACCAGCCGATCAGCAGCCCGAGCGGGACCGCGACGGCCACCGCGATGCCGAATCCCCCGAACGAGCGGGCCAGGCTGGCCTTGCTGTGCTCGGCGAGCTGCCCGTTGCCCAGCAGCTCCCACCAGGCCTTGGCGACCTCGCTCACCGGCGGCAGGAACGTCGCGTCGACCAGCCCCAGCCGCGGCGCCGACTCCCAGAGGGCCAGCAGCGCGAGGATCGCCGCCGAGCGCAGTGCCACCGCCCGCAGCCCCCGCAGGACGCGCAGCGCCGGGGCCGCGCCCGGTACGCGTACGGGGGGCCGCGCGGGGGTTCGTACCTCCGCGGGCGCGCGGTTCCGTACGGCCGTCGCCGCCACGGGCGCCTCCGTGTCCGTCTCCACCGCCGCTTCCACCGTGGTGCTCATACGGCGACCTCCTCCTTCTCCAGTTGCTGGGCGCGGGCCACCTCGTCGTGGAGCAGGGTCCAGATCTCGTGGCGGTAGCGGGCGAACGCCGGGCTGGAGCGCAGGTCTTCACCCGTCGCCCCGGTGGCCCGGTCGCCGAACGACACCGGGACGACCTGCTTGACCCGGCCGGGGCGGGAGGTCATGACGGCCACCCGCTGCCCGAGGTACACGGCCTCTTCGATGCCGTGCGTGATGAACACGACCGTCTTGCCGGTGCTCTGCCAGATCCGCCGCAGTTCGTCCTGGAGGGACTCGCGGGTCTGCGCGTCGAGCGCGGCGAACGGCTCGTCCATCAGCAGCACGTCCGGGTCGTACGCGAGCGAGCGCGCGATGGCGACCCGCTGGCGCATGCCGCCGGACAGTTCGTGCGGGTGCCGGTCCTCGAATCCGGTGAGGCCGACGAGTTCCAGGAACTCACGGGCTTTCGCCGCTCGTTGGCGGCGCGGGACGCCGGTGGCCTCCAGGCCGAACTCGGTGTTGCCCAGCGCGGTGCGCCAGGGCAGCAGCGCGTACTGCTGGAAGACGATGCCCCGGTCGAGGCCCGGCCCGGTGACCGGCTTGCCGTCGAGCAGGATCCGGCCGGAGGTGGGCGGGGTCAGGCCGCCGAGCAGGTCCAGGAGGGTGGACTTGCCGCAGCCGCTGGGGCCGACGACGACCACGAACTCCCCCGACCCGATCTCCAGGTCGATCCCGTCGAGGGCGGTGAACTCCTCCTTGCTCCTCCTGTTCTTCTTGTCCGTCGTCGGGAAGGTCTTCGTCACGGAGTCGAACACGATCTTCGCCATGGCAGCCGGTCAGCCCTTCCCGTGTCCGTTGAACTCGTTGGTGTAGAGGTCGGCCGCCTTGGGCTGGCCCTTCCTGATCTCGCCCCGGTCGCCGAGCCAGTCGAGCCAGAGCTGGAACTCCTTGTCCTCGATCCGGCCGCCCGTCTCGGCGACTCCGTAGGAGCGCCAGAACTTCAGGGTCGCCGTGTCCTCGTTGCGGCCGCGCTTCTTGACGATCTCCGTCATCCGCGCGATGACCTCCTCGCGCGGCGTGGTGCGGGACCACTCGATGGCCTTGGCCACCGCGGTCACGAACGTCCGTACGGTGTCCGGGTTCTGCTTGATGAAGCGCTCGGTCATGATGTAAGTCCCGGCGCTGAACGGGCCGAGCAGTTCCACGTCGGTGAACAGCGGCCGGATGCCGCCGGTCGCGAGGGCCTTGTCGCGCAGGACTCCGGTGAGGACCCCGACCTCGATCTGCTTCTGCCGCAGCGACTGTTCGGTGTTGACGGGCGGAACCACGAGGGGCTCGACCTTGGCCGCGTCCTCCTTGGCAAGGCCGCCCCGGCTCAGGTAGATGTCGAGCAGGGCCTGGTAGTGGGCGCCCAGGGTGTTCATGCCGACCTTCTTGCCGATCAGGTCGCGGGCGGAGCGGATCGGGCTGTCCTCCAGTACGTAGTAGCCGCCGTAGGAGTACTGGTCGGAGCCGTAGGAGGAGATGACGGCCTTGATCGGGGCCTTGGTGGAGGCGAGTTTGATGACCGCGCCGTTGAAGGCGCTGCCGAAGTGGGTCTGGCCGGTGGCGGCGGACTGGATGTCCTGCGGGCCGCTGGTGGTGTTGCCGACTCAGTCCAGGGTCACGCCGCCGAGGTAGCCGAGGTCGGCGGCGAGCTCGGGGAGCGTGACCGCGCCGACGGCTCCCTGGTACTTCAGGGCGGTGATCTGCTCGCCGCCGGAGCCGCCGGTGGCGGTCGCCGTCCCGCAGCTCACCGCGGCCGCCGAGATGCCGAGCAGGGTGAGGAACTGGCGTCGGGAGGTACGGGTGGTGGTGAAAGCTGCGGACATCGCGATTCCTTGTCGATCCGGGTCGGGCGGGTAGGGCCGGTCGGGCGCGGGTAGTGCGGGTGGGGCGCGGGCAGTGCGGGTGGGGCGGTTTCGGTACGGAGATCAGTGCGCGGTGGCGAGCACGACGGCCTCGGCGGCGCGCAGGGCCTCGGCGAACTCGTCGACGGCCTGGTACAGGTCCAGCTCCGCCTCCGGCCGCAGCCGGTCCGGGCCCGCCCCGCGCTCGACGGTGGAGTCCAGGACGAAGCGGCCGGCGGTGACGTGCCGGGCGCCGAGCGCGGCGAGGACCGGGCGCAGGGCGTAGTCGATGGTGAGGACGTGGGCGAGGCTGCCGCCGGTGGCCAGCGGGAAGACGGTCTTCCCGGCCAGTCCGTCCTGCGGGAGCAGGTCGAGGAAAGCCTTGAGCAGCCCGGTGTACGAGGCCTTGTAGACGGGCGTCGCGATGACGATCCCGTCCGCTTCGGCGACGGCTTCGAGGGCCCGGCGGATCTCCGGCTCGCCGCGGCGTGCGGCGAGCAGATCGGCGGCGGGGAGTTCCCGGACGGCGAGCTGCGCGGTCTCGAACCCGGCGTGGTTCAGGCGGCGCAGCACGTGATCGGCGACCACGTCGGTACGGGAGTGGACGGACGGACTGCCGGTGAGGGCGAGCAGCTTGGGCACGGAGCGCTCCTTGGCTGACGGGTCGGGGTGGCTCGGGTCGGACGGGCCGTTCGGGGGCCGGTCGGGGTCGGGCGGGGCCGGTCGGGGCCGGCCCATGTCTGTCGGCTCAGGCTTCGGAAGCTGCGGAGGCGGACGCTCCGGAGGCGATGCCGAAGGCCGGGTCCGGCACGGTCTCCGGGCTGATCAGCCGGGACGGGGCCCCGTCCGGACCGACCGGGACGTCGCCGTCGACCGTCACGCGGCGCAGGGTGCGTTCGTGGTCGTCGGAGTCGTCGACGCCGTAGTGCTGGGTGGCGCGGTTGTCCCAGATCGCTACGTCACCGGCCTGCCACTGCCAGCGGACGGTGTTCTCGGGGAGCTCGATGTGGGCCTGGAAGAGGTCCTGGAGGAGGCGCGAGTCACGGCCGGTGAGCCCGTTGATCCGCTGGACGAAGTTGCCGAGCAGCAGGGTGCGTTCGCCCGTCTCGGGGTGGACCCGGACGACCGGGTGCTCGGTGAGGAACTTGGTCGAGGTGAACACCTCGCGGTACTGGGCGAGTGCCTCGGGAAGGGCGTCGGGCTTCAGGGCCGCGTAGTCGTACTCGTTGGAGTGCACGGCGCGGAGGCTGTCGGCGAGGACGCGCAGCGGCTCGGGCAGGCCGGCGTAGGCGGTGGCCGTGTTGGCCCAGAGGGTGTTGCCCCCGTACGGGGGGATGGTGACGGCGCGCAGGATGGAGAAGGCGGGGTAGGCGGGGACGAAGGTGACGTCCGTGTGCCACTGGTTGGCGCGGGCTCCGTGGTGGGAGTCGATGCCGAGCGCGTAACGCCCGTCGGCGGAGGGCACGGTGGGGTGCGCGACGGGCGCGCCGAGCAGGTGGGCGAAGGCCTCGTGCCCGTCTGCGTCGAGGTGGTCCTGACCGCGGAAGAAGACGACCTTGTGGGCGAGCAGCGCGGCCCTGATCCCGGCGACGACGTCGGCCTCGAGCTCGCCGCCGAGCCGGACCCCGCCGATCTCGGCGCCTATGCGGCCGCCGATCTTGGTGACGGTGAGGTCGGTGCGGGTGGCAGTGGACATGAAGGGCTCCTTGTATATTTCCGCAGAGGAAGAAATGAGGGGACGCGAGGACGAGGGTGGTCCGACACAGTCGGGCGGACTGCGGACGGACGGGGTACGGGGGCGGGGTGGACGGAGGCGGGCCGACGGACGGCCGGATCAGGGGGACGGCGACGTTCAACGGGCATTACCCGACGGGAGTTGACCCGGTGGGCGGAGCCCGACGGGGGGCGGTTCGGCGGGCGTTGACCCGACGAGGTGGTGCGGTTCGGCGGGTAGACGCGGAACGACGACGCTCGGCAGACAGAGGCCGGACAGCGACGCTCGGACACGATCGGCCTGACCCCTGGAGCCCCACCCCACCGCCATCGACTGGCGACAAGGCGCGAGCCCCTACGGGCACCCTGGACGACCTCGGCACGAACACCCGGGCACTCGGGAACGCGGATCTCAGGGGCTCTGGGCTCAGGAACTCCGGGGTCTGGGGGCTCCGGACTCCGGGGCTCCGGGCTCCGGCTCCGGGGTTCCAGGGGTCCGGGCTCCGGGCTCCGGCTCCGGGCTCCGGCTCCGGGCTCCGGCTCCGGGGCTCCAGGGCTCCGGGGCTCCAGGGCTCGGGACTCAAAGTTCCAGGGGCTCCGGGGTTCCAGGGCTCGGGACTCCGCGTCCCAGGGCTCCGGGGCTCGACACTCAGGGGTGCTCCGGGCTCCGGGCTCAGGCGCTCAGGTACAGCTCGGGGCCGTACAACGACGGCCCTGACACTCGCCCGGCGCGGTACAGGGGCCGGGGGTGCGGAGCCGCGGGGCGAGGGACTCGGTCGCGGTCATGTCCCGGAGACTGCCAGCGCCCCCACCCCCGGTCAACCCCGCCGAGCACCCCCCACGACCACCCGCGACCCCGGCCCCACACCCCCCGCGACCTGCCCTTTCACCCGTTTCCGCCGCTCCCGGAGCGGCCGAAACCCATGGCCGGATTTCACGCCCCCGCAACGCACCCGCCACGCGGCCGGTTCGAATCCAGCCCCGCCGGCGTTTGAGGCGCGGGGCGCGGGGCGGAGCCCAGGGAGCGGCGCCGCACGGACCCGCCCACCACCGGTCCCACCTCCGACCCGGCCGGCGTTCGAGACGCGGGGGTTCGGGGGCCGACACCCCCGGGAGCCCCGCCGCACGGTGCACCCCACCCCGCCGCGCCCCCGCGCAGCGACACGCCGGGGCCCGGGGGCCGGCCCCCGGGAGCCGCGCCGCACGGTGCACCCCACCCCACCCCGCCGCGCCCCCGCCCCGCGCTGCGACACGGCATGATCGGGACCACACCCCACCCCCGAGGAGCCCGCCCGTGCCCCCCCACCCCCGGTGACGGCCGGGCCGCCGCCAACGCCGCCGCCGTGCTCCGCGCCGTCCTGACCCACGGCCCCCTCGCACGGAGCGACATCCCGAAGCTCTGCGGTCTCAGCCCGGCCGCCGTGTCCCGGCAGACCACCGCCCTCCTCCACGCCGGCCTGCTGCACGAGCACCCCGAACCGGAGCAGCCGCCCGCGGCGACCGGCCCCGGCCCCGGCCGCCCCCGCATCCCCCTGGACCTGCACACCGGCCCCCTCGGCGGCCCCCTCGCCGCCGGCCTGCACATCGGCGTGCCCTCCTCCACCTTCAGCCTCGTGGACCTCCGCGGCCGCGTCCTGGCCCGGCGGGCCTTCCCGCACGCGGGCCGCTCCCCCGGCCGCCTCCCCGCCGCCATCGCCGCCGGACTCGGCCGGTTCCTCCGGGAGTCCCACCCCGCCGGCCGGCCCCTGCTCGGCCTCGGCGCCGCCCTCGGCGGCTGGGTCCGCCCCGCCGACGGCACCGTCGTCCGGCACGACGCCCTCGGCTGGCGCGAGCTCCCCCTCGGCGCCGAGCTCTCCGACCGCCTCGGCCTGCCCGTCTCGGTGGACAACCACGCCCGCGCCGTCGCCCACGCCGAGATCCTCTTCGGCCGCCCGGAGGCCCGCTCCAGCCTTCTCCACCTCTTCATCGGCAACGTCGTCGACGCCGCCTTCGGCATCGAGGGCACCGTGCACCAGGGCCCGGGCGCAGCCGCCGGGGACGTCGCGCACCTCCCGGTGCCCGGTTCGCCGACCCCCTGCGCGTGCGGCCGTACGGGTTGTCTGCAGGCGAGCGCCTCCGACGGAGTCCTCGGCGCCGAGGCCGTGCGCCGCGGCATCCTTCCGGAGCTCGCGGACAACGCGGTCAACCTCCTGGTCGACGCCGCCGCCGCCGGCGACCCGCGCGCCGACCGGCTGCTGCGCGAACGCGCCCGTACCGTCGGCCGGGCCGCCGCCCTGCTCCTCGACGTGTTCAATCCGGCCGTCATGGTGGTTTCCGAGCTGTCCAGCGTCCTCCACGACGGCTACCTCGACGAGATCCGCGGCGCGGCCGGTGACCAGGGCCGGTACGGGCGGCGGATCGTCGCCCCGCACGCGGGTCCGGCCGTACTCGCGGTAGCCTCCGCGACCGTCCTCCTCGCCCCGCTCTTTCGTGACCCCTCCCGACTCACATGAGAGGGGGAGATCACATCCGGTGGTTATAGGTCGTTCACAGGTACCCCCCTAACATTCGAGCCATGACGGTCCTGCCTGATGACGGGCTCTCCTTGGCCGCCGAATTCCCTGACGCGACGCATGAGCAGTGGCAGCGCCTGGTAGAGGGCGTGCTGCGCAAGTCGGGCAAGGAAGTTTCCGGCGAGGCAGCGGAAGACGCGTTGTCCACGAAGCTTGAAGACGGGCTCACCACCCGCCCGCTGTACACCGCGCCCGACACCGCGCCCGACACCGGTTTTCCCGGGTTCGCGCCCTTCGTACGGGGCGGACGTGCCGAGGGCAGTGCCGCCTCGGGCTGGGACGTGCGCCAGCGGATCGCGGGCACCGACCCCGTACGGGTGAACGACGCGGCCCTGGCCGACCTCGAGAACGGCACCACCTCGCTGTGGCTGGCCGTCGGCGACGCCGGCCTCCCCGCGGAAGGCCTGGGCCGTGCGCTGGAGGGGGTCTACCTCGACCTCGCGCCCGTCTCCCTGGACCCCGGCGCCCAGTACGCCGAGGCCGCCCGGGCCCTGCTCGCGCTCTACGCCGAGCGCGGGGTGGCCCCCGAGGCCGCCCACGCCTCTCTGGGCGCCGACCCGCTGGGCCACGAGGCCCGGACGGGCCAGGCCCTGGACCTGGCGGAGGCCGCCGCGCTCGCCGCGGAGACGGCCGCCTGGCCCCACGTGCGCGCCCTGACCGTCGACGCCCTGCCGTACCACGAGGCGGGCGGCAGCGCCGCCGAGGAGCTGGGGCTCTCCCTGGCCACCGGGGTGGCGTACCTGCGCGCCCTCACCGATGCGGGTCTGAGCACCGAAGCGGCCTTCGGCGAGCTGGAGTTCCGCTACGCCGCCACCGCCGACCAGTTCCTCACCATCGCCAAGCTGCGCGCCGCCCGCCGGCTGTGGGCCCGGATCGCCGAGGCCTGCGGGACCCCGGGAGCCGGCGCCCAGCGCCAGCACGCGGTGACCTCGCCGGTGATGATGACCCGCCGCGACCCGTGGGTGAACATGCTGCGCACCACCGTCGCCTGCATGGCGGCGGGCGTGGGCGGCGCGGACGCGGTGACCGTGCTCCCGTTCGACCAGGAGCTCGGCCTGCCCGACGCGTTCGCGCGCCGCATCTCCCGCAACACCTCCACGATCCTGCTGGAGGAGTCCCACCTGGCCCGGGTGATCGACCCGGCGGGCGGCTCGTACTACGTCGAGCAGCTCACCGACGAAATCGCCCACGCCGCCTGGGAGTTCTTCCGGAGCGTCGAGAAGGCGGGCGGCCAGGCCGCCGCCCTGCGCTCCGGCCTGGTCGCCAAACGCCTCGCCGCCACCTGGGCCGCGCGCTCGAAGAAGCTGGCCACGCGACGCGAACCCGTCACCGGAGTCAGCGAGTTCCCGCACCTCTCCGAGAAGCCGGTCGTACGGGAGCCCGCTCCGGCCCCGCTCACCGGCGGACTGCCGCGCGTGCGGCGCGATGAGGCGTACGAGGCCCTGCGCGCCCGCAGCGACGTACACCTGGCGGCGACGGGCGCCCGGCCCACCGTCTTCCTGGCGGCCCTGGGCCCGGCGGCCGCGCACACCGCCCGCGCCACCTTCGCCTCCAACCTGTTCCAGGCCGGCGGCATCACCCCGGTCCACGACCCGGTGTCGGTTACCGCGGAGACGGCCGCGGCGGCGTACGCCGCGAGCGGCGCCGACGGCATGGCCGTTCTCTGCTCCAGCGACGCGCTGTACGAGGAGCAGGCCGAGGCGGTGGCCGCGGCCCTGCGCGCGGCCGGCGCGACGACCGTGTTCCTCGCGGGCAAGCCCGGCACCGCCGCGACGGCCGTGGACGAGTACGTCTTCGCCGGCTGCGACGCGGTCGCCGTGCTGTCCTCCGTACTCGACCGGATGGGAGTCGCGTCTTGAGCACCGACCGCACCCCCCGCATCCCCGATTTCTCCGAACTCCCGCTGGACGGCGCGGCCCCGGCCGCCGGGTCCGAGGACCAGTGGCGCACCGCGCTGAAGGAGTCCACCGGCTCGGGAGCCGCCGAGCTGCTGTGGGAGACCCCGGAGGGCATCGGCGTACAGCCCCTGTACACGGGCCGCGACCTGGAGGGCCTGGACTTCCTCCGGACCTACCCGGGTGTGGCCCCGTACCTGCGCGGCCCGTACCCGACGATGTACGTCAACCAGCCCTGGACCATCCGGCAGTACGCGGGCTTCTCCACGGCCGAGGAGTCCAACGCCTTCTACCGCCGCAACCTCGCGTCCGGCCAGAAGGGCCTGTCGATCGCCTTCGACCTGCCCACGCACCGCGGCTACGACAGCGACCACCCGCGGGTGACGGGCGACGTCGGCATGGCGGGCGTGGCGATCGACTCGATCTACGACATGCGCCAGCTCTTCGACGGCATCCCGCTGGACAAGATGACGGTGTCGATGACGATGAACGGCGCCGTGCTGCCGGTCCTCGCGCTCTACATCGTGGCGGCGGAGGAGCAGGGCGTCTCCCCCGACAAGCTCGCCGGGACCATCCAGAACGACATCCTCAAAGAGTTCATGGTCCGCAACACCTACATCTATCCGCCGAAGCCCTCGATGCGGATCATCTCCGACATCTTCGCCTTCACCTCGCAGAAGATGCCCCGCTACAACTCCATCTCGATCTCCGGCTACCACATCCAGGAAGCCGGGGCCACGGCCGACCTGGAGCTGGCGTACACCCTCGCCGACGGCGTGGAGTACCTGCGGGCGGGCCAGGCGGTCGGCCTGGACGTGGACGCCTTCGCGCCGCGCCTGTCCTTCTTCTGGGCGATCGGCATGAACTTCTTCATGGAGGTGGCGAAGCTGCGCGCGGCCCGCCTCCTCTGGGCCCGCCTGGTCAAGCAGTTCGACCCGAAGAACGCCAAGTCCCTGTCGCTGCGCACGCATTCGCAGACCTCGGGCTGGTCCCTCACGGCGCAGGACGTCTTCAACAACGTCACCCGCACCTGCATCGAGGCGATGGCCGCGACCCAGGGCCACACCCAGTCCCTGCACACCAACGCGCTGGACGAGGCCCTCGCCCTCCCCACCGACTTCTCCGCCCGCATCGCCCGCAACACCCAGCTCCTCCTCCAGCAGGAGTCGGGCACCTGCCGCTCCATCGACCCGTGGGGCGGCAGCGCGTACGTCGAGAAGCTGACGTACGACCTGGCGCGCCGGGCCTGGCAGCACATCCAGGAGGTCGAGGCGGCCGGCGGCATGGCGCAGGCCATCGACGCGGGCATCCCGAAGCTCCGCGTGGAGGAGGCCGCGGCCCGCACGCAGGCCCGCATCGACTCGGGCCGCCAGCCGGTGATCGGCGTCAACAAGTACCGGGTGGCGACGGACGAGCGGATCGACGTCCACAAGGTCGACAACTCCTCGGTCCGCGCCCAGCAGATCGCCAAGCTCCGGCGGCTGCGCGAGGAGCGCGACGAGGCGGTCACCCAGGACACCCTGCGGGCGCTGACGAACGCGGCCGAGCGCGGCGACGGCAACCTGCTCGCCCTGGCGGTCGACGCGGCACGCGCGAAGGCCACGGTGGGCGAGATCTCCGACGCCCTCGAAAAGGTCTACGGGCGGCACGCGAGCCAGATCCGTACGATCTCGGGTGTGTACCGAACCGAAGCAGGCGATTCCCCGTCCCTGGAGCGCACGCGTGCGCTCGTCGACCGGTTCGAGGAGGCGGAGGGCCGCCGGCCGCGCATCCTGGTCTGCAAGATGGGCCAGGACGGGCACGACCGCGGCCAGAAGGTGATCGCCACCGCCTTCGCCGACCTGGGCTTCGACGTCGACGTCGGCCCCCTCTTCCAGACCCCGGAGGAGGTGGCCCGCCAGGCCGTGGAGGCCGACGTGCACGTGGTCGGCGTCTCCTCGCTGGCCGCGGGCCACTTGACCCTCGTACCGGCGCTCCGCGAGGCGCTGGCCGAGGAGGGGCGCGAGGACATCATGATCGTCGTGGGCGGGGTCATCCCTCCCGCGGACGTCCCCACCCTCCTGGAGATGGGTGCGACGGCGGTGTTCCCGCCCGGCACGGTCATCCCGGACGCGGCGCACGACCTGGTGACGCGGCTGGCCGCGGACCTGGGCCACGAGCCGCACGAGCTGTAGGCGAGCCCGGGTGCCGAAGATCGACCTCGCCGCCTACAGCAAAGGGGTGCTCGACGGGAAGCGCGCGTTCATCGCGCGCGCGATCACCCTCGTCGAGTCCACCCTGCCGGCGCACCGGGCCATGGCCCAGAGCCTGTTGACGGAACTCCTCCCCCACGCGGGGCGGGCGCGCCGGATCGGCATCAGCGGCGTGCCGGGCGTCGGGAAGTCCACCTTCATCGACGCCTTCGGCACGATGCTGACAGGACTCGGCCACAAGGTGGCGGTCCTGGCCGTCGACCCCTCCTCAACCCGTACGGGCGGCTCCATCCTGGGCGACAAGACCCGGATGGAACGCCTCTCCGTGGACCCCGCGGCCTTCGTCCGCCCGTCCCCCTCGGCGGGGACGCTGGGCGGGGTGGCCAAGGCCACCCGGGAATCGATCATCGTGATGGAGGCCGCGGGCTACGACGTGGTCCTCGTCGAGACGGTGGGCGTCGGCCAGTCCGAGACCACGGTCGCCGGAATGGTCGACTCCTTCCTCCTCCTCTCCCTCGCCCGCACGGGCGACGGCCTCCAGGGCATCAAGAAGGGCGTCCTGGAACTGGCCGACGTCCTCGCCGTCAACAAGGCCGACGGCCCGCACGAGCGCGACGCGAAGTCGGCGGCGCGCGAACTGTCGAGCGCGCTGCGCCTGATGCACCCGGCCGACGCCGCGTGGACCCCGCCGGTGCTCACGTGCAGCGCCCGGGAATCCACGGGCCTGGAGGAGGTCTGGAACCGGCTGGAACAGCACCGCGTGCTCCTGGAAGCGGGCGGCCGCCTGGCGTCGAAGCGCGCGGCCCAGCAGGTGGAGTGGACCTGGTCGATGGTCCGCGACGAACTCCTGGAACGCCTCCGCTCGAACCCGGCGGTACGAGACCTGGCCCCGACCCTGGAATCAGCCGTCCGGGCAGGCACCCTGACCCCGACCCTGGCGGCGGACCACCTACTGTCGGCCTTCACCGACTCCTGACGCGGCCGGGCCACATCCAGCCTCGCCGGCGTGTGAGGCGCGGGGCCACATCCAGCCTCGCCGGCGTGTGAGGCGCGGGGCCACATCCAGCCTCGCCGGCGTGTGAGGCGCGGGGTCTGGGGCGGAGCCCCAGGAAACGGAGAAAGGGCGGGGCGGGGAGCAAGCCCGCGCAGCGGCACTCCGACCCCGCCCCGGAATCAGCGCACCGGGCACCAGGCACCCGGAGCCCGACCCCGCCAGGGCCAGGGCCGGCCAGGGCCAAGGTCAGGCGGCAACCAGCACGGGCCCACCAGTGGCCAGCACCCGCCGCAGCACCCGTACCCGCTCCGCCGGATCCCCCGCATCCCCCTCGGAGAGCAACGCCGCGAGCACCGCGACCCGCGCCTGCGGCGCCCGCAACGTCCCCGTAGGCACCGCCCCGGCCGCAACCAGATCGACCGCACCCCCATGGGTGTAGATCTCCGTCACGGGCCCGGCCGCCACCCGCGTGGTCAACGCCACCAGCACGCCGCCCGCGACAGCCGCCTTCACGGCGTCGACGACCTCCGGCGTGGCGTTGCCCGCGCCCGTCCCGACCAGCACGATCCCCCGCGCCCCCGCCGCCACCGCGGCGTTCAGCAGCACCGCGTCACCGCTCACGTGGTGCACCACGACGTCCACCCGCGGCGGCCCTTCCGGAGCCTCCGGCATCGCGGGCAACGGCAACGGCTCCGGCCGCACCGGCGTCCGCAGCACGGTGACCTTCCCGAAACCGACCTTCCCCAACAGCTCCTTCGACGGGTCGGCGAACGCATCGAGCGCCACCGCCTGCGCCTTCACGGTGCCGCGCGCCGCGTGCACCCGCCCCGCGAACGTGATCAGGACGCCGAGCCCGCGCGTCTTCGACGCGGTCAGCAGGGCATCGTAGAGATTGCCGGGGCCGTCCCCGTCCGCCGCCCCCATGGGCCGCTGCGAACCGGTGAAGACAACAGACCGCTCATCGTGATGATGCAGGTCCACCAGGAACGCCGACTCCTCCAGCGTGTCCGTGCCGTGCGTGACCACGATCCCGTCCACATCCGGGTCGGCGAGCACCTCGTGCACGGTCCGCAGCAAGGTCAGCTGGTGTGCGGTGGTCAGCCGAGGGCTGTTGACGCTGAACAGATCAACGACCTCCACGCTCACCCCCTCCGGCAGCGGCGCGGTCGCCATGACCTCGGCACCGTCCGCATCGGCCGCGAAACCGGAACCCTGCCAGCGGCTGGCGATCGTCCCGCCCGTACTGATCACGACGATGCGTCCCATGACCACGACCCTTCCCTCACACAGCCCGCACAGATTTTCTACAAACGGCAATGGTAGGCCGATCTACGCGCAATGCGATTGCCACTTCACCCCAGCCGGCAACAAAACATGCGCGATAATTGCGCCATGGACGCGATCGACAAAGAAATCTTGCGTGAGCTTCAGGCCGACGGCCGGCTCAGCAACCAGGAGCTGGCCCAGCGCGTGGGCCTCACCCCCTCCCCCTGCATGCGCCGGGTCCGCCAGCTGGAAGAGGAAGGGATCATCCAGGGCTACCGCGCGGTGATCTCCCCCGAAGCGGTGGGCCGCGGCTTCGAGGTCCTGGTCTCCGTGGAGGTCCGCCGCGACCGCGAGGCCGTGGAAGCCTTCGAAGCCGCCCTCCAGGACATCCCCGACGTCATCGAGGCCTACCGCCTCTTCGGCAGCCCCGGCTGCCTCCTGCGCATCGCGGTGGCGGACCTCCGCGCGTACGAACGCCTCTGGATCGAAAAACTGACGGCCCTCTCGGGCGTCACGGAGGTCAACTCCCAGATCATCATGAAGCGCATCAAGGAACCGACGGGCCTCCCGGTCTGACCCCGGCCCGGAGGCGATCGGGATCGGTCGCACGTTGACCGGCTGCCGAATGTACAGTTAGGGTCACCTAAGTCGGATGTGGCGGCCCTTGGCCCCCGTCCTGACTCGTGTACATGCGCGTTGCCGCCAGGGGGAGTTGGACCGCCCATGCTGTGTTCGAGGCTGACCAACGCGAACATCATCACCATGGATCCGGATCGTCCCGTCGCCCATACGCTGGGGATCTGGCGGGGCCGGATCGTGGGGCTCGACGGGGATGTCGCCTCGCTGGCGGCCCGGGAGGTCGTCGATCTGCAGGGCGCCACCCTGCTGCCGGGGTTCATCGACAGTCATGTGCACCTCGCCTGGACCGGGCTGAAGCAGAGCACCCCGAGCGTCGCCCCGTGCGAGCGGGTCGGGGACGTGCTGGCCGTGGTGGCGGAGGCGGTCTCCCGCTCCGCGGGCGGGGACGGCGCCTGGGTCGATGTCATGGGTTACGACCAGCGGGCTCTGGGACGGCACCTGACCGCCGCCGAGCTGGATACGGTCAGCCGTGGGCGCAAGGTGTTCCTGATGCACGACTCGGGGCACGGGTGTGTCGTGAACAGCGCGGTACTGGGGCTGCTGCCCGCCGATGTTCCGCACCAGGACGGGTTTCTGGCCGAGGGCGCCATGACCGCCGCGCGGCGGCTCCGGCTGCCGTACGGGCAGGAGGAGATCGCCGACGCCGTCGAGCGCGCGGCCCGGACCTGCCTGGCCGAAGGCGTGACCGCCGTCGCCGAGGCGGGCATCGGGGGCGGGCTGCTCGGCCACAGCCCGGTCGAGCTCGGTGCGTACCAACTGCTGCGGGACCAGGGGAGGCTGCCCCTGCGGGTGCAGCTCATGCCCGCGGGCGATACGTTGCGGCCGCGCGAAGCGCACCGGGAGGACGGGATCCCCCGCGCCCTGGACCTGGGCATGCGCACCGGGTTCGGCGACGACTGGCTGTCCTTGGGGGCGCTCAAGATCTACACCGACGGCGGGATGATGGCGCGCACCGCCGCGCTCACCGCCCCGTACGCGGGCACGGACCACACCGGTCAGCTCCAGGACGACCCCGAACGCCTCACCCGGCTCATCGTGGACGGCCACCTCGCCGGCTGGCAGCTCGCCGTCCACGCCATCGGGGACCGCGCCGCCGACCTCGCGCTCGACGCGCTGGAGCAGGCACAGCGGCTACGGCCCCGCCCGGACGCGCGGCACCGGATCGAGCACGCCGGGCTGATCCGTCCCGACCAGCTCCCGCGCTTCGCGCGCCTGGGCGTCAGCGCGGTCGTCCAGCCGACCTTCCTCTACTCCTTCGGGGACGACTACGCGGCCGCGATGGGAGAGGAGCGGGCGCCCTGGATGTACCGGGGGCGCGGGTTCCTGGACCACGGGGTGACCCTCGTGGGCAGCTCGGACCGTCCCGTCACGGACGGAGCTCCGCTCCGGGCGATCCAGTTCATGGTCGAGCGCGCCTCCGCCTCCGGGCGGCCGGTCGGGCCGGACGAGGCGGTCACCGTCGAGGAGGCGCTGCACGCCTACACGGTCGCCGGCGCGTACGCCTGCCGGTGGGACGACAGCGCCGGCAGCCTCACCCCGGGGAAGCGCGCCGACCTGGTCGTCCTGGGTGACGACCCGCGGTACGTCGATCCCTCCCGGATCGGCGCGATCGAGGTCGTGGAGACCTTTGTCGACGGACAGCAGACGAGGACGGATGCGGGAAAGCTGTGATCGGTGTGAGTGGTGTGAGCGGTGTGACTGGCTTGAGTGGTCGGACGAGTGTGCTGGAACGGTTCTCTCCGCTGTGGGAGTCGCCCGCCGTGCCGCCGCGCTGGGTGATCTGGCACGCGGGCGCGGGTGACTCCTTCGTGTTCGACCGGGAGTTCAACATGCCCGTGGACGTGGACGACGCCCTCCTCGGGGAGGTCATGTGCCGGATGCGCGAGGCCGGGGCCCCCGAAGGCGACGACTACCCCGGCCGCCCGTGCGGATGACGGCCGTACCGGACCTGGCCCCCGGCCCGGACGCCCTCACCTCGCCCGGACCGGGGCTGTGGGCGGTGCGCGTGAGCCTGTACGCGGACCGGGCGCGGGAGTTGGAGCAGGTGCTCGACGGCGACGAGCGGGCCCGGCTCCAGGGCATCAGGCGTGCCTCCGACCGTGACCAGTACCGGGTCGCCCACGTCGTGCTGCGGCAGTTGCTGGGCGACCGGCTCGGCCAGGACCCGGCGCAGGTGCGCTTCTTCCGTGAGCCGTGCCCCGGCTGCGGTGCGCCGCACGGCCGGCCCGCCGTGCCCGGCCTACCGCTGCACTTCTCGCTGTCGCACGCGGGGGACGCCGTACTGGTGGCCTTCGCCGACAGTCCGGTCGGCGTGGACGTGGAGCAGCGGCCGACCCCGGCGCTGGCCGCCCAACTGGTGTCCGAGCTGGCGGGGGTTCTCCATCCGGACGAGCGCGCCGAGCTGTCGGCGCTGCCGGCCGGCGAGCGCCCGGCCGCGGTGGCCCGCTGCTGGTCCCGCAAGGAGGCCTACCTCAAGGGAGTCGGCATCGGCCTCGGCGGGAACCCGGCCCTGACGTACGTGGGCACCGGCGCCGCCCCCTCGGCTCCGCCGGGCTGGGCCGTCGCCGACGTGCCCGCCTTCCCCGGCTACGTGGCGGCCCGCGCCGTCCGTACGGGCCGACTTGGCTCCACCATCTAGGTAAGGCTACCCTTACTTAGAACGTTCCGCCGGGGAGCCTCCGGCACGTCCAGCGCCTTCGAATCCCACTCGGAATCCGCTCTGGAACCCGTCCGGGAGGCTCCCGCCCCCGCACA
Source organism: Streptomyces sp. GQ60 (assembly GCF_059758875.1). Classification (NCBI taxonomy): domain Bacteria; kingdom Bacillati; phylum Actinomycetota; class Actinomycetes; order Kitasatosporales; family Streptomycetaceae; genus Streptomyces; species Streptomyces sp. GQ60. Next base: position 265,247 of record NZ_JCAXEG010000005.1, on the reverse strand, counting down.
CGGCGGAACCCGAGGAAGGAACACCTTGACCACGGCCACGCTGCCCCCTGCCGCCGCGCACGCCACCCTGTCGCCCCGCATCCCCGCCCCCCGGTGGCACGGGGTCCCCGAGTTCTCGGTGCGCCCGGCGCGCCGGGACGACGGCCCGGCGCTCGCCGCCCTCTCCCGGCCGTTCGTCCACGCGGGGGCGCTCCGCGAACGCCCGCTCTCCCTCTACCTCTCCCGGGCGTCCGACTTCCTCGTCGCGCAAGCACCCGACGGAACCCTCGAGGGCTGCCTCGGCCTGCGCGAGCACCCCGCCGCCGGCGTGCTCTACAACTTCTGCGTCGCGGCCCACCGGCAGGGCTCGGGCATGGGAGCCCGACTCCTGCACGCGGCGGTCGCCAGAGCCCGCAACCGCTCCCTGGCCACGCTGTTCACGGCGACGACCGGCAGCGGCCGCCTCTTCCTCCTCCACGGCTTCGCCCCGGCCCTCCCCAGCCTGGCGCCCGCCGACTGGGCCCAGTCGCTCGACCCCGCCCGGGGCGCACGCGTCCTGTCCCGCGCCCTCTGACCCGCGCGACGGCGAGCCGGCCACCGACCCCGCGAGACGAGAAGAGACGACGAGACGACGAAGGGGCGGGTCCCTGAGGGACCCGCCCCTGTGAGGTGTCCCGCCGATCAGGCCGGGCTCGCGGCGTCGAGGATCGCGGGCAGCGCCGCCACCAGGGCATCGGCCCGCTCCCGCAGCAGCGTCAGGGCGGGAGCCAGCCGTACGACGCCCGCGCCCGCCGCGTTCACGAGGAACCCGGCGTCCTGCGCGGCCCGCTGGACCCGCGCGGCGACCGGCTCGGCCAGGGCGATGCCCAGGAGCAGGCCGGCGCCCCGCACTTCTCGGACCAAGGGGTGTTCCAGTGCCTCGATGCCGAGCCTCAGCCGCTCCCCCACCCGCGCGGCGTGGGCGAGCAGCCCCTCCGTCTCGATGGTCTCCAGGACGGCGAGCCCGGCCGCGCAGGCCACCGGGTTGCCGCCGAAGGTGGAGCCGTGCTGACCGGGGGTCAGCAGCTCGGCGGCGGGGCCGAAGGCGACCGCGGCGCCGATCGGCAGACCGCCGCCCAGCCCCTTGGCCAGGGTGATCACGTCCGGCTCCGCGCCCGGCTCCGCCTGGTGCGCGAACCAGTGGCCGGTACGGCCGATCCCGGTCTGCACCTCGTCCAGTACGAGGAGCGTGCCCGTGGCGCGGGTGATCTCACGGGCCGCGCGCAGGTAGCCCGCGGGCGCCGGGACGACTCCGGCCTCGCCCTGCAGGGGTTCGAGCACGACCGCGGCCGTGTGCTCGGTGACGGCCGCGCGGAGCGCCGCCGCGTCCCCGTAGGGAACGTGCGTGACCTCCCCGGGCAGGGGCAGGAAGGGGGCGCGCTTGGGCGGCTGGCCGGTGAGGGCCAGCGCCCCCATGGTGCGCCCGTGGAACCCGCCCTCCGTCGCGACCAGGTGCGGGCGTCCGGTCCGGCGGGCGATCTTGAAGGCGGCTTCGACCGCTTCCGCGCCCGAGTTGGCGAAGAACACCCGGCCCGGCCTGTCCAGCAGGGCCAGCAGCCGTTCCGCCAGCGCGACGGCCGGCTCCGAGACGAACAGGTTCGACACGTGGCCGAGCCGGGCGACCTGGTCCTGGACGGCCGAGACCAGGGCGGGGTGGGCGTGCCCGAGGGCGTTGACGGCGATCCCGCCGGTGAAGTCCGTGTACGCGCGGCCGTCCTCGTCCCAGACCGTGCTGCCCTCGCCCCTGACCAGGGCCAGCGCGGGCGTGCCGTAGGTGTCCATCATCACCGCGCGCCAGCGGTCGGCGAGCGGTGTCTTCGTGCTGTCGGCGGTCACGCGCCGTCCCCCTCGTCGCCGTCCGGCCCCTGCGGGCCGGTTTCCTCGTCCGGCACCACCGTGGTGCCGGGTCCGTCCTCGGTGAGGACTCCGCGCAGCAGCGCGTGCGGCACCCGGCCGTCGATGACCTGCGCCTTGGCGACGCCCGCCCGTACGGCGCGCAGGCAGCCCTCCATCTTGGGGAGCATGCCGCTCGCGAGCTCCGGCAGCATGGCGTCCAGTTCGCCGGCCGTCAGGCGGTCGATCACCTCGGTGCTGTGCGGCCAGTCCGCGTACAGCCCCTCGACGTCGGTCATCACCACCAGCCGGTCGGCCCCGAGGGCCACGGCCAGGGCCGAGGCCGCGAGGTCGGCGTTGACGTTGTAGACCTGGCCGTCCTCGCCGCGCGCGACGGGCGACACGACGGGGATGCGGCCCTGCTCCAGCAGCCCCTCGATCGTCGCGCCGTCCACGTCCACGATGTCGCCGACCAGGCCGATGTCCACCGGCAGGCCGTCGACCCAGGCCGGGCGCCGTACGGCGGTCATCGTGTGGGCGTCCTCGCCCGACAGGCCCACGGCGAACGGCCCGTGGGCGTTGATCGCCCCGACCAGTTCGCGCTGCACCTTGCCGGTGAGCACCATGCGCACCACGTCCATCGTCTCCGGTGTGGTCACCCGCAGTCCGGCCTCGAAGCGCGTCTCCAGGCCGAGCCGTTCGAGCAGCGCGCTAATCTGGGGACCGCCGCCGTGGACGACGACGGGACGCAGGCCCGCGTGCCAGAGCTCCACCACGTCCTGGGCGAACATCCGGTGCGCGGACGGGTCCACCATGGCGTTGCCGCCGAACTTGACGACGACCGTGCGCCCTTGGAGCTGCTCCAGCCAGGGCAGGTCCCGGGGGGCCGGCATGATGGCCGACGTCTTCGGCTGGGCCTCCATCTGCGTCATCTCCGCCCCGCTCACGTGATCTCTCCCAGAATGCCCCGGGCTTCAGCCCGGGGAGGAACGGGTCCTTGGGGCGGAGCCGCATAGCGGCGGAGTTCGTTGCGCATCTGTTCTGACCTGCACTCTCTTTCGTTGTCAGTGGGGGTGGTTAGGTTGGGAAGCATGGCAGCGACAGCAGCGACGGACGTTGGGGATACCGGGCATGCCCGGTACACCTTCCGGCTTCGCGCGTCGTCTACCGCGCTTGCCCGGCTTGAGGCGGAGTGGGCTCGGTGCCGGTGGGTGTGGAACGAGTGCGTGGCGATGTCCCGCAAGGTCCACGCCCACAACAAGACGGCCGACGAGAAGATGACGTGTGGTCCCTCGTAGCTCGACAAGCTGCTGACCGGGGCCCGACGCTCGATGAAGTGGCTGCTTGAGGGCAGCAGCGTTCCCCAACAACAGATCATCCGCGACTTCGGTAAATCCCGGGCCAAGGCGCTGGGGGACATCAAGACTCGGTTGCCGATGTGGCAGCGCGCCGGGATGCCGAAGTACAAGAAGAAGCACGTGACGGACCCCACGCTCAACTACACGCAGCGTGGCTTCCGGTTGAAGGACGGGCGTCTGCATCTGGCCGGAGGTATCAGCGTGACCGTGGTGTGGTCGCGGGATCTGCCCGAGCCGCCATCGTCGGTGCGCGTGTACCGGGACAGCCTCGGACACTGGTACGCCAGTTTCGTCGTCCCCGCCGAAGTGCAGCCGCTCCCGGAGACGGGTGCGGTGATCGGGATCGACTGGGGAGTGCGGGAGACCGCGACCACCACCAGCGACGCCCACGACCTTCCGCACACCGAGCACGGGCGGAAGGCCGCCGCCGGGCTCGCTCGCTATCAGCGGATGACGGCCCGCCGGAAACCGGCGAAGGGCAAACCCGGATCGAGGGGCTACCGAGCCGCGAAGAAGCTGACGGCGAAGCTCCACAAGAGAGTGGCCCGGCAACGCCAGGACACCGCCCGCAAGTGGGCCAAGGCCGTGGTCCGCGACCACGACGCCCTCGCCGTCGAGGACTTCCGCCCGCGCTTCCTCGCCAAATCCACCATGGCCCGTAAAGCAGCCGACGCCGCGATCGGTGCGACCAAGCGCGAGCTGATCGCCATGGCTCGTAAGCACGGGCGCATCGTGCACCTGGTACACCCCGCGCACACCACCATGGACTGCGCGCAGTGCGGAGCGAGAACCAAGCACGCACTACCTCTCTCAGAACGTACCTACACCTGCACCGCGTGCGGAGCCGTGTCCCCCAGGGACAAGAACTCCACACACGTCATGCTGGTCCGGGCTGGTCTCAACCCGGCTGGTGCCGATCGTGTAAGAGCTGACGGACCGCCGGTCCACAGCCAACGTGAGCCAGGAATCCCCGCCCTTTAGGGCGGGGAGGATTCAAGGAGCCACTCCATTCGTGGGCAGGCCCAGCCGTTCCGGCAGGCCGAGGGCTATGTTCATGCTCTGCACCGCCCCACCGGCGGTGCCCTTCGTCAGGTTGTCGATGGCGCTCACGCAGATCAGCCTGCGGGCGTCCGGGTCCACGGCGAGCTGCACCTGCGCGGTGTTCGAGCCGAGGACCGCGGCGGTGGTGGGCCACTGGCCGGGCGGCAGCAGCCGTACGAACGGCTGGTCGGCGTACGCGGCTTCGAACGCGGCGCGCGCCTCGTCCTCCGAGGGGATCGCCGAGGTCCCCGCGGCCGGGCGCAGCCGGGCCGAGCAGGTGGCGAGGATGCCCCGGGGCATGGGCGCCAGGGTGGGCGTGAAGGAGACCGTCACGGGCTCGCCGGCCGCGCGGGACAGGTTCTGGGCGATCTCCGGGGTGTGCCGGTGGCCGCCGCCGACTCCGTACGGGGTCATGGAGCCCATGACTTCGGTGCCGAGGAGGTGCGTCTTGAGCGCGCGTCCGGCTCCGGAGGTTCCGCTGGCGGCGACGATGACGGCCTCGGGCTCCACCAGCTGCGCCGCGTAGGCGGGGAACAGGGCCAGGGTGACCGCCGTGGGGTAGCAGCCGGGCACGGCGATCCGGGTGGCGCCCTTCAACTCCGCGCGTGCCCCCGGCAGTTCCGGAAGGCCGTAGGGCCAGGTGCCGGCGTGGGCGCTGCCGTAGAAGCGCTCCCAGGCGGCCGCGTCCCGCAGCCGGAAGTCGGCGCCACAGTCCACCACCAGCGTGCCGGGCTCCAACTCCTCTGCCAGGGCCGCTGATTGGCCGTGGGGCAGGGCGAGGAACACCACGTCGTGGCCGCGCAGGGAGGCGGCGGAGGTGTCCAGGAGGATCCGGTCGGCGAAGTCCGGGAGCTGCGGCTGCACGGACCCCAGCGGACGCCCCGCACTGCTGTGCGCGGTCAACGCACCGATCTCCACACCGGGATGCGAGCTCAGCAGGCGGAGGAGCTCCCCGCCCGCGTAGCCGCTGGCACCGGCCACCGCGACCCGTACGGTCATGTTCTTCCGCTCTCTCTCGGTTCGTGTGCGCGCCTCGGGCGCGGGGCGGCGCCGTGGTGCGGGCGTCGGCGGGGTGCGGGCGTGGACGCGCTGCGGGCAGTTGGTGGCGTGCGGGCGTCGATGGGCGCGGACGGGATCGGCTCAGGCGTCCTTGCGCACGCCTCGGGACCCGCCTCCGAGCAGCAGCTCGCGCAGCAGGGTCTCGGTCGTACACACGACCGCGCTGCGGGCAGCCCAGCGCAGGGCCATCGCGTGCTCCTCGGCGGAGAAGTCGGCCACCGCGTCGGCGACCACGAAGGGCTGGATGTCGTTCATGAAGGCGTCCGCGGCCGTCAGCAGGACGCCGAGGTGGGCGTGGACCCCGCAGACGATCAACTGGTCGCGCCCCTCCGAACGCAGCAGCCTCCCCAAGTGGCTGCGGAGGAAGGCGTTGTGGCGCACATTGGCCAGCACGCGCTCGCCCGGCCGCGGGGTGAGCGGCGGGATGATCGCGGCGGCGTCGGTTCCGTCACCGATGCCCGGTCCCCAGATGTCCGCGGCCAGGCCGCGCTGGCCGGGCGGCTGGGCGGCCGGCTCGGCCGTGAAGACGACCGGTATGCCGAGTGCCGTGGCGAGGGCGCGAAGGGCCGCGATGTTCTCCACGAGTTCCACGACCGGGGAACGGTCCGTGGGGAGTTCCCCCACGAAGTGGTTCTGCATGTCGTGCACCAGCAGTGCGGCGCGGCCCGGGTCAATGGCCCAGGACGCGCAGGAGCGGGGCAGGGCTGCGCGATCGGGCATGGGGTAGGAGCCGATGGCCGGCAGGCCCATGACGATCCCCTCCCCCGCTGATGCCGTGCGTGCGATCCACGCAGGATCCCTACGCAGTTAGCTTAGCCTAACCTAATTTACCTCGACCTCGCTCGCGCGGTCCGCCGACAACCGGCCGTGCTCGACGGCCCCTTGCGTCCGGAAAGCGCCGGACGCACTCCCGCCCGGCACGGGCGAGCCCCGGATCCTCCGCGAGCGCGGCGGGTCCGGGGCCGACGGCGAACCCCGGCCGGCGGGCTCACCCCACCGGTCCCCGGCGGGGCGTTCACCCGTCCGGGCGGTCCCGGTCAGGCCTCGACGGCCGCCGCGAGGGACCGGGGACGCAGGTCGGTCCAGCTCGACTCGATGAACTCCAGGCACGCGTCGCGAGTGGTCTCGCCGAGGGCGACCGTCCACCCGCCGGGGGCGTCGGCGAAGGAAGGCCAGAGGGAGTGCTGACCCTCGTCGTTCACCAGGACCAGGAAACGGCCGTCGGCATCGTCGAACGGGTTGGTGCTCATACTGGGGTTCCTCCAGGAGCCCGATGGGACCGGCGAGTGGCGTCGGCGTGCGGCGTGCGCGCCGTCCGACAGCGGGTGCCGTGCCCGTAGGGAAGGTCGATCGAGAATGAAGAGAGCCACACACTTAGGTTAGGCTCGCCTAATTATAAAGCTTAACGTTTCCCCTTCCCCCTCACAAGGAGGCACCGATGCGTGCACTCGAACGGATCCTGGCCGAGGACGGCTCGGAGAGCCCCTTCGCCGCGTTCGACCTGCCCGGCACGCCCGGCACCGACGAGTTCTGGGCGGCCGCGACGCCCGCGTCCGCGCCTTCCGGCGACGGCGGTTGGGTCACCCTGTTCCTCTGGCGCGGCACCCCGACGGTCATCGACTTCGAGAGCTGGTCGGATCCGGTACCGCTGCTCCGGTGGCGCGACACGGACTGCTGGTACGTCGAGGTGCTCATGCCCGCCCGGCTCCGAGTGACCTACCGGTTCCTCGCGGATGACGGATCGTCGTACCCCGACCCGCTCAACCCGGTCCGGGCGGGCGGCGACCGGTCCATCGTCGCCACCCCGGACCTCCCGCCCCAGCCGTACTGGCCGGCCGTGGGCGCCGACGACGTACTGCCGCTGCCGCGCACCCGCATCCGCTGGGCCAGTGAACGGCTCGGCGGGAAGCGCACCGTACGGGTCCACCCGGTGGGCGGCGGCGGACCGGTGGTCCTGCTGCTCGACGGGGACGACTGGCTGTACCTGCACCCGGCCATGACCGCCTTCGACGCGGCCTTCGAGGCCGGCGACATGCCCCCGGCCACACTGGTGTTCCTGCCCACCAAGGACCGGCAGGCGGAGTTCGGCTGCCGGCCCGAGCTGTGGGAGGCCGTACGGGACGAACTGCTGCCCCTGGTCGCGGACAGCGGGGTGCCCGCGGACCTCGACCGGCTCGTGGTCGCCGGGCAGAGCCTCGCGGGTCTGAGCGCGATGTACGCGGCACTGGAGTTCCCGGAACTGGTGTCCCGGGTCGCCTGCCAGTCGGGGTCGTTCTGGTGGACGCCGGAGGCCGCGGACCTGCCGGACCCCCTGGGCGGTCCGCGCGGCGGCGCCATCGCCGCGCGTCTGCGCGAGCGCCCCGCCCCGTCCGGGCTGCGGATCGCGTTCGACCTGGGCGAGCACGAGACGCGCATGCGCCCCCACTGCGAGCTGATCGAGGCCCTGACGGAGCAGGCCGGTGCGACCGTACGGGTCTCCAGGTCGGCATCGGGCCACGACCGGGCGGGCTGGCGGCAGGCCCTGCTCAGGGATGTCGCCTGGGCGCTGGCCTGACGGCCTGACAGGCTGACGGGCTGACGGGCTGACTGCGTGACGGCCTGACGACAAGGGGGCCCGGGTGTCCGGCGATTCGCCGGCACCCGGGCCCCCTTGTGCTCACCGGCTCAGAAGAGCCGTCACGTCACCGCGTCACCGCCAGGCAGTACGCCGGGTCGGTGGCCATCAGATGACGGTGCGTCCCTTCGGCCGTGACCACCCCGTCGTCCAGGACGAGGACCCGGTCGGCGGCGTCCAGCAGGGCCGGGCTGCTGGTGATGACCACGGTGGTACGGCCCCGGCGCAGCTCCGCGATCCTGCGTGCGACGAGCTGCTCGGTGACGGCGTCCACGGCCGTCGTCGGGTCGCGGAGGACGAGCACGTCGGAGTCCGCGGCCAGCGCCCGGGCCAGCGAAAGCCGCTGGCGCTGCCCGCCGGAGAGGTTCGAACCGCGGTCGCGGACCTCGTAGTCGAGTCCCTGCCGGTGCAGGGCGACGACATCGGTCAGCATGGACGCCTCGACGGCCTCGGCCACCGTACTGCTGGTGCCCGACGGGTCGATGTTCGTACGGAGGGTTCCCGCGAAGATCTCCCCGTCGTACGGGTTCACCAGCATGAGTTCGCGGACCGCCTCGACCGACAGGTCCGCGAGGTCCTGCCCGCCGAGCCGCACCACTCCGCCGTACGAGGCCGGCGGCACGTTCACGGCCAGGATCGAGGCGAGTTCGGCCGCCGCCCGCGGCTGGTAGACCGTGATCGCCGTGAACTGCCCCGCCGGGACGTGGAACTTCAGGCCCTGGAGGGACTCGTACCGGACGCAGTCGATCTCCAGGTCCCCGCCGGGCGCCGGGCGGGCCGTCCCCGGGGCCGCCACCGGCGGAGCGGACAGCACCAGGGACATCCGCTCGGCCGAAGCGCGCGCCATCATCACGTACTTGGGCATGTCCGAGAACAGCCTGAGCGGCTCCATGATGAACTGCGCCAGGCCCACGGCCATGACGAGCTCACCGATGCTGATCTGCCCGTCGAAGGCCAGCCAGCCGGCGGTCAGGGTCACCGAGGCGGCGAGGGTCGCGTTCAGGCCCAGCGCGGTGCCCGTGTAGACGCCGTTCACCCGGGCGACGGTGATCGCCTGCTCCTTCGCCTCCGTGCTGACCTTCCGGTAGGACCGGAACGCCGCGTGGTTGCCGCCGAAGCCGTGCAGCGGGCGCAGGCCGGTGATCAGGTCGGCGACCTTCGCACCCGCCCGCGCCACCCGGGCCTGCTGCTCCTGGGTGCTGCTGCCGATCCGCTTCGACATCACGCTGAGCGTCGACAGGATCAGTGCCGTGCCGATCATGACCAGCAGGCCGAGCCGCAGGTCCGCCAGGCTCAGCGCGACGGCCGCGACCAGGACCGCGACCGAGGAGCTGATCAGCATCGGCACGACCTCGACGATGTCGGCGGTCTGGTCGGCGTCCTCGGTGGCGATGGTGAGCACCTCGCCGGACTTCAGGTCCACGTCCCGGGCCACCGGCTGGAGGCCGCAGGAAGCGACCCGCACCCTCCAGTGGTGGGCCTCGGTCGTGTTGGCCTTCTGCAGGATGCGCATCCCGAACCGCCACGACAGCGACACGATCGTGATGATCGCGGCCAGCGCGGCGATCGAGAGGGCGAGCGCCGCCGGGCTCCGTTCGCGCATCGTGTGATCGACGATCATGCCGAGCGCGATCGGGAAGGCCGTCTCGCCCGCCTGGTACAGGCCCATGAGGACGGTGCCCCAGACCATGGCGCCGACATTGCGTCGTATGGCGGTCCGGAGGATGTCGGATCCCGCGCGGCGGGATCTCTGGACGTCAGGAGTTGTCATCAAGGTGCCGGGCAATCGCTTCGGGGGTTCGCAGGGTGAGCAGGTCGCGGATGGTGATCGTGGGGCCGAATTCACGGCGCAGGAGTCCGACCAGGCGTACGGCCAGCATGGAGTGTCCTCCGAGGGACACGAAGTCGCTTACGGCGCTCACCTCGTCGTCGTCCAGGTCCAGGGCCTCGGCGAAGAACTCGCAGACCAGGACCTCGGTCTCGGTCTCCGGGCCGCGCTCGCCCGAAGTGGTCAGCGCTCCCAGCGGCTTGGGTTCGGGCAGGGCCTTCGTGTCGGCCTTCCCGTTCACCGTGAGCGGGATGGCGTCGACCTGAGCGTAGTGCGTCGGGCGCATGTAGTCCGGCAGTCCGGTGCCCGCTTCGGCGGCGACCGCCGCCAGGTCGGCCCCGGCCGCCAGCACGAGGTACGCGGCCAGCCGGTAGGCGCCGTCGACCTGCGGGTCGGGCTGGGCGACCGCGGCGGTGAACCGTACCGCCGGGTGCGCGGCGAACGCGGCCTCCACCTCCCCCAGCTCGACGCGGTGGCCCCGGATCTTGACCTGCTGGTCGGTGCGGCCGAGGTACATCAGGTTCCCGTCCGGCCGGCGGACCACGAGGTCGCCGGTACGGTACATGCGCTCGCCGGGCGCCCCGAACGGGGAGGCCACGAACCGGTGCGCGGTCTGGGCCGGCTGGCCCAGGTATCCGCGGGCGATGCCGATGCCCGACACGTAGAGCTCACCGGGCACCCCGTCGGGCAGCGGCCGCAGCCACGGGTCCAGGACGAAGACCTCGGTGTTGTCGATGGCCACGCCCACCACCGGGTCCTGGCACTCGAAGGTGCCGACGCCCAGGGTGTTGATGGTGTATTCGGTGGGTCCGTACAGGTTGTAGCCGACGGTCCCCTCGGTCTCGGCGAGCCGCTGCCACAGGGTCGGGGTGACCGCCTCGCCGCCCAGGAGCACCAGCGCGGGGCGCCGGTCCGGGTTGTCGAGCAGGCCTTCGGCCGCCAGCTGCTGCGCGTAGGTCGGCGTCACGTTGATGACGTCGATCCCGTGCTCACGGCAGTAGTCGACCAGTCCGGGCGCGTCGCGGCGCAGTTCCTCGTCGCAGATGTGCACCTCGTGGCCGTCGGCCAGCCACAGCAGCTCCTCCCACGACATGTCGAAGGCGAAGGACACGGTGTGCGCGATCTTGAAGATCCGGTTGCCGTGCTCCGCCAGCACCGGTTCGAAGATGCGGCGCTGGTGGTTGATCAGCATGTTGGTGAGGCCGGCGTACTCGGTCACGACGCCCTTGGGCTTGCCCGTCGAACCGGAGGTGTAGATCGTGTACGCGGGGTGCCGCAGCCGGTCGGGGTCGTCCGGTGCGAACGTCACGAGCGGTTCGGCCTCCGGGAGGGGCCGGTCCAGTTCGATCAGGTCGCCGGTCAGCCGGGGCGAGACGGCGCTGACGGTGAGGATCACCTCGGGCCGGGCGTCCGCGACGATCGTGGCGATCCGCTCGTCCGGGTGGTCCAGCTCCAGCGGTACGTACGCGGCTCCGGTGCGCAGTACGGCGAACAGCGCGACGATCCAGTCGAGCGTGCGCGGGATCGCCAGGCCCACCGTCTTCTCCGGGCCGATGCCGCGTCCGGCGAGCACGCCCGCCAGCAGGCGGCTGCGGTCACGGAGTTCGGCGAAGGTCATGCTCCGGCCGTGGGCGACGAGCGCGACCCGCTCGGGTGCGCGGTCCGCCGCCCGGTCGAAGCGGTCGACCACCGTGTCGGTGCCGATGTCGGTGCGCTCGGCGGGGCCGGGCACCGGCCCGAGGCCGGGCAGCGCGCCCACCGGTCCGGTGGAGCGGGCCAGGTCCTGGAGCAGGCCGACGTAGTCGTCGAGGAGGCGGCGGGCGCTGTCGGAGTCGCCGTGACGGTGCTCCAGCTTGACCGTGAGCCGGTCGCCGGGCGTGACGACCCAGGTGAACGGGTAGTGCGTGGAGTCGTCCGACTTCACTGCGGTGATGCCGTGGCGGGCGTTCATCTCGGCGAGCCCGTCCAGGTCCAGGAAGTTCTGGAGGACGAACAGGTTGTCGAAGAGGGTGTCGTGGCCGCTGGCCCGCTGGATCTCGCCGAGCCCCAGGTGCTCGTGCTCCATCGCGTCGACCCGGGCCGCCTGTACGGAGGCCAGGTACTCCCCGACCGTGTCCCCGGGCCTGGCCCGCGTCCACATGGGCACGGTGTTGAGGAGCACGCCGACGATGTCGGACAGGCCCTCGCCCTCGCGGCCGGAGACGGTCACGCCGAACACGGCGTCGCCGCGGCCGGTGTGGGCGCCGAGGAGCAGGCCGAACGCGCCGGTGAGGACCGAGTTCAGGGTGACTCCGTGCGCCTTGGCCGTGTCCCGCAGCAGCTGCGACTGTTCGGCGGACAGCGTGTGGAGGAGCGCGGGCGGCAGCTCGTCCGAGAGGGACGGCGCCGGTCCGGCGAGCAGCGTCGGGCCGGTGAGGCCGGTCAGCTGCTCGGCCCAGAACCGCTCCGATACGGCGGGGTCCTTGGCGGCGAGCGCCCGGGCGTGGCCCTCGAAGCCCGGCACGGCCGGGGCGGAGGACGGCTGCTCGCCGGCGAGTACGGCCCGGTAGGCCTCGAACAGGTCCCGCAGGACGATCGCGCGGGACCAGCCGTCCCACAGCAGCAGGTGGTAACTGAGGAGCAGGCCGTCGCGGCCGTCGGGCAGCCGGATCACGGTCAGCCGGATCAGCGGCGGCTCGGCCGGGTCGAAGCCGGTGTTGCGGTCCCGGACGCGCAGGGCCTCGACTTCCTCGTCGGTCGACAGCTCGACCGTGTGGACGCCGACCCGGCGGCCCGCCTTGAGGATCTGGACCGGGTTGCCGTCGTCGTCGGTGGTGAAGCCGGCGCCGACGACCGGGTGCCGGGACATGACGACGGCCATGGCCTCGGTCAGTGCCCCGGTGTCGAGGCGGTGGTCGAGGGCGAAGTAGCTCTGCGCCACGTAGTGCCCGGCCGTGCCGGCCATCTGGGCCTGGAAGAACAGGCCCCGCTGGAGGGCGGTGACCGGCGCCGTGCGCTCGGCCGTCACGGAGGCTTCCGCGAGGGACTCCAGGGCGTTCAGCCAGTGCGCGGTGATCTCGTCGGGGATCTCCGCGGCGAGGGTGAAGGTCGCGTGCAGGCTGCCGGTGGCCGCGTCGGTCCAGGCGTTGACCTCGACGGCGTACGGGCTGCCCTGGTCGCCGCCGGTGATGTGCAGCGCCTGGGACTCGCTGCCCCGGCCGAGGTAGTTGAAGAGCACCTGCGGGCGGGCGGTCAGCAGCGGGGCCGTCTGCGGGTTGAGGTAGCGCAGCCGGCCGTAGGAGAGGTGCCCGGACTCGTCGGGCTGCCGCTCGGCGAGCTCGCGGGCCGCCGCGACCGGGTCGGTGTGCGCGGTGAGCCGGACGGGCGCGATGGCGGTGAACCAGCCGACCGTACGGGTGTAGTCGTGGTGCTCCAGCACCGACACCCGGCCGTGCCGCTCCAGCTCGATCGCGAGATCGGTGGGCGTCGGCTGGATCCGCGTCAGGGCGGTGCGCAGGGCTCCGCACAGCAGCTCGGTGAGCGCGACGCCCAGCGCGGCGGGGGCGGTGCGCGTCACCCGGTCGCTGGCCTCGGGGCCGAGGACCACGGTGGTGTCGCGCAGCGCGCCGGACGCGGGCAGCAGCGGGGGTGCCTGGAGGGTGTCCACCCAGTGCCCGAGGTCGTCGGCGCCTGCGGCGGCGCGCAGGGTCAGCGCGTCGGCGTACTCGGCGTAGGAGGTGGTCGCCGGTGCGAGGGTCTCCCCGCGCAGGGCGGCGGCCAGGTCGTCCAGCAGGATCAGCCAGGACACCGAGTCGACCACGATATGGTGCACGGTGACCACCAGGGTGTTGGTGGCCGCGAGCCAGGTGAAGGCGGTGACCTCCCCGGTCTCGGGGTCGAGCCGTCCGGCGGCCTCGTTCGCGGCGGCCGTGGCGTCGGCGGTGTCCGCGCGGACGACGGTGGCCTCGCGGCCGGGCTCGGTGCGCAGGTTCCACACGCCGTGCTCGGCGTGCAGGCGCATCCGCAGGGCCGGGTGGACGGTCAGTACGGCGTTGGCGGCGCGCTCGATGTCGGCGAACGGGGTGCCTTCGGCCACCTCCACGGTCCGCGCCTGGGCGAACCGGGCGAGGGAACCGCCCAGTTCGCGCTGGCGCAGGATGATCGGCGTGGGCGCCAGCGGGCCGTCCTCGCGGCGGGCGGCGGCCGGAGCGGGGCCTTGCGTCTGCGGCGCACGCGTGCCCAGCAGCTCCGCGAGCGCGCGCGGCGTCTTCAGGAGGAAGACGTCGCGGGGTGCGATCGGCAGGCCGAGCGCCCGGGCCCGGTTGACGACGGTGATGGCGATGATGCTGTCGCCACCGGCGCCGAAGAAGTCGGTGTCGGCGTCGGCTGCCGGGTGGGACAGGGTCTCGGCGAAGATGCCGACCAGCGAGGCACGGACGGCTTCGGCGGCGGATCCGGTGGCGGATCCGGTGACGGAGCCCGCGGCCGGATCGGCGAAGGAACCGCCGGCCACCGGGGTGTCGTCCTGTGCGGCCCGCGCGATCAGGGCCTTGCGGTCCAGCTTGCCGTTGACGGTCAGCGGCAGGGCGTCCACCGGCAGGACCCGGCCCGGCACCATGTGCACGGGCAGCTTCTCGGCGAGCAGGGCGGAGAGGTCGCCGGGCACCCGGCCCACGACGTGCGCGACCAGGTGGTCGCCGCTGTCGGCCACGGTGACGGCCACGTCGACCACGCCGTCGAGGTCCCGCAGCGCGGACTCGACCTCGCCGAGTTCGATGCGGAAGCCCTTGAGCTGCACCTGGTCGTCGGCGCGGCCGGTGAACTCCAGCTCCCCGTCGAGGGTGCGGACGGCGAGGTCGCCCGTGTGGTACATCCGGGAGCCGTCGCTCGCGAACGGGTTCGCCACGAACCGGCCCGCGGTCAGGCCCGGCCGGCCGAGGTAGCCGAGGGACACCTGGTCGCCGGCCACGTAGATCGCGCCCACCTGCCCCGGCGGCACCGGCCGGAGCCGGTCGTCGAGCAGGTAGGTGGTCAGGCCGGGGATGGGTCCGCCGATGGGGCTCACGTCGTCGCCGAAGGCGAAGTCCCCGTCGGTCAGAACCCGGTGGGTCACGTGGACCGTGGTCTCGGTGATCCCGTACATGTTGACGAGCTCGGGCGAGGCGGCGCCGTGCCGCTCGATCCAGCCGCGCAGCCGCCCGAGGTCCAGTGCCTCGCCGCCGAAGATGACGCGGCGCAGGGCGGGGAGCGGCTGGTCGGCGTGCCGGTCGGCCTCGACGAACTGGTAGAAGGCCGAGGGCGTCTGGTTGAGCACGGTCACCCCGCGCTCGCGGACGAGCCGGTGGAAGTCGACCGGGGAGCGGGTCAGCCCGTAGTCGGGGACGAGCAGTTCGCCGCCGTGCGCCAGGGCGCCCCACAGCTCCCAGACCGCGAAGTCGAAGGAGTAGGAGTGGAACTGGACCCAGACGTCGTCGGGGCCGAAGCCCATGTCGGGCTGGGTGTTGGCGAGCAGCGCGACCACGCTGGAGTGCGGGACGACGACGCCCTTGGGCCTGCCCGTCGACCCGGAGGTGTAGATCACGTACGCGGGGTCGTGCCAGGTGACCTCGTCGGCCGCGGCCACCGCGTCCGCGGCGGCCTCCCGCGGCAGCTCGTCGCCCTGGACGAGGACGCGGGCGGCGACTCCCGCCCGTTCCAGCAGGGCCGTGAAGCGTTCGCGCTGTCCGGGGTCCACGAGGACGGCCTGCGGCGCGGCGTCCGCGAGGACGTACTCCAGCCGCTCGTCCGGGTAGGCCATGTCGAGCGGTACGTAGGCGCCGCCCGCGCTGACGATCGCGACCAGGGCGACGACCTGCTCGATGGTGCGCGGGACGGCCACGGCCACGCGGCGGCCCGGCCGGACCCCGGCCGCGCGCAGGGCGGCGGCCAGTTCGTTCTTCGCGGCGGCGAGTTCGCCGTAGGTCAGCGAGCGGGTGGTGCCGTCGAGCGCGCACTGGGTGACGGCGGTGGCCGCCGGGTCCCGGTCCGCCGCGGCGTCGAACAGCGCGCCGAGGGTGGTCGGGGTGATCCGTGCGGGGGTCCTGCCGTCCTCGGGCACCAGGTCGCCGACCGGGACGTCCGGCCGGGCGAGCAGGCCGGTGAGGGTGTGCGCGAACCGGTCCAGGATGTCCCGGGCACTGCTCTCGCGTATCAGTTCGCCGTCGTAGATCAGGTTGAAGCGCGGACGCCCGTCGAGGGCCCGCTCCACGACCAGGGTCAGCGGGTAGTGCGGGGCTCCCTCGTTGACGAGGCCGGTGACGGAGAGGGTGTCCCCGGCGCGGCGCAGGGCGGCCACGTCGGTGGCGACGTCGAACACCACGAGGGTGTCGAAGAGGGAGCCGACGCCGGCGAGGCGGCCGATCCGGGCCAGCGAGACGTGCTGGTGCGGCAGGACCGCGCCCTGGTGCTCGCGCACCGAGGCGAGCAGCTCGCGCGCCGTGGTGCCGGCGGTCCACCGCGCACGCAGCGGGACGGTGTTGATGAACAGGCCGACCATGTCCTCGATGCCGGGGACGTCCGCGTCGCGGCCGGAGACCGTGGAACCGAAGACCACGTCGGCGGAGTGCAGGATCCCGCCCAGGGTCACAGCCCAGGCGCTGTGCACGGCCACGCTCAGCGGGACGCCGGCCGACCGGGCGGCGGCGTCGATGTCGAGCGCCGGCTCGACGGAGGTGTCGGCGAACCGGTCGGACGGGGTGTGGTCCTTGGCCACCAGGGAGGGTCCGGGAAGTTCGGCGAGCTCGGCGCCCCAGACGCGGTCGCTCTCGTCGGCGTCGCGCTCGGCGAGCCAGCCGACGTAGTCGGGGAAGCCGCTCAGCGGGTAGGTGCTTCCCGGTGCGTGGTACTCGGCGAGCAGCGCGCGGAGCATCGGCGGCACCGACCAGCCGTCGGCGATGATGTGGTGGACGGTCTGCACGAGGACGTTGCGGCCGGATTCCGGGTCGCGGACCAGGGTGAACCGCATCAGCGGGCCGGTGGCCAGGTCGAATCCGGCGCGGCGGTCCCGCTCGGCGTGCTCGTGGAGTTCCTCGTCGGTGATGCCGGGCCGGTCCAGGGTGGTGAAGGGCGCCTCGGCGCCGCTTTCCAGGACGGAGACGACGCGGCCGTCGGCGAGGGCGGTGAACCGCGCGGCCAGGTTCGGGTAGAGGGTGAGCAGCCGGGTGGCGGCGGCCTGGAGGCGGGCGGGGTCGAGCTCGCCCTCCAGGGTCAGCAGCTGCTGTTCGACGTAGCTGCCCGCGGAGTCGTCGTCGAAGACGGAGTGGAAGTACAGGCCTTCCTGGAGCGGGGTCAGCGGCAGGACGGCGCGCAGCTCCGGTCCGTCCAGGGCGTCGACGTCGGCCTGGGTCAGCCGCACCAGCGGGAAGTCGCTGGGCGAGTGGCCGCCCTCGTCGAGCTCGGCCAGGGCGGCGAGGGCCGCCTGGAAGTACCCGCCGATCGCCTCGACGTCCTCGTCGGTGAACATCCCGTCGGGCCAGGAGACGGTGGTGACGAGTTCGTACTCGCCGGTGGCGGAGGGTTCGGCGATCGCGTTGAACTCCAGGGCGCGCGGCAGGCGCATCCGCGGGTCGCGCTTCTCGCCGAGCTGCCCGGTGGTTCCGGAGAGCTGCCAGTCCCCGGCGGCGCCCGCGTCGAAGCGGCCCAGGTAGTTGAAGAGGACCTGGGGCGCCGGGGCCGTGAAGTCGGTGTCGGCCAGGTAGCGCAGGGCGCCGTAGGAGACGCCGTTGCTCGGAACGCGGGCGAGGTCCTCCTTGACCGCCTTGAGCGCGGCGGCGAGGTAGCGGGGGTCGGTGAAGTCGCCGGTCGTGCCGGGGTCCACGGTCACCGGGAACAGCGTCGTGAACCAGCCGACGGTCCGCGACAGCTCCGGCTCGACGCCGGCGGCGCCCGCCACGTGGCGTCCTTCGCGGCCGTGGCCCTCCAGCTCGACGTGAGCGAAGGTCTGCTCCTGGCCGCGGCTGCGCCGCCAGCGGGCGAGGGTGACGGCGAGCGCGGTCAGCAGGACGTCGTTGACGCCCGAGTGGAACTTCGCGGGGATCTCGCCCAGCAGGGCGGCCGTGGCCTCGGAGCCGACGGTGAAGATCCGGGTCCGCTCCCGCTCGACCGTGTCGGCTTCGGAGGGGGCCCGCCGGCCGAGCGGCGCGTCGGGGCCGGGCAGCGGGCGCTCGAAGTAGGCGCGGTCCGCGTCGAAGTCCGCGCTTCCCAGCAGCTGGGTCCAGCGGCGGAACGAGGTTCCCACCGCGGGCAGTTCCAGCTCCTCGCCCGCGGAGAACTGGCGCCATGCCGTGGCCAGGTCGTCCATCAGGACCCGCCAGGACACGCCGTCGACCACCACGTGGTGGGCGACCAGGACCAGTTGGCGGGCCTCGCGGCGCCAGACGGCCCGCAGCATCACGCCGTTGTCCGGGTCCAGTCCCGCGGTGGCGAGGGCCACGCACGCGTCGAGCGGCTCGTCGCTCTGCTGCCAGCCGGCCGTGGCTCCGCCGGCCTCCGGGATGTCGAAGCTCCAGCGGTCCCCGCGGACGAGCCGGGCGCGCAGCATGTCGTGCCGGGCGACGAGGGAGTCGAGGACGGCGCCGAGGGCGTCGGCGGTGAGGTCCGCCGGGGTGTTCAGTACGACGGCCTGGACGAAGCCGTCGATGGCGTCCGTGGTCCGGCCGAGCCACTGGACGATGGGCGATCCCGCGACGGGACCGGTCGCGACGTCCGCGTGGTCGACCCGGGCCACGTCCTCGCGGCTGGCGACCGCCGCCAGGGCGCCCAGGACGCTGTTGGCGAAGATCTGGCCCGCGGTGACGTAGAGGCCCGCTTCGCGGAGCGCGCTCAGCAGCGAGATGGCGAGGATGCTGTCTCCGCCGAGCTGGAAGAAGTCCTGGTCGACGCCGACTTCGTCGAGCCGCAGCACGGAGGCGACGGCCGTGCACACCGCGCGCTCGTCGTCGGTGGAGGGCCGGACGAACGTCCCGGTCACGACCTCGGGTTCGGGCAGCGCGCGCCGGTCGAGCTTGCCGTTCGCGGTGAGCGGGAACTCGGTCATCACGACGATGTGGGCGGGCACCATGTACTCGACCATGTGCTCGGTGGCCCAGGCCTTGACCTCGTCCGCCCGCAGCTCCGCGGCTCCGGCGGCCGGGATCACGTACCCCACGAGGTAGGTGCCGCCGGCGCTGTTCTTCTTCGCGATGACGCAGGTGTGCCGTACCGCGGGGTGCTCCGCGAGGCCGACCTCGACGTCTTCGAGTTCGAGCCGCATGCCGCGGATCTTGATCTGGTTGTCGGCGCGGCCCAGGAAGTCCAGCGAGCCGTCGGGGGCGAACCGGGCGAGGTCACCGGTGCGGTAGAGGCGGGAGCCGTCGTTCGCGAAGGGGTTCGCGACGAACCGGGACGCGGTCAGTCCGGGTGCGTTCACGTAGCCGCGGCCGAGGAGGAAGCCGCCGACGTAGAGTTCGCCGCCGACGCCGACCGGGACCGGGCGCAGCTCGTCGTCGAGGACGTACAGCTGGGTGTTGGGGTTGGCCTTGCCGATCGAGGTCGACAGGCGCTCGGCCTCGCCCCGGTAGATGACGTGGGAGACGCCGATGGTCGTCTCGGCCGGGCCGTAGCCGTGGTACATGGGGATGTCGAGCCGGGTGCGGAACCGCTCGTACAGCTCGGGGGTGAGCACCTCGCCGCCGCACCACACGTGGCGCATGCTGTCGAGGCGGTCGGAGTCTCCGGCGATCTCCAGCAGGACGTCCAGCATGGAGGAGACGAGGTAGGTGAAGGTGACCCGGTGCTCGGCGATCACGCCGAGCAGGTGGTGCGGGTCGCGTTCGCCGCCGGGCCGCAGGACCACGAGGCGGCCGCCGCACACCAGCGGGAGGAAGATCTCGTTGATGGATATGTCGAAGGACAGCGGCGCCTTGAACAGCGAGGCGTCGTCGTGGCCGAAGCCCAGGATCTCGTCGACCTGCCACAGCAGGCGCTCGCTGATCGCCTCGTGCCGGATCATCGCGCCCTTGGGGCGGCCGGTCGAACCGGACGTGAAGATCACGTAGGCCAGGGAGTTGCCGTCCGCGGTGATGCCGGTGCCCCGGGCGGGCAGGTCGGCGTACCGCCAGTCGTCGAGGTCGACGGCGACGGCGGCCGGTTCCGCGGGGTCGTGCGCGCCGGAGTCGTTGAGCTGCACCACGACCCGCGCGTCGTCGATGACGACGGCGCGGCGCGCGGCGGGCCACTGCGGGTCGAGCGGGACGAACGCGCAGCCGGCCTGGAGCACGCCGAGCAGGCCGATCACCATGTCGGCGGAGCGGCCCAGCGAGATGCCCACGACCTGCTCGGAGCCGAGTCCGCGTCCGATCAGGTGGTGGGCCAGCTGCGCGGACAGCTCCGCCGCCTGGCGGTAGGTCAGCGAGCGGTGTTCGTCGATGATGGCGACCGCGTCCGGCCTGAGCCGCGCCTGCTCGCGGAACATCTCCACGATGGTCGGCCGGACCCGGTCCGCTCCGTTGTCGTTCCACTGGGCCAGGGTCGTGAGCCGCTCCGCCACGCCGGACGGGCTGATGGTGCCGATGGGCCGGTCGGGGAAGTCCGCCAGGTCGTCCAGCGCGCGCTGCGCGTCGGAGGCCCGGACGCCGTCGGGGACGGCGATGGCGAAGCCGTCCGGGGCGGCCGCGCCGCTCTCCCAGCCGCTGGGCGCGGTACCGCCGTTGTCGACCCAGCCGAGAACGTCCGCGAAGAGCGTTCCGGGGGCCAGGTCGATTCCGTCGGGGCTCTCGCCCGTCGCCCAGTACGACAGTCCGATGGCACTGGCCTCGGCGATGGTCCGGTCGGAGTATCCGCCGGTACGCCGGCGCACGTCTGCCAGGCGCGTAGGAGAGATCAGCACGAGACGAGCGCTCGGTTCCATCATTTGAAGACTCAACACCCTTCCAAGGTACGAAGGCTAGCCTAACCTAAATTAGGGTGGCCTAACTAGCGTCTCTCCAGGCCCGCCAGAGTCGCGCGTAGCGGCCGCCCAGGGCCACCAACTCCTCGTGCGTGCCCTGCTCCACGACGCGTCCCGCATCCAGCACGGCGATCCGGTCGGCCGCCACCGCCTGGGTCAGCCGGTGGGCCACGAACAGCGTGGTCCGGCCCGAGCAGGCGGCCAGTACGGCCCGTTCCAGCTCGGCGGCGCCCTCGCTGCCCGCCTCCGCGGTCGACTCGTCGAGCACGACCACGGGCGCCCGGCCCAACACCAGCCGGGCCAGGGCCACCTGGGCGACCTTGGTGCCGTCCAGCCGCGCACCGCCCTCGCCGACCGCGGTGTCCAGACCCTCGGGCAGGGCTTCGACCCACTCGGCGGCGCCCACGGTGCCCAGGGCGGCCAGCAGTTCGGCGTCGGTCGCCTCCGGCGCGGCCAGCCGCAGGTCGTCGGCGAGCGGCCCGGAGAACACGTGGGTCTCCTGGGTCAGGATGCTCACCAGCGCCCTCGCCCCGGCCTCGTCCAGCTCGGCGAGGTCGGTCGACCCGATCCGCACCGACCCGGCATCCGGGGACCCGATGCCGGCGATGAGCGCGGCCAGGGTCGTCTTGCCGGCGCCCGTCGCGCCCACCAGGGCCAGTGAACCGCCCGCCGGGATCGTCAGACTGACGTCGCGCAGGACCGGCTCCTCGGCTCCGGGGTAACGGAACGTCAGCCCCCGCACCGTCACCGCGTACGGCTTCTCGTCCGCCGGCGCGGCGGACGAATCGCCCACCAGCCGGTCCTCCGTGGACTCCGCCAGCACCCCGACGAGCCGGGTCAGGCTCGCGCCCGACTTCTGGGCCTCGTCGAAGGTGAACATGATCGCGCCCAGCGGGGTGAACAGCCGGTGGAACACCAGCGGCGCCGCCGCCACTTCGCCGAGACTGGCGGAGCCGGTCTCCAGCAGGACGTAGCCCACGACCAGGATCAGCGACAGACCGATGAACTCCGCGCGGTTCTCCCGGCCGACGAACCGGCCGAAGAAGTGGAACACCTCGATGCCGAGGTCCCGCACCCGCCGCGAATCGTTGGAGACCTTCTCGCGGAACGCCTCCTCCAGGCGGTGCGCCCGTACCGTCTCGATGCCGTTCAGGCCGCTGATCAGCGCCTGCGCGCGCTCGGCCTGGGCCACGGCGCGCTTGCGGTAGAGCGGGGCGGACCGGGGCAGGTACCAGCGCAGGGCCAGCGCGTAGGCCGGCAGCGCGCAGGCGCCGGCCAGGCCGAGCCGCCAGTCGAGGCCGAACATGCCGATCGTGGCGATGGCCACCAGGACCCCCGCGGAGAACACCGTGGGGATGGCCGAGCGGATGCCCTTGGACAGGACGGCGACGTCGTCGCCGACCCGGGAGAGCACGTCTCCGCGGCCCACCTGCTCGACCCGCGCACTGGGCATGCCCAGCACGGCCCGTACGGCGCCTTCGCGCAGGTGCGCGAGCAGGTCGGCGCCGAGCCGCCCGATCAGGTAGGCGGACAGGGCGGTGGCCGCCGCGCCGAGCAGCGCGGCGGCCACCATCCATGCCCCGATCGTGACCAGGATCGAACGCGGTTCGCCCCCGGTCACTCCGTCGATCACCCGACCGAGCAGCAGTACGGGGAGCATTTGGAGAGCCGCCCCGGCGACCGTGCTGAGTACGGCGGCGGACGTCAGCCAGGGCATCGTGCGGCAGTTCGCCGCGACCCATCGGGCTGCTTCACGTCCGGTCGTCGTACGCAGGGTTGCCGGGGCGACCCGAGTGTCCGTGGTGCTCACACCTAGCCGACCGACTTGACGAGCTCGTCGATGGCGAAGGGCAGGGCGGGCAGGGTGGCCTGCGACATGGCCGCGCCGGCCGCGGGGCCCTCGCTGTCGAGCAGGTAGGACACCTTGTTGGCCTTGGTGACCTTCAGGTTGGCGAACAGGTCGAACTTGTTCAGCGCGTCCGTGTCGGCCTTGTCGTTGACGACGAAGACGCGGTCGACGTCGATGAGGTCCATGCGCTCCGGGGAGAGCGCGAAGGAGAACTTGCCGCCCGAGATCTTGTCGAGCTCGGTCTGGCCCTTGAAGCCCATGCCGGTCAGGAGCTGGCCGCGCACGTCGGTGGTGGTGAAGGGGTTGACCGCGTCCTTGTACCAGGACACCGCGACGGCCGTCTGGGTGGCGAACTCGGGGTGCGCCTTCTTGACCGCGGCGAGCTTGTCCTGGATGCCCTGGACCATCGCCTTGCCCTCGGTCTCCTTGCCGACCGCCTTGGCGATCTGGAGGGCGTTGTCCTGCCACGGAGCGCTGAAGGGCTCCTTCTCGGTCTTGGTGCGGCCGACCGTCGGGGCGATCTTCGACAGCTTGTCGTAGGCGGCCTGGTCGACCTCGGAGTAGACCGCGATGATCAGGTCGGGTCGCAGGGCCGCGATCTTCTCGAAGTTGGGGCCGGTGTCACCGTTGTTCATGATGACCTCGGGCTTGGTCTCGCCCCACTTGTCCTTCACCCAGGGCCACTGGGTGTTGATGTCGGGGCTCTGACCCGCCGGGTTCGGGTACTGGTCGACCATACCGACCGGCTTGATGCCGAACGCGAGGACGTTCTGGTCGTCGGTGTAGCCGACGGTGACGACCCGCTCGGGGGCCTTCTTGACCTCGGTGGAGCCGAAGAAGTGCTCGACGGTGACGGGGAACGCGCCGGTCGCGGCCGGGGCCTTGGCGGCGTCGTCCTTCTTGTCCGTGGACGCCGAGTCGGAACCGCACCCAGCGAGGAGGCCTACACCGAGGGCCGCGGCGGACACGGTTGCCGCCAGCTGCCGCCAGGGCTTGTTACGTGTCGTTCGGTCGAGGAGCATGCGGAATCCCTTGCTTTCGTGCTGTCCACTACGGCCCCACTTAGGGCAGGCAAACCGTACCCCGGGGAAGTGAGGTAAGCCTAGCCTAAGTTAGGAGGCTGTTGATTCAGCTGCCCACACTCTGGACGTGGGTCCGCCCGATCGGCACGACGAGCGGCCGGTCGCCCACCGGATCGTCAATCACCATGGCACGCAGGCCGAATGCCTCGTGCAGCAGCTCGGCGGTCAGCACCTCGCGCGGGTGGCCCTGCGCGAGGACCGAACCGGCCTTCATCACGATCAGGTTGTCGCTGTAGCGGGCGGCCAGATTGAGGTCGTGCAGCACCATGACCACGGTGCATCCCGACTCGTGCAGGTCGTCCACCAGGTCGAGCACGTCGATGGCGTGCGCGAGGTCCAGATAGGTGGTGGGCTCGTCGAGCAGCAGCAGGTCGGTGCCCTGAGCGAGGGTCATCGATATCCACACGCGTTGACGCTGGCCCCCGGAGAGCGCGTCGACGGGACGGTCGGCCAGGTCGGCCACCCCCGTCATGGCCAGCGCGCGCTCCACGACGGAGGCGTCGTCCGAGGACCACTGGCGCAGCCAGCTCTGGTGCGGATGGCGGCCCCTGGCCACCAGGTCGGCCACGGTCAGGCCCTCCGGCGCCACCGGCGCCTGGGGCAGCAGCCCGAGCTTCTTCGCGACGTCCCGGGTCCGCAGCCGCGCGATGTCCTCGCCGTCCAGGACCACGGATCCGCTGGTCGGCTTGAGCAGCCGCGACAGGGTCCGCAACAGGGTGGACTTGCCGCACCCGTTGGGCCCGATGATGGTGGTCACGACCCCCGGCGGTATCACCACGTCGAGCGAGTCGATGACGGTCCGGTCGCCGTACCCGACCGTGACGCCCTTGGCCGCCAGCCGCGGGACGGCATCGGACTCGATCTCGGTGATGGACTGAGCGACCACGGGCTCCCCCTCTATTTAGGCTTGCCTAACCTTTCTATCACCTAGCGGCGGTTCGCCCGCACCAGGAGGTAGATGAGGAAGGGGCCGCCGATCGCGGCGGTGACCACGCCGACCGGCAGGCTGATCGGCAGCGCGGTACGGGCGACCAGGTCCGAGCCGATCAGCAGCAGCGCCCCCGTCACGGCGGACGCCACCAACGGCGGGGTCGGGGACTTCGTCAGACGGAGCGCCACCTGCGGCGCCACCATGGCGACGAACGGGACCGGTCCCGCGGCGCTCACCGCGAAGCCGGCCAGGAGCACCGCGCACAGCAGCAGGACGGCCCGTACCAGCGAGAACCGGACGCCGAGGCCGGCGGCCACGTCGTCGCCGAAGTGCAGCGGCTTGAACTGGAAGGCGACGCACGCCACGACCACCGCGAGGGCGAGCGTGCCCCAGAGGGCCACCCCCACCTCGTCCCACGACCGGTTGTCCAGGGAGCCGACCAGCCACGCCTGGGACCGCGCCACGTCCCTGATGTCGGCGGTGACCAGCAGCCAGGTCGTGATCGCCTCCATCGCGGCGCTCACGGCGAGGCCGATGAGGATGAGCCGGAAGCCGTCGACCCCGCGCCGCCACGCCATGAAGTACACCAGCAGCCCCGTGCCCAGGCCTCCCGCGAGCGCCGCGCCGGACAGCCCCACGGAGCTGACGACCGCGGCCGCGGCCCCGCCGGACACCGTCACCAGGCACACCGCGACCGCGCTGGCGCCCGCGGTGATCCCGAGGATGTCCGGACTGGCCAGCGGATTGCGGGCGATGGACTGGGTGATCGCCCCGGACATCCCCAGCGCGATGCCGACGACGAGCCCGGCCAGGGCCCGCGGCATGCGCAGATCCATGATCACGAACTGGTCGACCTGCTCGCCCCCGCCGAAGAGGGTGGCCACCACCTGCGAAAGGCCGAGGGGGAAGTCCCCCACGGCGATGGACAGGCAGAACACCAGGAAGGCCGCCGCCGTCAGCAGCAGCGTGACCAGCACCATCCTGGGGCGCCAGACGAAGGACAGGCCCCCGAGCCGCACACCCGGCGTCATCGACGGCTTGTCGGCGGACTTCAACACGGACACGTTCATGCGTTCTTGAACTTTCCCCGCCACACCAGGACCGCGAAGAACGGGGCGCCGAGGAGAGCGACGAGGATGCCCGCGTCCAGCTCTCCCGGCCTCACCACGACGCGTCCCACGATGTCGCAGACCAGAAGGACGACCGCGCCGAGCAGACCCGCGTACGGCACCAGCCAGCGGTAGTCGGGGCCGGCCAGGTACCGGGCCACGTGCGCCACCATGAGTCCGAGGAAGGCGATGGGGCCGCACGCCGCGGTGGCCGCGCCCGCCAGCAGCGTGATGGCGATGATGCCGGTGATCCGGATCAGCGTGATGCTCACGCCCAGTCCCCGCGCCACGTCGTCGCCCAGGTTCATCAGGTTGACGGAGGGCAGGGTGGCCAGCGCCAACACCAGTCCGACCACGATGAAGCCGGTCACCGGCCAGATGACGTCGAAGCCGACGCCGGCCACCGACCCGGCGTTCCAGAACCGCAGGGCGTTCAGCGCCGCCTTGTCGGACAGCGCGACCGCCGTCGTCATCGCCATCAGGAACACCGCGACCCCCTGCCCGGCCAGAGCGAGCGTCAGCGGATTGCCGGCGCCCCGGCCGATGCTCGACAGCCCGAACACCACGACACCGGCGAGGCCGGCGCCCAGGAAGGCGAACCAGACGTACTCGAACGGATCGGTGAGCCCGAACAGGGCGATCGCCGACACCACGGCGAACGAGGCACCGGTGTTCACCCCGAGCAGGCCGGTGTCCGCGATGGGGTTGCGCGTGTATCCCTGGATCAGCGCCCCGGCGACGCCCAGGGCGATGCCCGCCACGATGGCGAGGACCGTACGGGGCACCCGTACGGTCTGCATGATGAGCCTGGCTTCGGAGAGCTTCTGGTCGGGGTCCGGGTCCGCGAAGAGCCCGTGCCAGGCCTCGGCGGGGCTGAGCGCCCGCGCGCCGACGGCGAGCGACACCAGCGCCGCGACCACGAGGACCGCGAGGATGGCGACCAGGCCCGTGATCCGCCGCCGCCGGGCCCGCGCGACGACCCGGGAGGATGCCGGGCGTCCGGCCGTGGCCGTACCCACGTCGAGGCGGGTCACCCCTCGTGTCCGGTGCGGGCTGCGGGCCGCCCGGCGGGGCGGCGAGTACCAGTGGGCACGGACGTTCCTTCTTCGTGGGGCAACTGGTTGCACAGTACTGCCGTGCCTCCGGCGCGAACACACCGGAGGCACGGCAGCGGGCGGGGGGCCGGCTAGACGGCCGGCTGGCGGGTGCCGGTGGCGCCGTCGGCGACCGGACTGGCCTGGTCGGGCACGGCCTTGAGGTTCCGGTCGAGGATCGAGTCGAGTATCTCGCCGACCCGTACCGCGGTGTTGGACAGCAGGGAGGAGGTGATGCCGTGGGTGTGCTCGGTTCCGCCCTGGAGGTAGATGCCGCAGCTCAGGTCCAGGTCGGTCGCCACCCGGTAGTCGCGCTCGACGCGGACCCGGCCCTGGTCGTCGCGGTGGCAGCGGTCCGCGACCTCGCCGAGCAGGCCCAGGCCGTCGGCCTGCTGGTACCCGGTGGCGCACACCACGACGTCGGCGTCGAGCACGCTCTCCTCGCCGGTGACGAGGGACTTGATGGTGGCGCGGACCCCGTCGGCCGTCTCCTCCACGCCCGTCAGGCGCGAGACGTTCAGGAAGCGCAGCCGCTCGGTGCCGAGCACCTTCTCCTGGTACGACTGCCGGTACAGGTCGTCGATGAGGTCGATGTCGACCACGGAGTAGTTGGTGTTGCCGTGGTAGCCCATCAGCCGCTGCTTCACGTCCTCCGGGGCGGTGAAGTACTCGTCCACCGCCTGGGGGTCGAAGATGCGGTTGGCGAAGCTGCTGTCGTCCGCCGGGCTGTAGCCGTAGCGGGAGAAGACCGCGCAGACTTCCGCCTGCGGGAAGCGGCGGTGCAGGTAGGCCACGTTCTCGGCGGCGCTCTGGCCGGCGCCGACCACGACGAAGCGGGTGGGCTCGCTGCCCTCCAGGCCGTCGATCTTCTTCAGCAGGTCGGTGTTGTGCCAGACGTGGTCGGTCCGCTCGACGCCCTCGGGCATGACCGGACGCAGACCGGTGGAGATGACGAGGTTGCGGGCCCGGTGGACGACGACCTCGTCGCCGG
This sequence comes from Streptomyces sp. GQ60, assembly GCF_059758875.1. Taxonomy (NCBI): domain Bacteria; kingdom Bacillati; phylum Actinomycetota; class Actinomycetes; order Kitasatosporales; family Streptomycetaceae; genus Streptomyces; species Streptomyces sp. GQ60. The sequence goes on along the minus strand of NZ_JCAXEG010000005.1, from coordinate 237,498 downwards.
AGCGCGCCGTCACGTCGAGGTACTCCACGACGCCGTCACGGAGCACGGGCTCGACGGAGACGACCTGGTGGCCGTACGAGACCATGTCGTCGACCTTGGCCGCGGCCCACTCGAGGTAGTCGTGGAACTCGACCCGGAGCGGGAACAGGTTCTTGTGGTTGACGAAGTCGATCAGCCGGCCCTTCTCCTGCAGGTAGCAGAGGAAGCTGTACTCGCTGGTCGGGTTCCGGAGCGTCACCAGGTCCTTCATGAAGGACACTTGCATCGTCGCGTCGTCGATGAGCATGCCGCGGTGCCACCCGAACTCGGGCTGCTGCTCGAAGAAGTGGGCGGTGACCGCCTCTTGCCTTCCGACGCGCACGTTGTGCTCGCTGAGCGCGATCGCCATGGCGACGTTCGACGGCCCGAAGCCGATACCGATCAGGTCGTGGATCAGTGGTGCGTCGCCAGGAAGAGCCTGTGACATGTCACTCCCATTGGTGCGGGACAGCCGCCTGCCAGGCGTCTTGTCAGGGGTGGGGGAAAGGGGGAGTCCAGGCGCACCGGTGACCGGCAGCCGAGTGGAACTTAGGTAAAGCTAACCTGATCCAGGCGGGCTGTCGACCAGACAAAGCGGGCATCGCACCCCCAGCCGGGTCAATCAAGCCCAGAATCGGGGTTGTTGCGCCGTTAGGTAAGCCTTGCTTTACTTACTCCTGGTCATTTTGCTCTTCTGAGGAGGAACCCCGATGCGGGTCGTCATGTTCGGCTATCAGACCTGGGGCCATCGCACCCTGAAGGCACTCCTGGACTCCGAGCACGACGTCGTGATGGTCGTGACCCACCCCAAGAGCGAGCACGCCTACGAGAAGATCTGGAGCGACTCGGTCGCCGACCTCGCCGAGGAGCACGGCGTTCCGGTCGTCATCCGCAACCGCCCCGACGACGAGGAGCTGTTCCAGCAGCTCAAGGAAGCCGACGCGGACATCCTCGTCGCGAACAACTGGCGCACCTGGATCCCGCCGCGGATCTACACCCTGCCGCGGTACGGCACCCTCAACGTGCACGACTCGCTGCTGCCCAAGTACGCGGGCTTCTCGCCCCTCATCTGGGCCCTCGTCAACGGCGAGACCGAAGTCGGCGTGACGGCGCACATGATGGACGAGGTGCTCGACGCCGGCGACATCGTCATGCAGCACTCGATCCCCGTCGGCCCGACGGACACGACCACGGACCTGTTCCACAAGACGGTCGACCTGATCGCCCCGGTCACCATCGGCGCCCTCGACCTGATCGCGTCCGGCCAGACCGAGTTCACGAAGCAGGACCGCACCCAGGCCACCTTCTTCCACAAGAGGGCCGAGGAGGACATCCGGATCGACTGGTCCTGGCCGGCCGAGGACCTGGAGCGCCTGGTCCGCGCCCAGTCCGCCCCGTACCCGTCCGCCTTCACCTTCCACAAGGGCAAGCGCCTGGAGGTGCTCGCCTCCGTCGTGTCCGAGGGACGCTACGGCGGCACCCCGGGCCGCGTCTTCTACCGCGAGGGCGAAGGCGTGGTCATCGTGGCCGGCGCGGACGCCCGTACGGGCCGCAACCACGGCCTCGCCATCACCCGCGTGCGCACCGAGGACGGCCGGGAGCTGCCCGCGTCCGAGTACTTCACGTCCATGGGCGGCTACCTCACGTCCCGCCCCTGACCCGGCGGGCGGGCCCGCGCCGCCCCTGATCAACGGCCCGCCCCGGACGGTCCCGGGGCGGGCCGGCACGAGTCACCGCCGCACGGATCTCCTTTCCGTGCGGCGGTGACTCGTTCATCCCGCCCGCACACCCAGGCGGGGTGACGCTCTCCCCTAATTGAAAATGGTCGTCGTTTCCATGTAGGTTCGCGGCACACCCCCGACACCTCAGGAGACACCGATGGCCGTCCCCAAGCGGAAGATGTCCCGCAGCAACACCCGTCACCGCCGCGCCCAGTGGAAGGCCACGACCCCGCAGCTCGTCCCGATCACGGTCGACGGCTCCGTGTACCGGGTCCCCCAGCGGCTGGCGAAGGCCTACGAGCGCGGCCTGCTCCGCCCCGAAGGCTGAGCCCGATGACCGGTACGACGCCTGCCGCGCTGCCCGTCACCGTCCTGTCCGGCTTCCTCGGAGCCGGTAAGACCACCCTGCTCAACCACGTGCTCGGCAACCGCGAGGGCCTGCGGGTCGCCGTCATCGTCAACGACATGAGCGAGGTCAACATCGACGCCGCGCTCGTGCGCGGCGGTGGGGCCGCCCTGTCGCGCACCGAGGAGCGACTGGTCGAGATGACCAACGGGTGCATCTGCTGCACCCTGCGCGACGACCTGCTGGAGGAGGTCGACAGGCTGGCCCGCGAGGGGCGCTTCGACTACCTCCTCATCGAGTCCAGCGGCATCTCCGAGCCCATGCCCGTCGCCGCCACGTTCTCGTTCGCCCGCGACGACGGCGCCACCCTGGGCGACCTGGCCCGCCTCGACACGATGGTCACCGTCGTGGACGCCGCGAACTTCCTGCCGGAGCTCACGGGCGGCGACGAGCTCACCGCCCGCGGGCTCGACCAGTACGAGGACGACGAACGCACCGTCAGCGATCTCCTCATGGACCAGATCGAGTTCGCGGACGTCATCGTCCTCAACAAGCTCGACCTGGTCGGGCCGACCGACGCCGCCCGGCTCCGCGCGACGCTCTCGCGGCTCAACCCGGAGGCGAGGATCGTTCCCGCCGTCCGCGGACAGGTGGCCCTCGAGCAGGTGCTGGGCACGGGCCTGTTCGATGTCGAGCGGGCCCAGCAGGCCCCGGGCTGGGTCAAGGAGCTGAACGGCGACCACGTCCCGGAGACCGAGGAGTACGGGATCTCCTCGGTCGTGTTCCGCTCCGGCCTGCCCTTCCACCCCGGCCGGCTGTGGACCTTCGTCACCAAGGGCCTCGACAGCGGGACGTTCGGACAGGTCCTGCGCTCCAAGGGGTTCTTCTGGCTGGCCAGCCGCCCCCGCGTGGCCGGCCTCTGGTCCCAGGCCGGCACCGTCGCCCGCTTCGAACCCTCGGGCGCCCGCGGGCCGGAGACCGCTCAGGGCCAGGAGCTCGTGTTCATCGGCACGGGCCTGCGCGCCGACTCGCTGAGGGCGGCGCTCGAAGCCTGCCTGCTCTCCCCGGGCGAGGCCGTGCCCGCCGTGGACGACTTCCCGGACTGGGAGACGTACGGGATCGACGACGCCTGCGAGCACGAATCCGCCGCCCCTCGAGCGGCCTGAAGAATCACTGGTTCGACCCTCCCCCGGGGGAGGGTCGAACCTCTTATTGAAAACGATTCCCATTCCCGTATACTGTCGCCATGGCACGCAACGAAGTACGCCCGATCGTCAAGCTCCGCTCGACCGCCGGCACCGGCTACACGTACGTCACCCGCAAGAACCGGCGCAACGACCCGGACCGGATGGTGCTCCGCAAGTTCGACCCGGTCGTCCGCCGGCACGTCGACTTCCGCGAAGAGCGCTGAGCAAGCCCCCAGAGAGAGCGACCCCATGAAGCCTGGAATCCACCCCGCCTACGGTCCCGTCGTCTTCCGCGACAAGGCCGCCGACTTCGCGTTCCTCACGCGCTCGACCGCCTCCAGCGACAAGACGGTCGAGTGGGAGGACGGCAACACCTACCCCGTCATCGACGTCGAGATCTCCTCGCAGAGCCACCCCTTCTACACCGGCACCGCGCGGGTCCTGGACACCGCCGGCCGCGTCGAGCGCTTCGAGCGCCGCTACGGAGGGCCCAAGTGACCCTCCCCGTCGTGATCGTCGGCGGGATGCACGCCGACGCGCGCAAGGAGACCGTCGAGCACCTGCTGCGCGCGGTGCCGGGAAGCATCGCCCTGCACCACGACCTGTCCTCCGCGACCGGCGGTACGGTGCTCCGCACGCTGCGCGATTCCGGGGGCGCGCTCTCCGCCGACGAGACGCCGCTGGTCAACGACTGCGCCTGCTGCGCCCTGCGCGAGGACCTGGTCCCCGAGCTGGTGCGCCTGGCCGCCGGCGGGCTGACCCGGCTGGCCGTCGTGGAACTGTGGGACTCGGTCGAGCCCCGGGCGATGGCCGAGGTCGTCGCCGCCCACTCCGGGGACCTGCTGGAACTCACCAACGTGATCACCGCCGTCGATCCCGCCCTCGTCCTGCCCTGCCTCGGCAACGGGGACGACCTCGCCGAGGCGGGATTCGCCGCGTCGGCCACCGACCAGCGGACCGTCGGGGACACCTGGGCCCGCCAGCTCGAGTACGCGCCGGTCCTCGCCATCGCCGACAGCGACGAGGCCGACGACGAGGACCGCGCCCTGCTCTCCCAGTTGCACCCGACGGCCCGCCACGTGCCCACCGGCTCCAGCGAACTCACCCGCCTGGCCTTCGCCGGCTTCGACGTGGAGACGGCCGCCGCGGCGCAGCACCCCGCCTGCGCGCTCCTCCCCCAGGAGGCCGACGAGGCCGGAGTCGCCACGCTCGTCTGGCAGCGCCGCCGGCCGTTCCACCCCGAGCGGCTCTACGAGGCCCTGGAGGACCTGAGCTGCGCCGCGGCCCGGAGCCGCGGCCGGTTCTGGCTGGCCGACCGCCCGGACACCCTCCTCGCCTGGGACGCCGCGGGCGGCGCGCTGTGCGTGGAGAGCGCCGGCCCCTGGCTGGCCTCGCTCCCCGACGCCGCCTGGGACCTGGTCCCCGCCATGCGTCAGGCCGCGGCCTCCCTCGACTGGGACCCCGAGCACGGCGACTGCTGCCAGCACCTGGTCTTCACCTCGCCGGGCCTGGACCGCGAGGGGCTCGAACAGCTCCTGGACTCCTGCCTCCTGACCGAAGCCGAGTACACGGCCGGGCGCGAGGGCTGGAAGCAGCTGCCGGCCGCCTTCGCCCCGCTGCTCGACCCCGTCTCCTGACCGCCGACCGCCCCCGTCTTCCGACCGCCGACCGCCCCCACCCCGAGGAGCCCCCATGGCCCGCCGCCCCTCCCCCGGCAAGCCGCCGAAGTCCCGCCCCAACCCGCTGGACACGGCGGGAATCACGTACATCGACTACAAGGACACCGCTCTGCTGCGCACGTTCATCTCCGACCGGGGCAAGATACGCGGCCGCCGGATCACCCGGGTCACGGCGCAGCAGCAGCGCCGGCTCGCCCGGGCCGTCAAGAACGCCCGCGAGATGGCCCTGCTCCCGTACGCCGGCCGCTGAGACGGCCCGGCGCACGGCCTCAGCCGTGCGCCGCCGAGACCCCGATGCGCCGCCGAGACCCCGCGCCCCGAGCCCCGGCCCTCCACGGGCCGGGGCTCACCCGTGCACCGGGCCGGGCAGGGCCGCGGACCGCGCGGACAGCAGGTCCCGGGTGAGGGTGTGCTGCGGAGCCTCCATCAGCCGGCGGGCCTGACCCTCCTCGACGATGCGCCCCGCGTCGAGGACGGCGATCCGGTCCGCGAGGGCTCCGGTGGCGGCCGGGTCGTGGGTGATGAACACCAGGCCGAGCCCGCCGCTCCGGAGCCGCGCGAGGGCGTCCAGGATGGTGGTCCGGGTGGCCGCGTCGAGGCCGGAGGTGATCTCGTCGCAGACGAGGACCCGGGGTCCGGCCAGCAGGGCCCGGGCCAGCGCCGCGCGCTGGAGTTCGCCGCCGGAGAGTTCCCCGGGCCGGCGCCGGGCGAGGCCCTCGCCGCGGCCGAAGTCTCCGAGCCCGAACTCTCCGAGCACGGCCAGGGCCGCGTTCCGCGCGTCCTCGGGTGCGGCACCGCGGAGCCGTACCGCGCTGCGGGCCACCTGGTCCAGGACCGGCCGGTGCTCGTCGAAGGCGGCCTTCGCGTCCTGGAACACGTACTGCACGGCGGCCAGTTCGGACCGGCTGCGGGAACACAGGCTGGGCGGCAGTGGCGTCCCGTCGAGCAGGACCGTGCCCTCGTACCGGCGGTGCAGCCCGGCCAGGCAGCGCCCGAGGGTGGTCTTGCCGCTGCCGGACCGGCCGACGAGCGCCAGGCACTCCCCGGCCGCGACCGACACCCCGATGCCGGTCAGTACCTCGGCGGCGCCCTGTGCGGTGCGGTGCCGGGCGGTGAGGTTCCGCGTCTCCAGCCGCACCGGACCGCGCGGGCGGGGCGTTCGGGCGGGGCGCGGCGGCTCCGGTACGAGCTCCCCCAGGACCGACGACGCGGGTCCGCGGTCCACGACCCGCCCGTCCCGCATGACCACGACCTCGTCGGCCAGCCTCCGTACGACGTCCAGGTCGTGGCTGAGCAGGACGACGGCGATGCCCCGTGCGGCGATGGCGGCCAGCTCCGCCACGATGCCCTGCTTGGTGAGGACGTCCTGCCCGGTGGTGGGTTCGTCGGCGACGATGACCCGCGCGCCGAGCAGCAGTGCCTGGGCCAGGACGACCCGCTGCTGCTGGCCGCCCGAGAGCTGGTGCGGGAAGCGGCCCAGCACGGCCGCGGGATCGGGGAGTTGGGCGAGGCCCAGGGCCTCTTCGGTACGGCGCGCGCGCTCGCGCCGGTCGCCTCCCTGCCGGGCGGCGATGTCGGCGAGGAGGGCTCCCACCCGGCGGGCGGGGTTGAGGACGGAGGCCGGGTGCTGGGGTACGTATCCGACCGGGCCCGCCGGTGTGTGGACCGTGCCGCCGACCAGGGCGCCGGCCGGGTACTCGCCGAGGAGGGCGAGGCCGGTGGTGGTCTTGCCGCTGCCGGACGGGCCGATGACGGCGGTGATCCTGCCGGCGTGCGCGGCGAGGCTCACCCCGTCCACGATCGCCCGTCCGCCGATCTCCACGCGCAGGTCCCGCACGTGTGCGACGGGGGTCATGGTGTCGCTCCCTTCCGGGGGCCGGGCCGTTGGAGGACGGCGTCGAAGAGGAGGTTGGTGCCCATGGACAGGGCCGCGATGAGCAGGGCGGGCACGACCACGGCCCAGGGCTGGAGGAAGAGCCCGGTGCGGTTGCGGTCGACCATCACCGCCCAGTCGGCGGCGTCCGGCTGTACGCCCACCCCGAGGAAGGCCGCGGTCGCGACCAGGTAGAGGGCTCCGGTGAGCCGGATTCCGGCGTCGGCGGCGAGGGTGCGGCGCATGGAGCGGGCCACGTACCCGACGGCCGTGCGCCACCAGGACTCGCCCTGCATGCGCAGTGCTTCCACGGCGGGCCGGGAGGAGATCTCGACGGCCGCCGCGTGGACGACGCGCGCGGCGTCGGGTACGGCGGCCAGCCCGACCAGGACGGTCAGTCCGGCGGGTCCCGGGGTGAGGGTGGCCGCGACGAGCAGCACCAGCAGCAGCGAGGGGACCGCGATGACCACGTCCAGGGGCCGCATCAGCGCCTCCTCCAGCCAAGTGCGGCGGGTGAGCGCGGCGGTGAGGCCCAGGGGGACGGCGACGAGGTAGGCGAGGGCGGTTGCGGCGAGCGCGACGAGCACGACGGAACGGCCGCCGAGGAGCACCTGGTGCCAGACGTCGCGTCCGCTGAAGTCGGTGCCGAGCCAGTGCCCCGCGGGGAAGGCGAAGGAGACCGAGCGGGGACCGGGCGCCCCCGCCACGAGGGGTCCCAGCAGGGCGAGGAGGACGGGGAGGCCGATCAGCGCGAGGGCGAGCAGGGACCGTGAGGGTGTCTGCTTCACGCCGCCACCTCGGACCGGGGTGCGAACCGGCGGGCCGCCAGGTCGGCGGCGAGGTTGACCGCGACGGTGACGACTCCGAAGACGACGGCCATGCCCTGGACCACGGGGAGGTCGCGGGCGGCGACGGCTTCGACGAGGACGGTGCCGAGGCCCGGGATCACGAAGAGCGCCTCCACGACGATGACCCCGCTGAGCAGCCAGTCGCAGGTACGGGCCAGTTGCTGGGTGGCGGGGGCCAGGGCGTTGGGCAGGGCGTGGGTCCAGGTGATCCGGGCGCCGGAGACTCCGTAGCGCCGGGCCTGGGCCACGTACGGCGAGGCCATCGCGTCGATCATCCCGGCGCGCACGAGGCGGCTGATGGTGCACACGGGCCGCGACAGCAGGACGACGACGGGCAGGATCAGGACGGCGGGCTCCGTGAAGGGGTCGGCGCCCACGGCGGTGGGCGGCAGCCAGGCCAGCCACAGCCCGAAGAGCGTGGCGAGCAGGACTCCGAGGGCGAACTCCGGTACGGCGTGCACCGCCAGGGTCAGCCCGCTCACGGTCCGGTCGAGCGGCCCGCCCTCGCGCCGGGCGGCCAGCACGCCGAGCCCGACCGAGAGCGGGACGAGCAGGGCCAGGGTGGCGCCGGCGAGGAGGAGGGTGGGGCCCATTCCGCCGGCCAGGTAGCCGGTGACGGGCCGTCCGCTGACCAGGGAGGTGCCGAGGTCCCCGTGGAGGAGGCCGCCGACCCAGTCGGCGAGGCGTTCGGCGGGCGGGCGGTCCAGGCCCATCGTCGCGCGGATCAGGGCGATGCGGTCGGGATCGGGCTGGTCCCCGGCGAGGGCGACGGCGGCGTCACCGGGCAGCGCCTCGGTGAGGGCGAAGACGAACAGGACGACGGCCGCCGTCTGCCCCAGACCGAGGAGCAGGCGGCGGCCGATCCATGGAAGGTGCGGTGTCACGCGAGCCAGATCTTGTCGAATCGGGCCCAGTCGAGGGTGTTCGCGGGGGCCTGCTTCGACACCCCGTGCACCGTGGGCGCGGTGGCGATGATCCAGTCGGCGAACCCCCAGATCAGGAAGCCGCCCTCGTCGTACAACCGGCGCTGCATCCGCTCGTAGAGGGCGCCGCGCTGGGTGACGTCACGCGTGGACTGGGCTTGCTGGTACAGGTCGTCGAAGTCTTGTCGCTGCCACTTGGTGGCGTTGGTGGTGGAGCCGGTCAGCAGGCGCTGCGAGATGTGGGACTCGATGGGCATGGCGCCGGAGCGGTAGGAGGCGAAGGTGCCGGTGTTCAGGATGTCCTTCCAGTACGTGTCCTTGTTGCCGACCTTGATCTCGACGGTGACTCCGGCCTTGGCGGCCTGCTCCTTGAAGATGCCGGCGGCCTCGACGAAGCCGGTGGCCGCGGGGGCGGTGTCGAGGGTGACCTTGAGGCCCTCGGCCCCGGCCTCCTTGAGCAGGGCGCGGGCCTTGTCGAGGTCCTGGGTGCGCTGGGGCAGGCCCGCGGGGTAGTACTGGTAGCCCTTGCCGAACAGGTCGTTGCCGATCTCGCCGGCGCCGGAGAGGGCCCCGTCGACGAGTTCCCGGCGGTCGGCGATGAGGAAGAAGGCCTGCCGGACCCGGGGATCGTCGAAGGGCGGGCGGTCGGTCTTCATGACGAAGCCCTGCATCGCGCTGCCCGGGAGGCGCACGACGTCGATCTTCCCCTTGCCCTCGTGGGTGCGGGCGGTGGCCGGGTTCAGTTCGTGGGCGTACTCGACCTGGCCTCCGAGCAGGGCGCTGACGCGTGCCGACTCCTCGCCGGCGACGACGAATTCGAGCTGGTCCAGGTGCGGGGCGCCGTCCCAGTAGGCCTCGTTGCGCTTGACGAGGAGGGAGCTGCCCGGTGTGAAGGAGACGAAGCCGAACGGGCCGGAGCCGACGGGCTTGTCGAAGGAGGTGGTGTCCTTGGGGACGATGTACGCGCCGAACGCGGCCAGGACGTTGGGGAATTCGGCGTAGGGGCGCTTGAGCTTGAACTCGACGGTCCCCGCGTCGACGGCGCGGCTGGCCGCCAGGTCGATGGGCTCCAGGGAGGCCTTGGCCCGGAAGGTGCCCTTGGGGTCGGCGATCCGGCGGTAGCTGTAGAGCACGTCCTCGGCCGTGACGGGCCTGCCGTCGTGGAAGGCGGCCTTGCGCAAGGTGACCCGCCAGGTGTCGAGGGTCTCGTTGGGCTCCCAGCGCTCGGCGAGCCGGGGGACGGCGGCGAGGTCGGCGCCGAAGTCGGCGAGCTTGTCGAAGAGGGCCTTGGCGCGGGCGGCGTCGACGAACAGGTTGGCGGCGTGCGGGTCGAGGGTCTCGTTGGCTCCGCCGCCCGCGAACGCGGCGCGCAGCTTACCGCCGGCCTTGGGGGCTCCCGCCGCGGCGTTCTTGGCGTCCGGGGCGGTGGCGCCGGCGCCGCAGGCGGCGGTGAGGGCGAGGGCGGTGGCCCCGGTGGCGATGAGGAAGCCTCTGCGGGCGAGGCTGGAGCGGGCGTCGTTCATGCGGACATGTCTCCGTTGCTGGGGTGGGGCGCGAGCCGGGCGATGAGGTGGAGGCGGTCGGAACGCGTGGTCCCGTGCGGGGCCTCGCCCTCGCGCCACGGCGGTTCGGTGCGGGGGCCGGGTCCGTCGTGCAGCCCGAGTACCTCGAACCCGGCGGTGGTGAGGAAGTACCGGAGCTCCTGCGGGAAGAGCAGCCTCCAGGCGGAGTGCTGCTCGTCCGGAAGGGAGCCGTCGTCGGCGGTCCAGGTCCTTCGGCGGCGCAGGAGTTGTGCGCCGTGGTCGATCCACAGGGTGGTGTGGGAGGTGTACGTGGTCCCGCGCCAGGCGAAGGAGGCGGTGCGCGGGGTGTCCAGGAGTTCGGTGTTGCCGAGGAAGAAGGCCCCGTTGCGCATTTCGGCGACGAGCAGCCCGCCGGGCGCGAGGTGGGCGCGGCAGCGGGCGAGGAAGGCGGCCAGGTCCTCGTTCGTGTGGCAGTAGAGCAGGGCGCTGTCCAGGCAGACGATCGCGTCGAAGGTGGCGTCGACCTCGAACGCGCGCATGTCGGCCAGCTGGTAGCCGGGGCCGGGGTGGTGGACGCCGGCGTGGGCCAGCATGGCCCGCGAGGTGTCGATGCCGGTGACCTCGCGCCCGGCCCGGTGGTGCAGCCAGGCCGCGTCCCGGCCGGTGCCGCACCCGACGTCGAGGACCCGGGGACCGGCGCCGTGGCGGGTCAGCATCTCCTCGGCCCAGCGGGCGGCGAGCCGTTCGGGGTCGGGGAAGCGCTCCTCGTAGAGCTCGGGGTGGTCGGTGAGCAGGTTGCCGCTGGTGGCGCCGCTCGTCGTGCCGCCGCTGGTGGTGACTGTCATCGGGTCTCGCTTCGGGGGCGCGCGGTGGTGCGGGAGGGCAGGGGGTCGAGGGGGTCCGGCGCCGGGTCGCGGGGCAGGGCGCGTCTTCGGTGCAGGTGGGCCACGGCCGCTGCCGAGAGCAGGCCGAGGGCGAGGCAGCAGCCGTAGGGCAGCCAGGTCCGGCCGGTGTGGCCCGCGGTGTCCATGGACCAGCCGATGGCCGCGCTGCCGGCGGCGGCCGCGACCCCGGAGACCGCGTAGAAGAGGCCGTAGTACGTGCCGGTCAGGTTCGGGCGCCCGAAGGCCGGTATCAGCTCCATCACGAAGGGCTGGGCGATCATCACCCCGAGGTGCAGCAGCAGGGCCCCGGCGAGCACCGGCAGGAGCCGCAGGGGGTGGGCGGTGGCGGGGCCGGCGACGAGCATCGGCGGCAGGAAGCCGAGGCCCATGACGGCCAGGCCGGTGGCGATCCAGCGCCCGCTGCTCCCCCGGGCCTTCAGGGCGCGGGTGATGCGCAGTTGGAACAGCAGGTTGGCGACGGTCCCGGCGAGGAACAGCAGGCCGACCGAACCGGCCCAGCCCGAGGCGTCGGTGGCCGCACGGGGCAGCAGCAGGTACAGCTGGTTCTCCAGGCCGTACATGCCGATCATGGCGAGCGAGAACGCCAGGAACCGGCGGTTGCCGGCCACCTCGCGCCAGTCGCCGAGCACGCCGGTGCCGGGGGCCGGGACCTTCCGGGCGGGCAGCACCAGCAGCTGGGCCACGGTGAGGACGGCGAACACCCCGGCCGCGGAGACGGCGGCGGCCCGGAAGTCCACGAGCAGCAGCAGGGTGCCGAGCAGCGGGCCGAGCAGCGCCCCTGTGGTGGCGAAGACGTTGAACAGGGCGAAGGCCTCGGCCTTGCGGTCGCCGGCCTCCTGGGCGACGTAGGTCCGCACGGCGGGGTTGAACAGGGCCCCCGCCAGCCCGCTGAGCACGGAAGCGGCGATCAGCAGCGGCAGCCCGTCGCCGAGGGCGAACAGGCCGAATCCCACCGTGCGCAGGGCGCAGCCCGCGATGATCACCCCGCGGGCGCCGAGTCGGTCGGCGGCCGAGCCGCCGATCAGGAACAGGCCCTGCTGGCTGAGGTTGCGCAGGCCGAGGACGACCCCGACGAGGGCCGCCGAGAGGCCGAGGTCGTCGGTGAGGTGGGTGGCGAGGTACGGGATGAGCAGGTAGAAGCCGGTGTTGACGCCGAGCTGGTTGACGAGGAGGAGGCGTACGGCGGGCGGGAAGCCCCGCATCGAGTGGAGGACCTTCACCGGACGACCGCCGGGTGGGCGCGCCGGACTCCGAGGCCCGCCCGGTCGGCGGCCCGTACGGTGCCGTCGGTCCCGCCGATGCCGGTCCACGGGTCCTCGGCGAGCAGCAGGTGCCCGTCGAGGTCCACCCAGCGGGCCCGGTCGGCGAGGTGCACGGCGGGCGCGATGCCGAGCGAGCTGGCGGTGAGGCAGCCGAGCATCAGGTCGGTGCCGCTGCCGCGCAGGGCTTCGTGGATGCGAAGGGCGGCTTGCACGCCGCCGCATTTGGCGAGCTTGACGTTGACGCCGTGGACGAGTCCGGCGAGCGCCACGGCGTCCTCGTACGAGACCGCGTCCTCGTCGGCGATCACCGGGACCGGGGACTCCTTCGCCACCCGGGCGAGCGCGTCGTGGCGGCCCGGCGCGATGGGCTGTTCCACGGCGGTGACGCCGAGGGCGGCGAAGCGCGGGAGCAGGTCGTGGGCCTGGCGTTCGGTCCACGCCCCGTTGGGGTCGAGCAGCACGCTCGCACCGGGGGCGGCGATCCGTACGGCCTCCACCCGCGCGAGGTCTTCGGCCGGATCGGGGGATCCCGCTTTGACCTTGAGGGCCGTGAAGCCGCTCATGGCGAGCCGGGCGGCCTGCGCGGCCGCCGCCACGGGCGTGGTGATGCCGATCGTACGGGTGGTCTGCGCGGCCGGTGCGGCGTCGGTGCCCAGCAGTTGGTGGGCGGGCCGGCCGGCCCGCTTGCCGACCAGGTCGAGCAGGGCCGCCTCCAGCCCGGCGAGCACGCCGGGCGGCAGGCCGGGAAACGGACGGGCCGCGTGCCGGTCCCGCGGGGACGCGTGTTCGTCCCACAGGGCGGCGTGTTCGTCCCACGGGGCGGCGTGTTCGTCCCACGCGGTCTCCGGGTCGGGAAGGCGTTCGACCGAGGGGCGCACCGCACCGAGGTGCCGGACGATGCGCTCGGTGGGCAGGCCGAGGTAGTCGCTGCTGACCACCTCGCCCCAGCCGGTCAGGCCGCCGTGCTCGATCGCCGCCCAGACCGCGTCGCGGCGGGCCATCACCGAGCGGGATATGCGCAGCGGTTCGGCGAGTTCCAGCTCCGTGGTGTACCAGGTGAGCTTCACGCAGCGCCTCCCCGCGCCGGCGCCGGCAGGTGCGGCCGGGTGGCCGCGAGCGGGTCGAGGACGGTGCGGCAACGGGTCCAGCCGACCGCCTCGGTCGCGTGCGGGTGGGCGATCTCCAGCGGGCGGAGCGCGAGTTCGGCCCGGTCGAGACCGTGGGCGTGGCAGAACTCGTCGTCGTAGACGGTACCGAGGTAGCGGTGCGGGCCGTCGGGGAAGACCGTCGCGACGACCGCGCCCGCTTCCACCCGGGCGGCCCAGGCGGAGACGAGGGCGACGGCGCCGGTGCTCCAGCCGCCGCTGACGAAGCCGGTGCGGGCGAGCCTGCGGCAGGCGTCGACGGCTTCGGCCGGGCCCACCCAGTGGACCTCGTCGAAGGCCTGGTGGGCGACGTTGCGCGGGTGGATGCTGCTGCCGAGCCCGCGCATGAGGCGGGGGCGGGCGGGCTGGCCGAAGATGGCCGATCCCACGGAGTCCACGCCGATCACCTTCAGGCGCGGCCAGCGGCGGCGCAGCGGGCCGATGAGCCCGGCGCTGTGGCCGCCGGTGCCGACGCTGCACACCAGGACGTCCAAGTGTTCGAGCTGCCCGCACAGTTCGGCGGCCATGGGGAGGTACCCGGCCGCGTTGTCGGGGTTGTTGTACTGGTCGGGCCAGTAGGCGTCCGGGATCCGGGCCAGGGCTTCGCGCAGCCGGGCGATCCGGGCCGCCTGCCAGCCGCCCTCGGGGGCGGGCCGGTCCACCAGCTCCAGCTGGGCGCCGTACGCATGGAGCAACTGCCGCATGGACGGTTCGAGTTCGCGGTCGCCGACGAGGACGACCGGGTGCCCGAGCGCCTGTCCGGCGAAGGCGAGCCCGATCCCCAGGGTCCCCGAGGTGGATTCGACCACGGTGGCGCCGGGGCGCAGTTCGCCGCGCCGCCGGGCGCCGCGCAGCATGGACACGGCGGACCGCGCCTTCATGCCACCGGCGCCGAGGCATTCGAGTTTGGCCCAGAAGCCCGGGTGGGCGTAAGGGAGTTCGGTACGGATCCGCGCGAGCGGGGTGCGGCCGACCAGCGTCAGCAGCTCCGGGTTCGCGCTGCGGGCCGGGGTGCGGTCCAGCAGGGGCGCGACGGTCAACAGGTGCCTCCGTAGCGGTGGATGACTCCCGGGCCGCCGTCGAGCCAGAAGAAGGGGTAGGGCTCCGCGGACACGGCGCTGACCCCGGCGCCCAGGAAGCGCGGGAGGACCGCGCTGCCGGTCTGGGCGAACATCACCAGGGGCTTGCCGGTGGCCGCGGCGTGGTCGAGCAGCGGCTCGAAGGTGCCGTTTCCGAGGGTCATGCCGGAGGCGAGGACGGCGTCGCACCGTTCCAGCTCCGCGAGGGCGTCGGTCCGCACCGGCTCGCCCCACTCGGTGGCGCCGCCCTTGAGATCGCAGGGCACGTACGCCAGTCCGCGCGACCGCAGTTGCTCCAGCAGGGAGTTGACGACGCCGATGACCAGGACCCGGCGGATCCCGGTCGCGGGCAGCAGGTCGGCCACGGCGCGGGCGCGGGCCCGGGACCGGTGCAGGGAGTTCCCGGCCGGCAGGGCGTACGGGCGGGCGCCGTGGTCGGGGGTGTGGGGGCGCACGTGGCCCAGGTACGCGTCGAGCGCGGCGATCCGTACGGGAAGCTGCGGGTGGTCGAGGAGTTCGGCCACCGTAGCTCCGACGCAGTCGTCGAGCGTCGCGGCGGGCAGGGTGCCCGGCTCCACGGCGCAGGATCCGACGGCCGCCTCCAGGCGCAGGCTGAGCACCTCGTTGCGGTATCCGCTGCCGCGGCCGGCGTGGCGTACCGCCTGGGCGGTGGTGAAGGCGAGCGCGATGCGCTCCAGGGCGGGGTCGGAGCCGTAACTCCCGCCGCGCACCGCTTCGACGAGCCGGCCGACGGTGCGCACGGCGGGATCGTGCAGGGTGGGATCGTGCACGGCGGGATCGTGCACGGCGGGCGCCGTCATGCGGGCACCGCCGCGGACTCGGCGCCCTGCTCCTCGAGTTCGGCATCCTGCTCCTCGAACGTGGGGCGCAGGCGGGCGAGGAGGAGCTCCGCGGCCCGGCGGGCCCCGCTCCCGAAGGTGTCGGCCGTCATGATGTGGCCGAGGTACTCGTTGTTGCTGGTCGCGGCCCGTACGGCGCGCCCCGGCCCGGCGAGGGTGAGCTCCAGCACTCCGGGCTGCGCCCGGACCTCGTCGGCGCCCTCGATTCCGGCGAGGGTGCCGGCCGTGTCGGGGAGCAGGAAGACGATGGCGGCGCTGTGCACGCCGGTCGGGCGCGGAGTGAGGTCGGGCGTCCGGCCGAGGGCGGCGTCCACGCAGGCCGCGGCCAGGTCGATGCCCGTGACGTGCCGGACGAGTTCGGTGATCCGGTTGCCGGCGGGCCGGGGGTTGACCTCCACCACCTTGGGGCCCTCGGGCGTCAGTTTGATCTCGGTGTGGCACACGACGTGGTCCAGGCCGAGGGCCTTGACCGCGGCCGCCGCCGTGTCCACCGCTTGCCGCGCCGCCTCCGGCGCGATGTCCGCCGGGAACATGTGCCCGGTCTCGATGAAGGCGGGCGCCCCGCCGATGCTCTTGTCGGTGACACCTGCCACGCCGATGACACCGCCGAAGGAGACGGTCTCGACGCTGACCTCGGGTCCGGTGAGGAACTCCTCCAGGAGGACGACGGGCATCCGTTCCTGGCCGCGCGCGTTGACCGGGAACTCCTCCAGCGCCCGGCAGGCCGCCTCCAGTTCCCGCTCGTCGCGGACCTCCCGTACGAGCATTCCGGCGCACAGGTCCACGGGCTTGACCACCAGCGGATAGCCGATCTCCCGGGCGGCGGCCGCGGCCTGCGCGGTGTCCGCGCAGAGCGCGAAGCGGGGCCCCGGAACCCCGGCCCCGGCCAGCACCCGGCGGGTCAGGTCCTTGCGGCAGGCGGCCTCCACGGCTTCGACGGCCGGGCCGGGCAGGCCCAGCCGGTCGGCGATCCGGGCCACGGCGGGCAGGTAGTAGTCGCAGGAGGAGACGACCCCGTCGAAGGCCAGCACCGCGTGGAGGCGTTCGAGGTGGGGCAGCAGCTCGTCCATGGCATTGGTGTCCGCGGTGATGATGTTGCGCGCCGCCAGCAGCGGATGCGGACCCTCCGGTCCGGCGCCGCGCAGGTAGTGGTGGAGGTCCCGGGTGACGAAGGTGAACTCGTGCCCGCCTTCTCCGATGGCCCTGGGCAACAGCCTGCTCATCGACCCCACCCAGCTCTCGACAACCAGCAGATGTGCCAAGGAAGTTCCTTTCAAAACGCCGTGACGACGGTGCGGCGCGCCTGCGGAGCGGACCGCCCGGCAGGAGGCGTCCGCAAGGGACCGAGGAGGAAGCTACCGGAAATCGTTTTCATTTCCAATAGAGCTGATTTCCGGTAGCCTGCCGCTCACGAGACCGGAGTGCAGGAAGGGAGCCGCCGAGCCATGAGGGAACTGACGGACCCGGCGCAGGGGCAGGCGCAGGGGCAAGGCCAGGGGCTGCGGATCGGGCCGTACGTCGTACGGCATGCCGAACCGGGGGACGCCGCCGGCGCGCGGAGCGTCATGCTCGACACGTTCTACCGGGAGTTCGACTACGGGTACGTGCCCCGGTGGCACGACGACGTCGTCGACCTCGACAGCACCTACCTCACGCACCCGCGCCACACCCTCGTCGTCGCGGTCCTGGGCGAAGAGGTGGTCGGCACCACCGCGCTGAACTCCCGCGGCCCCACCCACCCCCCGCACCCCCGCTGGCTCACCGAGCGCTATCCCTCGGGACGCACCGCGCAGCTCCTACGGGTGTACGTGCGCCCGGACCACCGCCGCCACGGGCTGGCCCGCGCCATGGTCGGGACGGCCTGCGCGTTCGCCGCGGGCGTCCCCGGATACGACACGGTCTACCTGCACACGAACGTCGACATCCCGGGAGCCGAGGCCTTCTGGCGCAGCCTGGCCGACGAGGTCTGCGACGGGCGCACCACGGGCGAGCACGGCGGCTACGGAACGGTCCACTTCGAAATCCCGCTCCCCCGGACGACCACCCCCACCCGAAGCGTCGACCACCTCCCCACGACCCACAAAAAAACGCCCCCCGGGCTGGGCACGCAGCCCGCCCAGGAGGCGACTTTCCACTCGTGACGTCCCGCCGGGGCATTCATCCGGCGGGCGTCGGACCATCACCGACCCGAACGTCAGGCGTCCTTCGCCACCCGTTCCAGGATCGCCACGCACTCCACGTGGTGGGTCATCGGGAAGAGGTCGAAGGCGCGCAGGGTGCGGACCTTGTAGCCCGCCTCCTGGAAATAGGCCAGGTCGCGGGCGAGGGCCGCCGGGTCGCAGGCCACGTAGGCGATGCGGCGCGGGTTGAGGCCGGCGACCTGGCGGACCGTCTGCTTGCCGGCGCCCGCGCGGGGCGGGTCCAGGACGACGAGGTCGCACTCGGTGATGCCGGTCTTCGGGAGGATCTGCTCGACCTTGCCCTGCTCGATGCGGACCCGCGGGAAGTCGGTCAGGTTGTGCCGGGCGTCCTCGACCGCGCGCTTCGTGGACTCGATGCCCAGGACCGCGCCGGTGTCGCCGAGGCGTTCCGCGAGGGCGCCCGCGAAGATGCCGACGCCGCAGTAGAGGTCGAGGGCCATTTCGCCCTTGCGCGGCATCAGGCCCTGCATGACGGCCTTGATCAGGGTGTCGGCGGCCTGGGGGTGGACCTGCCAGAAGCCGCCCATGCCGACGCGGTACGTACGGCCGTCCGCGCGCTCGCGCACGAAGGGGCGGCCGTGGACGCGGTGGACTCCGCCGTCCTTCTCCTCGACGCGGAGGACCGAGACGGGCTTGTCCAGCTCGACGAGCGGGAGCCGGCCGCCGGGGCGGGGGGTCAGGACGACCTGGCGGTCGCCGGAGCCGGACGCGGCGATGGCCTCGACGGTGGCCATCTGCGGCCAGTCCTGCTGCTCGATGCCGAGCTCGGTGACGCCCGGCGCCGCGATCATGCAGTGTTCGATCGGCTGGATGTCGTGCGAGCGGTGCTTGCGCAGGCCCACGACACCGTCCTCGTCGATCGCGTACTGCACGCGGGTGCGCCACTGCGGGACCTGCCCGGCGGGCACCTTGTCGCCCTCGGCCGGCATGACCGTACCGTCCCAGCCGGCCTGCTCCGGGGTGAGCCCGGCGAGCCTCAGCAGCTGCTCGGCGACGACCTCGCCCTTGAGCCGGCGCTGGGCGCCGGGCTTGGCGTGCTGCCAGTCGCAGCCACCGCACGCGCCGGGGCCGGCGTACGGGCAGGGGGCCTCGACCCGGTCCTTGGAGGGGTCGAGGACGGTGATGGCGTCGGCGCGCAGGAAGCGGGAGTCGACGTCGCCCTCGGTGACCTTCGCGATGATCTTCTCGCCGGGCAGCGTGTGCCGGACGAACAGGACGCGGCCCTCGGCGGTCCGGGCGATGCAGTGCCCGCCGTGCGCCACGGGGCCGACCTCGACCTCGTACTCCTCCCCGACCAGTGACTGCTTCTCGTTCTGCTCGCTCGTCATGGTGGGGAGACTCCAAGGATGTGGATCAGAAGATCAAAAAGGAACGGCCGGACGACCGACCCATCAGTTTACGTGGATCTCGTCCGGCCGTTCGCCACCCCGGATCCGGGGCTGCGGGACTACTTCCCCGCCGGGTCCTTCGGACGCGGACGGGGCGTGTCGACCGGCCCGCGGCGCACCGCGCCCGGGGCGTTCCACTCCGCGCGCTTCTTCGCCCGCTTCTTCGCCAGCTCCGAGGACTCCAGCTGGTAGGGCACCGAGGTGACCATCACGCCGGGGGTGAAGAGCAGCCGGCCCTTGAGGCGCAGGGCGCTCTGGTTGTGCAGCAGGTGCTCGTACCAGCGTCCGACCACGTACTCGGGGATGTACACGCTGACGGCGTCGCGCGGGTTCTCGCTGCGCAGGCCCTTCACGTACTCGACGACCGGGCGGGTGATCTCGCGGTACGGGGAGTCGAGGATCTTGAGCGGGACGTTGATGCCGCGCCGCTCCCACTCCTCGCGCAGCGCCTTGGTCTCGACCGGGTCGACGCTGATGCTGAGCGCCTCCAGCCGGTCCGAGCGGGTCAGCTTGGCGAAGGCCAGGGCGCGCAGGGTGGGCTTGTGGACCTTGGAGACCAGGACGATGGAGTGGACCCGCGAGGGGCGCACGCTGTCGTCGCTCGGGCCTTCGGCTGCGGCGATCTCCTCGGAGACCCGGTCGTAGTGCTTGCGGATCGCGGACATCGTTCCGTAGAAGATGACCATGCCGAGCAGGGCGACCCAGGCGCCGTGGGTGAACTTGGTGGCCAGGACGACGACCAGCACCATGCCGGTGAAGAAGGCGCCGAAGGTGTTGATCGCCCGGGACCGGTGCATCCGGCGGCGCGCGGCCGGGTCGCGCTCCGATCGCAGGTGGCGGTTCCAGTGCCGGACCATGCCGATCTGGCTCAGCGTGAAGGAGACGAAGACGCCGACGATGTAGAGCTGGATCAGCTTCGTCGAGTCGGCGTCGTAGATCCACACCAGCAGCATGGCGGCGCCCGCGAGCAGCACGATGCCGTTGGAGAAGGCGAGGCGGTCGCCGCGGGTGTGCAGCTGGCGCGGCAGGTAGCGGTCCTGCGCGAGGATCGAGCCGAGCAGCGGGAAGCCGTTGTAGGCGGTGTTCGCGGCGAGGAAGAGGACCAGCGCGGTGGCCGCGGCGAGCACGATGAAGAGGAAGCTGCCGTTGCCGAAGACGGCCTCGGCGACCTGGGAGATGACCGGGTGCTGGACGTAGCCGTCGCCGACGGGGACGCCGTTCTCCAGCAGGTCGGCGGCGGGGTTCTCGGCCATCCGGACGTTCGTGGCCATGGCCAGGCCGATGATCCCGCAGAACATGGTGACGGCCAGGCCGCCCATGAGGGCCAGGGTGGTGGCCGCGTTCTTGCTCTTGGGCTTGCGGAAGGCGGGTACGCCGTTGCTGATGGCCTCGACGCCCGTGAGCGCCGCGCAGCCGGAGGAGAAGGCGCGCAGCAGCAGGAAGACCAGTGCGAAACCGGCGAGCCCCTGGTGTTCGGGTTTGATCTCCAGGCCGGCCGTCGGGGCCTCCATGGTGTCGCCCATGACCAGGCCGCGCCAGGCTCCGTACGCGATCATCACGAAGACGGCGCCGACGAACACGTAGGTCGGGATGGCGAAGAGGTTCCCGGATTCCTTCACACCGCGCAGATTCATCAGTGTGAGCAGCAGGATCATGATGATCGCGGAGAGCACTTTGTGCTCGATGACGAAATCGACGGCGGAGCCGAGGTTCTCGACCCCGGAGGAGATCGACACGGCGACCGTGAGGACGTAGTCGACGAGCAGGGCGCTCGCCACGGTGAGACCGGCTCTGGGCCCGAGGTTGGTGTTGGCGACCTCGTAGTCACCGCCGCCGCTGGGGTAGGCGTGAACGTTCTGCCGGTAGGAGGCGACCACGGTGAACATCAGCACGACGACCGCGACGGCGATCCAGGGGCTGAAGTGGTACGCCGACACGCCCGCGATCGAGAGGACCAGCAGGACCTCGCCAGGGGCATATGCCACCGAGGAGAGCGGGTCGGACGCGAACACCGGGAGGGCGATCCGCTTGGGAAGGAGGGTTTCCCCGAGGCGGTCGCTTCGTAGCGCCCGGCCGATCAGGATCCGTTTGGGCACGTCGGTCAGTTTGGACACGCAGAGGATCGTAAGCGTTCGAAATCGGCCTGACGAACCCCCCACCCCTATACAGCGTGAAGTCGCACCGCATCCAGGGCAAAGGAGGCCCGCCTCCCGCGCAAATGGTCACAGTGGTGACCGCCCGTGTGTAGCTTGGGCCATGGTCTGAGACCCTGTTAAGCCAGAGCAGCAATGAGGCTGGAACCCAGCGAGCCGCTGACAGCCGGAAGGACGGCCGTGCACATCGTCATTATGGGCTGCGGAAGAGTGGGCTCCGCCCTCGCGCAGACCCTGGAACAGCAGGGGCATACGGTCGCGGTCATCGACCAGGACCCCACCGCATTCCGCCGGCTGGGAGCCGGATTCGGCGGCCGTCGCGTCACCGGAGTCGGCTTCGACCAGGACACGCTGCGCGAGGCCGGCATCGAGGAGGCGGGCGCCTTCGCCGCGGTGAGCAGTGGTGACAATTCCAACATCATCGCCGCCAGGGTGGCCCGGGAGATGTTCGGCGTCGAGAACGTCGCCGCCCGCATCTACGACCCCAAGCGCGCCGAGGTCTACCAGCGCCTGGGCATCCCCACCGTCGCCACCGTCCGCTGGACGGCCGACCAGATGCTCCGCCGGCTGCTGCCTTCGGGCGCCGAGCCGCTGTGGCGCGACCCGAGCGGCGGTGTCCAGCTCGCCGAGGTGCACACCTCCACCACCTGGATCGGCCAGAAGGTCAGCCGCCTGCAGGAGGAGACCGGCGTCCGCGTCGCCTTCCTCACCCGGCTGGGCGAGGCCATGCTGCCGACATCGGCGACCGTCCTCCAGGAGGGCGACCTCGTCCACGTGATGATGCGCACGGACGAGATCGACAAGGTGGAGGCCGCCTTCGCCGAGGGGCCTGAGGAGGCACACGCATGAGGGTCGCGATCGCCGGAGCCGGCGCGGTGGGCCGTTCCATCGCGGGCGAGCTCCTGGAGAACGGCCACGAGGTGCTCCTCGTGGACAAGGCCCCGACCGCCATCTCGGTGGAGCGGGTGCCGCAGGCGGAGTGGCTGCTGGCCGACGCCTGCGAGATCACCTCGCTCGACGAGGCGGCGCTCCAGCGCTGCAACGTGGTCATCGCCGCGACCGGTGACGACAAGGTCAACCTGGTCGTCTCCCTCCTCGCCAAGACCGAGTACGGGGTCCCCCGGGTCGTGGCGCGGGTGAACAACCCGAAGAACGAGTGGCTCTTCAACGAGTCCTGGGGCGTGGACGTCGCCGTTTCGACCCCGCGCCTGATGTCGGCGCTGGTCGAGGAGGCCGTCAGCGTCGGCGACCTGGTCCGGCTGCTGCGCTTCAGCCACGGCGACGCCAACCTCGTCGAGCTGACCCTGCCCGCCGACTCCCAGGTCGCGGGCAAGCAGATCAGCGAGATCACCTGGCCCGAGGACACCTCGCTGGTCACGATCATCCGCGGCAACCGGGTGCTGACCCCGCACGGCGAGGAAACCCTGGAACCGGGCGACGAGCTCCTCTTCGTCGCCGCCCAGGCCCGCGAGGAGCAGCTGGAGGACCTCCTCCAGGCAGCGGACTAGCCTGCGGCCCGCTGAACGCCGAAAGGGGGCGGCCGACCATTGCGGTCGGCCGCCCCTTCTCACATCCCCGGCCCTACGGAGCCGCACGCCCTACCCATCCGGCGCCGCCGAGCCGACTCCAGCCCCGCCGGCGTTTGTGCGCGGGGCCCGGGGCGGCGGCCCGCTCCCACCCCGCGCAGCAAAGTGAGCGCACGCAGCGGCGTACCGCTCAGACCCCCGGACCCCGCGCGGCCTTCGCGGCCGCCTTCGCGGCCTTCTCCGCGGCCTCCTCCGCCTCCCACTCCGCGATCACGTTGATCGGCGGCGGCGCCTGCGCCAGGAAGAGCCACGTGAAGTACACCGCCAGCACCATCGGCGGCAGCTTCAGCGCGATCAGCACCCAGCCGAGCTGCGTCGCGTCGCCCCACCAGTACAGCGGGAAGAGGATCGCGTACTTCGCGAGGAAGATCAGGCCCCAGGCCAGGCTGGCCTTGACGTACGCCTTCTTGCGCCCCGGGTTGCGCGTGCGCCAGGACAGGTTCTCCTTGAAGACCGGCCCCAGCATGACCCCCAGCAGCGGGAAGCCCACCAGCGCGGAGAGCGTGAAGGCCACGCCCAGGCCGGCGCCGTAGATCATGCCGGGCAGGTAGAACCCCTTCGCGCTGCCCGTGAACAGGGCGAAGGCCACGCCCACGCCCACGCCGAACACCCCGCTGAAGGCGTGCTTGACCGTGTCCTTGCGCAGCAGCCGCACGATCACCAGCAGGACCGCGACCGCGCCCGCGGCGATGGCGGACAGCTTCACGTCCTTGTTGATCGTGTAGATCATGACGAAGAGCAGGCCGGGGAGCATCGTCTCCACGGTGCCCCGGATGCCGCCGAAGGCATCGAAGAGTGCCGCCTGTGTGACGGCCTTCTGGTCCGCCGACGGTTCCGTGTCCGCAGTGGTCTGCGGGGTCGATTTGTCGAGTGACGTCACCGTCAGTGCTCCTGTCCGAGCGGTCGGAGTTCGTACTTCGGGTTGAAAAGCACCCGACGGCCGTGGCTCATCGAGATCCGCCCGGAGGCGATCATCCGACGGCCGGGTTCGATTCCCACGATCGAGCGACGTCCGAGCCAGACGACGTCCAGCGCGGCCGAGCCGTCGAACAGCTCGGCCTCCAGTGCGGGGACACCCGCGCGCGGCCGCAGGGTGACGGTCCGCAGGGTCCCGGTCACCTTCACTATCTGGCGGTCGTGGCAGTCACAGATCCGCGTGCACCCCGCGGCTTCTGCGTCCTCCTGCAGCTCCGCCGAATGCAGCTCCTCCTGCGAGGTGGACAGCCGCTCTATCATCCGGCGGAACCGGCCCGCCGGCCTGGCGGGCTTCGCCGGCTTCGCGGGCTTCTCGGAACGCGGTTCAGCACTCATACAGGAAGCGTACCGGCGCCCCCACTACCTCTCGAAGCGGTATCCCATGCCCGGTTCCGTGATGAAGTGCCTCGGGTGCGAGGGGTCGGCCTCCAGCTTGCGCCGCAGCTGGGCCATGTAGACCCGCAGGTAGTTGGTCTCGGTCCCGTACGAGGGCCCCCAGACCTCCTGGAGCAGCTGCTTCTGGCTGACCAGTTTGCCGCCGTTGCGGACCAGCACCTCCAGCAGGTGCCACTCGGTGGGCGTGAGGCGTACGTCGCGGCCGGCTCGCACCGCCTTCTTCGCCGCGAGGTCCACCGTGAAGGTCTCCGTCTCGACGATCACCTCGTCCTCGCCGGCCCCGGCGCCCGGCTCCGCCCGCCGGACGGCGGCGCGCAGCCTGGCGAGCAGCTCGTCCATGCCGAAGGGCTTGGTGACGTAGTCGTCGGCTCCCGCGTCCAGGGCCTCGACCTTCTCGTCGGAGCTGTGCCGGGCGGAGAGGACCAGGATCGGGACCCGGGTCCAGCCGCGCAGCCCCTTGATCACCTCGACCCCGTCCATATCGGGCAGGCCGAGGTCCAGGACGACCACGTCGGGGTGGCGGGCGGCCGCCAGTTCCAGGGCGCTCGCCCCGTCGGCGGCCGCGTCGACCTCGTACTTGCGCGCCTTCAAGTTGATCACGAGGGCTCGGACGATCTGAGGTTCGTCGTCCACCACGAGCACCCGGGTCATCGAGGTCCTGCCTTCTGTCGTATCGAATCGAGATCAAAATCCACCGGGTGCCCCTCGGCCAGGCCCGGCTCCGGCGTCTCGGCCGCGCCGGGCGCGCTGCGCCCCTCGCCGTCCACGCTCACGTGGATCTGCGGCCGCCCGCCGGTCACCGCCCGCAGCGTGAGCACCATGGTGAGCCCGCCTCCGGGGGTGTCCTCGGCCTCCAGCGTGCCGTCCATGGCCTCGGCGAAGCCGCGCGCGACGGCCAGCCCGAGCCCGACCCCGGCGCCGCGGGGCGCGTCCCCGTACCGCTGGAAGGGGGCGAAGATCCGGTCCTTGGCGTCGTCGGGCACGCCCGGCCCGCGGTCCACGACCCGCACCTCGACCCGGTCGCCGAGGAAGCTGGCCGCCACCAGCACCTGCTCCCCGGACGGGCTGTACTTCACCGCGTTCTCCACCACGTTGGCCACGCTCCGCTCCAGCAGCCCCGGATCCACCGCCACCATGGGCAGGGTCTCCGGGACGTCCAGCAGCACGCTGCCCTCGGGTACGCCGCCCAGCGCCATCGGGACCACCTCGTCGAGGTCGATCTCGCGGATCAGCGGGGTGACGGTGCCGGTCTGGAGCCGCGACATGTCGAGCAGGTTGCCCACGAGGTGGTCGAGCCGGTCGGCGCCGTCCTCGATGCCCTCCAGGAGCTCGGCCCGGTCCTCGTCGGACCAGTCCACGTCGTCGGAGCGCAGGGAGCTCACGGAGGCCTTGATGGAGGCCAGCGGCGTACGCAGGTCATGGCTGACGGCGGCCAGCAGCGCGGTCCGGATCCGGTTGCCCTCCGCCATCCGGCGGGCCTCCTCCGCCTCTCCGACCAGCCGCTGCCGGTCGAGTACGACGGCGGCCTGGGCGGCGAAGGCGCCGAGGACGCGGCGGTCCGCGGCGGGCAGCACCCGCCCGGACAGGGCCAGCGCCATGTGGTCGCCGATCGGCATGTCCACGTCGGCGTCCTCGGGGCGGGCGACCGGGTTCGGGCCGACGCTGCCCGCCGGCCGCCAGGGCTCGACGTCGCTCTCGCGCTCCAGCAGCGCCACCGACTCCATGGCGAAGGTCTCGCGCACCCGCTCCAGCAGCGCGTCCAGGGTGGTCTCGCCGCGCAGCACGCTGCCGGCGAGGAAGGACAGGATCTCGGACTCGGCGCGCAGCCGGGCCGCCTGGTGGGTGCGGCGGGCGGCGGCGTCGACGACGGAGGCCACCGAGCCTGCGACGCCGAAGAAGACCGCGATGGCGACGATGTTCTTGGGGTCCGAGATGGTGAAGCGGTGGATGGGCGGGGCGAAGTAGTAGTTGAGCAGCAGGGAGCCGACGGCGGCGGAGGCCAGCGCCGGCCAGAGGCCGCCGAGCAGGGCCGCGGCCACGGTCAGGGCCAGGAACAGCAGCATCTCGTTGGCGAGGCCGGGGTCGCCGTCGATGTGCGTCAGCAGCGTCGCGAGCCCCAGCGGCAGGGCCACCCCGACCACCCAGCCGGCCACCAGCCGGGTCCGGCCGAGCCGGGCCGCCGAGCGGGCCGCGGGCAGGAGGCCGCGGCCCTTGGCGACCTCCTCGTGCGTGACGATGTGCACGTCGAGGTCGGGCCCCGAGTCACGGGCCACGGTGGCGCCGACTCCGGGGCCGAACACGTACCGCCAGGACCGGTGGCGGCTGGAGCCGAGCACGATCTGGGTGGCGTTGACCCCTCTGGCGAATTCGAGGAGCGCCTCGGGCACGTTGTCGCCGATCACATGGTGAAACGTTCCGCCGAGGTCCTCGACCAGCGTCCGCTGGACCGCCAGCTCCTTGGGCGAGGCCGCGGTCAGCCCGTCGCTGCGGGCGATGTAGACGGCCAGGATCTCGCTGCCCGAGCCCTTGGCCGCCACCCTGGAGGCGCGCCGGATGAGGGTGCGCCCCTCGGGCCCCCCGGTGAGGCCCACGACGATCCGCTCGCGCGCCTGCCAGGTGGAGCGGATGTTGTGCTCGCCCCGGTACTGCTGGAGGTACTCGTCGGCCCGGTCGGCGACCCAGAGCAGCGCGAGCTCGCGCAGCGCGGTCAGGTTCCCGGGCCGGAAGTAGTTGGACAGGGCCGCGTCGACCTTGTCGGACTTGTAGATGTTGCCGTGCGCCATCCGGCGGCGCAGGGCCTGCGGGGACATGTCGACCAGCTCGATCT
Organism: Streptomyces sp. GQ60; assembly: GCF_059758875.1. Taxonomy (NCBI): domain Bacteria; kingdom Bacillati; phylum Actinomycetota; class Actinomycetes; order Kitasatosporales; family Streptomycetaceae; genus Streptomyces; species Streptomyces sp. GQ60. The sequence goes on along the minus strand of NZ_JCAXEG010000005.1, from coordinate 210,603 downwards.
GGTCGGCGCGGCGCACCACCTCGTCGGGGACGGTCTCCCGCTGCCGCACCCCGGTGATCGACTCCACCACGTCGCCCAGGGACTCCAGGTGCTGGATGTTGACCGTGGAGATCACGTCGATCCCGGCCCGCAGCAGCTCCTCCACGTCCTGCCAGCGCTTGGCGTTGCGCGAGCCCGGCACGTTGGTGTGCGCCAGTTCGTCCACGAGGGCTATGGCGGGCTTGCGGGCCAGCAGCGAGTCCACGTCCATCTCGGTGAAGGCGGCGCCCCGGTACACGAGCTCCTTGCGCTCCACCTGCTCCAGACCGTGCAGCATGACCTCGGTGCGCGGGCGCCCGTGGTGCTCGACGAAGCCCACGGCGCAGTCGGTGCCGCGCTCGACCCGGCGGTGGCCCTCCGAGAGCATGGCGTACGTCTTGCCCACTCCGGGGGCCGAGCCGAGATAGATCCTGAGCTTGCCGCGTCCCATGCGCCCATTCTCAGGGACGTCCGCCCCGTTCACGCGCCGATGACCGGCCGCGGGCGGATCCCTGACGGTTCCCTGACACCCCCCCGGGCGGGCGGACGGGGACACCGCCGGGACCGCGGCCGGGTACGACGGGGCCTACGGCCGTGGGCCGCACCCCGGAGGAGCGCGGCCCACGGCCGTACGGGATCGGACCGGGGTCAGCGGACCTCGGTGATCTCCGGGCCGCGCTCGAGCTGGCCCATGCCCCCGCCGAAGCGGGAGCCTTCCTGGTCCCCGGCGTCGTCGGTCTGCACGCCGTCCGGCACCATCTGCGCGTCGTTCGGCAGCTTCAGGACGATCGGGTCGCGCGGGGCCATCGGGCCCTCGCCGCGGACCACGACGGTGTCCAGGAAGATGCGCTCCAGCACCCCGGCCGATTCGGGACGCACCGCGCCCTGGCCGGAAATGACACCGCGCAGGAACCAGCGCGGACCGTCCACCCCGACGAAGCGGACCAGCTGGGCGCCGGTCTGCCCGTCCGGGAGCGGTACGGGGACCTGCGCGCGCAGCTCCCAGCCCAGCGGACCCTCGACCTCGTCGATGATGCCGCCCTGCTTGGTGATGCCCTCGGCGATCTCCTCGCGGACCTCGCCCCAGATGCCTTCCTTGCGGGGTGCGGCGAAGGCCTGCAGCTGCACGGCGCTGTCGCCGAGCACCACGGTCGCGGCGACGATCGCGTCTCCGGCGACCTCGACGCGCAGCTCCATGCCCTCGACACCCGGTACGAGGATGCCGCCGAGGTCGACCCGGCCGTCCTCGGGGTTGCCGGGGACCTCCGAGATGTCCCACGGGCCGTCGGGCCGCGGGGCCGGCGGCAGGTTCACCCTGCGCGGTTGGACCGCGTCGGTCTCCTCCGTGCCGTCCTGCTCATCGGCACCTACGCCGTCGACGACCTGCTCGGCCGCGCCGCCGTCCTTGGCGGAGTCGTTCTTCTTGCGACGTCCGAACACGTCACTGTCCTTCCCGGTCGGATACGACCGAAGCGTAGCCATTCCCACCCTGCTGACCAGCGCCGGATCCGGCCACGGCCGCATGACCACCGGTGGAGCCGAAACCCCCCTCGGCCCGCGCCGAGTCGGGAAGCTGCGCCACCTCGCGGAAGCGCACCTGCTCGACTCGCTGGACAACCAGCTGGGCAATGCGGTCGAAACGCTCGAACCTGACGCTCTCGCGCGGGTCGAGATTGACCACGATCACCTTGATCTCCCCACGGTACCCGGCATCCACCGTCCCGGGGGCATTCACGAGTGCGAGCCCGCAGCGGGCGGCCAGGCCCGAGCGCGGGTGAACGAACGCCGCGTACCCCTCGGGCAGCGCGATGGAGATCCCGGTGGGCAGGACCGCCCGCTCCCCCGGCTCCAGCTCCGCGGCCACGGTGGTGACCAGATCGCAGCCGGCGTCGCCGGGGTGCCCGTAGGCCGGAATCGGCACCTCCGGGTCGACGCGCCGGATGGCCACGTCCACGCCGGTGTTGTTCTCAGACATCAGGGGTTCACCTCGAAGGCGCGTGCGCGCCTGACCTGGTCCGGGTCGGCCATCGCCGCCCGGATCTCCTCGGGCCGTCCGTTGTCGATGAAGTGGTCGACCTTCACCTCGATGAAGAGGGCGTCGGCGCGCAGCGCGACCAGCCCCTGCGGTCCGCCTATTCGGCCGACCGCGCTGGAGTAGATCTTCCGGCCGGCGACGGCGGTGACCTCGGCCTCCAGGTACAGCACGGTGTCCACGGGCACGGGCCGGACGAAGTCGGTCTCCAGCCGGCCGGTGACGGCGATGACGCGCAGCAGCCAGTTCAGGGAGCCCAGGGTCTCGTCGAGCGCGGTGGCGAGGACGCCGCCGTGCGCGAGACCGGGCGCGCCCTGGTGGGCCGCCTTGACGGTGAACTCCGCGGTGACGCGCACGCCCTCGCCCGCGCGGGCCTCCAGGTGGAGCCCGTGCGGCTGGCCGTCGCCGCAGCCGAAGCAGTGCTCGTAGTGCGCGCCGAGGAGTTCGCCGGGGGCCGGGGCATCGGGGTGCCGCACCGGCGGCGCGGCATCGGCGGGGGGCGTCAGCGCTGTGTTTCGTCCACTCACAGCCGCAGACCTTACCCGCGCGGCTACCCGCCGGTCGCCTCGTGGCAGGCTTGGCCCCATGCAGCTCTCCCCCGCGCACCACGACGAACGTCTGACGGCCCCCCGTTCCTGGTGGGCCATCGCCGCCCTCACCGGCCTGGCCTGCGCGCTGATGCTGCTCCCGCTGGGCACGCTGCCCCTGCTGGCGGGGCTGATCGGGGGCACCGCGCTGGCGGGGCTGGTGGTGAGCTCGTACGGTTCCCAGCGGGTGCGCGTGGTGGGCGGCGCGCTGGCCGCCGGCGGGGCCCGGATCCCGGTGACGGCGCTCGGCGACCCCGAGGTGCTGGACCCGGAGGAGGCCCGCGCCTGGCGCACGTACAAGGCCGACACCCGCGCCTTCATGCTGATGCGCAGCTACGTGCCGACGGCGGTGCGCGTCGAGGTCACGGACCCGGCCGACCCGACCCCGTACGTCTACCTCTCCACCCGCGAGCCGCAGGCCCTGGTGGCGGCCATCCGCGCGGCGCAGGGCCGGGACTGACCCCGGCCGGGCTCAGTCCCGGGGGTCGGCGGCTCCCGGATCGCCGGCCTTCGGGTCGAGGGCGGCCGGATCGACGGTGCTCGGGTCGATGGCCCGCGGGTCGAACATCCGGCCCTCGACCGCGGCCCTGGCCGCCTCGGGAAGGGCCTCGGTGGGCCGCTCAAGGGGCGGGAGCTGCGGGAGCGCGTTCCAGGGCACGGCGCGGGCCCGCAGGTCCGTACGTACCTTCTCGGCGAGTTTGCGGGTGTCCCGGCGGTTCATGACCGCTCCGACGGCGGCTCCGACCATGAAGGGCATCAGGTTGGGCAGGTTGCGGAACATCCGCTTCGTGATCTGCTGGCGCAGTTCGCGCTTCATCTGACCGCCGAGCGCCGCGTTCAGCGTGGTCGGCTTCGTCAGGTCGACCCCGCGCTCCTCCGTCCACGACGTGAGGTAGGCGACGCTGCGCTGCTTGAGGCTGCCGGGCGGTCGCAGGCCGTAGACCTCGTGGAGTTCGGCGATGAGCTTCAGCTCGATCGCGGCGACCCCGGTGATCTCGGCGGCCAGCTCGGCCGGCATGGCGGGGGGCACCGGCAGCATGGCGGCCGCGCCGATCCCGGCGCCGACCGTGGAGGTGGCGTTGGCGGCGCCCGAGATCAGCTTGTCGGCCAGCTGATCGGGCCCGAGGCCCGGGAACTGCGCGCGCAGGGTCGCGAGGTCCCGAACCGGAACGCGTGGTGCGTTCTCGATGACTCGGTCGGTGAGGTAAAGGGCGGCGGCCCTGGCACTTTCGCCGCCCTTGCGCACACCGTTCTTGACGGCTTGCAGCCGACGGACCCCGGAGTGCTTCCGGGGCCCCTCGCCGGCCTCGGAGGCCGACGGCACCGCCTCGGCGATGTCGGGGAGCACGGCGGGTACGCCGTGGGCTCCAGGGCCTGTTACCAGGCCCTCGGTTCCCTCGCGCGTCTCCGCCGGATCACCAGCTTTTCGGAAGCGCCGCTTCCGAAATGGTGTCGAGCCAGTCACGGCCGACGCCTCTCAGTCGCATTCGCGGCAGATCGGCTGACCGTTCTTCTCGCGCGCAAGCTGGCTGCGGTGGTGCACCAGGAAGCAGCTCGTGCAGGTGAACTCGTCGGCCTGCTTGGGCAGGACCCGAACGGCCAGTTCCTCGTTGGAGAGGTCTGCGCCGGGCAGGTCGAGGCCCTCCGCGTTGTCGATTTCGTCCAGGTCGACGTTCGAGGACGACTTCTCGTTGCGACGAGCCTTCAGCTCTTCGATGCTGTCGTTGTCTACGTCGTCGTCGGTCTTGCGCGGGGTGTCGTAGTCCGTTGCCATAGTTCGCTCTCCCCCTCTGGGATTTAGCGGGTGTCTCAGCGCACGTAACGCGCGAGAGGCCGGACTTGTGCCCGACCTGAGGCGGAGATTTTGCCTCACATCAAGGTCTGTTACTCAATCGACACCCAGCCGCACATTCGTAAGAGCGATTGGCTGGGATGACGACCGGGACCGTACACGGTCCGGGGGCCGTCTTGCACAAACGCCACCCCATGTATTTCCCGCCGCTAGGGGGGCAGGAAACCCGGACTTCCCGGGCTTTCCGGCCGCCCCAAGGTCACTGAGCGCATAGGGCCGGACACTCGGCACTGTGATCGATCGCACAGAAGTCACTGCCTTCATGACCCAAGCATTCAGCCAGCAGCGAACACCGGGTGGTCTCGCTCACAAGGGCAGAGTGACACGCATCACGAGGCCACCGCCCTCGCGCGGTACCGCCTGGATCTTTCCGCCGTGTGCGCGCGCCACGGAGCGCGCGATCGAGAGGCCGAGCCCGACACCCTTGTCGCTGCCCGTGCGCTCCGTACGCAGCCGTCTGAAGGGCTCGAAGAGGTTGTCCACCTCGTACGCGGGAACCACGGGACCCGTGTTCGATACCAGCAGGACCGCCTGCCCGTGCACGGCCTCGGTGGTGACCTCCACCCAGCCGCCCTCGGGCACGTTGTAGCGGACGGCGTTCTGCACCAGGTTGAGCGCGATCCGCTCCAGCAGCACACCGTTGCCCTGGACGACGGCCAGCGCGCGCTCCCCGCGGATCTCCACGCCCTTGGCCTTCGCCTCCCCGCGCACCTGGTCGAGGGCGCGCGAGGCCACCTCCGCCAGGTCCACGGGCTTGCGCTCGATGATCTGGTTGTCGCTGCGGGCCAGCAGCAGCAGGCCCTCGACCAGCTGCTCGCTGCGTTCGTTGGTGGCGAGCAGGGTCTTGCCGAGCTGCTGGAGCTCCACCGGCGCCCCGGGATCGGAGAGGTGCACCTCCAGCAGCGTCCGGTTGATGGCCAGCGGGGTCCTCAGCTCGTGCGAGGCGTTGGCCACGAACCGCTGCTGGGCCGTGAAGGCCCGCTCCAGCCGGTCGAGCATCTCGTCGAACGTGTCGGCGAGCTCCTTGAGCTCGTCGTCCGGCCCGTCCAGCTCGATCCGCCGGGTCAGGTCGGAGCCGACCACCCGGCGGGCGGTGCGGGTGATCTTGCCCAGCGGCGAGAGCACCCGGCCGGCCATGGCGTAGCCGAAGGCGAAGGCGATGATGCTGAGCCCCATCAGGGCCATCAGCGACCGGCTCAGCAGATCGTCCAGCGCGTGCCGGCGCTGCTCCAGGACGCACTGGGCGATCGCGACGTTGAACTGCTCGTTCGACTGGCGCGGAACGCCCACTCCGGGGCAGTTGCTGGTCACCTGGATGTCGGTGCCGCCCACGATCTTGAACGGCTGGGCGTTGCCCTCGCGCAGCGCCTGAGCCGCCAGCAGGTAGATGATCGACAGCAGCAGGATGCCCGCGATCAGGAACATCCCGCCGTACAGCAGCGTGAGACGTATGCGGATGGTCGGCCGCAGCCAAGGGAAAGGACCCTCGGGCTGGCCGGGGTCCCAGGTCGGTTTCGGAGGCGCCGCCGGTGGCGCCGGGGTCGCTGCCACCCGCGTCAGATCCGGTAGCCGGAACCGGGGACGGTCACGATGACCGGCGGCTCCCCCAGCTTGCGGCGCAGCGTCATCACCGTCACGCGCACCACGTTGGTGAAGGGATCCGTGTTCTCGTCCCACGCCTTCTCCAGGAGCTGCTCGGCGGACACGACCGTGCCCTCGCTGCGCATGAGGACCTCAAGCACCGCGAACTCCTTCGGTGCCAGCTGCACCTCCTTGCCCTCGCGGAACACCTCGCGCCGGTTCGGGTCCAGCTTGATCCCGGCGCGCTCCAGCACCGGGGGCAGCGCGACCGTGGTGCGGCGGCCCAGGGCCCGTACCCGCGCGGTCAGTTCGGCGAACGCGAAGGGCTTGGGCAGATAGTCGTCCGCCCCGATCTCCAGGCCCTCGACCCGGTCGCTCACGTCGCCGGAGGCCGTCAGCATGAGCACGCGGGTGGGCATGCCGAGCTCGACGATCTTCCGGCAGACGTCGTCGCCGTGGACGAGCGGGAGGTCCCGGTCGAGCACGACCACGTCGTAGTCGTTCACTCCGACGCGCTCCAGTGCCGCGGCGCCGTCGTACACGACGTCCACGGCCATGGCCTCCCGGCGCAGTCCGGTGGCCACCGCATCGGCGAGCAGCTGCTCGTCCTCGACGACGAGTACGCGCACGTCGTTTCCTTCCTCAGAGCCCGTCAGGGCAGGCGTGTCATGTGGCCTCCATCCTGCCCCTTTCGCCGGTAAACCGGCTGTAAGACGCTGCTCGGGGGTGACTCCACAGACGGAAGTGAGGATTCCCTCGCCTTACGAGGTTTCTGGGGCCGAGGCGGCGGGGAGGACGACTTCACACCCCGAACACCTCCCTGACGGCGCACTGCCACGTGCCGCCGCCGACCCACGAAGAGGGGGCGAACCCACCATGGACGCATTCACCGCGGGTCTCCTGCAGCGCATCAGGAGCACGCAGTCGGACCTCAGGCTGGCTCGCGAGACGGGCGACGACTTCCTCGTGGAAGTGGAACAGGCGGAGCTGGAAGACCTCCAGCGCATCGCCGCCGATCACGGCGTTCCGGTCACCGTCTCCGCCTGCTGATTCCAGCCGCCGCTACCCACACTCCCCCGGACCCCGGAGGCCGCCACCCGGCCGCCGGGGTTCCTTCACGCCCGCCGGGGCGCGCCCCGGGGGCGCCGGCTCAGTCGTGCCAGGCCCCGGCTTCCTCCAGCAGCGGCCGCAGCGTGGCGAAGACCGCGGGGGTCGCGGCCAGCGCGAGCTCGCCCGAGGCGGGCTCCCCGGCCCGGCCGCCCGTCACCGCGCCGGCCTCCCGCGCGATCAGCTCGCCCGCCGCCAGGTCCCAGGGGTTCAGCCCGCGCTCCCAGTACCCGTCCAGCCGTCCGGCGGCCACGTCGCACAGGTCGATCGCCGCCGAACCGCCGCGCCGGACGTCCCGCACCAGCGGGATGATCCGCTGCGCGACGTCGGCCTGGTGCGCCCGCCTGCTCTGGACGTACGCGAAACCGGTGCCGATCAGCGCCTGGTCCAGCGGAGCCGCCGGCCGGCAGGCGAGCCGTACCCCGCCCAGCCAGGCCCCGCGTCCCAGGACCGCGTGGTACGTCTCCCCGCGCATCGGCGCCGCCACGACGCCGGCCACCGTCTCGCCGCGGTACTCGGCCGCGATGGAAACGCCCCAGGTCGGCAGCCCGTAGAGGTAGTTCACCGTGCCGTCCAGCGGGTCGATGACCCACCGCACGCCGCTGGTGCCGGCCGATTCCGAGCCCTCCTCGCCCAGCAGCCCGTCCTCGGGCCGCCGCTCCCCGAGGATGCCGGTGATCAGCTTCTCGGCCGCGATGTCCATCTCGGTCACCACGTCGATCGGGCTCGACTTGGTCGAGGCCACCGCCAGATCGGCCGGCCGCCCGTCCCTCAGCAGCGCGCCCGCCCGGCCGGCCGCCTCCAGGGCCACGTCCAGCAGTTCGGTCTTCAGCTCTTCGGAGATCACGCCCGGCTCCAGTTCCTCGGCTCGTACGGACTGACTGGCTGACTGACTGCGCACACGGAGCGGCCTACGCGTACGGGCTGTCCACGCCCGCGGCCGCCGGCCGGGGCCCGCGCGCCGGGCAGCAGCCCACCGCGCACAGGTCGTGGCTGGGCCCGAGCTGCCCGAGCGCACAACGCTCCACGGCCTCCCCGCGTTCCGCCGCCGCCCGCTCCAGCACGAGGTCCCGTACTGCCGCCGCGAACCGGGGGTCGGCGCCGACCGTGGCCGAGCGGGCGATGGGCAGCCCCAGCTCGGCGGCCTTCGCCGTCGCCTCCGTGTCGAGGTCGTACAGCACCTCCATGTGGTCCGAGACGAAGCCGATCGGCACCATGACCACCGCCGGGGCTCCCGCCGCGTGCAGGGCCTCCAGGTGGTCGCAGATGTCCGGCTCCAGCCACGGGACGTGCGGGGCACCGCTGCGCGACTGGTAAACGAGCTCCCAGGGCAGCTCGGTGCCGGTCTCGGCGCGGACCGCGTCGGCGATCAGCTTCGCGACGTCCAGGTGCTGCTTGACGTAGGCCCCGCCCTCGCCGTTCGCGGTGTGGTCCTCCACCGGGCCGGAGGCGTCCGCGGCCGCGGTCGGGATGGAGTGCGTGGTGAAGGCCAGGTGCGCCCCGGCGCGGACCTCCGCGGGCAGGGACGCCAGCGAGGCGAGCACCCCGTCGATCATGGACTGTACGAAGCCGGGGTGGTTGAAGTAGTGCCGCAATTTGTCGACCTTCGGCAGGTCCGCCCCGGCCACGCCCTCTTCGACGAGCAGGGCGAGCGCGTCGGCGAGGTTCTCGCGGTACTGCCGGCAGCCCGAGTACGAGGCGTACGCGCTGGTAGCGAGCACCGCGATGCGGCGGCGCCCGTCGGCGGCCATCTCGCGCATCACGTCGTTCAGGTACGGGGCCCAGTTGCGGTTGCCCCAGTAGACCGGCAGGTCCAGCCCGTGCCCGGCGAAGTCCTTGCGCAGGGCGTCCAGCAGTTCGCGGTTCTGGCCGTTGATCGGGCTGACCCCGCCGAAGCCGAAGTAGTGCTGCCCGACCTCCTTGAGCCGCTCGCGCGGGATGCCGCGGCCCCGGGTGACGTTCTCCAGGAACGGCACCACGTCGTCGGGGCCCTCGGGGCCGCCGAAGGACAGCAGCAGGAGGGCGTCGTAGGGGGCGGCGGGGCCTTCGGCCGAGCCGGCGGCGGAGGCGCGGAGCTGGTCAGACATGCCTCGAATCCTGCCACCCGCCGCCGCTCCGCGGAAAACAGCCCCGGCCCCGGGACCGCTCCGCCGCGGGTCGGGCGCCCCCGGCTTACGCCCCGGCTTCCGCCCGCCTTCCGCCCCGTCCGCCGTCCCGCGCCGGGCCCCGCGGCTTCCCCAGGCGGGCGGCACGTGCGCGGCCGTAACCTGTATGGGCCAATGACGTCCCTTACGGAGGGCACCTTGCCCAGTCCCTACCGCGCGATCTTCGCCGCCCCCGGGAGCCGGGGCTTCAGCGCGGCCGGCCTCATAGGCCGGCTGCCGCTCTCCATGGTGGGCATCGGCATCCTGACGATGATCTCCGAGCTCACCGGCCGCTACTCGCTGGCCGGCGCCCTCACCGCCACCCTCGCGCTCTCCGCCGCCGCGCTCGGCCCGCAGGTCTCCCGCCTGGTCGACCAGTACGGCCAGCGCCGCGTCCTGCGTCCGGCGACCCTGCTCGCGCTGCTGGCCATCTCCGGGCTGCTGCTGTGCGCGGCCAACAACACGCCCGACTGGACCCTGTTCGTCTTCGCGGCGCTCGCCGGCTGCGTCCCCAGCGTGGGCTCGATGATCCGCGCCCGGTGGACGGCCATCTACCGGGACTCGCCGCGCGAACTGCACACGGCGTACTCCCTGGAGTCCGTCCTGGACGAGGTCTGCTTCATCTTCGGGCCGATCCTCGCCATCGGGCTCTCCACCACCTGGTTTCCCGAGGCGGGCCCGCTGGTCGCCGGGGTCTGCCTGCTGGTGGGCGTGTGGTGGCTGACCGCCCAGCGCGCCACCGAGCCGGCCCCCCACCCGCGCGGCGAGGACGCCGACCGGACCTCGGCGCTGCGCTCCCCCGGACTCCAGGTGCTGATGGCCACCTTCGTGGCCACCGGCGCCATCTTCGGCTCCATCGACGTGGTCACGCTGGCCTTCGCCGACGAGCAGGGACACAAGGCCGCCGCCAGCTTCATCCTCGCCATCTGGGCGGTCGGCTCCTGCCTCGCCGGCATCGTCTTCGGCCTGCTGCACCTCAAGGGCAAGCCGGAACGCAGGTGGGTGCTGGGCATCTGTGCGATGGCCGTGAGTATGATCCCCCTCCTACTGGCCGGGAACCTTCCGTTTCTGGCCGTGGCGCTCTTCGTCTCGGGCCTCGCCATCGCTCCCACGATGATCACCACGATGGCCCTGATCGAGGCGCACGTACCACGCGCGAAGCTGACCGAGGGCATGACCTGGATCAGCACCGGCCTCGCGGTCGGGGTAGCGCTCGGCTCCTCCGCGGCCGGCTGGGTCATCGACGCCGCCGGCGCGAAGACCGGGTACGTCGTCTCCATCTCGGCGGGGACCGCCGCGGCGGCGGTTGCGTTCGCGGGTTACCGCCGGCTGACGAGGTCGGCGCAAGGGGAGGAGCCTTCCAACGATGGCGACGACGGGGACAGCAGGCAGCAGCGGGACACGGACCGCCGCGTGGCATAACTGGGCGGGCAACGTCAGCGCCACGCCCGCGCGCGTGGTCACCCCGGCATCGGTCGGGGAGCTCCGGGAGGCGGTCCGCCGGGCCGCCTCGGACGGGCTGAAGGTGAAGGCGGTCGGCACCGGCCACTCCTTCACCGCGGCCGCCGCGACCGACGGCGTACTGATCCGCCCACAGGCGCTGGCCGGAATCCGGGCGATCGACCGGAAGGCCGGCACCGTCACCGTGGCGGCGGGCACGGTCCTCAAGGACCTCAACCTGGCCCTCGCCAAGGAGGGCCTGTCGCTCGCCAACATGGGCGACATCATGGAGCAGACGGTCTCGGGCGCCACCAGCACCGGGACCCACGGAACCGGCCGCGACTCCGCCTCCATCGCCGCCCAGATCCGCGGCCTGGAACTGGTCACGGCGGACGGGCGGCTGCTCACGTGCTCCGAGAAGGAGCATCCGGACGTCTTCGCCGCGGCCCGGCTGGGCATCGGGGCGCTCGGCGTGGTCACCTCGCTCACCTTCGCCGTGGAGCCGCTCTTCTTCCTGACCGCCCGTGAGGAGCCGATGGCGTTCGACCGGGTGACGGCCGAGTTCGACCAGCACCACGCGGAGAACGAGCACTTCGAGTTCTACTGGTTCCCGCACACGGGCAACTGCAACACCAAGCGCAACAACCGCAGCCAGGGCCCGGCCGCCCCGCCCGGAGCGGTCTCCGCCTGGGTCGAGGACGAACTGCTGTCCAACGGGCTCTTCCAGGCCGTCAACTCCCTCGGCCGCGCCGTCCCGGCGGCCATCCCCTCCATCGCCCGGATCGCGAGCCGCGCCCTGTCGGCGCGCACCTACACGGACATCCCGTACAGGGTGTTCACCAGTCCGCGCCGGGTGCGCTTCGTGGAGATGGAGTACGCCCTTCCGCGCGAGCGCGTCGTCGAGGCGCTGCGGGAGCTGAAGGCCATGGTGGACCGCTCCGGCCTGCGGATCAGCTTCCCGGTGGAGGTGCGGACGGCTCCGGCGGACGACATCACCCTGTCGACGGCCTCGGGCCGCGAGACGGCGTACATCGCGGTGCACATGTACAAGGGCACCCCGTACCAGGCCTACTTCACGGCCGCCGAGCGGATCTTCACCGAGTACGGCGGGCGGCCGCACTGGGGCAAGGTGCACACGCGCGACGCGGAGTACTTCGCCGGGGTGTACCCGCGCTTCGGGGAGTTCACCGCGCTCCGGGACCGGCTGGACCCGGACCGGGTCTTCGGCAACGACTACCTGCGGCGCGTTCTGGGGGCCTGAGCCCTCAGGGGGTCCGCGTCTCCCCGCCGGTGCCGGCGTCCGCGCCCGAACCGCTTCCCGTGCCGGCGCTCGGGGCCGGCTTGCCGGTGCCCGGCGTGGGGGTCGGGGTGGGCGTCGGCGTCGGGGTGGGCTTCGGCGGAGTCGGGCTCGGCGTGGGGGTCGGCGTCGGCGAGGGGTCCGGGTCGGGCTTCGGGCTCGGGTCGCCCTTCGAAGGCGAGGGGCTCGGGGAGTTCCCGGTGTCCGGGGTCTTCCCGCCCTTCTCGCCGGTGCCGGTGCCCGAGGGGGCCTTCCGCGGGTCCGGCTCGTGGTCGCGGGCCGTGCCGACGCCGCCGGTGAGGAGCGTCTTGCCGTCCGCGCTCACCGAGGTCCCGGCCACCGCCTCGTAGGCCCCCAGGCCGCCGAGCGCTATGACGAACGCCGCACCGGAGGCCACGGCCGTCCGCTTCCAGCCCCGCATCCGGCTGCCGTGGACCGTCGCCTCGCCGAACTCCTCGTCGGGCGGCGGCCCGCCCGCCGGCACGGCGCCCAACAGCATCGTGCCGTCCGGCGGCCGTACCGCGGGGGCGGACCCGGGTCCGTCCACCGGTACCTGACGGGCCTTCGGCCGGGCCGTCTCGCGCAGCTGGTCACCGGTGCGGCGGAAGAAGTGCTGGATGACGGGCCCGCCCGCCGTGGCCACCACGCTCACCACGCCGGCGCCGAGGATGGTCCCGTAGACGCCCAGCTGCGAGGCGAGCAGGGCCGCCGCGACCGTGGCGAGGGAGGAACCCGCGACCTGAGCCGCACTCAGATCGAGCTTCTTCTCCTTCTCCCGCTCCGGCTCGACGTCCAGCACCGTCTTCTGACCCATCGCCATCCCCTGCGTGTCCTGCCCCTCGCGCTCCAACGCCTTCTCCCGTTACTGACACATCAGCGAAACGGATAGTTCCGTTTCCGGAGTTCTGTGAAGCAAGACACCCGAAAACGGGCGCACGGGCAGGTCCGGCCGGATGTGGACCCGATCCGGGGCAGCCCAACTCCCGCCGTCCGGGACAAGTTCGGCGGCGCGGCGGTCCACCCAGGTGGCCCGAATGGAGTACTGTGGCGAGCCCTGGGGCCGTCCTTCCTTACGGATGTCCGGACTCGGGAGAGGGGGCCGGCTGATGGAAAAACGGCACTCGAGACCGGTGATGCCGCGGTATTGCACGGGATCCTGCTGCGCACAGTAATCGTTCGGTCACTGTGCGTGCCCAACAGGTAACCGTGCCATAACAGCGATCAAGGGCGCATGCCCGACACGCCGGTTTAACTCGGCAAGGTAGTGGCAGGCTGCACCCGGGCAGGCCACACTCGACTAGCGGAAGCAGCGACGCACGTGACGTCGGCAGGCACCACCCGGGAGGTCCCCATGCCCGAACTGCGTGTCGTGGCCGTCTCAAATGACGGCACACGACTGGTGCTCAAGGCTGCGGACAGCACGGAGTACACGCTTCCGATCGACGAGCGTCTCCGGGCTGCCGTGCGCAACGACCGTGCGCGCCTGAACCAGATCGAGATCGAGGTGGAGAGCCACCTCCGCCCCCGCGACATCCAGGCCCGCATACGGGCCGGTGCCTCCGCGGAGGAGGTCGCTCAGCTCGCCGGCATCCCCGTCGACCGGGTACGCCGCTTCGAGGGCCCCGTCCTCGCCGAGCGCGCGTTCATGGCCGAGCGGGCCCGCAAGACCCCCGTGCGCCGGCCCGGCGAGAACACCGGGCCCCAGCTCGGCGAGGCCGTGCAGGAGAGGCTCTCGCTGCGCGGGGCCGAGAAGGAATCCGTCCAGTGGGACTCCTGGCGCCGCGACGACGGCACCTGGGAGGTCCTGCTGGTCTACCGGGTCGCGGGCGAACCGCACTCGGCGAGCTGGACGTACGACCCGCCGCGCCGGCTGGTCGTGGCCGTGGACGACGAGGCCCGCTCGCTCATCGGCGAGTCGGACGACCTGCCGGCGACCCCGGAGCCGAGCTTCCCCTTCGTGCCGAGGATCGCGCGGCTGCCCCGGGACCGGCCGCTGGACCGGGCGCTCGACCGCCAGATGGAAAGGCCCACCGCGCCCGCTCCCCCGCCGGAGCCGGAGGCCGAGGAGGAGCGGGACACGCTGACGGCCCTGCTGGAGGCGGTCCCGAGCTTCCGCGGCGACCTGGTGGTTCCGGAGCCGGTGACGGAGCCGGAGGTGGAGGAGCCGCCCGCCGCCTCGGCGTCGGCCGGCGCCGGTTCCGCCTACGCGGACGTGCTGATGCCGCGCACCGTGGCGGGCCACCGGGACCGGCTGACGGGCACGACCGACCGGCAGGCGGAGGCCGACGGGGTGCGCCCCGGCCGCCGCGCGGCGGTGCCGAGCTGGGACGAGATCGTCTTCGGCACCCGCCGCAAGAAGCAGGAGTAGCGCGGACCGGGTCCGGGCCCCGATGGCGGAAGCCGCCATCGGGGGCCGGGCCCGAGCACCTAGCCCGGCAGCTCGCCGACCGCCACCTCGCGTGCCGGGTCGGCGGACCATTCCGACCAGCTGCCCGCGTACAGCGCCGCCGGGATGCCCGCCGCCGCGAGCGCCAGGACCTCGTGGGCCCCCGAGACGCCCGAGCCGCAGTAGACCCCGACCGGGGTGGCGGTGTCGGCGTGCACGCCCAGGCCTTCGAAGCGGGCCCGCAGGGCGTCGCGATCCAGGAGCAGGCCGTCGGGTCCCGCGTTCTCCGTGGTCGGAGCCGACACCGCACCCGGGATGTGGCCACCGACCGGGTCGATCGGTTCGACCTCACCCCGGTACCGCTCGCCCGCCCGTGCGTCCAGCAGCACACCCGTCCGGGCCAGCGCGGCCGCCCCGTCCGCGTCCAGCAGTCCGATGGCACCCGGATTTGGCTTGAAATCGCCCTCGCTCACCGAAGCCACTTCGGCCGACAGCGGACCGTCACCGGCCTTCCACGCGGCCAGTCCCCCGTCCAGGACCCGCACGCGCGGGTGGCCCGTCCAGCGCAACAGCCACCACGCGCGCGCCGCCGCCCAGCCCTGGCCGCCGTCGTACACGACCACCGGCGTGTCCGCCGAGACGCCGGCCCGCCGCATCACCGCTCCGAACTCCTCGGGGTCCGGCAGCGGGTGCCGGCCGCCGGAACCCGCCGGGCCTGCGAGTTCCGCGTCGAGGTCGACGTAGACCGCGTTCGGGAGGTGTCCGGCCTCGTACTCGGGCCGCAGGTTCGGGCCCCCGAGCTGCCAGCGGACGTCGAGGAGCACCGGTGGCAGCGGGCCGGTCAGCTCCTCCTTCAGAGCGGCGGCGGAGACGAGCGGGGAGCGGGGCTGGTTCGCAGTCATGCGGGCCATTTTGCTCTCCGCCGCACACCCCGCGTAACAAGCAGTGCATCGACGGGCGGGGACGGGCCGCACTGATCCGGACATCTCTCCCGGCTCCCGGGAAACCCGGCCGGTCGGGGCGCGCCGGACCCCCTGGAGTGGAAGCATCAGCTGCGGGAAGGGTCACGAGCGTGACGACGGAGGAGACGGCTGACATGACCGAGGCAACGGAAGCAACGCGGCGCACGCCCGGCACGCCGTGCTGGGCGAGCCTGATGGTGCACGGCCTCGGTACCACCGAGGAGTTCTACGCCGACCTGTTCGGCTGGGAGTACGAGCCCGGCCCCGAGCAGCTCGGCCCGTACGTCCGGGCCATGCTCGACGGGCGGGAGGTGGCCGGCATCGGCGAGATGCCGCCGGACCGGCAGCTCCCGGTGGCCTGGACCACGTACCTCGCCACGGACGACGCCGACGCGACGGCCGAATCCATCCGCTCCTGCGGCGGCACGGTCGCGGTGGGCCCGCTGGACGCCGGGATCGCGGGACGGGTGGCGATCTGCTCGGACCCGCTGGGCGCGATCTTCGGGCTCTGGCAGGCGGCGTCCCACCTCGGCACGCGCCTGGCCGGGGGGCCCGGCACCCCGGTGTGGCACGAGCTGGTCACGCAGGACACCTCGACGGTCGGGAAGTTCTACGAGCACGTCTTCGGCCACGAGGCCCTGGCCCACCCCGACGCCTGCGAGGACTTCGACTACCTCACGCTGTCCCTGCGGGGCCGGCCGGTGGCCGCCGTCCACGGCGTCGGCCGCTCCCTGCCCCACGACCGGGGGCCGCACTGGATGACGTACTTCGAGGTGGAGGACACCGACGCGGCCGCCGCACTGGTCCTGCGGCTCGGCGGCCGGATCGTCCAGCCGCCGCGCGAGGGCCTGAGCGGGCGGCTGGCCGTGGTCACGGACCCGGAGGGCGCGGTGTTCGCCCTCGTGCACGGCAGGCACTGAGCGCCTGCGGGCGGCGCGTCACACGGGAGTCCCGGCAGCCTGCCCGGCTTCGCTCCGTGCGGGCCTGGCGTTGACCGTCAGGCCCGCGATCAGGGCCGCGAGCAGCACGCCGCCGAACGCCCACCAGAGGGTGGCGGTGTAGCCGCCCACCAGGTACTCGTCCATCTGGCCTTCCGACCCGATCTGCGGGAGGCCGGCGAAGACGGCGGCGATCACCGCGCCGCCGAGCGCCTCGCCCAGTTGGTGGGCCGTCATGACGGCCGCCGAGGCGGCCCCCATGTGCCGCGGGGCGATGCCCGTGGTCGCGGTGGCCAGGATCGGGGCGAAGGCCAGGCCGGTGCCCAGGCCGGCGAGGATCGTGCCGGGCAGCACCTGGGCCTCGTAGGCGCCGTGGACCTCCAGGCCCGCCAGCAGCAGGAGTCCGGCGGCCACCAGCACCAGCCCGGCCGCGATCAGGACGCTGGGCGCGGCGCGGTGGAGCAGCCGGCCGGAGATCTGGGTGGCCCC
Source organism: Streptomyces sp. GQ60 (assembly GCF_059758875.1). Taxonomy (NCBI): domain Bacteria; kingdom Bacillati; phylum Actinomycetota; class Actinomycetes; order Kitasatosporales; family Streptomycetaceae; genus Streptomyces; species Streptomyces sp. GQ60. The sequence goes on along the minus strand of NZ_JCAXEG010000005.1, from coordinate 193,770 downwards.
GAGGGCGACCGCCGCGAACATGGGGAGCAGCAGCAGCCCGACCGTGCTCGGGGGGTAGCCGACCACGTATTGCAGGTAGTAGCTCACGGACAGGAACAGGGCGAGGAGCCCGGCTGCGGCCAGGAGCAGGGCGAGCAGGCTGCCGGCGCGGTTGCGGTCCTTGAGGACGTACGGCGGCTGGAGCGGGTGCGGAGACCTGGCCTGCCACCACAGGAAGACCACGAGCAGGACGGCACCGGCCGCGACCGGGATCAGCGCCAGGGGGGCGCCCCAGCCGTGCGTCTCGCTCGCGCCGAAGCCGTAGACGAGGGCGGCGACCGCGCCGGTGCCGAGCAGCGCTCCGGGCACGTCGAGGCGGGCTCCGCCGGGGGCCGGGCGGTCGTGCGGCAGACCGAGTGCGCAGATCAGCGCGATCACTCCGACGGGGACGGCGGCGAACAGCGCCACCTCCCAGGCCAGGCCCGTGACGAGCCATCCGCTCGGGAACAGCACGAGCGCGGCACCGCCGCCCACGAGCACGGCATAGATCCCGAAGGCCCTGCCGCGCTCCTTGGGGTCGGGGAAGCCGGCGGCCACCAGGGCGAGCCCGGCCGGTGTCACCAGCGCGCCGAAGACGCCCTGCAGGACGCGGGCCGCGACGAGCACCCCGCCGGAACCGCCGGCCGCGCCGCCGAGCGCGGAGGCCGCCGCGAATCCGACCAGGCCGACGAGCATCGCCGTCCGCCGCCCCACGAGGTCCACGAGGTGCCCGCCGAGCAGGAGCACCGCGCCGAAGGCGACCGCGTAGGCGAGGAAGAACGGACCGGGTCCGCTGAGGCGCAGGTCCGCGTGGAGCTCCGGCAACGCCGCGGCGAAGAGCGCCGCCTGGAACACCACCATCAGCTGCGCGAGGGCCGCGACCGCCAGACCCCGCCGGCGTGTGGCGTACGGGGAGGCGGACTTGCCGGAGGCCGTGGACGGCGTCGCGGCCCAGCCGTCGCCGGTGGCAACCGGGGGCGGTCCGAACCCCCGCGCGAGGCCGAAGTCCGTCGGGGCCGTCGGGGCGTACTCCGGCGGCGGGGGGACCGGGATCCAGGGCTCGGGCCGCGCGGGCGGGACACGGGGGTCGGCCTGTGCGGCGGGGGGCTCGGCGGGCGTGGTGGGGGCGAAGTCCAGCAGCTCGGCGGCGTGGCGGCCGAGTTGGGCGAGCACCGTGCCCGGCAGCCACTCCCCGGCCCGGTCGGCCGCCGTGCGTTCGGCGACCTGCCCGGGGGTGGGCCGCAGGGCCGGGTCCTTGTGCAGGCAGGCGCGTACGAGCTCGACGAGCCCCTCCGGTACGCCGGTCAGGTCCGCCTCCTCCTCGGCCACCCGGAAGAGGTGGGCGTTGAGGCCGGTGTCCGCGGCGCCGAAGAGGAGCCGTCCGGTGGCGGCGTAGACGAGGACGGCCCCGAGGCAGAAGACATCGCTGGCGGGCGTGAGTTCGAGGCCGCGGACCTGCTCCGGCGACATGAAGCCGGCCGATCCGATCAGCATGCCGGTATGGGTGAGCAGGCTGTCCCCGGCGAGGCTGTCCATCGCCCGGGCGATGCCGAAGTCGATGACGCGCGGACCGTCGACGGTGACCAGGACGTTGGAGGGCTTGAGGTCGCGGTGGATCAGGCCCGCCCCGTGCACGGCCTGCAGGGCGAGGGCGAGCCGGTTGGCGAGGGTGTGCACGGAGTGCTCGGGCAGCGGCCCGAAGTCCTTGGCGACCACGGCGTGCAGGTCGGGCCCCGGGATGTACTGGGTCGCCACCCAGGGCACGGCGGCCTCGGGGTCGGCGTCGAGGACGGCCGCGGTCCAACTCCCGCCCACCCGCCGCGCGGCGGCCACCTCCCGGGCGAAGCGCCTGCGGAACTCCGGGTTCCCGGCGTACTCGGCCTGCACCACCTTCACCGCGACGGTGCGCCCGCCCTCGGAGCGGCCGAGGTAGACCAGACCCATGCCGCCTGCACCCAACCGGGCGATCAGACGGTACGGGCCGATACGGGTCGGGTCTTCGACGAGCAGCTGATCCACGCGATGAGGATAGTGCAACTATCCAAGGCGCGTGGGCACATCGACGGAACTCAAGGAACCAGCGGGTCGGCCGAGTTCGCGGAGCGGGCCGGAGACTCGACGGCGTACTCGGCGGGCGCTGACGGTGGTGGCGATCGGCATGCTGGTGGGGTGGCTCATCTCGCCGCCCGACGCCTTCGCCACGAACAGCCAGGTCTCCTCGCGGATCAGGCCCCCGGCTGATCGACCTGGTCGCCGCCCTGGCCACCGGGACGGTCGGCGCCTTCGCCCTGGTGCGCTCCGACATCTCCGACACCCTCCCGGGGGTGGCCATCTCCATCTCCCTGGTGCCGCCCCCGGCCGTCACCGGACTCCTGATCACCACGCACCGCTTCCACGACGCGAGCCAGTCCGCGCTGCTGTTCGCCACCAACGTCGCGGCCATCGTCGCCACCGGCACGGTGGTCTTCCTCGCCTACGGGGTCCGGGCCGGCGCCGGCGAGGCGGGCCTCGCGGTGGGCGCTTTCCGCGGCCGGACCCTGGCCGCGGTCTCGGCGATCGTGCTGCTGGTCGCCGTACCGCTCACCGCGGGCATCCTCTCCGTCGCCCGCGACCGCGCGCTCGCGGCGAACGCGCGGCCGGTGGCGGAGCGGTGGGCCGCCCCGGGCAACTGGCAGATCGCCTCGGTCGAGGCCCGCAGCGGAGTCGTCGTGGTGGGCGTACTGGGACTCCCGCCGCAGCCCGCCCCCACCGCCCTGCGCGAAGCACTGAACCTGGGCGGCATGCGGGACGCGGCTCTAGAACTCCACCTGGTCGGCGGCCGCACCCACTGGCGCCCCGCGGACAGCGCCACGTGCACGGTCCGCGACTCCTCCCGCACCTGACCCGGCCGGAGTGGGGCGCGCGCCGCCGCGGCGGTCAGCGGTGCGGGGCCGTACCGCTGACGCGGTGGTCGGCGTGGCTGAGGGCTTCCAGGACGAGCCGGCGCAGATGTCCGTCGCGCAGGCTGTAGTGGATGCGCCGGCCCTCTCGGCGGGTGTCGACGAGGCCCGCCAGCCTCAGCTTCGCCAGATGCTGGCTCACTGCGGTCCTCGACGCCTCGCAGCGCTCGGCGAGCGAGCCCACGTCCGACTCCTCCTGGGCGAGCAGCCACAGGAGGTGCAGCCGGGTGACGTCCGAGAGCATCGCGAAGACCTCGGTCGCCTCGGCGAGACGCGCCCGGTCGGGATCCCGTAGGTGCGCATCGGGTGCAGGTGGCTGAGGTTCGCGAGCAGGCATACCCCACAGGGTAGGTCGCCCCGGCCGGCCCGCAGGGAGGGCGGAGCCGAAATACACTGGACATGTGCGCAGGTGCGCATCTATGGATACATTGGAGTCCCGTCCCACACCCCGGGGCCCGGTCCGGCCCGGAGAGGAACCGCATGCAGAGCGTGCTGCGCGACCGCACCTACCGGCGCCTGTTCGGCGCCCAGGTCATCGCCCTGTCCGGCACGGGCCTGGCCACCGTGGCCCTCGGCCTGCTCGCCTACGACCTCGCGGGGGCGGACGCGGGTTCGGTGCTCGGCACGGCGCTCGCGATCAAGATGGCGGCGTACGTCCTCGTCGCCCCGGCGATCGCGGCGGTGGCCGACCGGTTGCCGCGCCGGGCCCTCCTGACCGGCTCCGATCTGGTCCGGGCCGGGGTCGCCCTCTTCCTGCCCTTCGTGAGCGAGGTGTGGCAGGTCTACGTCCTGATCTTCCTGCTGCAAACCGCCTCGGCCGCGTTCACTCCCACCTTCCAGGCCCTGATCCCCGAGGTCCTGCCGGACGAGCGCGACTACACGCGGGCCCTGTCCATGTCCCGGCTCGCCTACGACCTGGAGAGCCTCTTCAGCCCCGCGCTCGCGGCCGCACTGCTGTCGGTGATCACCTACGACCGGCTGTTCCTCGGCACGGCGGCCGGCTTCCTCGCCTCGTCCGCGCTCGTGGTGTCCGCCGCCCTGCCCCGGCGGGCCCGGGCCCTCGGCGCGCCCGGGCAGGGCGCGTACGCCAAGGCCACCGCGGGGACGCGCTTGTTCCTCGGCACCCCGCAGCTGCGCTCCCTGCTGGCGATGGACCTCGCGGTCGCGGCCGCGGGAGCCGTGGTGACGGTCAACTCCGTGCTGTACGTACGGGACTTCCTGGGGCTGTCCGTGGAGTCGGTCGCCCTCGCCCTCGGCGCGTACGGAGCCGGGTCGATGGCCGTGGCCCTGGCGCTGCCGCGGATCCTGGAGAACCGCCCGGACCGGCGGGTGATGCTGGCCGGCGTCCTCCTGCTCCCGGTCGCATTCGGTGCCCTGGGTGTCATCACCTCGGCCCACGGCGGCGGTTGGCGCTGGCCCGCGCTGCTGGGCACGTGGGCGGGGTTCGGGGCGGCCTGTTCGATGGTGCTCACGCCCGCGGGCCGGGTGCTCCGGCGGGCCGCGCCGGAAGGGGACCGCACCGCGGTGTTCGCCGCCCGGTTCTCCCTGTCGCACGCCGCCTGGCTGCTGACCTACCCGCTCGCGGGCTGGATCGGCGCGAAGGCCGGTCTCGGGTGGGCGACGGCGGTCCTCGGTGCGATCGCCGTCGCCGCCGCGGTCCTCGCCGCGCGCCTGTGGCCGGCCGGGGCCGACGCGGGCCGGGGCCACGCACACGAGCACGAGCACGAGCACACCGGGCTGGCCCCCGGGCATCCGCACCTCCACGGGGCCCGCAGGGCCGGTGCGGGGTGGCGGCACAGCCACCACCACCTCACGGACGAACTGCACGCCGCGCACGGCTGACCGATCCGGGGTACATACGACCGACGGACTGAATTGATCACCCATTAGCCATAAACGATCAAACAGGACGCCCCCTTCCTGGCTAATTGTGTGAATAGATCACCGCACTGGTCCTCCTTGGGCGAGTCGTCTTCCCCGAAGGGCACCCGATGCGACGTGTCGTGAGAAGCCGCCCCGGTGGCCCGTACCGGCGCCTCCGCACCGTGACCGCGTTCTCCGCGGTGGCGGCATGCTGCTTTCTCGCCGCGGCGCCGGCCGCGGCATCGGCCGCGGCATCGGTCCCGGCGGACCCCGGTACCACCGCGTCCGAGTCCCCGGAGCCCCCGGCCGCCTCCGTACCGGCGCCGCCTGCCGCCGGTACGGGGGAGGCGCCGCCGGGAACAGCACCGGGCGGCGACGCGGGACGGGCGGACGGGCTCGGGGCGAGCGCCGGAGCCGCCACCGCCGCCCAGCAGGTGCCGGAGCGTGCGGATCTGACGGTGTCGGGCACGCTGCGGCCGACGGCGACCGGCGACCGGGACCACCCGGACAGCCGTGACCATCGGGAGAACGCCGCCCCGGCGGGTCGGGAGACGTTCGACTACGTCGTGACGGTGACCAACCGGGGACCCTCCACCGCCCGGCAGGTGCGGGTCACCGACCGGTTGCCGCCCGCCCTGGAATTCGTCGCGTCCCGCGACGGCTGCACCGCGAGCGGCCGGACGGCGGTGTGCGGGCCGTTGGCCACGCTGGCGGTCGGCAGCTCGCACGCATGGGTGATCACCGTGCGGCTCGCGACCGGCTACCAGGGGGACGGTTCGGACATCGTCAACGAAGCGGTCGTCGACGCGGCCACGTCGGACCCGGACTCCCGGAACAACACGACCTCCCTGACCGGCCTGGAGATTCCGCCCAGTGCGCGGACCGCGGACCTGTCGATCCGGAAGACGGCGGTGCTCGCGAAGGGACGGGAGCACGTCAGGCCGGGCGAGAAGTTCACGTACCTGATCACCGTGAACAACGAGGGCCCGGCGACGGCGCGGCAGCTCCAGGTCGCCGACCGGCTGCCGTCCTCGCTGGTCCTGCTCTCCTCACCCGATGACTGCGCGGTCGCGAAGGACGGGGACCGGCTGGTGGTGTGTCCGCCGCTGGCGCGCCTGGCGGCCGGCGAGAAGGCGGAGTACAGGATCAGGGTCCGAGCCGTCGCCGAGGACCGGGCGGCCCGGCCACCGGACGGCAGGTGCACGCCCATCGAGAACATCGCCCGTGTCACCTCGGCGAGTTTCGACCCCGACCTCTCGGACAACACCAGCCGGCCGGGAACCACGGGGCCGGGCGGTGGCCGGCTGTGTCTGGTGTCCGAAGGGCGCGGGGAGCAGCACGGCCGGCACGAGGGGCACGACGGCCGTGAGGACGGCCGTGGAGACGGTCGTGAGGACGGCCGTGGAGACGGTCGTGAGGACGGCCGTGAGGACGGCCGTGAGGACGGCCGTGAGGACGGCCGTGAGGACGGCCGTGGAGACGGTCGTGGGGACGGCCACCACGGCCGCGGCGACCACCACGACGGCCGGGAGCAGCACGGCGGCCGCGGCGACCTGGCCGACTCCGGCGCCACGGTCCCGGCCTGGCTGCTGTGGACCTCCACCGCGCTGGTGGCCGCGGGAGCGGCGCTGCGGACGGCGTTCCGGGTGCGGCGCCCGTGACCGGCGGTTCGCCGCGGCCCCCGCGGCGAACGACCTCCACAGGCTCAACCGCAGAGCGGGAAGACGAGGAACGTTCCGGTATGACGATGCCCCGGGGTGCCTGGTGGCGCAGGGCCGCCGCCTCCTTGCTGTGCACGACGGCGCTGGTCCTGCCGGCGGCCCTCGCCGCGCCCTCGACGGCGGCCCCGGCCACGCGGACCGGCACCGCCGAGGCCGACGGCCCCCGGCCGCGCGCGCTCGCCTTCCCCGTCAACGAGAGCTTCGACAGCTCCACCAACCTGGGCGGCACCAGCGGCCACGCGGGCTATCCGGAGGGCGGCGGCTGGCTGCGGCTGACCTCCGCGAGCTCCGGCCAGGCCGGCACCTGGAAGCTGAAGGACTCCTTCCCCACCACGCTCGGCATCCTCGCCGAGTTCAGGTACGCCACCTACGGGGGAACCGCCTTCGAGGGCAAGCGCGGCGACGGGCTGTCGTTCTACCTGGCCGACGGCGCGGCGGCGGACGGGGCCGGCCCTACCGGCGGAGCCCTCGGCTACGCCTGTTCGGGTGCGGCGGACACCTGCGCGGCATCGGGCGTACCGGGTGCCTATCTCGGCATCGGGCTGGACGAGTTCGGCAACTTCTCCTCGAACACGGTCGGCAACGGCGGCCCGGGCGCCCAGCCCAACAGGATCGTGGTGCGCGGCGGAGGCACCGGCAGGACGGGGTACCGCTTCGCCACGTCCGCCGACGGGCCGGGCAAGACCGTGGAGACGGGCAGCCGCGCCAAGGAGCGCACGGTGCGCGTCTCCCTGCTGCCCAGCGGTACGAAGATGCTGCTGTCGGTGTGGTCCGACAGCGGTCCCGGCACGGCCATGACCCAGCTGATCACCGACTTCGACGTCACGGGCATCACGGGCCAGCCGAAACTGCCGGCCACCTTCAAGGTGGGGTTCTCCGGGAGCACCGGCGGCGCGACGAACATCCACGAGATCGACGACCTGCGGATCAACGTGCCGGCCGACCTGACCATCGCGAAGACGGGCTCCCCCGCGAGCGTGCCCGCCGGCGGCGGGCCCGTGACCTACACCCTGACCGTCTCCAACAGCCGGGCCAACGAGGTCACCGGCGCCGCCGTGCGCGACACCGTTCCCGGGCTGACCAACGTGACCTGGACCTGCCGCGCCAACACCGGCGGTACCTGCGGCCACGTCTCCGGCAGCGGGAACGCCCTGGACACCACGGCCGACTTCCAGCGGGGCGGCTCCGTCACCTACACCCTCACCGGTACGGCGCCGGCCCAGCCCGCCACGCTGTCCAACACGGCCACCGTGACCGCCCCGGCGGACCGTACGGACACCAATCCGGCGGACAACAGCTCCACCGCCGCCGCGACGGTGGTGACAGCGCGCGCCGACGTGGCCGCGGAGAAGGAGGGGGTCGGGTCCGGACCGGTGGTTCCGGGGCAGGAGTTCGCGTACCGGATCACCGCACGCAACCTGGGGCCCTCCCACACGACCGCGGTGCAGATCTCCGACACCCTTCCCGGGCCGCTGCGGTTCGTCTCCTCCGCCGACGGGTGCACGGCCTCGGGGCAGCAGCTGTCCTGCCCGGTCCGCGATCAGCTGAACGCCGGGACGAGCACCTCGTGGACCGTGCGCGTACGGCTGGACCCGGCCTACCAGGGCGACGGATCGGACCTCGGGAACGTCGCGTCCGTCCGGCACGCCCTCCCCGATCCGCAGCCCGCCAACGACACCGGCGCGGCCGCCGCCCCGCCCGGCGGAGTGGCGGCCGCGCGGGCCGACCTCTCGTTGGCCAAGGCCGTCGAGGCCCGCTCCCCCGTGGCTCCCGGGGAGACCTTCGCGTACACGGTGACCGTGCGCAACGGCGGCCCGTCCACGGCCCGGAACGTCACGGTCGCCGACCCGCTGCCGACGGCGCTCGCGTTCGTCGCGTCGGCGGGGGGCTGCACCGCCGTCGGCCGGGACGTCACCTGCGGCACGGCGGCGACGCTGGACCCGGGCGGGGTCCGGTCGTGGACCTTCACCGTGCGCCTCGACCCGGCGTACACCGGGGACGGGACGGGCCTGCTGAACACCGCGACCGCCCGCTCGGACACGGCCGATCCGAACCCGCTCGACAACAGCGGCTCCGCCGGCGTGCCGGGCGGGCGGGTGCGCCCGCCGAGCGCCGACATCGAGCTCGCCAAACGCGCGACGGCCGGCTGACGGGGCGCCCTCCCGTGTCCCGCCGTCCCCCGAACTCCCGTACAGCTCTCTGTACGGTCCTCTCCCGCACGAAACGGAAACGATGCGCGATGACGACGACACCAGGCCTGCGGCCGGCGGTGTGGGCCCTGGCTCCGCTGCTCTGCGCCGCGGCACTGTGGGCCGGACCGGTCCCCGGGGCCGCCGCGCTGCCCGGCGGAGGGCCTAAGGTCGAGGTGACGACACTGCGGGCCAAGGCCCCCGGTGACCTGATCACCTACACGCTGACCGCGAGGAACAAGGGGCCGTCGGTGGCCCGGAGGGTCACGGCGACGGACACGCTCCCCCACGGGATCTCCTTCGTGGGCTCCTCCGACGGCTGCACCGCCATCGCGCAGACCGTCACGTGCGGGCCCGAACCGCAGCTTTCCGCCGGGGAGACCAAGAGCTGGAGCTTCCAGGCCCGGCTGAGCCCCTCGTACCAGGGCGACGGTTCCGACCTCGGCAACAGCGCCACGGGCAGCTCCGAGGCCACCGATCCCGACCCGGCCAACAACAAGCCGGATCCGGTGCTGCCTCCGGGGCCGTTCGATCCCGTCTCGGACCTGGCCACCGTCAAGACCCCGCTGGGCGCGGGGCCGACGGTCCCGGGCCAGGAGTACGAGTACGAGGTCCGTACGACCAACAAGGGCCCCTCGGACGCGCGCAACGTCGTGGTGACCGACACCCTGCCCGTCGGGCTGGCCTTCGTCTCCTCCGCCGACCCGTGCACGGTGTCCGGACGGGCCGTCACCTGCGGTCCGCTGGCCCGGCTCGTCCCCGGCGGCGAGGTGGTGTGGACCTTCAAGGTGAAGCTGGACTCCGCCTACTCCGGTGACGGCGGCGACCTGCGCAACACGGCGACCTCCGCCTCCGCGTCCAAGGATCCGGAGCCCGCCGACAACACCTCTCGGGCCGTCCTGCCGCCGGGCGGGGTCACCGCCCCGCAGGCCGACGTGTGGACGACCAAGCGGCCGGCCGACGACATCCCCGTCGCCCCCGGGCAGACCTTCGACTACGTGGTCAGCGCGACCAACGACGGCCCCTCGCGAGCCCTCGGCACCGCCATCACCGACAAACTGCCCGCACAGCTCGCCTTCGTCTCCTCCCCCGACGGCTGCTCGGTCACCGACGGTACGGTCAGCTGCGGCCCGGTGGCCGTACTGGAGCCCTCGGCGTCCCGGACCTGGCGGTTCACCGTCCGGCTGGACAGCGACTACACCGGCAACGGATCCGACATCCGCAACACGGCGACCGCCGGCTCGCGGACCGGGGACCCCAAGCCGGAGAACAACACGAGCAGCCCGGCGGGCCTGCCCGGCAGCACCGTCAACAAGCCGACCGCGGACCTGGAAGTGGTCAAGGAAGCCGTCGGTACGAAGCCTCCCGTGCCGGGCGAGACCTTCGACTACCGGATCCGGATCTCCAACAACGGCCCGTCGGCCGACGCCTTCAACGTCAAACTCACCGACGCCCTCCCCGAGGGCCTCTCGTACGTGGCGTCCTCCCCGGCCGGATGCACCGTCGCCGGACGTCTGGTGTCGTGCAAGCGCACCAGCCCGCTCAAGGTCGGCGACACGGTCGAGTACCTGCTCACCGTCAAGGTGGATCCCGCGTACGCGGGAGACGGCAGTGACCTGCGGAACACCGCACAGGTGACGGCCGACAACATCGACCCGGCGAGCGAGAACGACAAGAGCAGCGCGACCGTGCCGGGCGGGCACGTCGCGGAGCCCGCCGCGGACCTCGCCATCGGCAAGAGGCCCGTCCAGACCGCCCCCGTGGCCCCGGGCGAGACCTTCGACTACGCCCTGACCGTCACCAACAACGGCCCCTCCCAGGCCGAGCAGATCACGGTCTCCGACACGCTGCCGACCGCGCTGAGCTTCGTCTCGGGCGACGCCACGTGCACCTCCGGACGAACCGTCACCTGCGGCCCGCTGCCGCGGCTGGCACCCGGAGCATCGATGACCTGGGTGATCAAGGTGAAGCTGGACCCGGAGTACACGGGGAACGGCTCCGACATCCGCAACACCGCCACCGTCGACTCCCTGACCGGCGACCCCAAGCCCGCGAACAACACGAGCGCGCCCGCCGGCCCGCCCGGCGGCACGGTCAAGGACCCGACGGCCGACCTGGAGGTCGGCAAGACGACCCCCTGACCCCGCACCCCGTGACAGGCCGGCAGAGCACCCCGCTCTGCCGGCCTTCCCGCGTACCCGCTCCGTACGCCCTCCGGAGCCGTCCCGCCGGATTCACCCGAATGGCGGCGCTCGAATGTCCCTCCGCGCCCCCGCCACGGACGCTGGGCGCAAGCAGGACCCCAGGCGTCCCGCCCGACGAAGGAGCCTCTCGTGGCACAGGCAACGCCCCCCAGCAGGGCCCCCAACAGCGGCTACACCACCGACGGGCAGAACCCGTGGGCGGCGAGCGGCGTCGTGTTCGCCGGAGTGCTGATCCTCGTGGAAGGCGTCCTCGGCATCCTGAAGGGAATCGTCGGCATCGCCGACGACGACGTCTACGCGAGCGTGGGCAACTACACCTTCAAGTTCGACGTCACGGCGTGGGGCTGGATCCACCTCGTCCTGGGCATCGTGCTCGCGGTCGTCGGCGCAGGCCTCCTCAAGGGAGCGACCTGGGCCAAGGGAACGGCCGTGGTGATCGTCGCGCTGGACATCATCCTCAACTTCCTGTGGCTGCCCTACACGCCGCTCTGGGGCCTCATCTCGATCGCCATCGGCGTCTTCATCATCTGGGCCCTGTGCAACGACACCCGCGCATCCCGCTCCACCGCCGCCTGAGCGACGCACCGGACGTCCTCCTGACCTGCGCGCCGGACAGAGGCCGACGCGGTGGGCCGGGAGGACGTCCGGCGGTGTCGGTGACCATGGAGCGTTCATACCTCTGAGTGAGGCCGGCGGCGTTCGAGGGGGACGGGAGCAGACATCTGCCTAGGGTGACTCCTGGTGGCGGGCAGCCGCTCCGACCGGCGCGTCGACTCATGTACGGGAGTTCGTGTGACGCAGCAGCGCACGGCGTCACTCCGACTCCGTCTCCAGTACCGCTTCGACCATCTGGTCTCGGGTGGAACGACCGCACTCATCGGCTGGCTCGCCCTGGCCTGCCTGGCCGTCGTCGTTCCGGCCAGCATGGTCCTCGTCTGGTCCGACCGCGCCGCTCCGGCCACGCTCTCCGGCCGGCTCACCGCCGTGTGGGTCAGCGTCGGCCAGACCCTGAAGATCGGGGGCGCCGTCGGCTCCCCGCTCTACGTACTGGCCTCCGTATCCCTCGCGCTCGTCGCGCTGCTCTTCGTGTCGACCCTGGTCAGTCTGATCACCACCGGCATCAACCGGCGCATCATGTCGCTGCGCCTCGGCCATTCCACCGTGCTGGAGACCCGGCACACCGTCGTCCTGGGGTGGTCGGACCAGGTCTTCCCCGTGATCGGGGAGCTGGTGGCCGCGAACGCGAACCAGCGCAAGTCCGCCATCGCCGTGCTCGCCCCGCAGGACAAGGTGTGGATGGAGAGCGAGATCTCCACCCGTGTCGGCGACAGCGGCAGAACGCGGATCATCTGCCGCAACGGGAGCACCACCGACCCCACCGAGCTGTGCCGGGTGAGTCCGCGCACCGCGAAGGCGGTCCTGGTGCTGCCTCCCACCGGGGACGGCGGTGACGCCCACGTCGTGAAGACGCTGCTCGCCCTCGACGCGGCCGCCCCCGGGTCCGGCGAGGGGGAAGCGGTGGTGGTCGCCGCCGTCCGCGACTCCCGCAACCACGTCACCGCCAGACTTGCCGCCGGGCCCACGGGACACGTCCTGTGTGTCGACGACGTCGTCGCCCGGCTCCTCGTCCAGACGGCCCGGCAGCCCGGACTCTCCCTCGTCTACTCGGAGTTGCTGGACTTCGAGGGAGACGAGTTCTACCCGGTCGACGCGGAGGGCCTGGTGGGGCGGCCGTTCGGCGAGGCGCTGCTGGCGTTCGCCACGTCCTGCGCGGTCGGCCTGCTGCACACCGACGGGAGCGTCACCCTCAATCCTGCCCAGGGGACGGTGATCGGCCCGGCCGACCGGATCATCGTCATCTCCCGGGACGACGACACGGCCGCGCGGGCGGACGTGGCCTCCCTCGTCGAGGAGGACGCGATCGTGTCGGCGGGGCCCGGGGCCGCCCCTGCCGAACGCCTCCTCCTGCTCGGCTGGAACCGCCGCGCCCCGCTCGTCATCGAACAGCTCGACCACTACGTGAGCCCCGGAACGACCCTGGACGTCGTGGCGCTCGGCGCGTACGCGGCCGAGCACGGCGCCCGAGCCGTCACGGCCGCCCGGTCCCGCCTCGAAGTCTCCCTCCACCAGGGAGACATCACCGACCCGCTCACCCTGGCCAAGCTGGACGTGCCCTCGTACGACGGCGTGATCGTGCTCGGCGAGGCGGAGCCCGCGGGCGCGGACACCGGCTCGGTCCGGGGCGTGGCCCCCGACGCGCCCTTCGCCCGCCCCGCTCCGGCGACGGAATCGGATACGGAGGCGCGGGCGGACGACAGGACGCTGGTCACCCTGCTGCACCTGCGGGCCATCGGGGACGCCGCGCAGCGGGAACTCGCGCTCACCACCGAGATGTCGGACGACGGCAACCGGCTCCTCGCCCCCGCCCGGGGCGGCGCGGACTTCATCGTGAGCGGCAGGCTGATCAGCCTGCTGATGACCCAGATCTCGGAGAGCCCCTATCTCGCCGAGGTCTTCGAGGAGTTGTTCAAGGCGGAGGGCCACGAGTTCCACCTCAAGCCGGCCGCGGACTACGTCCGGGCCGGCTCCGAGGTCACCTTCGCCACTGCCGTCGAATCGGCGCGGCGGCGCCGGGAATGCGCGGTCGGCTACCGGCTGCGCGCGCGGAGCGCCACGGGCCCCGACTACGGGGTGCGGATCAACCCCGACAAGCGGCAGCGCGTCCGGTTCTCCGAGGGGGACTGGCTGATCGTGCTCGCCGAGAGCTGACCGCGCCGGCGGGGCGGCCGGCGGGGCGGGGCGGCCGGCCAGGCGGTCCGGCCGGCCAGGCGGTGCGCACTCCTAGGCGGTGTGCACCTCCAGGGCGGTCCGGACCGCGGATTCCAGGGCCCCCTCGATCCACGCGGGCTTGATGGACGTGTGGCACCCGGCGAAGTGCAGGTTGCCCTCGGCCTTGCGGACGTGGGGGAAGAGCTCGGTGTGCTGGCCGGGCAGCAGGACGGAGGCCTCCCCGTAGGCGTACGGATCGCGCATCCAGGACTGGGTGCGGCCGACGCCGGTGTAGAACACCTCGATGCGCTGGCCGAACACCTCCTGGACGCCCGCGAGGGCGCGCGGGTAGCGCTCCTCGTCGTCCAGGGAGTCCCACTTCAGGGCGTCGTCCGACCAGCTGTAGGAGGCGAGGATGACGCCGCCGGCGCTGCCTTCGACGGGGTAGGAGGGCTGGAACATGAAGCGGTTGGGGTTGTCGGTGGCCGAGCCGCCGCCGATGACCCCGGCCGCCTCGGGCTGGTCGCGGCTGACCGCGCGGCTGGCGGCGTAGTGGGAGCGCTGGCCCGTGGAGATGCGGCCCGGGGGCACGGAGGAGTGCGCGCCCATCAGGGTTCCGTTCGCCGGGGTCTGCCCGGTCTGGTACTTCCGGTACAGGCCGGGCTGTACGGCCTCCAGCTCGCGCTTCCAGTCGGCCTCGTCGAACTCCCACCAGCGGCGGCTGAATTCGAGCAGCACCTTGGTGGCGGCGTCGTAGTGCAGCTCGGTGACCGCGCGCCGCTTGCCGTAGGAGAGCGCGGGGGTGACGGGGATGTGGCGCAGTCCGGAGAAGGGGACGGTGATGATGGCGCTGTCGGCGGTGAAGGTCTCGCGCCGCACGGGGCTGCCGCCGCGGCCTTCGGAGACGGTCTCGACCGTGACCTTGCCCTCGCCGTGGGTGATGCGGGTGGCACGGCGGTCGAGCCGTACGAGGTCCTTGACGCGGGCGTACATGGCGTCGGCCAAGGTGGCGGTGCCGTCGGGCAGTTCGTAGAAAGCGGTGTCGGGGCTGATCAGCGAGGCGCCGATGAAGCTGTGCACGAAGGCGAGGTGCAGGCGGGAGGTGAGGTTCTCGACGGTTCCGATCAGGTCGATGGTCCGCTCGTCGAGCTTGGCCTCCTCCGTCAGGAAGCGATACATCGACATGTGGCCGTAGCGCTGGATGACCCGGGCCCAGCCCTCGACGAGGTCTTCGTCCTTCTTGCCGTCGATCTCCTTGCGCACGGGGGCGAAGGCGTCGCGGACGATCTGCGAGGCGGGCACGGACTCGTACGCCTGCGGGACGCCGAAGGAACGATTGAGCGCCTGCGGGGCGCGCGCGTAGTCGGCGCGGCGAACGCGGATGCCGTTGACGTAGATCCACGTCCGGTAGGCGGGGCGGCCGGCCCCGTCCACGTCGACCAGGTGGAAGCGCCGGCGCTTGAGGCCGAGGCCGTCCATCAGCCCGGTGACCAGGGGGTGGCTGTCCGGGATGCGCATCGCGCCGGCCTCGGCGTACTGCTTGGGGTCGGCGAAGGGCTGCGCGGCGTTCTCGTGGCCGCCGGTGCGGAAGGTCTTGATCCGGCCGCCCACCCGGTTGCCGTTGGCCTCGATGACGGTGACCCGGTGGCCGGCTTCGCGCAGCAGGTGTGCGGCGGTCAGGCCGGCCGGGCCGGCGCCGACGATCAGCACCTTCCTGGCGGGGCGGCGGGAGCGGGGCAGGCCGTTCTTCAGGAGGATGTCGGCGTAGCGCGGTACGAGCGGCTGGTCCTCGTCGTCCCGCACGAGGATGGCCCGGGCGATCGTCAGGCAGGCGTCCCAGTCGGCGACCGCGGCGCCGGGGACGGCCTGCGAGGTCTCGGCGGAGGTGACGGCGACCGTCAGACCCCCGGCCGCGGCGACGGCGGCCGCGCCGGCGATGACCGTACGGCGGGAAGGCCTGCGGGAGGGCGCCGGTGCGGACTCGCCAGGGGCTCCGGAAGCTTCGGGGGTTTCGGAGTTGGAATCGGGATCCATGATCATGACCCAACTCTTGCCGCCCTCCCCCGCCCCCGGCGGCCAGAACGGGCCCGCACGGGCAAGGACCACCCGGACGTGCGTCGCGGGCCTCGCCGTGCTGACGAACTGGGTTTCGTACGAGCGGCCTTCGGACCGTCAGGCGTACGAGGGGGCGCCGCTCAGCTGTCGGGCTCGGCGGCGGAGATCGCGGCGAGAGCCGACCCCGGATCCCGTTCCACCTCGAGGTCGCCCAGGGTGACCACGCCGACGAGTTCGCCGTCCTCGGCCTGCACGGGCAGGCGCCGCACCGCGTGCCTGCGCATGAGGTCGGCGGCCCGGTCGACGTCGTCGGCGGGCTTGACGGTGACCGGATCGGTGCTGCAGATCGCCTGCACGGTCGTGTCGGCGGGATCCTTGTTCTCGGCGATGGCGCGTACGACGAGGTCCCGGTCGGTGAGGATGCCGCAGAGCCGTCCCCCGTCGACGACGAGGACGTCCCCGATACCGGCGTCCCGCATCACCCGGGCGGCCTCGGCCAGTGACGTCAGCTTCTCGACGGTCACGGCGTTCCCGGTCATCACCTCGTGGACTTGCCTGGTCATGGTGCCTCCAGTGTTCGTGGGAGAACCGGCGAAAGGACGGTCAGACACGGTCGGTGGTGTCCACGTCACGGGTCGTGTCCTCCCGGACGATGACGACCGGACAGGACGCGTGCGCGGCGCACTGCTGGCCGACCGATCCCAGCAGGAGACTGGCGAACCCGCCCAAGCCCCTGCTGCCCACGACCAGCAGCTCGGCGCCGGCCGACGCCGCGATCAACGTGCTCGCGGCCCCGCCCCGCACCAGGTGCTGTTCCATCGGCACCTCGCCGACCTGGAGGAGCACCTTCTCGATGTCGCGGGCCATGGCCAGCCTGCTCTGCGCTTCGTCGAACTCGGCATCCACCGCCGGAGCCGACCAGCCGATCGCTCCGGGCAGCTCGTAGGCCGCCACGGCGTCCACCGTCGCCGCGATCAGGCGTGCGTACCGCACTGCCCACCGGAGCGCCTCGTACGACGCCGGGGATCCGTCGACGCCCACCACCACACGGGGCATCCGACCACTGGTGTCCATGGCCTCGTCCCTCCTCGTCTTGTCCCTCCTCGTTCGGCCTTCCTCGTTCGGCCTTCCTCGTTCGGCCTTCCCCCACTACTTCAGTCTTCCCCCTTCCCTCACTTCGGAGACATCCGAGCACGGACCCGACCGGCGGGCGCGGTGCGTGCGCTGCCGCAGCACGGGTAAGCGCACGGGAGAAGGCGAAGGCAGCACATCAGGAGAGGGGCCCCGCCATGGACGGCCCTGAGCTCTCGCAGCAGGAACTGAAGATCCTGGGCGACATTGAGGAAGGCCTGCGGGCCGACCAGCTCTTGGACCGCAGGCTGCGCACCCTGCACCGCGGGATGCGCCCCTGGACGTCCCCCCGGGACTGGGGCCGCCCCCAAGGGCTCGGTCTGTACACCGCGTTTCTGGGCCTCGTCTGCGCGGCGCTCTTCGTACGGGCGGTCCTCCGAGCGTGACAGGGAATGACGACCCGGGACCGGCTCCTCAGTGCCCGAGGGCGCGCTTGAGTTCCGCCTTGTCCATCTGGGAGCGCCCCTTGATGTCGCGCTGCCTGGCCTCGTTGTAGAGCTGCTCCTTCGTCGGGCCCTGCGCGCCGCTGTGGGAGCGCAGACCGCCGCGCCTGGAGGAGGAGATGTCCTCGAGGGAGGAGCGGCTCGCCGTCTCCGACTCGCCGGCGCGGGCACGCTCCTTGTTGACGGTGCGGGCCGCGATCTCCTTGGCGCGCTCCGTGCTCTCGCCGCGCTGTTCGACGCTCTCCTTGATGTGCTCGTACTGGCGTTCACGCTTGGGACTGGAACCGCGGGGCATGGTGACTCCTTGCGTGGGATGCGACCTCGATGACGAACCCGCTCCGCGGACGGGTCGGGATCCGGTTCAGCGGGATGGACAGGTCCTGTCGCGGGACGGCGGGGTCCGTGCGGGCGAGGGCCGACGACAGTGTGGCGAGCAGGGACAGGGTGATGTCCTCGCCCGGGCACCGATGGCCGGTGCGGGCGTCGCCGCCGCCCTGGGGGATCAGTTCGCCGGTGCCCGGTTCGCGGCCCAGGAACCGCTCCGGAGCGAAGTCGTACGGCCGCTCCCACAGCGCGGGGTCGTGATGGTGCCCGTACACGTCGAGGAGTACCAGCGTTCCGGCCGGGACCCGCTCACGGCCGAGGGCGAGGTCGCGGGCGGCCAGGCCCGCGACGAAGGGCACGAAGGGGTAGAAGCGGCGGACCTCGTGGGCGAAGGCGCGGGCCTCGGCCGCGCTGCCGGTCCGCAGCTGGTCGCCCCGGCTCGGATGCCGGTGGAGGGCGTGGGCCGCGAAGGTCGCGTACCAGGTGACGGCGACGGTCGGACGGATGACGTTGAGGAGCTCGACGGCCGCCGTGTGCGGATCGAGCAGGGTGCCGTCCGGCTCGCGGTGCAGGGCGACCGTCTCCACGACCGTCCCGGAGACCAGCCGCGGGTCGTGTACGCGGACGCGGTTCACCGCGGCCATGAGGGCCTGCTCCTGGCGGTGCCGGGCGCGACGGGCGCGTACGTGCCGGGGTCCCGCGGTGGCGAACCCGTCCACCATGGACACGCAGTCCTTGGCGATCTCACGGGCCTCGCGGTCCGGGACCGGCAGACCCACCCAGTCGCAGACCGCCCCCGCGAGCAGGGTCGCCACCTCGTCGAACAGCACCACCCCGCTGCCCTCCCAGCGGGACACGGCTTCCCGCCAGCCGCTCTCGACCCGTGCGGCCAGGCCTTCGACGCCCAGGGGCGACATCAGCACCGATGCCAGCAGGTCCTTGCGCGCCCGGTGGGGTGTTCCGTCCAGTGTGTGTACCGCCCCCTTGCCGAAGAGGGTGTCGAGCACCGGCCCCGGCAGGGCTCCGTGGCGCGTGACGCGGCTCTCGTCGTAGAAGAGGGCGACGGCCTCGGAGCCGTGCAGGAGGGCCGCCGGCCGCCCCATCAGTCGGGTGTGCACGACCGGCGCCCCGTCATGGGCTCGACGCAGGTCCGGGGCCCATGCGTAGCCGTGGGCCAGCAGCGACAGCGTGCTGTCCATGTGGTGACCAGACATGTGGTGACCAGACAAGTGGTGACCGGACATGTCGTGCGCCTACCCGGGCCCGGCGCGCTCATTCCACCCTCGGGGACCGCTGCGCCTTACAGGGGAGCCCCCGGAGCGCCGCCCGCTCCTCCGCACCGGGTACGGGCCATGGTGAACAGCCGGACAGCAGCATCAGCGAACGAGGAGACAGCCATGGCGGACGAGGGCATCTGGGGTTACCGCGCCGATTCCGGCTACGAGACCGGAACCGACCTGATCGGCTTCAAGGTCGAGGCCACCGACGGAAGCATCGGAAAGGTCGATGAGCACACGGACGAGGCCGGCGCCGGCTACCTCGTCGTCGACACCGGCGTATGGATCTTCGGCAAGCACGTGCTGCTCCCCGCCAGCACCATCCAGCGCGTCGACCGCGCCGCCGAGACGGTCCACGTCGGCCGTACGAAGGACCAGATCAAGGACGCTCCCGAGTTCGAGCGGCAGAAGCAGCCCCGCGACCCCAGCTACCTGGAGCAGTTCGCCAAGTACTACGGCATGCCGCACATGTGACGGCGGCAGGTCCGTCGACCGTCCGGAGTCACCACGGCGCGGACTTCGGCACGCGCCACCACCAGACGTGGGCCCGCGGCGCCCGGCCGCGCGCGGTGCGCAGCCACGGGTCGAGGGCCCCCGTCACGTCCTGGTCGGTGGCGGCCGCGAAGCGGGCGTCCAGTGCGTCCAGCAGCGCGGCCAGTTCCGCCCGCGCCGCCGGGGGGAGGGAGGCCATCACCTCTGCCAGCCCGTCCCTGCCGTCGAGGTCGTTCTCGTAGGCGCTGAACGGGTAGAACTCGTCCGGGCCCGGTCCCGATTCCAGGATCCGCCCCAGCCGCTCCCACGCCTCGAACCGCCGGCGTGCGGAGTACACCGGCTCGGTGACGGCCTCCCGCCGCTCCGGGGACAGCCGCGCCCGTTCCAGCTCCAGCCGCTCCGCGTCGACGGCGGCCACCGCCGCCCCCGCGGCGGGCGACAACCGCGCCCACACGGCGTCCGTCTCGGGGGCCCCGCTCATCCGTGCCTCATTCATTGATCTGTTCCAAGTAGTACTCGTAGCCGCGGTCCGGTTGCATGAACGTGCCGTTCTCGCCCTCGCGGATGAGCATCGTGCCCGTCGAATCGTCCCACCAGGGCCAGCGGGGCGTCCCCGAAGGGGTACTGCGCATCTCCACCCCCGGGTTGTTGGTCATCATGTCTTCCAGGTGTTCCGGCACGTCCAGGTCGTCGACCCCGGGAATGCCGCGCTTCTTGATGTCGCCGTGTGCGGCGATCTTGTCCGCCAGCATGGGGAGGCTGCCCCCCTGGCTCGCCGGGTCCGGCTGCCCGATCTTGCGTTCCGGGGCCAGCCCGAGGTAGTCGCTCCGGGTCAGCGGGTCGGTGACGTACGTGGCCGGGTTCGGCGCGGGGCCCAGGCCCAGCGGGTCCGGGCTGAGGTAGCGCGCGGTTTCGGGGTCGTAGGTGCGGAAGTAGTTGTGGTGCAGGCCGGTTTCGGGGTCGTAGTACTGGCCCGTAAAGCGGAGCGGCGTGTACGCGGTCGCGTCGCGGTTCCACGCGGTTGCGCCCCACAGCGTGGCCCGGACGCGCCAGGCGATCTCCCCGTTCTCGCCGACCAGTTCCTTCGGCGTGCCGATCAGGTCCGTGACGATCGCGAAGAACCGCTCGTCCACGGTCTCCTGGGTGGCGTGGGCGACGATCCGCTCCGTCTGGGCCAGCGGGTGCAGGCCGTTGTGGTCCCAGGAGACGACGGTCGAACGGCCCGCCCCCTCCGGGCCGCCGGAAGCCGGGGCAGCGACGGTCGTGGTCTGCTCGCACAGGGTGCTCTCGTCCCAGGTGAAGAGCGTCTCCGTAGCGCACCGCGCCCGCGCGGACGATGCGGGACCCTTCGTACGCGCGCTCCCCGCGGGCTTCGGCGCCCGGGTGGCCGTCGGGCCAGGAGGCGGCGCTCCGGTTGCCCGCCTCGTCGTAGGCGTACCGTTCCGTCCAGTCCTCAGCCCGGACGGCGGTGATCCGGCCCACCGCGTCCCGCTCGAAGGTCCTGGCGCCGCCGAGGATCGCGGCCCGCCGCGCCCCGGTCGAAGGCGACCGTGCGCCCGACGTGTCGAGCGTGCTGCGCCGGCCGGCCGCGTCGAAGGATGGCGCGCAGTCGCCCGGCCGAATCCGGGCATGTCCACAGACGTGAGCGGAGTTGACCCAGCCTACGAGGAGCCCATTCCGTGTGATGGCCCGACGAGGCGATGGTTCCGCAGCTACTGGGACGAGGAAGACACCTGGTTCTACTTCGAATCGTCGATTGTTCCGGGCGGTCCGCCGGCTCGAGCGGCAGTCCGGCCGCACGCCGACGGCGTCACCGTACGGGCAACCGGGTGCCATCGGAGAGGTATCGGGGCGGGCGATGGCGGAGGCATAACGGATCGAAGGGGCGGGTTCCTAGGTTTCTCGTTGCCGGCCGAGAACGACCGGTTCGAACAGGCGAGACAGGGGCCGCCCCGCGAGGGTGTGGACCGCATGTCGCCGGTGACCCGAAGGAACCGAACGTGCGCAGAATCGCGCTTCCCGCAGTGGCGGCGATGTCACTGGCCCTGCTGCTCCCGCAGTCGGCCGTCGCCGAGGACGTCCTCCCCTCCCCGGCGCTGGACACCGGGGCGACCCAGCAGATCGGCCCGGGCACGTACCAGTCGGCCGACGACACCTTCCAGATATCCGAGAACGACGTGTCGTACGGCCTGATGAGCCGTAGCCACACCGTGGACGGGAGCGGGGCGGGCGTCGCCCAGGCCCAGGACGCCCCGCCCGCACGCGCCGACCTCGGGGTGTTCGGTCCGAGCTGGGAGGCCGAGTTCGTCGGCGGCCAGCTGAACCGCAAGCTGGTTCCCGGCTCCGGTTCGATCACCACCACCGACCTGGACACCGCCGAGTCCGTCCGCTACGACCTGACCGACTCGGTGGCCGGCGCCAACGGCGGCAGCATCAACACCTACAAGGCGTCCGACGGTTCCACGCTGGTGGAGAACGTGCAGTGGGACGACCTCGCGGGCGTGCTGAAGACCACCGTCACCGAGACGCTCAACATCGACCTCACCCAGATCGCCTCCGGTGACGACGTGCCGCTGGACGCCACCGGCAACCCGGTCCCGGCCGCCTCCCTCAAGCCCTCCTACACCTGGAAGCAGGTCGGCGGCAGCGGCGACACCTGGCGGGTGACGGCGGTCGGCAGCGCCGCCTTCAAGCAGACGACGGTCACCTACGACAGCACCGGCCGCGTCTCCACCGTCAAGGACCCGGCGCGTGGTGCCGAGGCCCCCGCGCAGACGGTGAAGGTCAACTACGCGACCGCCACCACCGCCTCCGGCCAGACCCTCGGCGATGTCGCGGGCCAGGTCAAGGACATCACCGTCACCGTCGGCCTGACCGTGCAGACCCTGGCCCGCTACTCGTACGACGGCTCCGGCCTGCTCCGCAAGGTCGTCGATCCGGCGGCCGGCAGCGAGCTCAACACCTACAGCTACGACGCCTCGGACCGGGTGGTCGCCGCCTCCGCCGAGGACGGCGCGTCCTGGCAGCTGACCTACTCCGGTGACGCGGCCGCCCCGCAGTCGGTGGAAACCACCGGCATCCGCCCGGAGGCCGGCAGCAGCGTCCAGGGCGCCCCCAGCCTGGCCCAGGAGGAGGGCATCGCCCCGCCCGCCGAGGACTTCGCCGGCGGCGAGATCACCTCCGCCACGGCCTACCCGAGCTACTGCTCCCGGCCCCAGTCGTGGATGTGGTACCAGTACAGCGGCTGTGCGACCAAGGTCGCCCACTACGGCTGGCGCAACCCGAGCTGGAAGAAGACCCCGACCGGCGCCTGGGTCATGGGCATCTACAAGGACCACTGCACCAGCGCCGCGGACAAGCCCGGCGGCTGGGACTTCCGTGCCGCCTGTGACTCGCACGACTACGGCTACGGCACCATCGGCAACAGCTACAAGGGCTACCGCTACTACCTGGACCGCAACAAGGGCATCGCCACCGACGTCGCGTTCTACAACATCCTGTACTCCAACACCTGCCCGGCGTACTTCTGGAAGAGCGCCTGCCGCGCCACCGCGTACACGTACTACACCGCGGTCTTCTACGCGGGCAGCCCGAAGAACGGCGCCAACGCCACCTGACGGGCAGCGCGATCGCAGGGGGACCGGGGCAGCCGAACAACCGGCGCCGCTGCCCCGTCCCCCGCCCCCGGGCCCGGCCACACGGCCCCCGCGCCCTTGAACTTCCGGCCCTGAACTCGCGGGCCTCATAGACGAGTCGAACCTCCCCCCTCTTTTTGCCGCCGCGGCACCGCCCGCTCGGTGCCTACTTCCTGGAGCCTGTCGTGAAGAGATCTGCTGTGGCCGTCGCGATGGCCGCGGGCCTGCTGCTCGGTGCACTGCCGACGGGCCTGGTGCCCCTGGTCGGGGCGGCCCCGGCGGCGGCCGCCGACGAGGTGCCGGTGGACCCGGCGCTGGAGACCGGGACCGCGGGCGGCGGCACGGTCCGGGTGAACGTGGTGACGCAGACCCGATCCGACGTGGCCACGGCCGCCGCGGCGGGCGAGACGGAGGTGGCGTACGACCGGGTGCCGATGGTCACCCTCACGGTGGACCAGGCGGGACTCACCGAACTCCGCTCCAACCCGGACGTGGTGAGCGTGACGGAGGACGTCCCGGTCCCGCCGATGCTGGACGGCTCGACGGCCCGGATCGGCGCGGACAAGGCGTTCGCCGCCGGTGCCACCGGGGCGGGCACCGCGGTCGCGGTGATCGACACCGGCGTCGCGAAGAACCATCCCTTCCTGAGCGGCCGGGTGACGGCCGAGGCCTGCTTCTCGGTGAACGACGAGAGTTACGGCGCGACCAGCCTCTGCCCGAACGGCGAGGCCTCCCAGGAGGGCACCGGCAGCGCCGACGCCGACACCGGGAGCTGCGCGGAACTGGGCGCGGCCTGCTCGCACGGCACCCACGTGGCGGGCATAGCCGCCGGCAACGGGACCGGCCTGAGCGGCGCCCCCAAGCGCGGGGTGGCCCCGGGCGCCAACATCGTGGCGATGCAGGTGTTCTCGCGCTTCGACTCCGACGACTACTGCGGCGCGGGCAACAGCCCCTGCGTACTGAGCTTCACCAGCTCGCAGATCAAGGCGCTGGAGAAGGTGTACGCGCTGAAGCAGTCCGGCACGGACATCGTGGCGGCCAACATGTCGCTGGGCGCCGGCCGTTGGACCTCGGCCTGCGCCACCGACCCCCGCAAGTCCGTGATCGACAGCCTGTACTCGGTGGGCGTGGCGACCGTGGTCGCTGCCGGCAACAACGGGTACGGCGACGCGGTCAACGCCCCCGGCTGCATCCCGTCGGCGGTGACGGTCGGCGCGACGACCAACGACGACCAGGTGGCCTCGTTCAGCAACCGCGGCCCGCTGCTGGACGTGATGGCACCCGGCGCGGCCGTGGTGTCCTCGGTCCCGGGCGGCGGCTACGCGGCGAAGAGCGGCACCTCGATGGCGGCCCCGCACGTGGCGGGGGCCCTGGCGGTACTGCGCCAGAAGTACCCGGCGGAGAGCATCGCGAACCTGCTGGCGATGCTGGGCACCACCGGTACGCCGATCACCTACACCGGGGCCGTCACCTCCCGGATCGACCTCGGCAAGGCCGTCGTCGGTACGGCCGCCCCTGCACCGGAGCCGGCCGCCCGGCCGCGTCCCTCGCAGGTCTTCGACGAGACCGACCGGACCATCCCGGACCCGGGCACCGTAGAGGCCCCGCTGACCGTCACCGGGGTACCCGGCAACGCGCCCAAGGCGCTCCGGGTCGAGCTGGAGGGCTCCCACCCCTGGCGCGGCGACCTCAAGATCGACCTGGTGGCCCCCGACGGGAAGCTGTACCGCCTGAAGTCCGCCTCCGCCACCGAGGGGGCCGGCGCGCTCGGCGGCTTCACCGTCGACGCCTCCGCCTCCCCCGCCTCCGGCACCTGGAAGCTGCAGGTCACGGACATCGGGGCCGGCTCCCAGGGCACCCTCCTCGGCTGGTCGCTGAACTTCCCCACGCCCTTCGCCATGACCGGCAGCCTCAGCGTCCCGGACGGCGGCTCGGTCACCTCCGGCCTCACCGTGGCCGGCATCGGCGGCCGGGCCCCCGCCGCCCTCCAGGTCGCCGTGGACGTCACCCACGAGTGGCGCGGCGACGTCCGGATCGACCTGCTCTCCCCGGACGGCCGGACCTACCCGCTGCGTTCGGCCTCCACCACCGCCACCGAGGACGGCGGGGTGCTCCGCGAGACCTACCGGGTGGACGCCTCCGCCTCGCCCGCCGACGGCACGTGGACGCTGAAGGTCTCCGACCCGTACACCGGCTCCGTCGGCACCCTCAACGCCTGGTCGATGACGTTCCCCGCGTACGAGGTGCAGACCCCGCACTCGGTCCCCGACCCGGGCACCATCGAGGTCCCGGTCACCGTCACCGGCATCGCGGGCAGCGCGCCGAAGAACCTCCAGGTGTACCTGCACGCCACCCACACCTGGCGCGGTGACCTGGAGATCAACCTGGTCGCCCCGGACGGCAAGGTGTACCTGGTCAAGGAGTGCTCGGCGGACGAGGGCGACGGCGTCATCCAGCAGGTCTACACGGTGGACGCCTCCGCCTCCCCGGCGAGCGGGGTGTGGAAGCTCCGGGTCGAGGACATCTCGGCCGGCTCCTCCGGAACGCTCGACCACTGGACCCTGAAGTTCTGACCGGTCCCGTCCGGACCGCTCCGAGCCCCTCCCGAACCACTTCCGAACGCGCGGCCCCCGGCTTCCCCGCCGGGGGCCGCGCCCGTTTCCGCAGGTGGGAGGGGCAGGGAAAGAGAAGGGATAGCGGGACGATAAGGATTCGAAGTCCCGCCCTCCTAATGTCTGTTGATGTCAGAGCGAGTCGCCCGGGGAACGGACCCGCAGGGGTCCGGAGTCCGCCGGGCGAGGGGTGAGAGGGAGTGGGGACATGGGGAACGGGCGTCTGGTCAAGGCGGTTGTGGCGGTCGCGGCGGTCATCGCGGGTGTCGTGCTGGCGACCGGTACGGCGGTGGCCGGCGGGACGACGGTGACGGCCGCGGCCGGTGGGACGACGGTGGTCGTACAGACCGAGCCCTGGGACTGAGCGGCGGCCCGGGTCAGGCCTCCTGCGGGAGCTCCGCGCCCGGTGCCCGCGCCTCCTCGAGTTCGACCCGCAGCAGGTGCAGACGGCCCAGCAGGACGGTGCTGCCGGTTTCCTCGGCCAGGGCCAGGGCGGCGGCGAGGTCCTCGTAGGCCCGTTCGGCGCGGCCGGCCCGCAGGCGGGCCTCGGCCAGACCCAGCAGGACGTAGGCCATTCCGAGCCGGTCGTGCTTGGCGCGGACGATTCCGGCGGCCTCGGTCAGGGCCTCCTCCGCCTCCGGCAGCCGCCCGGCCTCCAGCAGGGCCCGCCCCAGTCGGTGGAAGGCCTGGGCCGCGCCCCGGGTCGCGCCCAGCCCCCGGGCCAGCGCGACCGCCTCCTGGCCGAGGCGCACGGCCGTCTCCAAGTCCCCGGCGTCCAGGGTGATCTGGGCGAGGTTGTTGAGCGCGTGAGCCTGCGCGGAGAGGTCCCCGGCGGCCCGCAGCGCGGGCAGCGCCCCGTCCAGGAGTGCGCGTGCCGCGCCCGCGTCGCCCCGCTGGCGGACCACGACGGCCAGCTTGCAGGCGTTCAGCGCGGCACCGTAGACCTCACCGCCCGCCCGCAGTACGCCGTCCGCCTCCTCCAGGAGCCGGACCGAGGCCTCCGACTCGCCCCGGTACAGCAGGGCGGCTCCCAGCTCGCCGAGCATCACGCCCTCGCCCTGCCGGTCTCCGGCGGCCCGGGAGGCCGCCAGGCCCTCCTCGCAGAGGCGGCGCCAGTCGTCGGTGTTGCTGCGGATCTCGCAGAAGCCGACGGTGGAGGCGGCCAGGTCCCAGGCCAGCGCGGCGAGTCCGAGCCGGGCGGACTGGGTGACGGCCGCCACCAGGCAGTGGCGTTCGGAGTCGAACCAGTCCAGCGGGCGGGCCAGCAGGTCGTCCAGGAGGTCCCGGTCGACGTGCGGGCGGGGGGCCGGGCCGTGCACCACGGAGTGGTCGCCGCCGTACTCGCGGCGGTGGGCGGCCTCGGCGACGGTCAGCCAGCTGTGCAGCGCCCGGTCCCGGGCCGCCTCGGCGGCCGGGCGGTCGGGGTCCTCCTGGGCGCGTTCGCGCGCGTAGAGGCGGAGCAGGCTCTGGAAGCGGTAGCGGTACTGGCCGGTGGCGTCCGGGCCGGAGACCTCCAGGAGGTGGGCGTCGGTGAGTTCGTCCAAGTACTGCTCGGCGATCTCCACCGGGCAGTCCAGGAGGGCGGCGACGGCCCAGGCCGGCACGTCGGGGACGTCCAGCAGCGAGAGCCGCCGGTACACGGAGGCGAGGCGCGGCGACAGACAGCCGTGGCTCAGTTCGAAGCTGGCCCGGACCCGGCTCCCGCCGAGGCTCAGTTCGTCCAGGCGTCGGTGCTCGTCGGCGAGCCGGTCGGCGAGGCGGCGCACGGTCCAGTGGGGGCGGGTGGCCAGCCGCGCGGCGGCGATGCAGAGGGCGAGCGGCAGCCCGTCGCAGAGCTCGGCCAGCCGAGCCGTCTGCGCGGGAGACCCTGCGGTGCGGCCGCCGGTGACGATCCGGTCGAGCAAGGCGGTGGAGTCGGCCTGGTCCAGCACCCCGAGCGGCACCCGGACGGCGCCGTGCCGCAGCACCAGCTCCTCCATGCTCTCCCGGCTGGTGACGACCACACAGCAGCCGCCGTTGGCCGGCAGCAGGGGGGCGACCTGCGCGAACGAAGAGGCGTCGTCCAGGACGACGAGGACCCGGCGGCCGCGCAGCAGCCTGCGGTACAGCGAGATCCGGGACGCCTCGTCGTCGGGCAGCCGGTCGCCGGGCGCGCCGAGCGAGCGCAGCAGGCGGCCCAGGACCTCGCCGGGGGCGGCCGGGGTGGAGCCGAGGTCCACGTGGAGGCAGCCGTCCGGGAAGGAGGCGGCCGCGCGGTGCGACCAGTGCACGGCCAGCGCGGTCTTGCCGATGCCGGCGACCCCGGTGACCAGGGCGGCCCGGGGCGGCGCGCCGTCGGGGCGGGCGGCCAGCAGGATGTCGAGGACCTCGATCTCGCCGGTGCGGCCGGTGAAGGAGGGGATGTTCGGGGGGAGGTCGGACGGGGCGAGGGCCGGGGCGGCGCGGCGTGCGGCGGGGGCCTCGCCCGGGGAGTCCGCGGAGGAGGTCTCCGGCTGCTCCTCCGCCTCCTGGGCCGTGACGGGCGCGACGGGTGCGCCGGGCGCTGCCGGTGCAACAGCCGCTGCCGGTACGACGGGCGCGGCCGGTGCGACAGCCGCGACGGGCTCGGGCACGGTCGGCGGGGCCGCGATGGCCGGGTCCTCGCGGAGGACCGCGTTGTGCAGCTCCCGCAGTGCGGTGCCGGGTTCGAGCCCCAGCTCGTCGATGCTCAGCTGGTGCCCGGTGCGGAAGGTCTCCAGGGCGTCGGCGCGGCGGCCGGAGCGGTACTGGGCGAGCATCAGCGAATGCCTGGTGCGCTCCCGCAGCGGGTGTTCCCTGACCAGGGCGGCCAGTTCGGCGGTGAGCTCCTGGTGCCGGCCCAGGGCGAGCCGTAGTTCGGCGTGGCCGTCCAGCGCGGTCAGCCGCTGCTCCTCCAGCCAGCTGGCCTCCTGTTCCAGCGCGTAGCCGGTCAGGCCGTCCAGGGCGGGGCCGCGCCACAGGGCGAGGGCCCGCCGGTAGGCGTCGGCGGCCTCCGCGAGGCGACCGGAACCCGCCAGCGCGGAGACCTGTCCGGTCAGCGAGAGGAAGTCCACGAGGTCGAGTGCGTGGCCCCCGGTGTCGAGCCGGTACCCGGGGTGGGAGGTGACGATGGGCTCGCCGTCGGCGCCCGCCTCCCGGAACAGCTTGCGCAGTTGGGCGACGCAGATGGAGATCTGGGTCCGGGCGGTGGGCGGCGGCGAACCGTCCCAGACGGTCTCGGCGAGCTCGTCCACCGAGACCGTTCGCCCGTGCCGCAGCAGGAGCAGGGCCAGCACCGCACGCTGACGGGCACCGCCAAGCCGGATCTCCCGGTCCTCGCAGGTCAGCCGGAGCGTCCCGAGCAGACCGAACCGTATCGACGCCACCCCGGGCCCCCCTCAAAGTTGTCATGATCATAATCGCTGGGGCACGGATTCGGCAGAGGAGCGGCCCGTCCGGATCGGCGGTCCGGACCGCCGATAAGCGGCCGATACCGGGAGGATGTGCCGCCCGCCTACGGTCGCTTCCCATGACGCCCTTCCTCGAGACCACACTGCTCGGACCGGTCCGCATCCGGGCCGCGTCCGGGGGCGCGGAGAACGCCCTGGGCGGCGCGAAGCCCCGTACGGTCCTCGCCGCACTGCTGCTCGCCGAGGGACGGGCCGTCCCCGACAGCCGCCTGATCCGCGCCCTGTGGGGCGAGCGCCCCCCGGCCCGCTCCGTCGCCCAGCTGCACACCTACGCCTCCCGGCTGCGCGCCCCGCTCGACGGGGCCGCCCGGCTGGAACGGGTGGGACTCGGCTACCGCCTGTCGGCCGCCCCCGGGCAACTGGCCTGCGACCACCGCCTCTTCGCAAAGCGCGCCGCCCTCGGCGGCACGCTGCTGCGGCAGGGGGACGCGCGACGGGCCGCCGCCGTTCTGCGCTCGGCGCTCGGCCTCTGGCAGGGCGAGGCCCTGGCCGACACCACCGAGCACCTGGCCCAGGAGGAGCGCCCCTGGCTGGAGGAGGCCCGGTTGACGGCCCTGGAGGACCGGGCCGAGGCGGAGCTCGCCGCCGGGCTGCCGCACGGCCTGGTCGCCGAACTGACCCGACTGGTGGCCCGGTACCCGCTGCGGGAGCGGTTCCGCTGCCTGCTGATGACCGCCCAGTGCCGTGCGGGCCAGCCCGCGGCGGCCCTGCTCCAGTTCCACTCCGGCCGGGAACTGCTCGCCGACCGGCTGGGCGTCGGCCCCGGCCCGCTGCTCACCCGTACCTTCCAGCAGGTCCTGGCGGGTGAACTCGCCGCCTGAACCAGGCTGTTGGACCGCCGGCGCCCGTCAAACAGCGAGGAGGGCGAGCGCGGCCGGGACGTCCGGCACGCGGGCGGGGTCTTCCAGCGCCACCAGGACGGCGTCCACGGCCTCGTACGTCCACTCCGGGCAGCTCTCCCCGGACGCCCGCCCCAGCCAGAGGAGGGCGGCTCCGGCGTAGCAGAGCGCGTACCGGGCTGCGAGGCGCCCGGCGGCGGCGCCCTCAGGAACGTCCCCGAGCTCGGCCAGCTCCCAGTGCAGCCGGTCGGCGGCCCCGGTGAGCAGGTCCGTGCGGGAGGCCGTCGCGCTCCCCGCCGACTCCCGGCTCAGCGCGGGCAGGGACTGCACCAGGGAGCAGCCGCGCCCGTCGTCCGCCCCAGTGGCCGGGTCCGGCGCGGCCGTCTCCCCGGGGAGGCCGGCCGCCGCGCGGAACAGGGCCCCGCCGTCGGTCCGTTCGCCCGCGAAACCGCGCACCAGTTGCGGGACCCGCTCCAGGAGGGCGGCGGCGGGCCCGTGGAGCACGGCGGCGGTCACCACCGCCTGGCCGGGCAGCAGCCGTACGGTGCTCGCGGCGTACTCGAGTACGGCGTCCCGTGCTGTCCCCATGCTCGCTCCTCCCGCCGGGCCCCAGGGTGCGGGGTCGAAGGACCAACGTCGCGGAGGAGGCTGCACGGGTTCTGTATTTTCTCCGCACACCCCGCCTTCTGCGGCCGCTCTCCGGCCAGTGGGTTCGAGGTCGCCCGCGCGATCGTCGCGGATGAAGCACACGCCCTGCAGGGTGGCGGCGGCAGACGACCTCGCAGCCGATCTCCTCCGCCGGGCGGTTGACGTCGCCGCCCACGACCTGGGCGCCGTCGACGGCCATCTCCCCGGCCACCGTGCGGGCGTTGCACGTGGCGCGGGCGCCGCACCAGCCCAGGGCGTCCCCACCACCTCACGCTGGGGCCCGCCCTTGCGAGGAGCGTCCTAGGGTTCGCGCAGGCCTTCGGGCCGTACTCCCAGGACGCCGAGCGTAGCGGTACGAAGCAGGCTGCCGCCTCGTCGACGGTCATGCGGCCCGAACCGGCTTCGTCGCCCGCAGCGTGCCCCAGGGCGGTCACCGCGGCCACGAGCCAAGCGGCGGTCGAGTCGGCATCGAACTCTCCCGCCGCCTGCCCCTTTTCGATCAACCGCGTCAGCCTGGCCGCGACGGGTTCGTGCCGCGCCCGGTCGGCCTCGGCGCTCACGGGCGCGGCGCCGAGCTGGAGCAGCACCGGATGCCGTTGGAACAGCCGCCAGCCGATGTCCTGCAGTCTCAGCAGCGCGTCCAGGGCGGAACCCTCCTCGGCATCCGCCGCGTCCATCGCCGCCATGGCCTCCTGGGTGACGCGGCCGGCCACGGCCTCCAGCAGCTCGTCGCGCGTGCCGAAGTGTCGCGCTCCGTCAGCAGCGGCCCCGCCCTGATGCGTAGGACGTACCGGCCGACTCACGGAGACGAAGGGGAGGCCTCTTTGCGGCGGGGGTCCTCGACCGGGTCGCCGGAGAGGCGGACCGTGCTGAGGATGCGCATGACCAGGTCGTCGCGGACGGCTCCCTGGACGCCCGACCGGCCGTAGAAGTCCCAGGCGACGAAGTCGCCCTTGGAATTCTTGAAGCCGAAGGCGATCGCCCAGCCGTCCCCCGCGCACTTGTGGTCCTTCTTGACGCCCTCGGTGCGGGCCTTCACGTAACTGCCCTTGACCCCGGCCTTGGTCGTGTAGGCCACCGGCTCGTCCCACTTGACGACCTCCTTGTCCGGGGATGCGAACGCGGAGTACGCCCAGGCCGTCGCCGTCTTCTCGGCGACCTCGTCGGTGGTCTTCGCGCCGTCGGCGCCCTTGGTACCGGTGGACGCGAGCGCGATGTCCTTGACGTAGCCGTCGCCGTTGGCATCCAGACTGCACCACTTCTTCTTGAAGAAGGCGGGCGCGGTGTGCCCGATCACCGGCTTGTCGGGGTCCTTGTCGTCCATGAAGCCGCTGAAGATCTGCGGCTCCAGGACCTCCCAGTCCGGCGGTACGTCGAAGGCGGTGCCGTGCTTCGGATTCACCACGACCTTCCAGCCCTTGACCGTCGACTTCACGGTTCCCGGGGCGCCCGGGGACACGGAGCCGGACGGGGCACCGGAGGCGGGTGCGGGGGAAGCCGGCGCCGGCCCCCCGGCGCCGTCCGCCCTGTCGCCGTCCCGGAAGAGGACCGCGGCGGTCACCGCGACGGCCACCCCCGCAACCACCGTCACGGACATCGCCACGACGGCTCTCCGCCGGAACGCGGAACGCGGCGCCGGTCCGGGCGGCGGAGTCGGCGCGCCGGACGGGTACTGCTGGTGCGTACCGGGCGTGGCGCCCTGCCAGGGTTGGCCGAATGTGCCAGGTCCGTAGGGGCCGGTCTGGGCTCCCTGCTGTCCGGAAACCGGCTGCCGGTAAGGGTTCTGCCCCGGGTTCTGCCTGCTCTGGTCCCCATCGGGCGTCTGCTGTCCTGGCCACATGGCGGGCAACAATAGGGCGGTGGCCGCCGCTCGTCACGCTTCGGGGGCGGGGAGGGCGCGGATCCGGCCACCCTCCCCTCCGGGCTCCCGCGACCTATTTCCCGAAGGACAGCAGGGAGTGGTCCACCTTCTTCGGCTCCGGGCTGCGTACGGACCCGTTGAGCAGGAAGACGCGTCCCTCGACCCAGGCCAGCCGGACGCTGGAGGGGTAGAAGGCGGATTCGGGCCCCTTGGCGGTCTTCGGGCTCTGCAGGAATATCTGGGGCGGGCCTCCACCCGTCGGGATGGCCGCCATCGCCGCGGACAGGCCCTTGCCCGTGTCGACGTAGACGACGACCCTCCCCTCCTCGATGGCCAGCGGGAACATGGCGCGGCCGTCGGGGCCCGTCGTGCGCCACTTCACCTGACCGGTGTTGAGGTCGACCGCGATCACCTCGTCGGGCTTGTCGACGTCCAGCGGGTACTTGGCGTCGGGTGTGCCGCCCGCGATGTAGAGGGTGTCCGCGTCGGCCACCGCCGCGTCGCAGTCGTGCAGGTCGCCGCTGCCGCTGCCCCAGCCGTTGCACCGCTTGCTGACCCCGAAGGCGGCATTGGTCTGCGAGCGGACCTTGCCGTCGGCGGCGAAGGCCGTGATGTTCCAGACCTTCTCCTGCGTGTTGTAGGTGCTGACGACGAGCGGGTCCACGGACAGGATCTGGCCGAGGTTCGAGCCCTTCGCGTACTGGTGGCTCCACTTGGCGGCGCCGGTCG
This sequence comes from Streptomyces sp. GQ60, assembly GCF_059758875.1. Lineage (NCBI taxonomy): Bacteria > Bacillati > Actinomycetota > Actinomycetes > Kitasatosporales > Streptomycetaceae > Streptomyces > Streptomyces sp. GQ60. The sequence goes on along the minus strand of NZ_JCAXEG010000005.1, from coordinate 160,554 downwards.
CCGGATCGATCTCCTCGATCACCGACTGCCGGTCGGCCGAGTCCTTGCCGAAGCAGTCGCGTACGAGCATCAGCCTGGCGGCGGCGCCTCCGACCGTCGCGGGGGTGCAGCCGGTGCTCGGCGTACCGAAGAGTTTGTGCCCGTCGGTGACCGAGAAACCGCTCACGACCGCGGAACGCGCCACCGCGACGGTGTCCCCTGAGATGGCCAGCCGCAACTCCGCAGCCTGGTCGAAGGCCTTCTCCTTCGGTATCTCCAGCTTCCAGCCCGCCTGGCCCGTGGCGAGGTCGACCTGCTGGAGGTGGGTGCACTGGGAGGTCGTGCTGTCCTTCTCGCGGACCCCGACGACGATCTTCCCGTTCGGGCCGGGACTCTCCGGGACCCCGCACAGCGGCGTGGCGAGGGGAAGCTTCCACTTCTCCTTGCCGTCGGTCGCGGTGTAGGCGGTGACCTCCTTGTACATCGCCTTGATCACGGCGTCCCCCACGCGCCAGGGGCCGTGCTGCGAGGCACCGGAGCCGGTCAGTTCGGTCCGGTTCGACACCAGCCAGACCCGGCCCTCGCCCGGCTGGATCCCGGCGTTGGGGTCGAAGACGAACGGGGGGCCGCCAGGGCCCTGGCCGTCTCCCTGGTCCACGGACGCGGACGCGGCGGGGGCGGCGGTGTCGCCGTCCCCGGCGTCGCCGGAGCCGTCGCGCAGGAGGATGTACGAGCCGCCGCCGAGGGCGAGCAGGGCCGCGACCAGGGCCGCGACCAGCACGCCGGTCCCGCCCCGCAGGCCGCGGCGGGGCGGGCGTACGAAGTCCGCTGCCTGCACCGGCGGTTGCGCGTAGGGATTGCCCGGCACGGGCCCCGATCCGGGCTGTGGCGTCCGGTAGACCGAGCCGTAGCCCGGCTGGACTGCCCGCGGTTGCCGATCAGGGCGCGGCAGTTCGTCGAAGTCGCGACGGGTCATGGGGTCAGTGTGGCTGGCGGGACGGCCGAACTGGGGTACTTTTTTAGACTACTTCCCGTCACCGTGCCCGGTTCCGGCCCTGGTTCCCCGGCTCGTGTACCCGCCAGGTGGGGGCGGGTACACCCGCTCAAGCGTGGTTGACCGGGAGGACGTCCGGAGAGAGGGCGCCCGCGTGGGCCGCGGCGCTCGTCATCCGCTTGCGGTGGTGGCGGCGGCACAGGACCTCGTAGCCGATCTCCCCTGCCGGGCGGTTGACGTCGCCGACCACGACCTGGGCACCTTCGACCACCATTTCGCCGCCCACTGTGCGGGCGTTGCTCGGGGGGGTGCCGACCAGGTCGGTGACGATCGCGAAGAACCGGGAGTCGATTTCTTCCCGGGAGGCATCGAGAATGCGTTCCGTTCGGGCTATCGGCCGGATGCCTTGGTGGTCCCAGGTGATGGTGACCAGGTGAGGGAGATCGTTCGAGCTACTGGTCTGCTCGCACAGGGAGTCGCCCTCGGGAGACGAAACGCACCGGAGCGCCGTCTAGTTCCGGTCGATGCGCGCCGCTTGCCGCGGCGACTGCCGGCCGTCCATCCGCCGTGGACCCCGGCGCCTCCCCGGCGATCAGCTTCGCGCAATCCGCTCCACGAGTTCCCCCGGAAGTGGATACACCCGCTCCCCGGGCAGAAGATCGGCCGCTGCGTTCAGGTCCCCGGACCTCACCGCGGCGTGAACCTCGTGCGCCAGCGGAGTCACGTCCGTGATGCCTCTGATCCACTCGTCCACATACAGGCCAACGGCCGGGCCCGACAGGCCCACCTGGATCGCACGGTGCGGCAGAGGTTGCAGGGCCAGGTCCCGCTCAGGATCCCACTGGACACGGACCGGGCTGGACTGGACAGCCGTCCGCCATTCTTCCTTGGTCGCGAAACGAGCCCGATCGAAATGACTGAGGCAGGAATGAGAAAGGGCCCATTCGAAGCCCTCCCGCGTGATGTCGATGGCTAGAACGCGTTCCTGGTCGACCTTCGCACCCCACCCACAGCGATACATCATCCACAGGAATGACGGTTTGATCCATGTCATTCGGGCACGCTTGAAGGGATCCACGAAAGTGCCCGACTTCAAGGCTGGTTCGGCGATCCGCGCCGGATATGCCTGATAAACCGTGATGGTCTCGTCGTCGAACCGTGCACGGACCTCGTTCGTCAGTGCGTCGCCGGTCATACGGAAGCCTCGCCGGCCCATACCTCGGGCTTCACTAGCACCGGGTCCGCCACCGAGCGCGCGCCCGCCGCGTAGGCGAGCCACCGCAGGTCCTCCCATGCGAAGAAGGGCTCGCCCCAGGTGTCCGCCCAGAGCCGCAACACTCCGTCCCCCGCGGGCGAGCAGGTCATGTCCCACCAGGCCCAGCCTCGGACCTCCAGCTCGGGATCGAAGCGCGAGAGCCAGTTTTGCAGGTCCCAGGGCGCGCTGCCGGTTCGCTCGGTGTACCGGTCCCGCCCCTCGACCGCGAAGGGCTCCGGGGAGCCGCCGCCGCGGCAGGCGCCGGAGAACCATCCGGGAATCGTGTCCACGGGCAGGTCGTCGTCGTCGAAGGACTCGGAGACGGCGATCTCCAGTACGGCGTCCAGGACCCCGCGCAGCCTGTCCGCGTACCGCGCCGGATCCCCGTCCACGGTGAGTTCGAAGAAGGCCAAGACCGGGGGCGCCGAATCAGACTCCGGCCGGCGGGCCACCCGCGACCTCTCGATTTCAAGGTCGTCGATTTCGTGCAGCATTTCACAATCCTCGCCAAGAGTCCTGGACGATCCTACCGGAACCGGGAATGATGACCTTGCGCATTTGGTCGAGCACTTCGCCTGGGAGTCCGTACAGGTCCGTTCTTCTGGTAGGGTCGGATATTTTCGGATAGATCTGCTTCACCTGTTTCCATTCCTGCTTGGTGAAGCCGAGCCCGTCCGGCTGCTCTTGGGGAACCGCCCTCGCCCGGATGTCGTCCACGAAGCTCTTCGGCACGTCGAAGGCGACGATCTGGCCGTTGTCCCCGCGGAACTCCAAGGTGTGCCGCAGTTCCCCGCTCATGTTGACGTACAGATGGTTATTGCCGTCGATGGTGACGTTGCCGTTCTCGTCGATGTGCACCCTCTGACTGAGCGGATGCTCGGTCTGCTTGCGGTACACGGTGACCCTGCACTCGTCCGGAGCCAGGCCCAGATGGTCCGACCACGTGTGGGGGTTGTGGACGTACGCCATCGGGTTGGGCGCCGGTGCCAGGCCCAGCGGGTCAGGGCTGAGGTAGCGCGCCGTCTCCGGGTCGTACGTACGGAAGACGTTGTAATGCAGACCCGATTCGGGATCGAAGTACTGCCCCGGAAAGCGTAGGGGCGTGTAAGTCGACGCGTCGCGGTTCCATGTGGTCGCCCCCCACAGGGTCGACCGGGTGCGCCAGGTCACCTCGCCCCGCTCGTCCACGAGCTCGGTGGGCGTGCCCACCAGGTCCGTGACGATCGAGAAGAACCGGCTGTCGATCTCCTCCGTAGGCGCCGCGAGGATGCGCTCCGTCTGTGTCAGTGGGTGCAGTCCCCGATGCTCCCAGGTCAGGGTGACCGGGTGGGGGAGCTGGGCGGAGCGCGTGGTCTGCTCACAGAGGTTCGCGCCCTCCCAGGTGAAGACCACCTCCTCCACGACCTCGCCCGTCGCCGACAGGCACTGCTTGGCCGCCCGCCGGCCGAGTGGGTCGTAGATGTAGCGCCAGACCGTGCCGTCCGGCGTCGTCACCCCCACCAGGCGGTCTTCCGCGTCCCACGAGTAGTGCCAGGTGTCCGGCTTGCGGGAGAGCCTGGCCTTCTGCCGCAGTACGACGCGCCCCTGCACGTCGTGCTCGTAGCGCACGCCTCCCGCGCTGACGATGCGGTTGCCCGTGTAGGTCCGCGGCCCAGCGGCCGACCCTGTGTCCGGGTGGGAAACGGGCCAAGATGCGGAGGTCTGGTTCCCCGCTTCGTCGTAGGCGTAGCGCTCCGTCCACGCCCCCGCCTCCACCGACGTGACGCGTGCGGCACCGTCCAAGGTGAAGGTGCGCACCCCGCCCAGCGCATCGTCCACCGCGGTCAGATGGCCATCGGGCCGGTAGCTGTAGCCGCGCCGTTGCAGGGTCCCGCCGTCGATACCGGTCAGGTGCTGCTCCGTGAGGCGCCCCACCTCGTCGAAGCCGTGCGCGAGCGTGACGCCCGCTCCGATCCGGCGGACGGTCTCGCGGCCCATCGCGTCATACTCGAACGTGAGCGTCCGACCGGAGGCCATCAGGCTCGCGCGACGGCCGGCGGCATCGTACGACCACTCGCTGACCGTGCAACTCGGCGTGGTACGCCGCGCCGTACGCCCCAGTTCGTCGTACGCATAGCTGAGCGTGCGGCCGTTGATCGTCTCCGAGTGCAGCAGGCCCTCACGATTGCGAACCCGTGTCAGGGTCACATCCGGGCCGACGGCCTGCGCAAGCTGGTCGGAATGGTCGTACTCGTCCGTGGTGACGGCGCCGGCGACGTCCTTGCGGGCGGTCTGCCCGATCGCGTTGTACTCGTACCGAACCGTCTCCCCGAGAGCGTTGGTCCGGGCCGCAAGCCGATTGGCCGCATCGTAGGCGTAGTTCAGGGTCCGGCCGTCGAAGTCCGTCTCCGAAGTCAGCCGGCCCGCGGGGTCGTACTCGTACGTCCAGGCCCTGTGGATTGGTGACCTCCGTCAGCCGGAGCTCGACGTCGTGTGCGAAGGAGTACCGCGCCCCGTCGGGCCCGGTGCGCGCCACCAGGGCGTCGAAGTCACCGAACTCGTATTCCGACTGCCCGCCGTTCGCGTCCGTATGAGTCAGGCAGTTGCCCTCACCGTCATACACCCACGACTGCTCGCTGCCGTCGGGCTCCACCCGGCGCAGCAGACGGCCCTCCACGCTCCACGTCAGCCGGGTGATGCCGCCGAGCGGATCCGTGACGGTGGCCACGCGCCCGAAGGCGTCGTAGGTGTACCGGGTGACGGCACCCAGAGGATTGGCGGATTGGACGACGAGGCCCGCCGCGTTGCAGCGGATCGACGATGTCTCACCCAGAGTGTTCGTCACCGAGGACAGGTGGCCGCGGTCGTCGTACGTGTAACGGGTGTCCGCACCGGAGGTGCCGGATACGGAGAGGAGATTGCCCCGTTCGTCATAGGTCCGGCGCACGGACGTGCCGTCCGGTCGCGTGACCCGTTCGGGAAGGCAGAGCGCGTTGTACTGCATCGCCGTCCGGCGGCCGTCGGTGCGTTCGACGGATGTGACGAGTCCGTTGTCGTCATAGGTGATGCGGGTTGCCAGACCCAGGGGGTCGGTCCGCTTGAGCAGCCGGTTGAACGGGCCCCATTCGAAACGGGTCGTGGCGCCGTTCGCGTCGGTCTCGGCGACGACGAGCGACCTGTCGTCGACGACGTAGCGGCGCTGGTGACCCAAGGCGCCGATGACCGTCGTGACGCCGTCCTCGTACGTGAACCGGGAGTCCACGTGTCCGTTCGTGCCGGACTGGGCGGTGCAACGGACCTGATCGTCGTACGTGTAGTCGAAGTGGCGGCCGTTGGTATCGGTCCACGAGACGATCCGTGCGTGCTCGTCGTAGCCGAACCGCAGGGGCAGCTCTGATGAGTTGATGACCTCGGTCAGATCACCGTCGGTGTAGGTGTAGTCGAGGACCTTCGTGCCGTCGGCGAGGGAGAGCGCCCACGGTGCGGGCGTTGTGGGTGGCTCGGGCCCCGCACCAGCACAGGGCCTCCACCTGGAGCTGCTCCAGGCGGTCCGCCAGCTCGATCAGGCGCTGCGAGCCCGGGAACAGCTTCGTACGGAAGTCCGTCGTGATGCCGAAGGCGAAGACATCCATGTCGAGATCGTCCACGATGCGGGCGAGCTGGTCGATCTGCTGGGGCGCCAGGAACTGCGCCTCGTCCACGATCACGTAGTCCGCCTTGCCGCCCTTGGTGAGTCGGGCGACCACGTACGCGTACAGGTCCATGCCCTCCGGCGCCTCCACCGCCTCCGTCACCAGGCCCAGACGGGAGGACAGCTTGCCCTCCCCCGCCCGGTCGTCACGCAGTCAGGCCTGGTGATCCGCGACGGGATCACCAGCGTGAGGCACTGCCGACCGCCCGCGTCGTGTGCACACGGCAACCCGTGGGGCGACGTGGCACCGCTGCCGTTTCAGGCGTCGCCTCTCAGCCGCCGGGCGATGTCGATGTCGTTCTGGAGCGCGCTGAGACGGGGAAACGGCTCGCGGGTGGCGTCCAGCACGCAGACGTGGAGCTTGTCGCCGGCCTGCGGTGGCGCAACGTTCTCGTCCCGCCAGGACGGGTGCTTCACCTGGTCGATGAATCCGAAGAGGCCGGCCGATCCGTCCACTTCCACCTTCGCGCCCACGGGAGCGACCGCGACGACCGTCACGTCGAGTTCTTGATGGTCACGGAACCTCAATTGGGCCCTCCAAAGATTTTGACCCAGCTGCGGTTCTGGGTGAGCTCGTTGAACCGGTCGAGCTTGTCCACCGGGATCTCGAACTCGATCCGCGGCGCGCCGTTCGGCCCGTTCCTGTCGTGGATCTTCGCGTGGTCGGCGAACTCCTCGAGGAATGACGGGTGCATTTCGTACTTCACCATTCCCTTGGCGAAGTTCGCTCCCGTCGGTCCGGCGTACTCCGCAGCCACCGCCCGTTCGCCGAAGTAGATCTTGCCGTCCGAGATGATACCGCCGCCGATGTCCACCCCGGGCTGATGGTTGGCCGGGTTCGGCCCGTGGTCGAGCTCGTACTGCGCGTGGGCCCCCTTCGGCGTGCGGTAGATCGGAAAGTAGTCCGGTGCCAGGCCCAGGTGGTCCGTCCACGCGTGCGGATTCGTCACGTAGGTGGAGGGGTTCGGCGCCGGGGTGAGGCCGAGGGGGTCCGGGGTGAGGTAGCGGGCGTTCTCGGGGTCGTAGTGGCGGAAGTAGTTGTAATGGAGGCCGGTCTCCGGGTCGGCGTACTGACCCGGAAAGCGGAGAGGCGTATAGGCAGTGCTTTTCGCAGCCCACGTGGTGATGCCCCACAGCGTGGAACGTTCGTGCCACGCCACGTTGCCGGACTCGTCGATGAGCTCGGTGGGGGTGCCCACCAGGTCGGTGACGATCGCGAAGAACCGGGAGTCGATTTCTTCCCGGGAGGCGTCGAGAATGCGTTCCGTCTGGGCTATCGGCCGGATGTCCTGGTGGTCCCATGTGATGGCGACCACGTGAGGTAGATCGTTCGAGCTACTGGTCTGCTCGCACAGGGTGTTCCCGTCCCAGGTGAAGTCGATCCGCTCGGTGACGGTCCGGCCGTCCTCGGCCAGGCGAAGCTTCGCCGTGCGGCGGCCGAGGGGGTCGTAGCGGTAGCGCCACACAGTGCCGTCCGGAGTGGTGGCGGAGAGGAGGCGGTCCTCGACGTCCCACTCGTAGCGCCAGATGTCCGGCTTGCGGGACGGACGCGTCTTGCGCCGCACGGTGACGCGGCCGAGCCCGTCGTGCTCATAGCGCACGGCTCCCGCGCGGACGATCCGGTTCTTCTCGTAGGCGCGCACGCCGTTGGCCACATGGCCGGCGTGGCCCGTCTGCCACGACGCGAAGGTCTGGTTCCCGGCCTGGTCGTAGGCGTAGCTCTCGGTCCAATCGGCTGCCCGGACCGCGGTGACCCGACCGACAGGATCGAGCTCGTACTCCTGCCGGCCGCTGCCGGTGTCATCGACCGCGGTGAGGTGGCCGTCCGCCCGGTAGGTGTAGCTGCGGTGCCGCACCCGGGCCCCGCCCGAGCCGACGACCGTCTGGTCTGTGAGGCGCCCCACAGGATCGAAGACGTGGCTCAGGACGACGTCGTCGCCGACGCGGCGCATCACCTCACGGCCCGCGGCGTCGTACGCGAAATCGAGAGAGCGGCCGGAGGCCGTCATGGTTGTGCGGCGGCCCGCGCCGTCGTAGCTCCACGTGGCCGTTGCGCCGGTCGGCGTGGTGCGGCCGGTCCGCCGGCCCAGCTCGTCGTAGGTGTAGGTGAGGGCGCGTCCGTCGACGGTCTCCGACAGCAGGCGACCCTCGTGGTCCCGCAGCAGGGTGACGGTCGTTCCGTCGGGGCCTTGGGCGTGGGCGAGCTGGTCGGTGAGGTCGTAGGCGTAGGTGGTGACGTTGCCGTCGGCATCCTTGCGAACGATCTGGTCGAGTGCGTTGCGCTCGAATGCGGTGGTCTGGCCCAGTGCGTTCGTGCGGGAGACGAGGCTGCCGGTGGGCCCGTGTACGTAGGTGATCGTGCGACCGTCGAAGTCGGTCTCCGACGTCAGACGTCCCGCGGGGTCGTACGCGTAGTTCCAGGTCAGTCCCTCGGGGCTGGTCACCTCGGTAAGGCGCAGTTCGGCGTCGTGCCCGAAGGCATAGCGCACGCCGTCAGGGCCCGTGCGGGCAGTGAGGACGTCGAATTCGGTGTACTCGAACCGGGTGACCCCGCCGAGCCGGTCGGTGTGGCTGGTGCAGTTGCCCTCGCCGTCCCAGGTCCAGCTCTCGACGGCTCCGTCCGCGTGGACGCGGAGGACCGGCCGGCCCTCGACCGTCCACTCCAGGTGCGTGGTGGCGCCTGTCGGGTCGGTGACGGCGGTGGGGCGGCCGAAGGCGTCCCGCTCGAAGCGGGTGGTGGAACCGGACGGATCGGTGACTTCGGCGGGGAGGCCGACCCGGTCGCAGCGAATGGCGGTCGTGCTGCCCTGGGGGTCGGTGACCGAGGTGAGGCCGCCCGCCTCGTCGTAGGTGAAGCGGGTGACCCTGCCGAGGGAGTCGGTGGCCGATGTTCGGTTGCCCCGCTCGTCGTAGGCGTACCGGACCACATGACCGTCGGCCCTTTTGACCTGAACAGGTTGGCCGAACTCGTTGTGGCGGGCCGTGCTCTCGCGCCCATCGGCGCGCGTCACGGAGACGAGGTTGCCGTCGTCGTCGTGGCGATAGGAGGTGGTGCGGCCGAGCGGATCCGTCTGTGCGAGCAAACGGCTGCGGCCGTCGCGTACGTAGCGCGTGGTGTTGCCGAGGGGATCGGTGTCGGCCACGATCTTGTACGCGTCGTCGACGAGGTAGCGGCGAGTGTGCCCCTCACCCGTGACGGTCTCGGTCACGCGGTGGCCCGTCGCCTCGTCCAGGGCGTCGTAGGCCAGGCGCAGCACCATGTGTCCCTCGGCGCCGCCCTCCGCGACGCAACGGTTCTGCTCGTCGTAGGTGTAGGCGTAGGAGCGGTTGTTCGTGTCGGTCCAGGACGTGATGCGGCCGCGGTCGTCATAGGTGAAGCGGAGCGGCAGGCCGGAGGAGTTGACGACCTCCGTGAGATCTCCGGCTGTGTAGCCGTAGGCAAGGATGCGCGGGCCGCCGTCGAGATGGAGGGCGGTGATGCGGCCGTCGTCGGTGTCGAAGCGAAGGCGGTATCCGCCGGAGTGGGCCATGCCGAGCGGGGTGCCGTGAGCGTCGAACTCGAAGGTGATGAGGTTGCCGTTGCGGTCCTCCAACTGGGCGATCGGCGCGATGCCGTCGCCGTCCGGGTCGCCGGCGGGCGGGGTGAAGCGGCGGACCTGGCCGGCGGCGGGGTCGGTGAGCGTCCAGTCGCCGTCCGGAGTGCGTTCAAGGGGGTGGCGGGGCGCGGAGGCGGATACCGGCAGGACGGGGACGCCCGGGGCGGCATGCGGGTAGGCGACGATCAGGCCGTCCTCGGTGACCAGGACGACGCCCTCGGGGTCGACCTCCAGGTGCTGGTCGATGCTCGACGCCCAGGTCGGCCCGAACCAGCGTCCGGCGGTGTACCCCGATTCCGCGCGCCGGACGAAGGCCAGCGGCAGCGTTCCGGGCAGCACGATGTCGGTCTGCGGGAGGAACATCCGGCCGGTGGCCAGGTCGATCGGGTCGGTGTTGTCGTACCGCTTCGCCGCATCGGGCGTTTCCCTCACATGAGGGCCGTCCTTGTCCAGGCTGGTGCGGCCGGGCCCCTTGAGGTCGTCGGCGTGCTTGGCGGCCGAGCCGATCTTCTTCAGGGAGCCCAGGCCCTTGGAACCGATCAGCTCCGGAATCATCTTCCCGAAGCCCTCGGAGGGGTCCTTCATGAACTCGTCGAGCATCTTCTTGCCCGCCCCGAGCGGGTCGTTGGCCATCGTGACCAGGCCCGCGGCCGTGTTGTTCAGGTTCGTCACGTACTCGGCGGGGTGCGTCAGGTTGTACGGGTCCATCGGATTCAGCGCACGCGCGAAGTTCACGATTCCGGCCGTGCCCTTGATGACACCACCCGCGAGGTGCGTCTTGGCTAGATCCATGTAATCCATGCCGTCGCCGAGCTGCTTCGCGTACGAAGGCTTCGGCGGAGCCGCGTCCCGCGCCGCCCGCACCGCCGTACGCACCGTCTCCGCCACGTCGTTGCGCTGCTTGCGGGCCGTATCCAGCTTGTCCTGCGCGGCCGTCGCGATCGCCGTCCCCGGATCGGTGAAGTTCTCCGAGGGGCGGGGCGGCAGCGGATCCTGCTTCGCCTTCAACGCGTCGTTGTACGTCTCGACCAGCTTGTTGTGCGCGCCGCGGGCCTCGGTGGAGACCTTCTTCGCCCGGTTGTACTCCTCCAACGCCTCCCTGGCCTGCCCCTGCGCCCACTCCACGGTCTCCGCGAACCGGCCCATCGCGTCCGCGGCCTTCCCGAACGCCTCCGCCGCCTTGAACCAGCGCGGCGGCTCCTTCGCCACCGACTCCCGGAACGAATCAGCCGTCTTGCCCTTCAGACCGTCCGGCTCCCCCATCCCCTTCAGCCCGTTGCCGACCTTGTCGAAGGACGCCTTGAAATCATTCAGATGGGAAACCTGCGCGCGGATCTTCGACACACTGCCGTAGACCAGCTTCTTCGGGTCCTCCGTCTGGCCCAGCTCCAGCTCGGCCACGTCCGCGCCTAGTTGGTTGGCGGCGGAGCGGCTCTTGTCACGGATCCAGTCACCCGCGTCGTCCAGGCCGACGTCCTCGGCGAAGTCGGCCGTCTTGTCACCGGCCCACTCGACCGCGTCGCCGACCTTCTCCGCACCCTTCTCGACACCGTCCTCGACGACGTCCGGTACGAAATCCCGCCAGCCCATCAGTGACCGCCCCCGTCACGCTTCGCCTGCTCCAGCAGATCCTTCAACGATCCGATCCGCCCGCTGGACTTCAGCTGCTCCCCCGTGTCCGACCAGGTCTTCTTCATCTCCTCGGCGCCCTTCTGGAAGGACTCCGGGCTGTAATCGGGCTTGTAGGCGTCCGCGGAGAAGATCTCTCCCCACGGCTTCTTCTCGATCTCGTCCTCGCTCGCGTGCGGATTGCCGTACGCCGCGTTCGCGACCACCCGGAACGTGCCGTGAAGGTACTGCTCCTCCTCCCACACCGTGCCCGCCGCGATGCCCAGCGACTGTGCGAGGGTGCTCGCGTTCTGCACGAGGCTGCGCACGCCCCACTCCCAGCGCTCGCAGAAATCCTCGAAGTCGGTGGCGAGCCCGGCGTGCCCGGCCTCCATCCCCGTCATCGCCAGATTCTCGAACCCCGCACCCATCGACGCACCGGCCGCATCCCCCGACTCCCGCAACTCACCGATCGCCGCCCGCAACCCGTCCCGAATGTTCTTGACCGCCGCCGGCGAAACCTCCAGGTCCCCGTCCCCGGCCATCAGGCCACCGCCCCGGGAGTCAGGTCCACGGCACTGCCGTCAGGCACGATCCCCGCGACCGGCGGGAAGAACATCGACCCGTCCCCGTCCGCCACGTTCACCACCACGCCCGCCGGACCGTCCGCCGCCGGAATCACCGCATCGACCAGCCGCGCACCCAGCACCGAGAGGAACTCCCACTCCCGGCCGGCTTCAGCCTCCCCGCGCGCCTGCGCGAACCGGGCCAGCGCTTCCTCGTCCGTGAACGCATGGATCCAGCGGATACCGCCCGACACCGCCGACATCAGACCGCCGTCTGGGCCGTCGGCCAGCGGAACCAGCAGGACAGCCCGCCGAAACTCCCCCAACAGGCGCCCGGGATCACCCGATCCATCCCGTATCGCGGCGATCTCTGCGGTCAGTTCCATGGGCTGCATCCCCTCCAGCGCCGGTCAGCGTCCTAGAGGAACACGCTATCGGGCACCCCGCCGGTTCCCTCAGGCCCCACTGGGCGGGCCCTGTCAGGCGTGGTTGACCGGGAGGACGTCCGGGGAGAGGGCGCCGGCGTGGGCCGTCGCGCTCGTCATCTGCTTGCGGTGGTGGCGGCGGCACAGGACCTCGTAGCCGACCTCGCCCGCCGGGCGGTTCACGTCACCGACCACCACCTGGGCGCCCTCGACCACCATCTCCCCTCCCACCGTCCGGGCGTTGTGCGTGGCGCGGGCTCCGCACCAGCACAGCGCCTCCACCTGGAGCTGCTCCAGGCGGTCCGCCAGCTCGATCAGGCGCTGCGAGCCCGGGAAAGAGCTTCGTACGGAAGTCCGTCGTGATGCCGAAGGCGAAGACATCCATGTCGAGATCGTCCACGATGCGCGCCAACTGGTCGATCTGGTCGGGGGCCAGGAACTGGGCCTCGTCCACGATCACGTAGTCCGCCTTGCCGCCCTTCGTGAGCTGGGCGACCACGTACGCGTACAAGTCCATGCCCTCCGGCGCCTCCACCGCCTCCGTCACCAGCCCGAGGCGGGACGACAGCTTGCCCTCCCCCGCCCGGTCGTCACGAGTGAAGATCACGCCCTGCAGGCCCCGCGCGTCACGGTTGTGGGCGATCTGGAGCGCCAGTGTGCTCTTACTCGACCAACCACCATCGTCGGCACGGGAGACGATCAAGTCCGGTCCATGCGCCACCGTGCCGGCCGCGCGCTACGCCTTCACCCCCGCCGGCACGTCTCCCGGATCCGGATCAAGGAGATCCCTGCAGGTAGACCCGGATCCCTTCGACCCGGGAAGTCTCGGCGCTGAAGGAGATCGAGCGGGTTCCGCTGGTCACCGACACCTGCTGGCGACCTGTCGCCGTCTCGGTGAGGCGCACCGTCCGGTCGTGACGATCCGGCCGCTCCGCGGCGATGCCCGCCATCCGCAGCTCGTCCACGGCTGTGAACACGACGAAGAAGCGCAGAGTGTTGTAGCTGCCCTCCTCCCATTCCGGCTCCGGATGATCGGGCAGCCGCGAAGTCTCGAAGCCAAGGGTGACCGAGGTGTCCCGCTCGTCCACGTGTACGTAATACAGCGGGCAGGAGGAAAGATCCGGTGGCGCGTCGTACAGCACCGCGAGTTGCGGCCAGGGGGGAAGGCTCGGGCTCATTTCCGACTCTCAGACCCGCTCGTAGAAGGTGTTGTCGTGGGTGGGCGGCAGCGCCGGGTAGAGCCTGCGCTCGATCAGGCGGGTGAAGTGGCGCGGCCCGCCGTCACCGCCGTCCGCTCCGCGGGTGAAGACTCCGAGCCGCCCCACGACCACGGAGGCGTTCGCCGTGAACGCCACTTCGGCCCCGGCCGCCGCCACCCGTACCGCGATCCGGTGCTCCGGCGGCCCGACGAGCGCGGCCAGCTCCACGTCCGCCGTCACCGGCGGGCGCCACCCGTCCATCACGAAGTCCTCGACGTGTGAGAACTGGAGCTGACACTGCATCGTATCGCCGGACCCCGCCTCCCACCGGTCCGGGAAACGGGGCAGGTCGAGCCTGAGCGTCACGGCCGATGCCCAGCCGTCGAGGTGGACGGAGCGGAGCCGGACGGCCGTCAGCCGGGGCAGTTCGTCGTAGTACGGCGCGAAGACCTCCGCGTTCACGACGAAATCATTCCAGGTCATAGTAGTAATGCTCCTCCGTGCCCGGGATCTGGCCGTTCCGGGTGTCCTCTCCGGGCCGTACGTGGACGTGCGGCGGCTGGTAGCCGGGCTCACCCGGCTTCTGGTGGCCGAACCAATGGTCCTGGAAGACGACGATGTCCCCGTTGGGCAGCTCGTACCACTCCTCGGTGTACCAGATCGGTTTGCCGTCCGGCCCCATCAGCTGCTTGCCCCCCTGCCATTCGGGGGTGGTCGCCTTCGTCCACGGGTAGACGTCCGAGGGCTCCAGCCCCTCGGGCACACCCGCCTTCCGCAGCGCCAGCTCCTTCGTCTCCGCCAAGGTCCGGCCGACCTTGGGGCATTCGGGCGCGAGGCCCAACGCGTCCGTCCAGGTCAGCGGGTTCGCCACATAGGTACGGGGGTTGGGCGCCGGGCCCAGGCCCAGAGGGTCGACGGAGAGATAACGGGCGGTCTCGGGATCGTAGTGCCGGAAGCAGTTGTAGTGCAGCCCTGATTCCGGGTCGAAGTACTGCCCGGGGAACCGCAACGGCGTATAGCCGCGCGCGTCGGTGTTCCACGTGGTGGCCCCCCACACCGTCGCACGGGTGCGCCAGGCGATCCCGCCGCTCTCGTCGACGAGTTCCAGAGGGGTGCCGATCAGGTCGGTGACGATCGCGAAGAACCGCCTGTCGACATCGGCGTCGCCGGCCGTCAGCCGCTCCGTCTGCGCGAGCGGCTGGAGTCCGTGGTGGTCCCAGGTCAGGGTGACCGACGGGGGTGGCGCGTCGTCACCGGGCTCCGGGGCCCTGGTGGAGGTCTCTTCGCACAGCGTCATGCCGTCCCAGACGAAGGTGACCTCCTCCGCCACGGTGACGCCGTCCGCCGCCATGCGCTGTTTGGCGCTGCGCCGGCCCATGGGGTCGTAGCGGTACCGCCACAGCGTGCCGTCCGGGGTGGTCACGGCCGTGAGCCGGTCCTCGGCGTCCCACGTGTACTGCCAGGTGTCCGGTCTACGCGAGAGCCGGGTGCGACTGCGCCGGACGGCCCGGCCCATGGCGTCGTACGTGTAGACGGTCCGGCCCGCCCCGACGAGGTGGGTGCCCTCGTACGCGCGGGGTCCGGTGGCCTCGGATCCGCCCGGGTGCGTGTCGGGCCAGGAGGCCTCGGTCTGATTGCCCGCCACGTCGTAGGCGTACCGCTCGCTCCAGCCGGAGGCCGTGACGGCGGTGACCCGTCCCGCCGGGTCCAGTTCGTAGCTCCGGTCACCCCCGAGGTCGTCGGTGACCGCGAGCAGGCTGCCGTCCGCACGGTAGGAGTAGCTCCGGCGTCGTGACGGCCGGCCCTCGCCGCCGGTGGCGCGCTGCTCCACCAGACGCCCCAGCTCGTCGCGCACGAGGTCCAGCGCGAGCGCCTCGCCGACGCGGCGCCCCGTCTCCCGGCCGAGGGCGTCCCGCTCGAAGACGAGCCGGTGACCGGAAGTGGTCAGCGCGGTGCGGTGGCCCGCCGCGTCGTAGGTCCACTCAGCGGTCGCACCGGACGGGGTGGTGCGGGATACGACGCGGCTGAGTTCGTCGTACGAGCGCGTCAGGGTCCGGCCTTCGAAGGACTCCCGGCAGATGCGGCCGGCGCGGTCGCGCAGGTACGTCAGGGTGCCTCCCGGTCCGGTCACCGACGCCAGACGGTCCGAGAAGTCGTACGTGTAGTGGGTGGTCTCCCCATCCGCCTCCTTCAGCACCCGGTTGTCGAGAACGTCGTACTCCAGGCGGACGGCCTGGCCCCCGGCGTTGATCCGGGTGACCAGGCGGCCCCCCGCGTCGTGGACGTAGCGGACGGTGCGGCCGTCGAAGTCGGTCTCCGACTCCGGCATGCCCGCGGCGTCATAGGTGTAGCGCCAGGTCAGTCCCCGGGGGTCCAGCACCTCGGTGAGCCGCAGTCCGGCGTCGTGGGTGAAGGTGTGGCGGGCGCCGTCGGGGCCGGTGCGGGCCGTCACCAGGTCGAAGTCGCCGTATTCGTAGCGGACGGTGGCACCTGCCGCGTCCGTGTGGGTGAGGCAGTTTCCCTCACCGTCGTACGTCCACTCCTGGGCGGAGCCGTCCGCTTCGACCCGCCGGGCCAGCCGTCCTTCCGGTGTCCAGTGCAGCTCGGTGGTGTGTCCCAGGGCGTCGACGATGCGGATGGCCCGGCCGAAGGCGTCCCGTTCGTACCGGGTGACCGCACCGACCGGGTCGGTGATCTCGACGGGGAGGCCCGCCCGGTCGCAGCGGAGCCGGGTAGTGCCCCCGAGGGCGTCGGTGGTCGAGGTCAGGGCGCCCGTGTCGTCGTAGGCGTAGCAGGTGGTGCCGCCCACGGGTCCGGTGCGGGCGACCGGATTTCCGCGCTCGTCGTAGGCGAACCGCCAGGTGGTGCGGTCCGCCCGGGTCTGGAGCACCGGTCGGCCCGCGGCGTCGTATTCAGTGCTCAGTTCCTTGCCGTCCGGTCGGACCACGTGGACCAGACGGCCTTCGGTATCGCGGCCGAAGACGGTGGTGCGGCCGAGCGCGTCCGTGAGCGAGGCCAGTCGGCCGCGGGCATCGTACGAGGACCGGGTCACGGCCCCGAGCGCGCCGACCGACTCCACCACCCGGAACGAGGCGTCCACCAGATAGCGGCGCACCTCACCGGTGGGCGTGGAGGTCGTGGTGGTTCGCATGCCCGTCGACGGGTCCGGCCGGCCGTAGGCGATGCTGAGCGTGAGGTGGCCCGCGTCCCCGCCCTGCGCGACACAGCGGTCCTCGTCGTCGTAGGTGTAGGAGTAGCGGCGGTCGTTGGTGTCCGTCCACGAGGTGATGCGGCCGCGCTCGTCGTAGGCGAGCCGCAGCGGGAGGCCCGAGGAGTTGACGACCTCGGTGAGGTTTCCGTCGGTGTAGCCGTACGCGAGGACGCGCGGGCCACCGGTCAGGTGGAGGCCGGTGACGCGGCCCCCGGAGGTCTCGAAGCGCAGGTGGTAGCCGCCGCTGTGGTCCATGCCCAGCGGGGTGCCGTCCGCGTCGTACTCGAAGGTGATCGTGTTGCCGTTGCGGTCCTCGACGCGGTTGATGACCGCGTTGCCGTACCCGTCACCGTCATCCTCGGCGCCTACGGGAGCGGTGAAGTACCGGGTGAGACCCCCGTCCGGGTCGGTGACGCTGTAACCGCCCTCAGGGGTGCGGTCCAGCGACCACCGGGGGCCACTGGTCGCGAACACCGGAACACCGGGGGCGGGGTGCGGGTAGGCGACGACCAGGCCGTCCGCGGTGACCAGGACGACGCCCTCGGGGTCGATCTCCAGGTGTTCGTCGATGGTGGAGGACCAGGACGGGCCGAACCAGCGTCCCGCCGTGTAACCGGACTCCGCGCGACGGGTGAAGATCAGCGGCAGCGTACCCGGCAGCACGATGTCCGTCTGCGGCAGGAACATCCGGCCGGTGGCGAGGTCGACCGGGTCGGTCCCGTCGCACCGCTTGTCGCAGTCCGGCTTGTCCCGCTGGTTCGGTCCGTCCTTGTCCAGGCTGGTGCGGCCGGGTCCCTTGAGGTCGTCGAGGTGCGCGGCGGCCGAGCCGACCTTCTTCAGCGAGCCCAGGCCCTTGGAGCCGACGAGTTCGGGGATCAGTTTGCCGATGCCTTCGGAGGGGTCCTTCATGAACTCGTCGAGCATCTTCTTGCCCGCCCCGAGCGGGTCGTTGGCCATCGTGACCAGGCCCGCGGCCGTCGAGTTCAAGTTCGTCACGTACTCGGCCGGGTGCGTCAGGTTGTACGGATCCATCGGGTTGAGCGCACGCGCGAAGTTCACGATCCCGGCCGTGCCCTTGATGACACCGCCCGTCAGGTGCGTCTTGGCGAGGTCGAGGTAGTCCATGCCGTCGCCGAGCTGCTTGGCGTACGAGGGCTTCGGCGGAGCCGCGTCCCGCGCCGCCCGCACCGCCGTACGGACCGTCTCGGCCACGTCGTTGCGCTGCTTGCGGGCCGTATCCAGCTTGTCCTGCGCGGCCGTCGCGATCGCGGTCCCCGGATCGGTGAAGTTCTCCGAGGGGCGGGGCGGCAGCGGATCCTGCTTCGCCTTCAGCGCGTCGTTGTAGGTGTCGACCAGCTTGTTGTGCGCGCCGCGGGCCTCGGTGGACACCTTCTTCGCCCGGTTGTACTCCTCCAACGCCTCCCTGGCCTGCCCCTGCGCCCACTCCACCGTCTCCGCGAACCGGCCCATCGCGTCCGCGGCCTTCCCGAACGCCTCCGCCGCCTTGAACCAGCGCGGCGGCTCCTTCGCCACCGACTCCCTGAAGGAGTCCGCCGTAGCGCCCTTCAGCCCGTCCGGCTCCCCCATCCCCTTCAGCCCGTTGCCGACCTTGTCGAAAGACGCCTTGAAGTCGTTCAGGTGGGAGACCTGCGCACGGATCTTCGACACACTGCCGTAGACCAGCTTGTTCGGGTCCTCGGTCTGACCCAGCTCCAACTCCGCGACATCCGCGCCCAGCCGGTTGGCAGCCGAGCGGCTCTTGTCACGGATCCAGTCCCCGGCGTCATCCAGACCCACGTCCTCGGCGAGAACCGCCGTCTTGTCACCGGCCCACTCGACCGCGTCACCGACCTTCTCCGCACCCTTCTCGACGCCGTCCTCGATGACGTCCGGTACGAAATCCCGCCAGCCCATCAGTGACCGCCCCCGTCACGCTTCGCCTGCTCCAGCAGGTCGTTGATCGAACCGATCTTCCCGTTGGACTTCAACTCCTCCCCCGTGTCCGACCAGGTCTGCCCCATGTCCTTCCTGCTCTTCTCGAAGGACTCCGCGCTGTAATCCGGCTTGTAGACGTCCGCGGAGAAGATCTCCCCCCACGGCTTCTTCTCGATCTCGTCCTCACTGGCATGCGGATTGCCGTACGCCGCGTTCGCCACCACCCGGAACGTGCCGTGGAGGTACTGCTCCTCCTCCCACACCGTCCCCGCCGCGATCCCCAACGACTGCGCCAGCGTGCTCGCGTTCTGCACCAGACTCCGCACACCCCACTCCCAGCGCTCACAGAAATCCTCGAAGTCTGTGGCCAGACCCGGATGCCCGGTCTCCATCCCCGTCATCGCCAGGTTCTCGAAACCCGCCCCCATGGAGGCGCCGGCCGCGTCCCCGGACTCGCGCAGCTCCCCGATCGCCGCCCGCAGGCCGTCCTGGATGTTCTTGACCGCCGCCGGCGAAACTTCGAGGTCTCCGTCCCCCGCCATCAGGCCACCGCCCCGGCCAGGTCCACGGCGCTCCCGTCGGGGACGATCCCCGCGACCGGCGGGAAGAACATCGACCCGTCCTCGTCCGCCACGTTCACCGCCACGCCCGCCGGACCGTCCGCCGCCGGAATCACCGCATCGACCAGCCGCGCACCCAGCACCGCGAGGAACTCCGACTCCTGGCCCGCCTCACCGCGCGCCTGCGCGAACCGGGCCAGCGCCTCCTCATCTGTGAACGCGTAGATCCACCGGATTCCACCCGAAACCGCCGACATCAGGCCACCGTCGGGGCTATCGGCGAGCGGCACCAGCAGGACAGCCCGCCGGAACTCCCCCACCAGGCGTGCCGGATCACCCGATCCGTCCCGTATCGCCGCGATCTCCACGGTCAGATCCATGGGCTGCATCCCCTCCAGCGCCGGTAAGCGTCCTGGAGGAACACGCTATCGGGGACCCCACCGGTTCCCTCAGGCCCCCTGGGCGGGCCCTGTCAGGCGTGGTTGACCGGGAGGACGTCCGGGGAGAGGGCTCCGGCGTGGGCCGCGGCCGAGGTCATGCGCTTGCGGTGGTGGCGGCGGCACAGGACCTCGTAACCGACCTCTCCCGCCGGGCGGTTCACGTCGCCGACCACTACCTGGGCGCCCTCGACCACCATCTCCCCGGCCACCGTACGGGCGTTGTGGGTAGCGCGGGCGCCGCACCAGCACAGGGCCTCGACCTGGAGCTGCTCCAGGCGGTCCGCCAGCTCGATCAGACGCTGCGAACCCGGGAACAGCTTCGTACGGAAGTCCGTCGTGATGCCGAACGCGAAGACGTCCATTTCCAAGTCATCGACGATCCGGGCCAGTTGATCAATCTGCGCGGGCGCCAGGAACTGGGCCTCGTCCACGATCACGTAGTCCGCCTTGCCGCCCTTGGTCAGTCGGGCGACCACGTACGCGTACAGGTCCATGCCCTCCGGCGCCTCCACCGCCTCCGTCACCAGCCCGAGGCGGGACGACAGCTTGCCCTCGCCCGCACGGTCGTCACGGGTGAAGATCACGCCCTGCAGGCCCCGCGCGTCACGGTTGTGGGCGATCTGGAGCGCCAGCGTGCTCTTTCCGCAGTCCATCGTTCCGGAGAAGAACACCAGCTCGGGCATGGGGAGTACAAGGCCTTTCGAAGCAAGGGGGAAGGGAGGCGGAAGGTCTGGGCCCGGAGCGTCAGGAGCGGATTTCGAGCAGCGGGACCAGCTGCTCCGCCGCGGTCATGGAGCCGTGCATGCCCGCGAGGGCCGACTCGTTGGGCTCGGCGCGCGAGGCGGTGATCGCCACGTCGGCCTGGGCGGCGGCGATCACGTCGCCGATGCGGCCCAGGACCCGCTCGTCGCATTCGCCCGGTGCCCCGAACCAGCCCAGTTCCAGGGCTTCCGCCCGGCTCGCGACCCAGAAGCGGTCGCCGAGGACCTCGCGCCAGACGGTCAGGACGTCGGCCTCGGCGCCCGGTACGGCGTACACGTGCCGGGCCCGGCCCTCGCCGCCCAGCAGGGCCACGCCCGCGCCGAGTTCCCAGTCGTCGTCGTAGTCGATGCGGGAGTCCTCGTCGAAGGGGACGTCCACCATGCCGTGGTCGGCGGTCACGTACAGCGCGGTGCGCGGTGGCAGTTGCTCGGCGAGCCGCTGGACCAGTCGGTCCACGTACATGAGCTGGCCGCGCCAGGCGTCGGAGTCGACGCCGTGCCGGTGGCCGGCCCCGTCGAGCTCGCTGTAGTACGTGTACACGAGCGAGCGGTCGCCGGCCGCGAGCCGCTCGGCCGCGAGGTCCATGCGCTCCTCGCCGGTCATCCGGCCGAGGAAGGTGCCGCCGCTCAGCGCGACCTTCGTGAGCGGGGTCGTCTGGAAGGCCGGCGAGGACACCTGCGCCGTGGCCACCCCGGCCGCGTCCGCCTGCTGGAAGACCGTCGGGTACGGCTGCCAGGCCTTGGGCGAGGTCCACGGGTGCCAGCGGAGCTGGTTCATCAGTTCGCCGGTGGCGGGATTGCGCACGGTGTAGCCGGGCAGGCCGTGCCGCGCGGGCGGCAGGCCGGTCCCGACGGAGGCCAGCGAGGTGGCGGTGGTCGCCGGGAAGCCCGCGGTGATCGGACGGCCGGTGCCGCCGCGCGAGCTGCCGAGGAGGGAGGTGAGGTACGGGGCCTCGTCCGGGTGGGCCTTGATCTGCTCCCAGCCCATCCCGTCGACCAGGAACACGCAGTTCCGGTCGGCCGGGGTCAGCTCGGCGATCGAGGCCTCGAAGCCGGGTACGCCCTGGCCGGCCACGAGGGTGGGCAGCAGGTCGGCGAGCGAGCCGGTGCCGTAGTGCGGCACCGGGGCGCCCGCCAGGTCCAGCAGCTCCGGCTCGTCCTGCCAGCTCTGCGCGGCGGAGTACGCCATCAGCGGGCGGGGGTGGAGGACGTGGCTGCCGTGGCCTCGGAGAGCGCCTGCGCGAAGACCAGGGTCTGGCGGACGGCCTCCGGACCGTCGCCGGCCTCGCTGACGCGCAGGCTGAGGTCGTCCGCGGTGGAGTTGCCGGTGTATCCGTGGTCGGCGTCGCAGTTCTGGTCGCCGCAGGCGGCGGGCTCCAGGTCGATGCGCGAGACTGCGCCCCAGCCGATGGTCAGGACGACCTCGCGGGGCAGGGTGCCGGGGGTGTAGGACTCCGGGTTGGCGACGACGCGGCTGAGCACCACGGAGGAGATGCTGGCCAGCTTGACCGACTCGGTGGAGGTGGTCGCGTACGGCGACGGGGACCCGGCGTCGGCGGCCTGCTCGTCGGTGTGGCTGACGATGAAGCGGTTGCCGGTGAGGACCAGCACGGTGACGTGCCGGCGCACCTCGTTGGAGTCGAAGGTCGTCTCCTGGTGGACCAGGTAGGACGAAATCGGCTCGCCGCCCACCGCGGCCTCCACGGCCTCGGCCACGAGGGCCGGGTAGTAGCCGCTGCGCTCGATCGCCGTGCGCAGCCCCTGGGTCGTCGTACCGGATTTCGCCATGAGGTCCATCCTAAGGCCCGTATGGGGCACCTCGGCCGCCCTGGGCCCCAGGACCTCAGTAGCTGGGCAGGGTGCGCGGCCCGAGGTCGCCGCGGGCGGGAGGGTGGGCGACGCGGACGCTCGCGCTGAGCACGGACAGCCCCTCGGTGGCGACGACGACGGGCTCCAGGGCGACCCCGACCACCTCGGGGTGGTCGTCGACGAGGCGGGAGAGGCGCAGGAGCAGCTCCTCCAGGGCGGGGGTGTCGACGGGGTCGCTGCCGCGCCAGCCGAAGAGCAGCGGAGCGGTGCGGATCGAGCGGATCAGGCTCGCCGCGTCCTTGTCGGTGGCGGGAACCAGCCGGTGGGCGGTGTCGCCGAGCAGTTCGGAGGCGACCCCGGAGAGCCCGAAGGACAGTACGGCGCCGGCCGCGGGGTCGATGACCGAGCGGATGACGGTGTCGACGCCGCGCGGAACCATCGACTGGACCACGGGCAGCAGTTCCTGCGGTTTGCCCAGGGCATGGGTGAGCTCCTCGTACGAGCGGCGCAGCTCGGCCTCGGTGGTGAGGTCGAGGCGGACGCCGCCGAGGTCGGCGCGGTGGCGCAGGTGCGGGGCCGTGGTCTTGAGTGCGACGGGGTAGCCGAGGACCGAGGCCGCGCGGACCGCGGAGTCGGCGCTGGGGGCCGGGAGCGTGGAGAGCACCCGGATCCCGTACCGGGCGAGCAGCTCGCGGGCGTCGGGGTCCTGCAGGGTGGCCACCTCCTCCTCCCCCACGCCGGCCAGCAGGCGGGAGAGCTGCCCGGCGGCCCCGCTCTCGTCGATGTCCTCGAACTCGGGCACCTGCCCGACCTCGGCGTTGCCGCGGCGCCACTGGCCGTACCGGACGGCTTCGGCGACGGCCTTGACGGCCCGCTCGGCGGCGGGGTAGCTGGGGATCCGGGTGGTGCCGGGAGCGGGCGGGGCCGCGGTCCCCGCGGCGGCGGAGGCCGGGTCGGGCTGGACCGGCGGCGCCGCCGCGGCGGCGGGCACGGCGGAGGTGGCGGGCACGGCGGAGGTGGCGGGCACGCCGGACGTGGCGGGCACGCCGGACGTGGCGGGCCCGTCGGTGGCGGGGACCGCGTCGGCCCGTGCCGTGGACGCGGAGGCCAGGGCCGCCAGGGCCGTCGCGGGCGTCGGCAGGGTGGCGGGCAGCGCGTCCGCGAGGGCCGTCGCGGCGGCCGGCGCCGTGGCCGCCGAGAGCGCCTCCGCCAGGGCGCCCAGCTCCACGTGGACCACGGCCACCGGCTTGCCGGGGTGCGCGGCGACCGCCGCCCGCAGGGCCTCCGCCAGATCGTCGGCGAGCGCGTGCTCGCTCACCCACGGGATCGCGGTGACGACGACGGCGTCGTTGTCCGGCGAGGCCAGCGCCGCGGTGACGGCCGTACGGAAGTCCTCCGGCGAGGCGGCCGTGGTCAGGTCGAGCGGCGCCAGCGGCCGCAGCCCCTCCGTCAGGCAGGCGTCGTAGGTGAGGACGCCGAGCGATTCGGAGTTGCCTAGGATGGCCACCCGCGGCCCGGCCGGTACGGGCTGCGAGGCCAGCAGCAGGCCGACGTCCACCAGCTCCGTCACCGTGTCGACCCTGATGACGCCCGCCTGCCGCAGCAGCTCCGAGACCGTCGCCTCGGGCAGCCGGGTGCCGGGGACCACGTGTCCGGCGGGGGTGTGCCGGCCTCCCTTGGCGACGACCACGGGCTTGACGGCCGCGGTGCGCCGGGCGAGCCGGGTGAACTTCCTCGGGTTGCCCAGGGTCTCCAGGTACATGAGTGCGACGTCGGTGGCCTCGTCGTCGTACCAGTACTGGAGGATGTCGTTGCCGGAGACGTCGGCCCGGTTCCCGGCGGAGACGAAGGAGGACAGCCCCTCCCCGCGCCGCAGCAGCCCGGAGAGCAGCGCGATGCCGATCGCCCCGGACTGGGTGAACAGGCCGACCCTTCCGCGCGCGGGGGCCGGCGCGGGGGCGAGGGAGGCGTTCAGCTCCACCTCGGGGGCCGTGTTGATCACCCCGAAGGCGTTCGGTCCGATCAGCCTCATCCCGTACGAGCGCACCTGCCGCACCAGTTCGCGCTGGCGGGCCAGGCCCTCGGGCCCGCTCTCCCCGTATCCGGCCGACAGGACGACCAGTCCCTGCACCCCGTGTTCGCCGCAGGCCGCCACCGCGTCCGGGACCCGGTCCGCCGGGACCGCGATGACCGCGAGGTCGACCGGGGCGCCGACGGCCCCGAGCGTGGGGTAGGCCCGTACGCCGTCGAGCAGATCGCGGGTGACCGCCTCGTTGACCGCGTAGAGGTGGCCGTGGAAGCCGCTGTCGCGCAGGTTGCGCAGGGCCGCCGCACCCACGCCGGCGAGGGAGCGGCTGACTCCGATCACCGCCACCGAGCCGGGGGCCAGCAGCCGCTGGACGGAGCGGGCCTCGGCACGCTGTTCGCGGGCGCGCTGGACGGCGAGGGACTCGGCGGTCGGTTCGAGGTCGAGCGTGAGGTGGACGGAGCCGTCTTCGAAGCTGCGCTTCTGCTGGTAGCCGGCGTCGGTGAACACCTTGATCATCTTGCTGTTGGCGGGCAGCACTTCGGCCGCGAAACGGCGGATCCCCCGTTCGCGGGCCACCGCGCCGATGTGTTCGAGCAGGGCGGAGGCGACGCCGCGTCCCTGGTGGGCGTCCTGGACGAGGAAGGCGACCTCGGCCTCGTCGGAGGGCCCGGTGGCCGAGCGGCCGTCGGCGCCGATCCGGTCGTAGCGGACGGTGGCGATGAACTCGCCGCCGATCGTCGCGGCGAGGCCGACGCGGTCCACGTAGTCGTGGTGCGTGAAGCGGTGCACGTCGCGGTCGGAGAGCCGGGGGTAGGGCGCGAAGAACCGGTAGTACTTGGACTCGTCCGAGACCTGCTCGTAGAAGCTGACCAGCCGGCCCGCGTCGTCGGTGGTGATGGGCCGGATCCGGGCGGTTCCGCCGTCGCGAAGGACGACGTCGGCTTCCCAGTGATCCGGGTACGAGGGGTCGGACTCGGTGGTCATGGGGTCACCTTAAGGCTCGAACGGGCCGAGTGGCCTGGGCGCGGCGCATCGGGCAAGCTGGGTCGGATCAGGGCAAGCTGGGGTAGGTCGAACGGCGGGAAACTCGGGCCGAAGGTCGGTTCGACCATTCCGGACGCCGTGAGAGACTGGTCTAGACAACCGTAAGAACCTGAAGGGCATCACCATGGCAGAGCGCCGCGTCAACGTCGGCTGGGCCGAGGGCCTGCACGCTCGTCCCGCCTCGATCTTCGTCCGCGCGACGACCGCTTCCGGCGTCCCGGTGACCATCGCGAAGGCCGGCGGCGACCCCGTCAACGCCGCCTCCATGCTGGCGGTTCTGGGCCTGGGCGCCCAGGGCGGCGAGGAGATCGTCCTCTCGTCCGAGGCCGACGGCGCCGAGGTCGCACTGGACCGCCTCGCGAAGCTGGTCGCCGAGGGCCTCGAGGAGCTCCCCGAGACCGTCTGACCCTTCGGGTTCGACCCGCAGGACTCGCAGGACCCGCAGGACTTGCACGGCGAAGCCGTTGCCCCCGGCCACCACGGTCGAGGGCAACGGCTTCGCTGCTTTTCGCGCGGGAATGCCGGTCGGCCCCCCGACCTCCGACCCCCGAACCCGCCGGGCTCATCGACCGCATCGACGCATCGACTCGGACGGAAATGCGCGCACCGCGCTTTCCGGCACACTTTCCGAAACACTCGATTCCGGTGGGCAGAATTCAAGCGGAATGGCGCCCGGCACGGGAATTGCGACCCCGCCGGATATCCCACCTTTGTATACGGCGTTTGTTAATGCGGAACGCTCGCCGTGTTTACGGCAGGTTGCAAAGTCCTCACGCGCATCCGGTGCGCCCCCGCCGCCCGGTCCACGTGCGCCGCGGTCAGCGCCCGGGCCCGCTCGGCGTCGCCCCGGGCCACCGCGTCCACGATCGCACCGTGCTCGGCCCAGGACTCCACGGGCCGCACCGGGGCCTCGACCACGTACATCCAGGCCACCTTGTGCCGCATCTGGGTGAGCAGCGCGATCAGCCCGGGGCTGCCCGAGGCCTGGGAGAGCGTCTCGTGGAACCAGCCGCCCAGGGAGCGCAGATCCTCCTCCTGGCCCCTCCTGGCCCGCTCCTGACCCAGCCTGACGAGCCCGCGCAGCACCTTGAGGTGGGCCTCGCTGCGCCGCCGGGCCGCCCGGGCGGCCGCGAGGGGCTCCAGCAGCATCCGCAGCTCCAGCAGGTCGGCGGCCTCCTGCTCGGTCGGCTCGGCCACGCAGGCGCCCGCGTGCCGGCGGGTGGTCACGAACCCCTCGGACTCCAGCGTGCGCAGCGCCTCGCGCACCGGGACCCGCGAGACTCCGTAACGGCGCGCCAGTACCTCCTCGGTCAGCCGGCTGCCGGGCCCGAACACCCCGGAGACGATGTCGTCGCGGATCGCTGTGCATACCGTGTGCGCGGGAATACGCAAGACCGGAACCTCCGCCTTTTCTCGTATGGCTGTGCGCGTTGCGACTCTATTGCAACACACGATAATTTCCGAGGACGGCCGGAAATACGAAACATTCACACAACGCGAAGCACGCAGCACGAAGCACGAAGGCCCCGGCTCGAAGAGAGCCGGGGCCTTCACGGAAGTCGTGCGGTGCGACGGTGGGGTCAGAGGGTGACGCCGTGCGAGCGCAGGTACGCGACCGGGTTGATGTCCGAGCCGTAGTCGGCGCCGGTGCGGGCCTCGAAGTGCAGGTGCGCGCCGCTGGAGTTGCCGGTGTTGCCCGAGAGGCCGATCTGCTGGCCCGGGGCGACCTGCTGGCCGGCCCTGACGCTCACCGAGTGCAGGTGGCCGTACTGGGTGTACGTGCCGTCGGCGTGCTTGATGACGACGTTGTTGCCGTACGCGCCGCCCCAGCCCGCCTCGACCACGGTGCCCAGGCCGACCGAGCGCACGGAGGTGCCGGAGTCGGCGTGGAAGTCGATGCCGGTGTGGCTGCCGGAGGACCACATGGCGCCGCCCGCGTGGTACTGCGTGCTGACGTAGGAGCCGTCGATCGGGGAGACGAAGGTGTTGAGGCGCTTGCGCTCCTCTTCGCGGGCGGCGCGCTCGGCGGCCTCGCGCTCGGCCTTGGCCTGGGCTTCGGCCTTCGCCTTGGCCTCGGCGGCCCGCTGCTTGGCCTCGGCCTCGGCCTGCGCCTTGGCGGCGGCGGCCTCGGCGGCCCGCTGCTGGGAGTGGGCCTGGGCCTCGACGTCACCGGCGAGCTCGTCTGCCACCACGATGGTGTTGAGGCTGCCGGTGTCCTCGAAGGAGGGGGAATTGTCCGCGGCGAACGCGGGACCCGCCAGGGAGCCGACGACGCCGGTGGCGGCGA
The DNA here is from genome assembly GCF_059758875.1 of Streptomyces sp. GQ60. Classification (NCBI taxonomy): domain Bacteria; kingdom Bacillati; phylum Actinomycetota; class Actinomycetes; order Kitasatosporales; family Streptomycetaceae; genus Streptomyces; species Streptomyces sp. GQ60. Next base: position 133,186 of record NZ_JCAXEG010000005.1, on the reverse strand, counting down.
GGGCGGCTATGCCGGCGTAGCCGGCGGTCCTGCGGCTCATACGGCTCGAACCACGGTGCTTGCCGGCGGCACTACTGCCAAACGCCATGAAGGGGCTGATCCTTTCCTTCCCTCTCGCCTACCGGGTTAGCTGACGGGTTCGGAGCAGGAAGGTCTCCTACGGGCCCCCTCTTGCGAGGCGGTCCGATTCACCCCAGGGACACAAGTGGGTCCCCGGCTCCCCAGGCTCGCGCCTGACGGGGACTCGGCGATCGCTGTCCGGTGCCGCGGATGCGGCGGTTACGACTGACGAACAGCACGGCCGACGCTAGGCGGATCATCAGTCAATCGCCAAACAGACACGCCATTTTGTTGCGTACGCCACACCACATACAAGCAACCACACGACTTAAGGAACAGGCAAGACAAAAGGGACTCCGGCGGGCAAACCGCCGGAGTCCCCTGTCGGAGCCCCTTGTCGACGGGCCAGTTGGCGACCCGTCGGCAGTCAACGGACGGTCAGTTGGCGACCACGGCCACTTCGCCGATCCCGAGGGCCCGCACCGGCTCTTCGATCTGCGAGGCGTCGCCGACCAGGACCGTGACCAGGCGGTCCACCGGGAAGGCGCTGACGACCGCCGAAGTGGCCTCCACCGTGCCGGTTTCGGCGAGCCGCGCGTACAACTGCGCCTGGTAGTCGTCCGGAAGCTCCTGCTCGACCTGGTCGGCGAGCGTGCCCGCGACGGAGGCCGCCGTCTCGAACTTCAGCGGTGCCACCCCCACCAAGTTCTGCACGGCCACGTCCCGTTCGGCGTCGGTCAGGCCGCCCTGCGCCAGGGTGCGCAGCACCGTCCAGAGGTCCTCCAGGGCCGGGCCGGTGTTCGGGGTGTCCACCGAGCCGCTGATGGCGAGCATCGAGGCGCCCTTGCCGTCGGCCGTGGAGCGCAGCACCTGTCCGAAGGCGCGCACGCCGTACGTGTACCCCTTCTCCTCGCGCAGCACCTTGTCCAGCCGGGACGTGAGGGTGCCGCCCAGGCAGTACGTGCCGAGCACCTGGGGCGCCCAGACCCGGTCGTGCCGGTCGGCGCCGATGCGGCCGATCAGCAACTGCGTCTGGACCGCGCCGGGCCGGTCCACGATGACCACGCGGCCCGTGTCGTCGGCGGTGATCGGCGGGACCGGGCGCGGGGCGGTGGTGTCACCGGTCCACGCGCCCAGGGTGTCGGCCAGGACGGCGTCCAGGTCGATGCCGGTCAGGTCGCCGACGACCACCGCGGTGGCGGTCGCGGGGCGCACGTGGGCCTCGTAGAAGGCCCGTACGGCCGCGGAGTCGATGCGGGCGACCGTCTCCTCTGTTCCCTGACGCGGGCGGGACATCCGCAGGGAGGCCGGGAACAGCTCCTTCGAGAGTTCCTTGGCGGCACGGCGCTGCGGGTTGGCGCTCTCGTGCGGGATCTCGTCGAGCCGGTTGCGCACCAGGCGGTCGACCTCGGCGTCGGCGAAGGCCGGCGTGCGCAGCGCCTCGGCGACCAGGCCCAGCGCCTTGTGCAGGCGGGAGGCCGGGACCTCCAGGGAGACCCGCAGGCCGGGGTGGTCGGCGTGCGCGTCGAGGGTGGCGCCGCAGCGCTCCAGCTCTGCGGCGAAGTCCTCGGCGGACCGCTTGTCGGTGCCCTCGGACAGGGCGCGGACCATGATCGTGGCCACGCCGTCGAGGCCCTCGGGCTCCGCGTCGAGCGGGGCGGCGAGGTTGATCTCGACCGCCACCACCTGCTGGCCCGGGCGGTGGCAGCGCAGCAGGGTCAGGCCGTTGGCCAGTACCCCGCGCTCGGGGGCCGGGAAGGCCCACGGCTGCGGCTCGCCGGCCTCGGGGCGCGGGTGGAAGGTCATCGTGACGGCTGCGGTGTCGCTCACTGCTCCGCCCCCTCGTTCTCGTCGCTCGCGTCGGTCGCCGCGATGTCGGTGGGTTCATCGGCCGCGATCGGCTCGTAGACGAGCACCGCGCGGTTGTCGGGGCGCAGTCGGGCCGCGGCCACGGCCTGCACCTCCTCGGCGGTGATGTCGAGGACGCGCTGGACGGCGGTCAGCGCCAGCTGCGGGTCGCCGAAGAGCACCGCGAAGCGGCACAGTTCGTCGGCGCGCCCGGCCACCGTGCTCAGCCGGTCCAGCCACTCGCGCTCCAGCTGGGCCTGCGCGCGCTCCATCTCCTCGGCCGTCGGGCCCTCGGCGGCGAACCGCGCGAGCTCCTCGTCGACGGCCGCCTCGATGGCGGGTACCTCGACCCCGCTGGAGGTCTTGACGTCCAGCCAGCCCAGCGAGGGCGCGCCGGCGAGGCGCAGCATGCCGAAGCCGGCCGCGACGGCGCTCTGGTCGCGGCGCACCAGGCGGTTGTGCAGCCGGGAGGACTCGCCGCTGCCCAGGACGGTCAGCGCCACGTCGGCGGCGTCGCACTCGCGGGTGCCGTCGTGCGGGAGCCGGTAGGCCGCCATCAGCGCACGGGCCGGAACCTCCTCGACGACCTCCTCGCGCAGCTGCTCCCCCATGACCTCGGGCAGCGAGCCGTCGCGCGGCGGCTGCTTGCCGTCGTGGCCGGGGATGGTGCCGAAGTACTTCTCGACCCAGGCAAGAGTCTTCTCGGGGTCGATGTCCCCGACGACCGACAGCACCGCGTTGTTGGGCGCGTAGTACGTACGGAAGAACGCGCGCGCGTCCTCGAGGGACGCGGCGTCCAGATCGGCCATGGAACCGATCGGGGTGTGGTGGTACGGGTGGCCCTCCGGGTAGGCCAGGGCCGTCAGCTTCTCGAAGGCCGTGCCGTACGGGACGTTGTCGTACCGCTGGCGGCGCTCGTTCTTGACGACGTCGCGCTGGTTCTCCATGGACTCGTCGTCCAGGGCGGCCAGCAGCGAGCCCATCCGGTCCGCCTCCAGCCACAGCGCGAGCTCCAGCTGGTGCGTCGGCATCGTCTCGAAGTAGTTGGTCCGCTCGAAGCTGGTGGTGCCGTTGAGGGAACCGCCGGCTCCCTGGACCAGTTCGAAGTGGCCGTTGCCGGGGACGTTCTTCGAGCCCTGGAACATCAGGTGCTCGAAGAGGTGAGCCAGGCCCGTACGTCCCTTGACTTCGTGGCGCGAGCCGACGTCGTACCAGAGGCAGACCGCGGCGACCGGGGTCAGGTGGTCCTCGGACAGCACCACGCGCAGGCCGTTGGCCAGCCGGTGCTCGGTCGCTGTGAGGCCGCCGGAGCCTGCGTGAGCTGTGGCCGTGTGACCCATGGGCATGTGGTCCCTTCGATCGCGATGCAGAGATTCCTGTCAGACCTGCCACTGTATGCAAGCGTGTCGGGAGACGGAGAAGTTCCCGGCCCGGTCCTGGGTCGGAGTCGGCGTTGTCGGTGCCTCGGGCCACAATGGTCCGCGTCACCCCTGTCCGAAACCGCCCGTCCCCCGTCCCAGCCCCGTCCCAGCCCCACCCCGTGAGAGCTCAGCGTGAGAGCTCAGCTCATCCCGATTCTTGGTTAAGGAGCCGCGCAGCGATGGCCCGCCGCAGCACGAAGACCCCGCCGCCGGAGGATTTCGAGGAGAAGATCCTCGACATCGACGTCGTCGACGAAATGCAGGGCTCCTTCCTCGAGTACGCGTACTCGGTGATCTACTCCCGCGCCCTGCCCGACGCCCGCGACGGCATGAAGCCGGTGCACCGGCGCATCGTCTACCAGATGAACGAGATGGGCCTGCGCCCCGACCGCGGCTACGTGAAGTGCGCCCGTGTCGTCGGCGAGGTCATGGGCAAGCTGCACCCGCACGGCGACGCGTCGATCTACGACGCGCTCGTGCGCATGGCGCAGCCCTTCTCCATGCGCCTCCCGCTGGTCGACGGCCACGGCAACTTCGGCTCGCTCGGCAACGACGACCCGCCGGCCGCGATGCGGTACACCGAGTCGAAGATGGCCGACGCCGCCTCGCTGATGACCGACGGGATCGACGAGAACACCGTCGACTTCGCCGCGAACTACGACGGCCAGGAGCGGGAGCCGGTCGTCCTGCCGGCCGCGTACCCGAACCTGCTGGTCAACGGCGCGTCCGGGATCGCGGTGGGCATGGCCACCAACATGGCCCCGCACAACCTCGGCGAGGTCATCGCGGCCGCCCGCCACCTGATCCGCTACCCGGAGGCGGACCTGGAAGCGCTGATGCGCTTCGTACCGGGTCCCGACCTGCCCACCGGCGGCCGGATCGTGGGCCTCTCGGGCATCAAGGACGCCTACGAGAACGGCCGCGGCACGTTCCGGATCCGCGCCACGGTGGCCCTGGAGGACGTGACCCCGCGCCGCAAGGGGCTGGTCGTCACCGAACTGCCCTTCACGGTGGGCCCCGAGAAGGTCATCGCGAAGATCAAGGACCTGGTCGGCTCGAAGAAGCTCCAGGGCATCGCGGACGTCAAGGACCTCACGGACCGCTCGCACGGCCTGCGCCTGGTCATCGAGATCAAGAACGGCTTCCACCCCGAGGCCGTCCTGGAGCAGCTGTACAAACTGACGCCGATGGAGGAGACCTTCGGCATCAACAACGTCGCTCTGGTCGACGGGCAGCCGCTGACGCTGGGCCTCAAGGAGCTGCTGGAGGTCTACCTCGACCACCGCTTCGAGGTCGTGCGCCGGCGCAGCGAGTTCCGCCGCGGCAAGCGGCGCGACCGGCTGCACCTGGTCGAGGGCCTGCTCGTGGCGCTGCTCGACATCGACGAGGTCATCCGGATCATCCGGGACAGCGACAACTCCGCTCAGGCCAAGGAGCGCCTGATGGAGCGCTTCTCGCTGAGCGAGATCCAGACCCAGTACATCCTGGACACCCCGCTGCGCCGGCTCACCCGATTCGACCGGATCGAGCTGGAGTCCGAGCGCGACCGGCTGGCCGGCGAGATCGACGAGCTGACCGGGATCCTGGACTCCGACAGCGAGCTGCGCAAGCTGGTGTCGGCGGAACTGGCCGCGGTCTCGAAGAAGTTCGGCACGGAGCGCCGCACGGTGCTGCTGGAGTCGGCGGGTACGCCGGTCGCGGCGGTCCCGCTGGAGGTCGAGGACACCCCCTGCCGGGTGCTGCTGTCCTCCACCGGGCTGCTCGCCCGCACTCCGAACGCCGAGCCGCTCCCCGAGGAGGAGGGCGGCGCCCGCGCCAAGCACGACCTGATCGTCTCGCAGGTCGCGGCGACCGCGCGGGCCGAGATCGGCGTGGTCACCTCGTACGGGCGGCTCCTGCGGCTGTCGGTCATCGACCTGCCGCAACTGCCCGACACCCACGCCGCGCCGAACCTGGCGGGCGGCGCCCCGGTCACGGAGTTCCTCTCCGTGCTGGAGGCCGACGAGAAGGTCGTCTGCCTGACCTCGCTGGACGAGTCCGGGCAGGGCCTGGCGCTCGGCACCGAGCAGGGCGTGGTCAAGCGGGTCGTGCCGGACTATCCGGCCAACAAGGACGAGCTGGAGGTCATCACCCTCAAGGACGGTGACCGGATCATCGGGGCGGTCGAGCTGCGCACGGGCGAGGAGGACCTCGTCTTCATCACCGACGACGCCCAGCTGCTGCGCTACCCGGCGGGCCAGGTCCGCGCGCAGGGCCGCCCGGCGGGCGGTATGGCGGGCATCAAGCTCGCGGACGGCGCCAAGGTGATCCACTTCTCGGCGGTGGACCCGGCGCGCGAGGCCGTGGTGTTCACGGTGGCCGGTTCGCACGGGACGCTGGACGACTCGATGCAGTCCGGGAAGCTGACCCCGTTCGACCAGTACCCGCGCAAGGGCCGGGCGACCGGCGGCGTGCGCTGCCAGCGCTTCCTCAAGGGCGAGGACGTCCTGCTGCTGGCCTGGGCGGGCGGTTCTCCGGTCCGCGCCGCGGCGGCGAACGGCACTCCGGCCCTGCTGCCGGCAGCAGACCCGCGCCGGGACGGTTCGGGCACGGCGCTGCCGGCCGTGGTCGCGGCGCTGGCGGGTTCCGCGCTGTAAGGAGTTCCGGGTCATTCGGGTGGTACGTCCGGGGGACGTACCACCCGAATGGCGACTAGTGTTTTCCCTCTTGGCACTGCGGGTGGGGCAGGGAGACACAGAACTGATGAGTCGTCGGTCGGGCGGATCGATCAGGGACTGGGCGGAAGCCCAGCGCCGGACGCAGCAGATACAGCTAGTCCGGCAGCGCGAGGCGGAACACCCCTCGCTCCCCTACGAAGGCGGTGGGGTCCGGGGACAACGACAGCAGCAGGCAACCGACCGGCAGCACCGCGACGCCGAGGCACGACGGCGTTCCGCGCAGCTCGACGCCCAGGTCGAGGCCCTACAGGTCCTGCTGGTCACGGGGTGCAGGGCGCCGGCGTTCCGAACGTCGTCCATGGTCCGGCCGGAGCAGCTGGAACCGTTCGCTCCCGGAACCCTGGCTCACCCGGTGGCACTCCCGCGCATCGAGCAGTTCCAGCACCAGAGCAGCGGCTGGACCCTCGGCTCTGGCCAAAGGGCGCAGGCGGAGCGGGACGCGCACGCGCGGTACACCGCCTCCTGGCAGGCCGCTCAGGAGGCCGAGACGCAGCGGCAGCACCAACTGGCCTCGTACCGACAGCAGTACGACGCCTGGGCGGCGGAGCAGCTCGCCGCGATCCGGGCGCACAACGGCGGGCTCGCCGAGCTGGCCGCCGCACTGCGCGCCGGCGACCCCGAGGCCGTGGTGGAGTACTTCTCGGCCGCCCTGTACGTCTCGACGGCATGGCCCGAGGCACTGCCGAGGCAGGTGACGGCCGCCTACGACCCAGGGGCGCGTCAGCTCGTACTGGACTGGGAGCTGCCCGGGTACGCGGTGGTACCTGAGGCCAGGTCGGTCCAGTACCTGCCGAGCACGGGCCAGTACCGGGTGAAGCCCCGCCCGGCGACGGAGCGACGGGCCCTGTACCGGGACCTGCTGGCGCAGTGCGTGCTCTTGGTGCTGCGCGAGCTGTATGCGGCCGACGAGTTCGAGGTACTCGATTCAGTCCTGATCAACGGCTTCGTGGACCGCCCCGATCCCGTGACGGGACAAGAGGCGCAGTTCGTCCTCGCCACGGTGACTGCGGCGCGGACCACGTTCGGGGGGCTGCGGCTGGAGCAGGTCAGTGCGGTGGACTGCCTCGTGGAGGGCTTGCGTGGGCAGCTCTCGGCGAAGCCCGACCAACTGACCACGGTGCATCCCGGACGTCGGCCCGGCGAGGTCGGCACGGTCATCAGCCACGGTGGGCACGCGGACGGCGACGAGGAGCCGGACCTCTTCGCCATGGACCCCATCGCCTTCGAGAACCTGGTGGCCGAGCTGTTCCGGGCGATGGGCATGGAGGCGGTGACGACGCAACGGTCCGGTGACGGCGGCGTGGACGTGGAGGCGCTGGACCCGACCCCGATCCGGGGCGGGCGGATCGTGGTGCAGGTCAAGCGCTACCGCAACACGGTCCCGCCGACGGCCGTACGGGACCTGTACGGCACGGTCCAGGACCGGGGGGCGAACAAGGGAGTGCTGGTCACCACGGCGACCTTCGGACCCGGGTCGTACACCTTCGCCAACGGCAAACCGCTGGAGTTGGTTCCCGGGGCCGAACTCGTGGAACTGCTGCACCAGCACGGGCTGCGCGGACGCCTCGGCGGGGCCGCGCCCGACGCGGCCCCGGTGCCAACCCAGCGGACGGAGGAGGAGCCGCCCCCCGCCGATCACAACGTGCTCGGCATGTCCTGGACCGGAGCGGTCGCCCTCGACGTGTGCGCGCTGGTCTGCGAGGGCAACCGGGTGCTGAGCGAGGAGCACTTCGTGTTCTTCAACAACCCCCGCACCCCGGACGGTTCGGTGCGGACCCACGTGCACGCGTCGCCCGACAAAGCCGCGTTGCTGGTCGCCTTCGACTCCTTGCCGCAGTCAGCCGACCGGCTGGTCCTCGTGGCCGCGATCGACCCTGAGGTGGATCCGGACGCCGACCTCGCGGGCTTCACGGACGCCCGGATCCGACTACTGGACACGGCCGGCGGAGAATTGGGCCGGCTGGAGGTCTCCGACGGCCGCGCCGGCGAAACCGCCCTGGTCCTCGGATCCTTCCGGCGCCGCCCGGGCGGCGACTGGGACTTCGTCCTCGGCGGCAAGGGCTACCCGGGCGGCCTGGAACCCCTCCTGGGCGATTTCGGCATCGAGGTCGCCTGAGCGGAGCCGGGGCCCTCAGAGGTCCTCGGGGTCGACGTCCGGCTCGGGATCCGGTTCCGGCGCCGGCTCCGGCTCCGGCTCCCGCTCCGCCGGGCGGTCCACGTAGCGCAGGACGCCCCACATGCTCTCCGGGCCCGCGTGCCACGGCTCCGGTTCGCGGCAGGCCTCCAGCTCGCGGAGCAGGGCGGGGCCGTCGGTGCCCGAGCCGATCAAAACGAGCTGCGTCAGACGCGGTTCGCCGCGGCCCCAGGGGTGCGGGGCGAAGCGGAGGAAGCGGCCGACCGCGTGGACCTCGTAGCGCTCCTCGTGGCCGGGGACGCCGAAGTAGACGGAGCCCTTGATCCGGTAGAGGCCGGCCGGGCGGCGGTCGAGGAACTCGATGAACCGGCGCGGGCCGAGGGCCTGCTCGGAGACGAACTCCGTGCTCGCGTACCCGGTGTGGACGTGGCCCGCGTGATCATCGTGGCCGCCGGTGTGGTCGTGTGCCTGGGCCAGCAGGTCCTCGAAGGACAGCTGGCCGCGCGTCTCGGTCCACGGGCGGCGGTCGAAGAGCAGCTCCGGGTCGATCCGCCCGTGGTCCGCGCCGACGACCGGGATCCCCGGTGCGCAGAGCGCGGCGAGCGCACCCTCGATCCGGGTGCGCTCGGCGGCGTCGATCCGGTCGGTCTTGTTGAGGACCACCAGGTCCGCGACGGCCAGGTGCCGGTCGGTCTCGGGGTGCTTGTCCCGGGTCGCGTCGAACTCCGCCGCGTCGACGATGTGCACCATGCCGCCGTAGCGGACGGCGGGATTCTCGTTGGCGACGAGCATCCGGACCATCTCCTGCGGCTCCGCCAGCCCGCTCGCCTCGATGACGATCACGTCGATGCGGTGGACGGGGTCCGCGAGCTTCTCCAGGTACGCGTCCAGCTCGCTGCCGTCCACAGCGCAGCACAGGCAGCCCCCGCCGAGGGAGACCATCGAGTCGCCGACCTGGCCGGCCACCGACATCGCGTCGACCTCGATGGAGCCGAAGTCGTTGACGACGACCCCGATCCGGGTGCCTCCCCGGTTTCCGAGGAGGTGGTTGAGGAGGGTCGTCTTGCCCGATCCGAGGAATCCGGTGAGGACGATGACGGGGATGCTGTTCACCCGGTCGATCGTAGCCAGCGTCAGCCGAGGGCGGGGACCGGCCGGGGCGGGGTCGGGCCGGTGTAGCGGGCGGCCGGCCGGATGATCTTCGAGTCGGCGGCCTGCTCCAGGACGTTCGCGCTCCAGCCGACCACCCGGGCCGCGCAGAAGGTCGGCGTGAACATCTCGCGCGGCAGCCCGCACAGCTCCATGACCACGCCCGCGTAGAACTCCACGTTGGTGTGCAGTTCCCGGCCCGGCTTGAGCTCCGCGAGGATCTCCTCCACGTGCCGCTCGACCTCCACGGCGAAGTCCACGAGCGGGCCGCCGAACCGCAGGGCGATCCCGCGCAGCATCCGCGAGCGCGGGTCCTCGGTGCGGTAGACGGGGTGTCCGAAGCCCATGATCCGCTCGCCCGCGAGGACCCGCTCGCGGATCCACGGGTCGATCCGGTCCGCCGTGCCGATGGCGTCCAGGGTGTCCAGGGCCCGGCTGGGGGCGCCGCCGTGCAGCGGGCCGGAGAGCGCGCCGATCGCCCCGGTGAGGCAGGCCGCGACGTCGGCGCCGGTGGAGGCGATCACGCGGGCGGTGAAGGTGGAGGCGTTGAAGCCGTGGTCGATCGTGGAGATCAGGTACCGCTCGACCGCGCGGGCCCTGACCGGGTCGGGCTCCCGTCCGGTCAGCATGTAGAGGTAGTTCGCCGCGTACGGGAGGTCCTCGCGCGGTTCCACCGGCTCCAGTCCCTGTCCGAGCCGGTACAGGGCGGTGAGCAGGGTCGGTACGGCGGCGCAGGCGGCCAGCGCGTCGGCGGCGCGGCGTTCGGGGGTCAGGTCGTAGACCGGGCGGAAGCCGGCGGAGGCGCCGAGCAGCGAGAGCGCGGTGCGCAGCCCGGCGAGCGGGCCGGACGGGGCGGTGGCGCGGGCCAGGGCGGGCAGGGCGTCGCTCACTTCGGCGGGGAGCCTGCGCAGCGGGGCGATCTCGGCCGCGAAGGCGGCCCGTTCGGCGGCGTCGGCCGGCAGGGCCCCGCGGAACATCAGGTGCCACACGTCCTCGAAGGTGCGGCTCCCGGCGAGCTCTACGGCCGAGTACTGGCGGTAGTGGTAGAAGCCCTCTCGACCTCGGACGTCACCGAGCTGGGTTTCGGTGACCACGACGCCCGCGAGTCCGCGGGGGATTTCGAGAGGTGCTGCGGTGGTGTTCATGGATCGACCATCCATGATGGAATCAATCACTGTCAATGTTGATTGCATCAAGATATGTAGGGTGTGCGTCATGAACGACGAGTCCGGTGAGCGAAGGATCGGCACCCAGGAGGCGGCCCGGCTGCTGGGGGTGAAACCCGCGACCGTGTACGCGTACGTCAGCCGCGGCCAGCTCGCGAGCCGCCGCGACCCGGTCGGCCGCGGCAGCAGTTTCGACGCCCGCGAGGTGGAAGCCCTGGCGCGGCGCAGCCGGCGCGAGGCGGCGGGGCCCTCCGGTTCCGCTACCTCCGCCGGGGAGTTCTCCGTACGCACCGCGCTCACCCTCATCGAGGCCGACCGCTACTACTTCCGCGGCGTGGACGCCGTGGAGCTGGCCTCGCGGTACCGCTACGAGGAGGTCGCCGAGTGGCTCTGGACGGGGGCCCTGGTGCGCGGTGCCCGCTTCACCGCTCCCCCGGAGTCACTCGCCGCGGCCCGCCGGGCGGTCGCCGCGCTGCCCGAGCACGGCGGTCCGATCGACCGGCTGCGGGTGGCCCTGGCCGCCGCGGCGGTCGCGGACCCGCTGCGCTTCGACCTGTCGGGCCCCTCCGTACTGGGCTGCGCACGTTCGCTGATCCCCACCCTGGTCGGCGCCCTGCCCGAGGTGGGCCCGGCTCAGTGGGGCGGGGACGGCCGCCTCTCCCGGCAGCTGTGGCCCCGGCTCTCCGCTCTGGATCCCGATCCGGACGCGCTGGCCGTGCTGGACCTGGCCCTGGCCCTGCTGACGGACCACGATCTGGCCGCCTCGACCCTGGCCGTACGGGTGGCCGCGTCGGCGCGCGCCCATCCGTACGCGGTGGTCTCGGCCGGGCTCGGCGCACTCGAAGGCCCGCTGCACGGCGCGGCCGGGCGGCTCGCGCACCGGATGCTGGTGGAGGTGCTGGAGCGGGGCGGCGCGGCGCCGGTGGTGGCGGAGTACCTGCGGGCCGGCCGCCGGGTGCCCGGGCTCGGGCACCGGCTCTACGAGGCCGAGGACCCGCGGGCGACGGCGCTGTTCGCGCGGCTGGAGCCGCTGGCGCAGGCCGGTCCGGCCCTGGCCGCGGCGCGCGAGGTGGCCGGGGTGGTGGCCCGGCACGGCGGCGGCCTGTACCCCAACGTGGACCTGGCGCTGGCGGTGCTGACGGTCTCCTGCGGGATGGCCCCGGATGCCGGGGAGACCGTCTTCGCGGTGGCCCGTACGGCCGGGTGGATCGCGCACGCACTGGAGGAGTACGAGGAGCGGCCGCTGCGGATGCGGCCGAGGGGGCAGTACCACGGACCCCGCCCGCCACAGCCGTTGCCGTGACGGGCGGGTGGTTCCGGCGGTCCGGCCGCGGCGTCAGGTCCGCAGCCACACCGCCGTGTCCTGCCCGAGCAGACCGTTCCCCTCCAGGGCGGAACTGCTCAGCAGGCGGCTCGTGTGGGCCGGCAGCGGGACCGGCTCCGGCGACAGGTTGACCGCGCAGACCAGCCCGTCGGGGCGGCTGAAGGCGAGCACCCCGGGCGGCGCGGGCAGCCACTCGAGCGATCCGCCGCCGAAGCCGGCCGCGGCGCGGCGCAGGCCCAGGGCCGTCCGGTAGAGGGTGAGCATCGAGGCCGGGTCCCCGTCCTGCCGGTCCGCGGCGTACTGCGACCAGCCCGCCGGCTGCGGCAGCCAGGGCTCGTTCCAGGGCTCGGCGGTCCACGGCAGCGGGACCCGGCACCCGTCCCGTCCGGGGTCGGTGCCGCCGGACCGGAAGTGCATGGGGTCCTGGATCCGGCCGAGCGGGATGTCGGCCTCCGGAAGCCCGAGTTCCTCGCCCTGGTACACGTACACCGCGCCGGGCAGGGCGAGGGTCAGCAGCGCCGCGGCACGCGCCCGCCGGGTGCCGAGGGCCAGGTCGGCCGGGGTTCCGAAGGCCTTGGTGGCGAAGTCGAAACCGGTATCGGCGCGCCCGTAGCGGGTGACCGTACGGGTCACGTCGTGGTTGCACAGCACCCAGGTGGCCGGGGCTCCGACGGGGGCGTGCTCGGCGAGGGTCTCCTCGATGGAGGTGCGCAGCCGGCCGGCGTCCCACGGGCAGCTGAGGAAGGAGAAGTTGAAGGCGGTGTGCAGTTCGTCGGGGCGCAGGTAGCGGGCGAACCGCTCGGAGTCCGGGAGCCAGACCTCGCCGACGAAGATGGCCCCGTACTCGTCGGCGATGGCCCGCCAGGAGCGGTAGACGGTGTGCAGGTCGTCGCGGTCGATGTACGGGTGGACCTCGCCGGGCCAGGGCTCGGGCGAGCGGCCCGCCAGGTCGGGCAGGGCCGGGTCCTTGGCGAGCAGGGCCGCGGAGTCGATCCGTACGCCGGAGACTCCGCGCTCGAACCAGAAGCGCAGGACGTCCTCGTGCTCCCGGCGGACGGCGGGGTGGTCCCAGTTGAGGTCGGGCTGCTCGGGGGTGAAGAGGTGCAGGTACCACTCCCCGTCCGGTACCCGCGTCCAGGTGGCCGCTCCGTTGAACTGCGAGGGCCAGTCCCCCGGCGGCAGTTCGCCGTGCTCGCCCCGGCCGGGGCGGAAGTGGAAGAGCTCCCGCTCGGGGCTGCCGGGGCCGGCGGCGAGGGCGGCCTTGAACCAGGCGTGCTGGTCGGACACGTGGTTCGGGACGATGTCGACGATGGTGCGGATGCCCAGCTCGCGGGCTTCGGCGATGAGCTTCTCGGCTTCGGCGAGGGTGCCGAAGGCGGGGTCGATGGTGCGGTAGTCGGCGACGTCGTAGCCGCCGTCGGCGAGCGGGGAGAGGTACCAGGGAGTGAACCACAGTGCGTCGACGCCCAGTTCGGCCAGGTAGGGGAGGCGGGCCCGGACGCCCACGAGGTCACCGGTGCCGTCCCCGTCGCCGTCGGCGAAGCTCCGTACGTACACCTGGTAGATGGCGGCCGAGCGCCACCAGTCGGCGGCGTTTTCGGGCAGGGGAAAGTCAGCCACGGAGGGGTCCTTTCACGGCGGTCTTTTCACAGCGGTCTTTCACGGGGGGGGCGACCGGGCACGGCGGCGGTGCGGGGTGGTGCTCACCCCTTGAGGGAGCCTGCCGTCAGTCCGCTCATGATGTTGCGCTGGAAGATCAGGAAGATGATGAGCGTGGGCGCCGAGGCCATCGCGAGCGCGGCGACGAGATGGTTCTCGGGCACACCCCTGGCGAGGGAGTGGATGCCGACGTTGAGCGTCTGCAGGGCCGGGTCGGGCAGCGTGAGCATGGGCCAGAGGAAGTCTTTCCAGACCCCGACGATGGCGAAGATCGACACGACGCCGAGGACGGGCCGGGACATCGGCAGGACCACGGAGCGCAGGGTGCGCAGGGAGGAGGCTCCGTCGATGGCGGCGGCATCGAGTATCTCGCCGGGGATGGAGTCGAAGAATCGTTTCAGAAGGAAGATGTTGAAGGCGTTCGTGACCGAGGGCAGCCAGATCACCCAAGGGGTGTTGAGCAGGTTCCGCTCGATGAGCGGCATGTCCAGGACCGTGAGGTACTGCGGTACGACGAGGACGGCGGCGGGGATCATCAGGGTCGCCAGCATCATGCCGAGGACGGCCCTGCCGAAGACCGGCCGGAGCTTGGAGAGCGAGTAGGCGGCGGCCACGTCGAGGACGAGCTGGAAGGCCAGGGCGCCGAACGCGTAGTAGAGGGTGTTGAACAGCAGTCTGGCGAGGTCCATGACGTTCCAGGCCGCCGAGTAGTTCTCGGTGTGCAGGGAATCGGGCACCACGGTCGGCGGGACCTGGGTGAACTCCGCGGTGCTCTTGAGTCCGTTGGCGACCATCCAGTAGAGGGGCCCGAGGAAGACGACCGTGAAGCCGGTCACGACCACGGCCAGGACGGTCCAGTAGGCGATCTTGCCCCGGGTGCGGCCGAGTTGGGCCGGCGATATCAGCGTGCGCTCCGACATGTCAGGTGCTCCCGTCAGTTCTCGTTGTCACGGCTCAGCCGGACGTACACGGCGGAGAAGCCGGCGAGCAGGACGAGCAGGCACAGGCCCAGGGCCGCGGCGCCGCCGTACTGGTTGAAACTGAAGGCGTACTGGTAGATGAGGACGACGACGGTGGTGGTCGACCCCTCGGGGCCGGCGCCGCCCGTGAGCATGAACGGTTCGACGAACACCTGCATCGTCGCGATGATCTGCATGAGCAGCATCAGCGAGAGGATGAGCTTGGTCTGCGGGATCGTGACGTGCCAGATCTTGCGCAGCATCCCGGCTCCGTCGAGCTCGGCAGCCTCGTAGAGCTCCCCGGGGACGCCCTGGAGGGCTGCCAGGTAGATCAGGGTGGCGCCGCCCATGTTCATCCACGTGGAAGCGACGACGACGGAGAGCATCGCGGTGTCGGTGGATTGCAGCCAGTCTTGCGCCGGCAGGTGCAGGAATTCCAGAATCCTGTTGAAGACCCCGTAACCAGGGTCGTAGAAGTACTTGAAGAGCAGGATCGAGGCCACCGGCGGCATCATCACCGGGAGGTAGACCAGCAGGCGCAAGTAGCCCTGCGCGTGCCGGAATTCGTTGAGCACGATCGAGATCACGAACGGGACGGCGAAGCCGAGGAGCAGCGCGAGCCCGCTGAAGAGCAGGGTGTTGCGCCAGGCCTGCCAGAACGCCGGGTCGTTGAAGACGTAGCGGAAATTGTCCCAGCCGACCCACTGGACGGCTCCGCCCTCGGTCTTCTGGAAGGCCAGCAGGAACTCCCGGACCATCGGGTACCAGGAGAAGAAGGAGAAGCAGAGGACGGCGCCGATCAGGAAGCCGTGGGCCGAGAGGTTCCGCTTGAACGCCCGGGCGAATTCCTCGCGGGAGGTACCGGGCAGGGTGGGAGCCGACATCGCCGCTCGCTCCTTGGTGGGTCGTCGCCATCGATTTGCGGGGTACGGGGCCTGCGGGCGGGGCGGGCGGGTCCGGGCCGGGGAGGCCGCCCGGACCCGCCCGGCCGGGGCGGCACGCCCCGGGGCCGCTACTGGTTGGCCAGCACCTGGTTGACGGCCTTCTCGGCCTCCGCGAGGAGCTGCGCCGAGTCCGCGTCCTTGTTGGTCAGGACCCCCGACATCACCTTGTCGAGGACCTTGTAGACCTCCTGGGCCTTCGCCGGCTCGGGCTTGCCGGCCACCGGGTTGTCCAGGAAGGACTTGAAGTTGACGACGGGCATGGTGGCGTTGGCGGCCTTCAGCTCGTCGTCCTTGGCCTTGCTGGCGCCGGTGAAGAAGGCGGGCTGCGGAAGCCCGACCGGCAGGCCGTCGGCCTTGGAGCGGTCGTACTGGAACTGCCCCTTGCCGACCGCGAGCGTCTTGAAGTTCAGCCAGGCGATCGCGGCCTTGACCTTGTCCGGCGAGCTGCCCTTCTTGATCATGTAGCCGTTGCCGCCGGCCAGCGTCGCGGCGCCGCCGGGGATGGGCCCCATACCGAAGTTCTCGTACTTGCCGGAGAGCTGCTGGACCATGTAGGTGATGTCGTCGGGCGCGGCGAGGAACATGCCGAGCTTGTCCGAGGCCATCTGCTTCTGCAGGTCGCCCCACTTGAGCAGCTGGGTCTTGCCCATGCTGTCGTCCTCCCAGCGCATGGCGCGGAGGTTGTCCACGACCTGCTTGCCGGTCGGGTTGTTGAAGGCCGCCTTGCCGTCGGCGCCGACGATGTCGCCGCCCATGCCGTACATGGCGGCCGTGAAGTGCCAGCCGCCGGTGTTGTCGACGCTGTACTCGCCGTAGCCGGCGGTGCCGTTGCCGAGCGCCGCGATCTTCTTCGCGGCCGCGCGGACCTCGTCCCAGGTGCGCGGGGGCTGGTCGGGGTTGAGGCCCGCCTGCTGGAAGAGCTTGCGGTTGATCAGCAGGCCCATCGTGTAGTTGCTGGTGGGCAGCCCGTAGAGCTTGCCGTCGTGCTTGAGGGTGTTGACGACGTTCTTGTCGATGTCGTCGATGCCCGGAACCGTCTTGGCCGTGACGTACGCCGAGATGTCCTCGGCGCCGTCGTTGTCCAGCACCTGCTTGAGATCGGTGAAGTAGGCGTAGAAGACGTCCGGCTGCGACTTGGCCTTGAGCATCGCCGTGAACCGCGGGGGCTCCAGGCACTGGCCGGGGGTGGAGCGGCCGTCGATCGTGACGTTCGGGTAGGTCTTGTTGAACTCCGCCACGTCCTCCTTCCACTGCTTGAGCTCGGCCGCCTTCGCCGCCGGCGGCATGCAGTCGATGGAGAGGGTGACCTTGGTCTTCGGGTCGAGCGGCGCGGAGGCGTCCGTGGAACCGCCGGACGGCTGGTTCTTGGTGTCGTCTCCGCTGCTGCTCGTGCCGCAGGCCGCGAGGGCGGTGACGGCGAGCGCCGAGACGAGGGCGGTCGCGGTGGTGCGGCGGATGTCGGTTCTCATCGGTGGTCCCCTTCGAGCATCGAGCAGGAGGCGTGGGGCGTGCATGGAGGCGAGCGCGGCACACTCAACCATCACCTACAGATGAACGCAATATCTCGCGCAGATTTCGCAAGAGATTGGCAACATGACGCCGGACTGCTCCGAGAGGGAACGCAAAACAGGGCCCCGAGACGTCCGTGGGACGTATCGGGGCCCTGTGGGGCCGGTGACCGGGGGCCGGACACCCGGCGGAGCGCGGTGGGGGCGGGGTGGGCGGGGTGGGGTGGGGTGTTACGTCGGACGGGGGCGCGGGACCTGCGCGGTGGAGCCCCGCACCACGAGCTCGGGCTCGAAGAGCAGCTCTCCGGGCTGCACGGCGGCCCCCTGGATCTGCGCGGTGAGCAGCTCCACGGCCGCCCGGCCCATGGCTTCGATGGGCTGCCGGACGGTGGTCAGCGGGGGCTCGGTGCAGTTCATGAAGGCCGAGTCGTCGTACCCGACGACGGAGACCTCCCGGGGCACGTCCAGCCCGCGTCGGCGGGCCGCCCGGATGGCCCCCAGGGCCAGCGGGTCGCTCGCGCAGATGATGCCGGTGACCCCGCGGTCCAGCAGCCTCGACGTGGCCGCGTGGCCGCCCTCCAGGGAGAACAGCGCCCGCTCGACGTGCGCGTCGGGGAGCTCGGTGCCGGCCGCCGCGGCGACCGCCTGTGCGGCCACCAGCTTGCGCAGGGAGGGGATGTGGTCGGGCGGGCCCAGCACCAGGCCGATGCGCTCGTGGCCGAGGGAGGCCAAGTGGCGCCAGGCCTGTTCCACCGCGACGGCGTCGTCGCAGGAGACGCACGGGAAGCCGAGGTCCTCTATCGAGGCATTGATCAGCACCACCGGGACCTTGCGGTCGTGGAGCAGCCGGTAGTGCTCGTGCGGGGCGTCGGCCTGCGCGAAGAGTCCGCCGGCGAAGACGACGCCGGACACCTGCTGCTGGAGCAGGAGCTCGACGTAGTCGGCTTCGGAGACGCCGCCCGTGGTCTGCGTGCAGAGCACCGGGGTCAGCCCCTGCTGGGCCAGCGCGCCGCCGATCACCTCGGCGAAGGCCGGGAAGATCGGGTTCTGGAGTTCCGGCAGGACCAGGCCGACCAGCCGGGCGCGTTCGCCGCGCAGCTGGGTGGGGCGCTCGTAGCCGAGGACGTCCAGGGCGGTGAGCACGGACTGGCGGGTCGTCTCCGAGACGCCCGGCTTGCCGTTGAGCACCCGGCTGACCGTTGCCTCGCTGACCCCCACCTTCTTCGCCACTTGAGCAAGTCGTCGCGTCATGAGCGCAAGAGTAGCGCAAGCGATGCAAGTTCCTTGCAGCTCGATTACGGCCAGTTTGGCCCATCGGAATCCGGCGCGGAACCCCCCGCGTCCCACCCGCCCGGGCCCGCCTCCGGACGGCGAGCGGCGGGGCACCCCGAAGGGATGCCCCGCCGCCCTCGTTTCCCGGTGTCGGCCGCCCGCTACGGCAGCTGGTTGATCTTGAACGTCGAGGTCGTGTTCCGCACGTCCACGGCGTTGTCGCTCATCCTCAGGTTCTGGATGGTCACCTCGCCCACCGCCGGCCCTTGGCCCGCCTCGGGCATCTCGTTCGCCCAGAGGCCGAACCCGGACTTGGCGTCGAAGGCGTCACCGCTCTTCTTCGCCCCCGTGATGGTGATGTCCTTCAGAATGGTGTCCTTGATGGGATTGACCGGCTGGCCGCCGACGTACTGCGTCTGGAACATGATTCCGCTGTAGGTCGGATCGACGATGTCCACCTGGTTGATGCGGATTCCCTGGAACACCTTGGACGCCGAGAAGATCCAGATTCCGGGGAAGGTCTGCGCCCCCCAGAAATGGCCTCCGGCGCGGACGATCGAGATGTTCTCGAAGAGCGTCGGGTCGGTCCCGAAGCCGTTCATCGGATACCCGAAGTCCAGCGAGCTGATGGTGATGCCCGAGTAGACGAGGATGTCGGCGATGTAGATGTTGCGGAAGGTGTTGTCGAAGCCGCCGTAGACGGCGACACCGGCCGCGCGCCAGGTCAGGATGGCGCTCAGGTTCTCGTAGACGTTGTTCTTCATGTCCGCGCCGCCCGCGTCGATGGCGGAGAACAGCGCGAAGCTGTCGTCACCCGTCGAGCGCGCCTCGATGTTGGTCACGAGGTTGTCGGTGCTGCCGTTGGTCATGTTGATGCCGTCGGCGAAGGTGTCGCGGATCCGCGAGTTCTTGATCGTGATCCGGTCGGTGTTGGCGCCCCAGTAGAGGCACACCTGGTGTTCGTTCCAGATGTTGTCGATGGTCATGTCGGTCACGTTGGAGAAGTCGAAGACCTTGCCCGGACCGTCGATGCGCGAGGTGTAGTTGCCGAAGTAGGCGAAGCCCGTGAAGGACGAGCCCTTCGCGGTGCCCTCCGCGCGCCAGCCGTTGTCGGTGTTGTCCTGCGAGGACGGGGCGTGGAAGCGCGTGAACCACGGTCCGGCGCCGACGACCTGCACGGCCTTCCCGTACACCTGGAACTTGCTGGCCGTGGCGTAGTCGCCCGGCGGCAGGTAGACGCCCACGAGCTTGCCCGTGGTGTCCATGCGGACCTTGTCCAGGGCGTTCTGCACGTCCTGGTGGGTGAAGCCGGCGGGTACCGCGTAGGTCGCCGGGTCGGGGTTGGGGATCACCGCGGCCTGTTCCAGGCTCACGAAGTCGATCGCGTAGGTGGTGGTGTTCGCGGCGTCCTTCTGGAGGCGGATCTTGCTGCCCTGCGGGACGGTCTCGCCGAGGAGGATGTTGGCCTCGTCGTAGATGTGCCGCGGGGCTCCGGCGCTCGGCGCGTTGCCCGGGCCGGCCTCGGCCCCGTAGAGCCAGGCGTACTTCGAGGTCAGCGGCAGGGCCTTCTTCAGGACGCCGTTGACGTAGACGTTGATGGTGGAGTCGATGCCGCCGCCGCCCGGGGCGTCCGGGATGGAGAAGCGGGTGACCAGGGTGTTGGTCGCCGCCCGGGTGGTGAACTCGACGTACTCGCCGGTCGCGTCCAGGTTCACCGCCTTGCGGCCCGAAGCCTCGCCGGCAATGTCGCCGACGGTCCGGTTGGGGCCGACGACGTTGGCGCCGCCGCCGACCACGCCGTCCTCGGCCTCGTAGGTGTCGTAGGGCATGTTCGCCCCGCGGCCGACGAAGAGGTGCTTGGCGGAGGTGTTGTTGGCGCGCTTGACCGGCAGTTCGTTGGCATCGTCGGCGAGGACCACCTTGACGGTGTACTTGCCGTTGGCCGCCGACCAGTTGCCGAGGGCGATCGGGGCCGAGGAGGCACCGGCGGCGAGGGCGCCGCCGAAGGATCCCGTCAGGGTACGGACGGTGGCGCCGGCCGCGTCCTGCAGGGTGAGGGTGACGTTGTGGGTGCCCGCGGCGGCGGCCACGGTGCCCTGGTTCTTGACCGTCACGGAGAACTCCACGGACTGACCGGCGGACGGGGCGCTCGGCGACCAGCCGACGGACGAGGCCACCAGGTCCGAGCTGTCGACGGGGCGGACCACCAGCGGGGAGCCGGTGAGGCTGTTGTTGGTGTCGTTCTGCTCGATGACCGTGTTCGCCTCGTCGACGATCGCGCTCAGCGGGTAGCTGCCCGCGTCGCGCGGGCCGATGCCGGCCGTGACGGTGGCCGTGGCTCCGGCGGCCAGCGCGGGAACGTTGGCGGATGCGGTCTTCGAGCCGCCGAGCTGGAAGGAGACGGAGGTCGCCGCCGCCGGGGCCGGGCCGCTGTTCTTGACCGTGGCGGACAGCGTGACGGGGTCCGACTCGACCGGGGCGGCCGGGGCCGCGCTCACCGCGGTGACCTGGAGGTCCGGGTTGGGCGCCGCGACGCCGATGACCTGGAACTCGGCGATCTGGCCGTTGGAGGAGCCGGTGTTGGAGGTGAAGCGCAGCTGCACGTCCGCGACCCGGGCGTTCACCGGGACGGTGACGGTGTTGGAGCCGGAGGCCGGGTTGAAGACGTAGTCCTTGGCGGCCACCAGGCCGGTGACGCCCGAGGCGCTCTGCTCGCGGCCGAGCACCTGGATGGTCTGGGTGCGGGTGCCCCAGCTGCTGTCCGGGTTGAGCTTGAGGACCAGGCGGTCGACGTCGGCGTTGGACCCGAGCTTGACGGTCAGCGTGCTCGGGTAGGCGCCGCCGGCGCCCTCCCAGTAGGTGGAGGTGCTGTTGTCGTTGGCGTTCTCCGCGACGAAGGTGTGGATCACGGAGGAGCCCTCGATGGGCTTGCCGACGGCCAGGTTGGAGCCGCCTCCGCCTCCGCTGCCGTTGCGGGTCACGGAGTTGCTGTCGCCGGAGCGGTTGCCGGCGGCGTCCTTGGCCCGGACGGCGTAGCTCACGGTGGCGGTGGCCGGCTGGGTGTCGGTGTGGGTGGTGGCGTTGCCCGCGACCGTGGTGAGCAGCACGTTGTTGGCGAAGACCTCGTAGCCGGTGACGCCGACGTTGTCGCTGGAGGCCTGCCACACCAGCTTGATCTGGCCGGAGGCCGGCTCGGTGAAGGCCAGGGCGCCCGGGGCGGTCGGGGCCTGGGTGTCGCCGGTGTCGCCGGCGCGGGTGACGCTGTTGCTGTTCGCCGACTGGTTGCCGGCCGCGTCCTTGGCCCGGACGTAGTACGTCACGCTCGCGGAGGCGGGCTGGGTGTCGGTGTAGGTGGTGACGTCGCCCGCGACGCTCGTGCGCAGCTGGTTGTTGGCGTAGACCTCGTACCCGGTGACGCCCGTGTTGTCGGTGGCGGCGTTCCAGGTGAGCTTGATCTGGCCGGTCGCGGGCTCGGTGTGGGCGAGCGCCGTCGGGGCGGTCGGGGCCTGGGTGTCGCCGGTCGTCGGGCCGTAGACCTCCAGCTCGGAGAGCTGTCCGCCGGGCTGTACGGAGTTCGCCGATATCCACACCCGCACGTAGCGGGTGGTGGTGGCGTCGAAGGTGACGGTCACCGTGTTGGCGCCGGCGGCGTTGAACTCGTACGCCTTGGACGCCGTCAGGTCGGTGTGCTCCGTGCCGTTGGCGCTGCCCTGGATCTTGAGGGTCTGGGTGCGGGCGCCCCAGCTCTCGGGCAGCTTGAGGACCACGCGGTCCACGCGGACCGAGGAACCCAGGTCGGCCTGGAGCCACTGGGGCATGGCGTTGTTGACGCTCTCCCAGTAGCTGGCGGCGTTGCCGTCGCCGGCATTGCCCGGCGCGTAGATCTGGGTACTGCTGCTCGCGGAGAACGTCTTGCCGGCGGCCAGGTTGCTCCCGGAGTCACCCGGGGCCCGGACCTCCAGCTCGGAGAGCTGGGCGGCCTGCCAGCCGGTGTTGGCGGTGATGTCGATCCGCACGTACCGGGCCTGGGTGGCCGGGAAGCCGATGGTCACCACGTTTCCGGCGCCCTGGCCGAAGGTGTACGTCGCCGAGCTCACCAGGGTGCTGAAGCTGGTGCCGTCGGCGCTGCCCTGGACGGACAGGGTCTGGTTGCGGCTCTCCCAGGAGGCGGGGAGCTTGAGCACCACCTGGTCGACGCGGGTGGTGGCTCCGAGGTCGGTCTGCACCCACTGCGGGAGGGTGCTGCCGGCGCTCTCCCAGTACGAGGACTGGTTGCCGTCGGTGACGTTGCCGGCGGTGTAGGCGCCGTTGGTGCTGCTCGCCGTGGCGGGCCTGCCCGCCGAGACGCTCGGCCCGCCGGCGGCCACGGCGGTGAGAGCGGGCCAGCCCAGCATCAGCAGGGCCGTGCTGAGCAAGGCGGCCAGGGTCCGCCATCTCCAGTTGAGCCTTCTCATATGTCCTCGTCCCTCGACATGAACTTTCTGAACCATGGGAGATAGGAATTTGCAGGGTGCGGTGCGACAATTGCAGAGCTTTGACGAGTCGTCTACATCTCCGACCGCACTTTCATGCCGTCATCTCTTGCGCAAGCTGGGCGCAAATAACGCAAGCCATTTGCGTGAGAGACCCACATTCCACTTACGCCCGAATCGCCCTACCGTTCCTAGATGCGGTTCCTCCACACGAGGGCTCGGCGCCTCGGGCTCCCCCGACGGGCCGCCTCCCAGATCCTGCTGACCCAGCTGGCCATCGCCGCCGGGGTCCTCGCCCTCGCCACCGGCCTCTTCCTGGCCCCGCTGAGCGCGCAGCTCGACGACCAGGCCATGAGACGCGCCCTGGCCATCGCCCAGAGCGCCGCCGCCGACCCCTCCCTGGCCGCCGGCCTCCTCGACTCCGCCCCCTCCCCGGACAGCCCGGTACAGACCTCGGCGGAGCGGATCCGCTCGGCCACCGGCGCCGAGTACGTGGTGGTCCTGGACCTGGCCGGCATCCGCCGCTCGCACCCCAGCCCCGACCGCATCGGGCGGCCCGTCTCCACCGACCCCGGCGACGCCCTGGCGGGCCGCGAGGTGATGGAGATCGACGAGGGCACCCTGGGCCGCTCCGCACGCGGC
Source organism: Streptomyces sp. GQ60 (assembly GCF_059758875.1). Taxonomy (NCBI): domain Bacteria; kingdom Bacillati; phylum Actinomycetota; class Actinomycetes; order Kitasatosporales; family Streptomycetaceae; genus Streptomyces; species Streptomyces sp. GQ60. Next base: position 109,911 of record NZ_JCAXEG010000005.1, on the reverse strand, counting down.
AAGGTCCCCCTGCTCGCCGCCGACGGCGAGATCGTCGGCGCCGTCTCGGTCGGCATCGCCTACGACAGCGTCCAGGGCCGCCTGCTCGGCGCCATCCCGGGGCTGCTCGCGTACGCGGGCGGCGCCCTGGCGGCGGGCGCCCTCGCCGCCTACCTGCTCTCGCGCAGGATCCACCGGCAGACCCGCGACCTGGCCTTCTCCGACATCGCGGGCCTGCTCGCCGAACGCGAGGCGATGCTGCACTCCATCCGCGAAGGCGTGATCGCCCTCGACCGGGCCGGCCGGGTCCGGCTGGTCAACGACGAGGCCGCCCGGCTGCTGGGGCTCGCGCCCGAGGCCGCCGCCGCCGTCGCGGGACGCGCACTGGACGAGGTGCTCGGCGCGGGCCGCACCACCGACGTCCTCACCGGCCGGGTCACCGGCCGCGACCTGCTCACCGTCCAGGGCCCCCGGGTGCTGGTCGCCAACCGGATGCCCACCGAGGACGGCGGAGCCGTGGCCACCCTGCGCGACCGCACCGAGCTGGAGCACCTGGGCCGCGAGCTCGACTCCACCAAGGGCCTGATCGACGCCCTGCGCGCCCAGGACCACGAGCACGCCAACCGGCTCCACACCCTCCTCGGCCTGCTGGAACTGGGCCTGTACGAGGAGGCCGTGGAATTCGTCACGGAGGTGGTCGGCGTGCACCGCAGCACCGCCGAGCAGGTCACCGAGAAGGTGCACGACCCGCTGCTCGCCGCCCTGCTGATGGGCAAGGCAACGGTCGCGGCGGAGCGCGGGGTCCCCCTGCGGCTGGCCGATTCGGCCCTGCTGCCCGACCGCCTCGTGGACCCGGGGGGCCTGGTCACCATCCTCGGCAACCTGGTCGACAACGCGCTGGACGCCGCGGCCGGCTCGCCCGCCCCGCTGGTCGAGGTCGACATCCGGGCGGACGGCCGCGCAGCGGTCCTGCTGGTCCGCGACAGCGGCCCCGGCGTGCCGGTGGCGCGCCGCGAGGAGATCTTCACCGAGGGCTGGTCGACCAAACAGCCCCGGGCGGGAGCCCACCGCGGACGCGGGCTCGGCCTCGCCCTGGTGCGGCGCCTGGCCGAGCGGCAGGGCGGCACGGTCCGGGCCGGAGAATCAGCGGACGGCGGGGCGGAATTCTCCGTCGTACTCCCGGAGGCCCTGCGATGAGCGACTTCGACGTACTGGTCGTCGACGACGACACGCGCGTTGCCCGGATCAACGCGGCCTACGTGGCCAAGGTTCCCGGCTTCCGCGTGTCGGCCCAGGCCCATTCCGCGGCGGAGTCACTGGTGCTCCTCGACTCCCGCCCCGTGGACCTGATCCTCCTCGACCACTACCTCCCCGACGAGAACGGCCTCGACCTGGTCCGGCGCCTGCGCGAGCGCGGCCACCGCACCGACGTGATCATGGTGACGGCCGCCCGCGACCTGGCCACCGTCCAGGCCGCGATGCGTCTCGGGGCCCTCCAGTACCTGGTCAAGCCCTTCACCTTCGCGGGCCTGCGCACCCGCCTGGAGGCCTACGGGGCCCTGCGCCGCACCCTGGACACGGGCGGCGAGGCCGAACAGGCGGAGGTGGACCGGATCTTCGGCGCCCTCGCCGCGGCCGGCGCCGACGCCCCGAGCGACCTCCCCAAGGGACACTCCCCCACCACCGCCGACCTGGTCCGCGGGATCCTGCGGGCGGCCGAAGGCCCGCTCTCCACCCAGCAGATCGCCGACCGCGCGGGCATCAGCCGCCAGACCGCCCAGCGCTACCTCAAGCTCCTCGACCGCGCCGGCCGCGTCGTCCTCGCCCTCCGGTACGGCGAAACGGGCCGCCCGGAACACCGCTACGCCTGGCGTCCGCCCACTGCCGGCTGACGCCGGGCAGCCGGGGCCCGCTCCCCGCGACGCCGGCCCTACACCGCCCCGGCCCCCGTCAGCGCGCGGACCTCGGTCTCCGCGTGCCGCCGCTCGTCCGGTTCCTCCGCCGACGTCACGGTGCCCAGCCAGCCCGCCAGGAAGCCCAGCGGGATCGACACGATGCCCGGGTTCTGGAGCGGGAAGAGCTGGAAGTCCACGCCCGGGAAGAGGGATTCGGGGCTGCCGGAGACGACCGGGGACAGGGCCACCAGCAGCACGGCCGGGAGCAGCCCCCCGTACACCGACCAGACGGCGCCCCGCGTGGTGAACCCGCGCCAGAACAGCGAGTACAGGAGCACCGGCAGGTTCGCCGAGGCTGCCACCGCGAAGGCCAGACCCACCAGGAAGGCCACGTTCAGGTCCTGGGCGAGCAGACCCAGCGCGATCGCCACCGCCCCGATCCCGACCGCCGCCACCCTGGCCACCGCCACCTCGCTGCGCTGACGGGCGTGGCGGCGCTTGAGCGAGGCGTACAGGTCGTGCGCGACGGAGGCCGACGAGGCGAGGGTGATCCCCGCGACCACGGCGAGGATGGTCGCGAAGGCGATGGCCGCAACGAAGGCGAACAGCACCGCGCCGCCCGTCGAGTCGGCCCCGCCGCCCAGGAAGGCCGCGAGCAGCGGAACCGCCGTGTTTCCCGATGCGTTGGAGGCCCTGACCTCCTCAGGCCCGAGCAGCGCCGCCGCGCCGAAGCCCAGCACGATGGTCATCAGGTAGAAGCCGCCGATCAGTCCGATCGCCCACACCACCGACCGGCGGGCCGCCCGCGCCGTGGGCACGGTGTAGAAGCGCGACAGGATGTGCGGCAGCCCGGCCGTCCCCAGGACCAGGGCGAGGCCGAGGCTCATGAAGTCGAAGCGGGCCGTCCAGTCGCCGCCGTACTTGAGCCCGGGGCCCAGGAACCGGTCGCCGTGCCCGCTGCGTTCGGCGGCGCTGCTGAGCAGTTGGTCGAAGTTCCCGTGGAAGCGCAGCAGCACGAGCACCGTCAGGGTGATCGCCCCGCCCATCAGCAGCACGGCCTTGACGATCTGGATCCAGGTGGTGGCCCGCATGCCGCCGAAGGACACGTAGATCACCATGAGCGCACCGACCCCGATGACGGTCAACGTCCGTGCGGTGCGGCCCGAATCGGCGAGCAGCAGGCCCACCAGACTGCCGGCTCCGACCATCTGCGCGACGAGGTACAGCACGGAGACGACCACCGACGAGGTACCGGCGGCGATCCGCACCGGCCGCTCGCTCATCCGCGCGGCGACCACGTCGGCGAGGGTGAACCGGCCGCAGTTGCGGACGAGTTCGGCGACGAGGAACAGGACGACCAGCCAGGCGACGAGGAAGCCCACCGAGTACAGCAGGCCGTCGTAGCCGAAGAGGGCGATGAGGCCGGAGATGCCGAGGAAGGAGGCGGCGGACATGTAGTCGCCGGCAATGGCGAAACCGTTCTCCATGGGGGAGAACAGCCGCCCGCCCGCGTAGAACTCCTCTGCCGAACCGTGCCGGTTGCGGCTCACCCACGTGGTGATGCCCAGGGTGACGGCGATGAAGACGCTGAACAGGAGCAGCGCCAGGGTCTGGTGCTCGGTGGTCACCGGCCCGCCCCCCGCGCCCGGGTGCGCTCCCCGGCGTCCGCCCGGCGGACCTGCTCCTGCTCGAAGACCGTCCAGCGCAGGTCCAGGGCCGCGCGGTCGCGCCGCAGCCGGGCGTGCCGGGCATAGGCCCAGGTGAGGAGGAAGGTGCTGAGGAACTGGCCGAGGCCCGCGAGCAGGGCCACGTTGACGGACCCGAACACCGGCCGGGCCATCATGCCGGGTGCCGTGGTGGCGGCGATCACGTAGGCGACGTACCAGAGGAAGAAGCCGGCGGTCGCGGGGACGACGAACCTCCGGTAGCGGCTCCGCACCTCCTGGAAGGCGGCGCTGCGCTGCACTTCGAGGTAGATGTCGGACGCCGCGCGCGCGGGCGCGCCACCTGGGGAGGAGGTCGGCCGTGACGTTTCCGCTCCGCCGCCCGCCGCTCCGCCGGCACCCTCGCCGGCACCCTCGCCCTCGCCCCAACCGACGGCCAGCGCGTCGTACCAGGGGTCGTCCAGCCGGATCGTTCCGGCATCACGACCTTCGTGCTTGTCCACCGAACTCTCCTTGTCCGCCGCCGCAGTGGCCGCGTGCCCACAAGGATGTGCGGGAGGGACGGTTTCCGGACTGGTGTCCCGGTGCTCTTCACTCCATCAGGTGATGGAGTGAAGAGCACCGGTGTGCCAGGGCCACGGAAGTGCCACCGGGGGTCCCGCGGTGGCGGCGGGTCCGCTCAGGCGTCGATCCGCGAGCGGTCCAGGGTGGCGGCGGAGCTGGTGATGAACTCCTTGCGCGGAGCCACCTCGTTGCCCATGAGCAGGTCGAAGACCGACTCGGCCGAATCCAGGTCGCCGATGTTGATCCGGCGCAGGGTGCGGAAGCGGGGATCCATGGTGGTCTCCGCGAGCTGGTCGGCGTCCATCTCACCGAGGCCCTTGTAGCGCTGGATCGAGTCCTTGTACCGGATGTTCTTGCGCTGGTACTCCAGCAGGGTCTGGCGCAGCTCGTTGTCCGAGTACGTGTAGACGTACTTGTCCTGGCCCTTCTTCGGCTGGACCAGCTCGATCCGGTGCAGCGGCGGCACCGCGGCGAAGACCCGGCCGGCCTCGACCATCGGGCGCATGTACCGCTGGAAGAGCGTGAGCAGCAGGCAGCGGATGTGCGCGCCGTCCACATCGGCGTCCACGAGCAGGACGATCTTCCCGTAGCGGGCGGCGTCGATGTCGAAGGTCCGGCCCGAACCGGCTCCTATGACCTGGATGATCGCCCCGCACTCGGCGTTCTTGAGCATGTCCGAGACCGAGGACTTCTGGACGTTGAGGATCTTGCCGCGGATGGGCAGCAGCGCCTGGAACTCGGAGTTCCGGGCGAGCTTCGCCGTACCGAGCGCCGAGTCCCCCTCGACGATGAAGAGCTCGCTGCGCTCCACGTCGTCGCTGCGGCAGTCGGCCAGCTTGGCGGGCAGCGAGGAGGACTCCAGCGCGGTCTTGCGGCGCTGCGCCTCCTTGTGCTGGCGGGCCGCGATGCGGGTCCGCGCGGCCGCGACGATCTTCTCCATCACGGAGCGGGCCTGCTGCTTGTCGTCCCGCTTGGTGGAGGTCAGGAACGCCTTGAGCTCCTTGGCCACGACGGCCGCGACGATCCGGGTGGCCGCCGAGGTGCCGAGCACCTCCTTGGTCTGGCCCTCGAACTGCGGCTCGGCGAGGCGGACGGTGACGACCGCCGTCATGCCCTCCATCGCGTCGTCCTTGACCACGTCGTCCTCGGCCACGCGCAGCAGCTTCGCGGAGCGCAGCACATCGTTCACGGTCTTGGTGACCGAGCGCTCGAAGCCGGAGATGTGGGTGCCGCCCTTGGGGGTGGCGATGATGTTCACGAACGACTTCACGTTCGTCTCGTACCCCGTGCCCCAGCGCAGGGCGATGTCCACGCCGAGCTCCCGGGTGACCTCGGTGGGGGTCATGTGGCCGCGGTCGTCGAGGACCGGGACGGTCTCCTTGAAGGTGCCGGTGCCCGTCAGGCGCAGGACGTCGCAGGCCGCCTTGTCCTGGGCGAGGTACTCGCAGAACTCGCTGATGCCCCCGTCGAAGCGGAAGGTCTCCTCGGTCTTGCCTGCCCCTTCCAGGCCCCGCTCGTCGCGGACCACGATGGTCAGACCGGGCACGAGGAAGGCCGTCTGGCGGGCGCGCTGGTAGAGCGTGTCCAGCGTGAGCTTGGCGTCCTTGAGGAAGATCTGCCGGTCGGCCCAGTACCGCACGCGGGTGCCGGTCCGGCCCTTGGGCACGCGCTTGATCTTGCGCAGGCCGTTGGCCGGGTCGAAGGGGCTGTCGGGACCCTGCTCGGTGAACATGCCGGGAACACCGCGACGGAAGCTGATGGCGTGCGTGGAGCTGCCCCGGTCGACCTCGACGTCGAGGCGGGCGGAGAGGGCGTTGACCACGGAGGCTCCGACGCCGTGCAGGCCGCCGGAGGCCGCGTACGACCCGCCGCCGAACTTGCCGCCGGCGTGCAGCTTGGTCATGACGACCTCGATGCCGGACAGGCCGGTCTTGGGCTCGACGTCCACGGGGATGCCGCGGCCGTTGTCGCGGACCTCCACGGAGGAGTCCTCGTGGAGGATCACCTCGATGTGGTCGCAGTACCCGCCCAGGGCCTCATCGACGGAATTGTCGATGATCTCCCAGAGGCAGTGCATGAGGCCCCGGCTGTCGGTGGAGCCGATATACATGCCGGGGCGCTTGCGGACGGCCTCGAGGCCCTCGAGGACGAGCAGGTGCCGCGCGGTGTAGTTGGAGCCGTCCCGGTCTGCTCCGGTCAGCAGTGCGCTGGAAGGCACGGACGTGTCGGCGGTCACGCAGTTCGCTCCTCGCTGAATTTCTTTTCTGGCCCGGTCGGGCGCAGTGGTGGCTCGGTTGCCGTTGGAAGGGTACCGAGGCCTGGTAGAGCCGATGCAACGCCATCCCAGCCCCTTCACCAGCCTAGTGCAGATCCGCACGCATGTTCGATCCCCCGTGGGGGTGAAGCAAACATCACGTTCCCTTCCACGCATGAACCATTTAGTGTTCGGGCACGTCCTCATGAACAACCGGCACTCAGCCGGAGAGGGCAGAACTGCGACAAGCGAACGACCTGACAACGCGAAACCGTAAAGCAACGCAATACGGCTCCTTCGCCGCCAACCGGCAACGGCCGGCCAGCTTCGGAAGGAAGTTTCGAGGAAAAGCCGCGAGCGGGAACGTTTTCGGCCTGGTTGGATGTTGACCCTGGTACGACAGCTCGTCGAGCTAGAGAAGAGGCGACGTGACTACTGTTCTGACACCCGCGACCCCGCTGACGGCCGCTGACCGATGCGACCGTTGCGGCGCCCAGGCATATCTGCGCGTCGTCCTGCTGAGCGGCGGTGAACTGCTCTTCTGTGCCCACCACGGGCGCAAGTTCGAGCCGGAACTCAAGAAGATCGCCGCGGAAATACAGGATGAGACCGAGCGGCTTACGTCCGCTCCGGCGGCCAGTGCCGCCGAACCCGAGGACCGCTGACACAAGGCCTACACCTCGCATCCGACGAGCCAGGACCGGCGAAGCCGGTCGACGGGCGGTACCTCTGCGACCCAGAGGCACCGCCCGTCCTCATGTCCGGACAGACGCGGCCGGACGCGGTTCAGCGCTTCGGCACGGTCCGGTCCCCCGCCGCGAGGCCCCTCCCGGGCCCCTGAGCGGGGGCTAGGTCGATCCCCAGCGCTCCGCGGGCACCAGGGCGGGCCGGAGCCCCCCGGGCCGCCTCAGAGCCACTGGTGGACTCCGCGACGAAGCCGATCAGCGGGGCGATCCGCGTGTACACCCCCGGGCTGTCCGCACGCCCGCAGCCGCGCCCCCAGGACACCAGTCCGATGAGCCGCCCCCGGGCCACCAGGGGGCCGCCGCTGTCCCCCTGGCAGGCGTCCTTGCCGCCCGCGCGCTCCCCCGCGCACACCATGGAGTCGGACCGGTACTGACCGTCGGCGTCTCCCGGGTAGGCGCGCCCGCACACCTCGTCCGCCAGCACGGTCACCCCGGCGGCCCGCAGCTCGTAGGCGTAGTCGCCGAAGCCGCTCGTGTCGCCCCAGCCGTATACGGCGGCCTCGGTACCGGCCCCGTACGCCGGGTGCCCCGCGTCGGCCATCGGCAGCACGCTCTGCGCGGCCACCGCTTCGGCCAGCTCCAGGACGGCCAGGTCGCCGGCGTTGCTGCCCGGGTCGTAGGCCGGGTTCACCCGGGCGGAACGCACCGCGATCTCCCTGCCCTCGCTCGCACGCAGTTCCGTACGCCCGGTGATCACCCGGAAATCGCGGAGGGAGTCGACCGGGCCTCCCAGCACCTGGCGCCCCAGGCAGTGGGCCGCCGTCACGACCTTGGTCGGGGCGACGAGGACGCCCCCGCAGAACTGGCCGCCGCGCGTACCCCCGAACCGGTCACGGCTCGCGAGGGCCACGACCCACGGGGCATCGGCCGCCTTCACCGGCCTTCCGCCGATCACCACGCTGTCCGCGGCCGCTCGCGGCGCCTGGAAGAGCGGCGCCGCCGCCGCTCCCGCCGCCAGGGTCAGCGCTCCCGCCAGGACACGGGCAAAGGGACGACGCATGAGGCCTCCTGACTCCGAGTGTGCATGACTCCACTCAGAGTGGGACGCCCGGTGACCGCGCGCACCCGCGCGGCCACCGGCGACGACCTGCGGCGAACCCCTCGCCGCGCCCTTCCGGACCGGGCCGGTTCAGTCCAGGTAGTCGCGCAGCACCTGCGAGCGCGACGGGTGACGCAGCTTCGACATGGTCTTCGACTCGATCTGGCGGATGCGCTCACGGGTGACCCCGTAGACCTTGCCGATCTCGTCGAGCGTCTTCGGCTGGCCGTCCGTGAGGCCGAAGCGCATGGAGACCACGCCCGCCTCGCGCTCGCTCAGCGTGTCGAGGACCGAGTGCAGCTGCTCCTGCAGGAGCGTGAAGCTCACGGCGTCGGCCGGGACGACCGCTTCGGAGTCCTCGATGAGGTCACCGAACTCGCTGTCGCCGTCCTCGCCGAGCGGGGTGTGCAGGGAGATCGGCTCCCGGCCGTACTTCTGGACCTCGATGACCTTCTCGGGGGTCATGTCGAGTTCCTTGGCCAGCTCCTCCGGGGTGGGCTCGCGGCCCAGGTCCTGGAGCATCTGCCGCTGGACGCGGGCCAGCTTGTTGATGACCTCGACCATGTGCACCGGGATGCGGATGGTGCGGGCCTGGTCGGCCATGGCGCGGGTGATCGCCTGCCGGATCCACCAGGTGGCGTACGTGGAGAACTTGTAGCCCTTGGTGTAGTCGAACTTCTCCACGGCGCGGATGAGACCCAGGTTGCCCTCCTGGATCAGGTCCAGGAAGAGCATGCCGCGGCCGGTGTAGCGCTTGGCCAGGGAGACCACGAGGCGGAGGTTGGCCTCCAGCAGGTGGTTCTTGGCCCGGCGGCCGTCCTCGGCGATGATCTCCAGCTCGCGCTTGAGCTTGGGCGCCAGCTTGTCGGAGTTGGCGAGCTTGTCCTCGCCGAAGAGGCCGGCCTCGATGCGCTTGGCGAGCTCGACCTCCTGCTCGGCATTGAGGAGCGGAACCTTGCCGATCTGCTTGAGGTAGTCCTTGACGGGGTCGGCGGTGGCGCCGGCCACGGCGACCTGCTGCGCCGGGGCGTCGTCCTCGTCGTCCGAGATGACGAAGCCCTTGTTCTCGGCGCCCTCCTCCTCGTCCTCGGACTCGGCCTTGGCGGCCCCGGGAGTCTCTTCGGAGGCCTCTTCGTCGCCCGCTTCGTCGGAGTCCTTCTTGGCCGCGGTCTTCTTCGCCGCCGTCTTCTTGGCCGCGGCCTTCTTGGCGGGCGCGGCCTTCTTCGCCGCCGTCTTCTTCGCCGCCGCCTTCTTGGCGGCGGGCTCGGTCGCGGTCCCCTCCGCGAGGGCGTCGACGTCGGCCGGCCCCGTTTCCGCCTCCTCGGCCACCGCGTCCGGTACGGCGGCGGGCGCGGCCGCCGTCTTGGCCGCCGCCTTCTTGGCGACGGGCTCGGTGGCCGTCCGCTTGACGGGGCTCTTCGCTGCGACGCTCTTGCGGGTGGTGCGCTTGGGCGACTCCGCGGCACTGACCATCAGCGTCACACCCTCTTCCTCGAGGATCTGGTTGAGGCTGCGCAGAACATTCTTCCACTGGGTCGCAGGAATCTGGTCAGCCTCGAAGGCCCGACGCACGTCATCGCCGGCGATCTGCCCCTCGGCCTTGCCCCGCTCGATGAGCGCCATCACAGACTCGGAATCGGCGATCTCCGGCGGGAGCGTACGGGATGTGCTGGCCGACACGAACAACCTCTCGGAACGATGGAAACGGCTTCCGACCCCGGCCTGGTGGTGCTGGACCGGAGCCGACGACCACCGACTGGGGATGGGCCGGGGGCGCGGGCAGGGGCCGGGGAGCTGCACAGCACCCCCAAGGGCTGCTGTCTTCCCTCCGTCGGCCATCACCTCTTAGGTCATCGCGTGACCTCGCGGAGCGTTACGCCCAATCTTCGTGGCCCGAGTCACACCACGTTTGATGCCATGCCGGTCATACCGTTATTTGTGCACGTCCGGTGTGTCCTAACACGCCCCGTTTCGCGGGCCGGACGGATCCCCGGAAGCGGCCCCCCGGCGGCCGCGGACCGGAGCCGGGAACCGAACCGGGGCGCTCAGGACCCGGACGGGGAGCCGGACTCCGCCGCCGGCCCCTCCCCGGAATCCGTCCCGGGGTGCCGCCCGGGACCGGCGGCACGCCGACGCGCCGACCCCAGCGCGCTCGGGCCCGTCAGTGCTCGCGCGGGGCGGGAACCACGCGCTCGACCTCCGGATGCACCGTCAAAAGCTGCCGCATGGCGTTCTCCGCGCCCAGCGCGTCACCGGCGGCGAGCGCCTCGACCATGCGCGCGTGGTGCGCGACGCAGGTCTCGCTGGGGCGGTCGCAGGAGGTGATGGGACTGCCGGACACCTGCAGCGCGCCGGAGACGATGCCCGAGAGGTGCTCCAGCATCCGGTTGGCCGCGACCTGGATGAGCAGGGCGTGGAACTCGTTGTCCGCACGCGCGAAGGTGATCGAATCGCCCTGGCCGAGGGCGTGTCCCATGATCTCGACCATGTCGGCGAGGCGCTGCTGGATCTCCGGGCGGCCGTGGCCGGCGGCGAGGCGGGCGGCGAGCGGCTCGATGGTCCAGCGGAGCTCGCCCAGCTCGCGGCGCTGGTCGTCGCGCTGCGGGCCGAAGGCCCGCCACTCGATGATGTCGGGGTCGAGCAGGTTCCAGTCGGCCACCGGGCGGACCCGGGTGCCGACGTTGGGGCGGGCGCTGACGAGGCCCTTGGCCTCGAGGACCCGCAGCGATTCGCGGACGACGGTACGGGAGACCTCGAAACGCTGTCCGATCTCCTCGGGGACCAGCGGGCGGTCCGCGCCGAGGTCGCCGGAAACGATCATCTGGCCGAGCTGCTGGACGAGTTGGCCGTGCAGTCCGCGGCCGCGGCTGCCCGCGGCGCGGCGGCCGACCCGGCCCAACTCGACGTCGGGCCCGTCCCAGTGGGGCACTCCCACCCGGTCGGCCCCCGAGGCCTCCGGGTAGGGGTAGCGGTCGAGTTCGCCCGCGCCGGCGAGGCCGGAATCGGCATGGCGGGCGGCGGTCATCATGGTGTGCGCAAGGGTACTCACGAATCCTTTGTCGGCCGTGTCCCGGCGACCCTTGAGGTCTTTGGTGAAAAGCACACGAAAGGGTGATCGGTGCCACCTACGCAATTGACGACTTATCGTAAAGAACCGGGCCTTTCGCGGGGAGTTGCGGTCCGCCGGGCCTGATGTGGACCACAACGGTCCCGTTGGGTCCGGACCGGCACCGGAACGATCACCAACGATCCCTCACAAACGGACGCGGCCGCGCAGTCCTGTGAACCCATAGGCGCACAACAGAACCATCAGCGACAACACCAGCGCGGTGCCGACCGGTTGCGCCATCACCCGGATCGCCCCGAGGACCACCCGGTCCGCCTCCGGCGGCCATTGCGCCCAGGCCAGGCCGCGCAGCCGCTCGGCGAGCCCGGTGACCGGGTACGCGGACGGGCCGTCCAGGGCCTTGCGCACCAGCGGTACGACCATCACCGGTACGGCGAGCACCGCGGCCAGGCCCGCCGAGGCGGACCGGAAGACGCCGGAGGCCAGGACTCCGGACCAGGCGCAGCCGACGAGCAGGCCCGCCCAACTCGCCGCCGGAGCGACCCACTCCGCGGGCGTACGGAGCGGCCCGCCGCCGAACACCAGCGTCAGGGCCGCGGCGTCGGCGGTCACGGCGAGGGCGCCGAGCAGGAGCGCGAGGACGGCGCTGACGCCGAGCTTCGCCGTGAGCAGCCCGAGCCGACGCGGGACGGTGCCGCGGTCGGCGGCGAGCGCGGGGTAGCGGTACTCCTCTCCGAAGGCCAGGGCTCCGAGCAGTCCGGCCCCGAGCGCGGCGGGCGGCAGCGGAAGCAACTCCGGCCAGGCGGCGAGCAACTTGTTCTGCGGGGTGTGGCCGGCCCGGGCCAGCACCAGTGCCGTGACGACGGAGACGGCGACGACGAAGGCGGCGGTGAGTGCGGGGGTGGCGGTGCCGAACATCCGGTGCAGTTCGTAGCGCAGGGGTCGCAACGGGCCTCCGAGCCGGCGCACGGCCGAGGCGGGCCGCCCCGGGCGGGCGGCGCGGCCGGGGCGGGCGTCGCGGCCGGGGCCGGCGGCGCGGCCGGGGTCGGCGGGGCGGGCGGGGTCGGCGGGGCGGGCGGGGTCGGTCCGGTCCGCGCCGCCCGCGCCGGAGGCGGCCGGGCTTCCGTCGGCGGCCGGGGTGCCGTCGGCTGTCGCGGCCCGGGCGGCCCCGGATCCAGCCCGGTCCCGGGCGCGCGGCAGCGACGGCGGCGCTCCCGCGTCTCCGGTCTCGTCGGCGAGTTGGTGGACGAGTACGCCGTGCCGGAAGGCGGCCTCGCCGACTTCGGCACAGTTGCTGCCGTAGACCGACAGCCGGCTGCCGCTCTCCTCCACGATCTCCACCGTGCGCTGGGCCGCCCGCGCTTCCCGGCCCAGTACGTCGGCCAGCCGGGCGGCGTGCGGGGTGCGCACGGCGACCCGAGGCCGCAACCGGGTCCGGGCGAAATCCGCGGCGTCCTGGTCGGCGACGAGCCGGCCCGCCTCGATGCTCACGACCCGGTCCGCAATGCGGGCGGCCTCCTTCGCGTCGTCGGTGGTGAAGAGCACCGCGCCGCCGAGGGAGGCGTGGCCGCGCAGCAGCCCGTGCAGCCAGCTCCGCTCGCGGGGCGAGAGCCCGGCGGCGGGCTCGTCGAGGAGGAGCGTGCAGGGGTCTGCGAGCAGGGCCGCGGCCAGCGCGACCCTGCGCTCCATGCCGAGCGAGAGCGACCCGAGCCGCTGGTCGCGCAGTCCCGCGACGCCGACGACCTCCAGCATGGCGTCGGCCCGCGCGGCCGGCACGCCCGCGGCGGCGCACAGCATCCGCAACTGGCCGCGCACGGTGCGCGAGGGGTTGCCCGGGAGATCGCCGAGGAGCACGCCGACCTCGCGGCCCGGATGCGGGATCCGGTGCAGGGGGCGCCCGCGGAAGTACGTGACTCCGCGCCCCGGTTCGAGTTCGAGCATGAGCCGCAGCGCGGTGGTCTTGCCCGAGCCGGGCTCGCCGAGCAGCGCGGTCACGCTCCCGGGGCGGGCCTCGAAGGTGAGGTCGTCCACGAGGGGCGGGAGGTTTCGGCGGGGGGTGCTGGTGAGTCCGATGGCCTGGAGCATCGCTTCTCTCGCGGGGGGTGAGACCGCTCTGCGGCAGGGTGAGTTCTGCCAACAAGATAACGCGATATGTCCGATTTAAGGCGTAAGTGGCCGCGCATCGCACCCGTGTCGGCACCGAAGCCTTCGTCCGCGGGGGTGCGAGTCCGGCTACCTGCCGGAACGCCGCCCCGCGTGGCACCCCGGCGTCGGTGCGGGGCGCCCGGAGATCAGACTTCGGGGCGCAGCATCGGCGGGTTGAGCAGGGTCGCCCCGCCGGCCCGGAACAGCTGGGCGGGACGGCCGCCCTGACGCGTCGTCGTCCCTCCTGCGGGCACCAGGAACCCAGGGGTGCCGGTGACCTTCCGGTGGAAGTTGCGGGGGTCGAGGGCGACCCCCCAGACCGCTTCGTAGACCCGGCGCAGCTCGCCGACGGTGAACTCGGGAGGGCAGAAGGCGGTGGCCAGCGAGGAGTACTCGATCTTCGAGCGGGCCCGCTCGACACCGTCGGCGAGGATCTGCTCGTGATCGAAGGCGAGTCCGGCACCGGCCTGGCCGTCCGTGGAGAGGAGCTCGTCGACGGGGGCCCAGCGCGCGCTGTTGGCATCGCCGCCGGCCCGGGGGGCGGGCAGATCCGGAGCCAGCACCAGGTGCGCCACGCTGACCACGCGCATGCGCGGATCCCGCTTCGGATCACCGTAGGTCGCCAGCTGTTCGAGGTGCGCCCCGTTGCCCACGTCGGGGGCGGCCGGGTCGTGGGCGCAGAGGCCGGTCTCCTCGGACAGCTCGCGGGCCGCGGCCGCCGACAGGTCCTCGTCCCCGCGCACGAAGCCGCCGGGCAGCGCCCAGCGCCCCTGGAACGGCTGCTCACCCCGTCGGATGACCAACGCGCAGAGCGCGTGGCGCCGCACGGTGAGCACGACCAGGTCGACGGTGACGGCGAAGGGCGGGAAGGCCGACGGGTCGTAGGGCGACATGCCGCGATCATAGTCGTCTGCTTGACGATAAACAGAGCTTTGGAGATCTTCGGACCACGGAACCGGAAGCCGCGGCCCGATCCGGCCCCCTCGGCGGGGCGCCGCCTACCCGCCCAGTTGCAGCGCATCGGCCGCCTCCTCGACCATGCCCAGGCCCAGCCGGCTGATCCGGACGGCGAAGGGCTCCCCCGAAACCCGCAGCCCCGAGAGGCGGAGCTCACCGAGCGGCGCGCCGGGGAGCGGTACGAGGGCGACCGTTCCGGCGGGCGCGTCCGGGCGGATCCCGGCCAGGGCGGCCAGTACGTGGATCCCCGCGGCCGCCGCGACCGCCGCCGGCCGGCAGGCCGCCGGATGCGGAAGCGGAGCGCTGCCGGCGGTGCGCTGCTCGGCCGCGTACATCTCCGGGAGGCGGTACCCGAAGCCCTCCGCCGCGTCCAGCATGCCCCGGAGCAGCCCCATGGCCTCCTTCTCGAAGCCCGCCTGGGCCAGGCCCGCCACGGCGACCGCGCTCTCGTACGGCCGCACCGCGCCCGAGCGGTAGCCGAACGGGTTGTGCCCCGGCTCGCGGACCGCCATGCTCCGCAGTCCCCAGCCGGAATCCATGGCGGGGGCTCCCAGCAGCCGGGCCACCTGCTCGGTACGGACCCGGTCCAGGAGCCCGCGCGCGAGCCGGCCGCCGCCGAGCAGCCCGGTGTCCAGCAAGTGGGCGGCGGCCCCCGTCAGCCGGGGCAGCGGCCGCCCGTCGGGATGCAGGGCCGCCGCGGGCCGCCCGCCGTCCGGGCCGTCGACCCAGAAGCGGGCTGCGAACCGCTCCCGCAGCTCGGCGGCCCGCTCCCGCCACTCCTCGGCTCCGGGCCGCCCGCACCCGGCGAGCAGGTCGGCCCCGAGGAGCGCGGCGCGGTGGGCGTGGGCCTGGGTTTCACAGCGCCGCGGTCCCGGATCGGGATCGGCCAGGAAGCCGTCCTCCCCGAAGGCGCCCCGGATCCAGTCCAGGCACCGCTCGGCGGCCGGGAGCAGCCGGGCCACCTCCGCCTCGGGCATCCCCCAGCGCCGGGCTTCGGCGAGGACCGCGGGGAATGCGAGCGTCGCCTCGGTCCCGGTGCATCCCGGGGGCAGCTGCGGCCCGGCCCCGCGGAGCGGCCCCGGGATCTTCCCCGCGTCGCCGCCCCGCCCGCCGGTCTGGGTCCGGGCCAGGATGCGCAGGGTCGCGGCGGCCAGTCCGGTGCCGAGCGGGAGCGCCATGCGGGCGGCCCACAGGGATTCCGCCGGGGCCAGGCCGAGCCGCCACGGCACTCCGGCCGCCGCGTAGCTGTCGGCCGGTTCCTTCGGGTCCCTGAGCAGCAGCGCCCCCAGGTCCTGCACGCTCGTCCGCAGCCATGCCCCGGTCCGCGGGTCGTCTCCCTCCGCGCGGGCCTCGCCGGACAGCGGGTTGGCCACCTGGCCGGCGGTGGCCCGGGCCCCTCGGTCGCGGGTGGTCCGCAGCTCGATGGTGCGGGATTCGCCGGGGCGCAGTTCGAGCTGCCAGCGCAGCAGCCCGGCGGAGGCCAGCGCGTCGTCCGGAGGCGGCTCGGCCGCGGTGACGGCCTGGGCCTCGCCGTTGGTCCAGCGCAGCCCGGCGGCGTGCACCGCGGCGGGCAGCTCCGGCCCGGCCCGGCCGGCGGCCACCTCGGCCAGCTCCGCCAGGTCGGTGCCGAGCGAGAGCTCCACCGGGAACCTCAGGGACCGGCCGGTGAAGCTGCGCAGGGTGATCCGCTCGGTGCCGTCGGCGTGCCGGACCCGCTCGACTCCGACGTCGGGATCGGGCCCGGGCTCCGCTCCGGTCCGGACGGTCGCGGTGAAGGAGGCCCGGTCGGCGCCGAGACTGCGGCCCTGGACCGCGACCGGGTCCCGGCCGCCGACGCGCAGCACGCAGCGGGACAGCAGCCGGAGCCCGGCACGGTAGATCCCGTCGGCCCCCCGCCCGGTGAGCTGGCCGTGCTCGGGCGAGACGACCAGGCACGGGGCGGCGACACAGATGACGGCACCGTGCACGGGCGGCAGGTCGGCCCCGCGCGAGGGGGCCGCGCGGGCGGGAGCTACGCGGGCTGGAGGTACGGGGTGAGCCATGGGTCGCCTTGTCTGCGCTCCGGGTGGATCGGCTGGGCGGGGGCGCGGCCGGATCCCCACCACCCCCCAGCGCAACGCCCCCGCCCCCGCCCGGGTCACGGGCCCCGGCGGGGACTGCGCCCGGCGGAGCATCCGCCTTCGCCCGGGCCGTCGCCGCAGGACCGCTCGCACCCCGTCCCGCAGCCACCCCCTGAGCACGGACCCGCGGTCTTCGCCCCGGCCGCGCATCACTGCTCGCTCCCCGCGGTGCTGCCGGACTCGCGGCGGCCGCTCGTGCGGCCCGGGCGGCCGGGCGGCCTGGTGACGGCGCCCGCCCGCCGGGGTCCTGCGGGCAGGCGCCCCCGGCGCGGCTCCCGGCGCCGCCGCTCCTCCCGCAGGCACTCCCGCAGGCCCTCCGGGTCGATCCCCTCGTTGCAGGCGTGGTGGAGCAACTGTGCGAAGCGGTACCCGTCGTCCGCCCGGAGTGCCAGCCCCAGCGCGATCCTGGCCGTCGGCTCGTCCCCGGTGGACCAGGAGACCCAGCCCGCCAGGGTGAGGGGGGCCGCCGCGTGCTCCCCGTAGGCCCCGACGCAGCGCCGGGCCAGCGCCCGCCACAGCCGCAGGGCGGGGGCCGCCTCCTCACCCTCCATCCACTCGGCGGCGATGTCGCGGATCTCGCGGTCCTGGAGCCCGAGGATCAACGAGGCGGCCTCGTCGTGGCCCAGCAGCGCGTCGTCCCGGGCATCGGCTCCGGGGCCGCCTTCGGCGGTCGGGGCGAGGATCATGCGCTGGATCAGCGCGCGGGCGAGGAGCACCGTCTCGGCTCCCACCTCCTCACGGGTGGCCCCGTCGAGGATCTTCGGCACCAGCGCGACGGCCGCCCGGTCCAGGGCCCCCTCCATCTCGCCGGCCACCGTCCCGCGCAGCGGTGTCAGCCGGCGCTCGATCTCCTGGAGGGAGCCGCGTACCTGGAGTCCGGCGAACGTGGCCGCGGCGGCCATCACCGAGGTGCCGGGCGCGGCCAGCGCACTGCCCTCGGCGGGGCAGCAGCGCTCGTCCGGACAGCAGTAGGACCAGTACCGCCCGGCGGAGAGGCACAGGGCCTCCAGTACGGGCACGTCGAGTGCCCCGCAGGCCAGCCGGATCCGCTGGGCGAACGGGCGCAGCCTGGTCATCACCCGCTGCGCGCTGCCCCCGCGGCGCGGGTCCTGGCAGAGGAAGACGATGATGCCGTCGGGCTTGGCGCCGCGCCGCACACTGCCGCGGATCAGGCAGTCGGCGACCTGCCGGGCGGTGTCCTCCCATTCCTCGGGAGCGGCGGGGATGCCCACCCGGAGCCTGCCGCCGAAGCGGCCGGCCTCCCCGTGGACGGCGACCATGACGAGGGAGTCGCTCGGGTGGAAGCCGAGCATGTAGGGCAGTGCGTCGGCCAGTTCGGCCGGACTGCGCAGGGTGATCCGGGAGGCGTCGACGCCTCCGGACGGGCCGGTGGACGAGGGGTCGGACGGGGTGCGTGCTGCTTCGTGGTGGTTCGTCATGTCCCGAAGGTCCCGTGTCCGGCCGGATCCGGAAACCCCTGTGGATAACTCCGCGGCAGCGGCATGCCGCCTGCGCCACGGGGCACCCACGCCCACGTACGTCCTTGCCGACCGCGCCTGCCAGGGGGCCCGACCGTGGGTGCCCACCGGGCACGAACGGCCTGGCCGCCGGGGCAGGCGAGGTGCTCTCAGCCCGCCAGGGCAAGGGTCAGGGGCAGCACCTGGGCGGCTCCGCTCTGGCGCAGGAGGCGCGCGCCCACAGCCAGGGTCCAGCCGGATTCGGCGTAGTCGTCGACGAGCAGGACCGGTCCCGGGGTGGCGGCCAGGGCCGCGGCGAGTTCGTCGGGGACCGTGAACGAGGCGGCCAGGGCGCGCAGCCGCTGGGCGGAGTTGCTGCGGTGTGCGCCGTGCTCGCCGGCCTGCGGGGTGTAGGCGAGGCTCCCCAGCAGCGGGAGCCGGCCGACCCGGGCCAGGCCCTCGGCGAGCGAGGCCACCAGCTGCGGGCGGGAGCGCGAGGGCATGGCGACGATCCCCACGGGGCGGGCCATCGCACCGTCCGAGCCGGCGGCCCAGCCGCCCGGTGACCGGGCCCAGTCGGCGACCACCGTCACCACGGCCGCCAGCACGTCGTCCGGTACCGGCCCGTCCGCGGCCTGCTCCGACAGGAGCGGGCGCAGGCGGTTGCCCCAGCCGATGTCCGACAGCCTCCCCAGCGCGCGCCCGGTGGCCGCCTGCTGGCCCACGGGGATGCGGCCCTTGAGGTCGACGCCGACCGCGGGCATGCCCGAGGGCCACATCCGGCGGGGTTCGATCTCGACCCCCGGGCGGTCCAGCTCGCCGGTCGCCTCGTCGAGGGCCCCGTGGGACACCGCGGGATCGAGCCAGGGCCCGGCGCAGGAGTCGCAGCGGCCGCACGGGGTCGCCTTCTCGTCGTCGAGCTGCCGCTGCAGGAACTCCATCCGGCACCCCGTGGTCGCCACGTAGTCCCGCATGGCCTGCTGCTCCGCCTGCCGCTGCCGGGCCACCCACTCGTACCGCTGGGCGTCGTACTCCCACGGCTGCCCGGTGGAGGTCCAGCCCCCCTTCACGCGCTTGACCGCACCGTCCACGTCCAGGACCTTGAGCATCGTCTCCAGCCGCGACCGCCGGAGATCCACCAACGGTTCCAGCGCCGGCAGCGACAGCGGACGGCCCGCCTGCTCCAGCACCTCCAGGGTCCGCCGGACCTGCTCCTCGGGCGGGAACCCCACCGAAGCGAAGTACGCCCAGATCGCCTCGTCCTCCCGCCCCGGCAGCAGCAGGACGTCGGCATGGTCCACGCCACGCCCCGCACGCCCCACCTGCTGGTAGTAGGCGATCGGGGACGAGGGCGAGCCCAGGTGCACCACGAACCCCAGGTCCGGCTTGTCGAAGCCCATCCCCAGCGCGGAGGTCGCCACCAGCGCCTTCACCCGGTTCGCCAGCAGGTCTTCCTCGGCCTGCAGCCGCTCGGCGTTCTCCGTCTTCCCCGTGTAGGAGGCCACCGGATACCCGCGCTGCCTCAGGAACGCCGCGACCTCCTCCGCGGCCGCCACCGTCAGCGTGTAGATGATCCCCGAGCCCGGCAGATCCCCCAGCCGCTCCCCCAGCCACGCCAGCCGGTGCGCCGCGTTCGGCAGCTCCAGTACCCCCAGCCGCAGGCTCTCCCGGTCCAGCGGCCCGCGCAGGACCAGGGCGCCCCCGCCTCCCGTGCCCAGCTGCTCGGCCACGTCCGCCGTGACGCGTGCGTTGGCCGTCGCGGTGGTGGCGAGTACGGGCACGCCGGGGGCGAGCTCGGCGAGCATGGTGCGCAGCCGGCGGTAGTCGGGGCGGAAGTCGTGGCCCCAGTCCGAGATGCAGTGGGCCTCGTCGACCACCAGCAGGCCGGTCGTGGCAGCGAGCTTGGGCAGCACCTGCTCCCGGAAGTCCACGGAATTGAGGCGCTCCGGACTCACGAGGAGAACGTCGGTCTCGCCCCGCTCGACCTCCCCGTAGATCGTCTCCCACTCCTCGGGGTTGGCCGAGTTGATCGTCCGCGCCTGGATCCCGGCCCGCGCCGCCGCGTCGACCTGGTTGCGCATCAGCGCGAGGAGCGGCGAGATGATCACGGTCGGGCCCGCGCCGCGACGGCGCAGCAGGGCCGTCGCCACGAAGTACACGGCCGACTTGCCCCACCCCGTACGCTGCACCACCAGCGCCCGCCGGCGCTCCTCCACCAGGGCGGACACGGCCTGCCACTGGTCCTCCCGCAGCCGCGCCGAACCCCCCGGGGCACCGACCAGCTCAGCGAGGACGGCATCGGCTTCAGCGCGCAGCTCCAGGTTGTCCATGCCCCCATGCAACCCGATGGCCAGGACAATCGGCCAATTCACCCAGCGTGACGGTCGGCCACAAGCCGTCCCCGTCTCCGCGCGGCCCCTGCGGCGGGCAGCCGCCGAGGAGCCGTTTCCCCAGGTGCGGCACTCCGGCCTGGACCGAATGAGTCATCTTCGGCGTGGCGGGGCAAGGATATGAACGGCATACCGGCGAATTCCGGTCGGCGGCTCCAATTGCTCGTTGCCGCATGCTCACGGGCCACGCGAGAATTGTCTTGCTCCCGCTCGGCTCGACGGCGCTCTCCTGGGCCGTGCCGGGGCGCGCCCGCACTCCAGCTGTGCCCGTTCGCGGGCGTGTACCCGAAGGGAGGACCGTGACCTTCGGATTCACCCCGCCCTCGACCACGTCCCTGACAACGGCGACCGGCGGCGCCAGCCGGCACGGCAGGCTGCTGGAACCTTCCGAGTGGACGTCCTCGGGCGTCCCCCTGCTGCGCAATCCGCGCGAGGTCGTCAGCGGACTGCACTCACGGCACAGCCCGGTGCCGTACACGGCCGTCATCGCCGTGCTCGGGCCCGAGGAGCGGCTCGTGGCCAGCGCCTCCTTCGTCCAGCGCTCCACCGCGGCCGACGGCTGGGATTACCGCAACGCCCTGCTGTCCCGGCTGCGCCGGGTCATTCCGCACGATCTGCGGCGACGGACCCCGGTACGGACCGCCGTGCTGCTGTACTGCCGCGACGGCGACGAGTGCTGGACCGAGGAGGACGGGGCCTGGATGTGGGGGCTGCGGGACGCCTGCACCCTGCACGGGCTGCGCTGCGGCGCGTACATCACGCTGACCCGGAGCGGCTGGCAGGTGCTGGGCGAGGGCCGCGGCGGCCGGAGCCCCAGCTCGGACTCGCGGCCCGAGCGCCTCGGCGACACGTCGTCCGAGTTCGCGCCGCTCGCCCTGCGCGGCGGCGGCGGAGCCGCGGAGGCCCTGCGCCGCACCGCCGCACGCTGAGTCCGCGCGGCTCCGTACCCCTACCCGGAAACGGCCAACGGCCGTACACCCGGAAGCGGGCGTACGGCTGGTCGGACCTCGGTCTTCGGCAGGGCCGGCCACCGGCCCGCCCCGCCCTTCGACCGTGCGGGATTACGGGGTGTCAGACGCCCGCGCCGAGCACGGAGTTGATCTGCTGCGGCTCGCCGCAGCAGATCAGGAGCGCACCGGCTCGCGCGAGCGCGGCCGGCAGGGCTGCGGCGGCCGCGTCGACCGGTCCGCCGTTGGCCGCGAAGACCACGACGGGACGGCCCGCGGCGCGCTGAACCTGCGCCGCGTCCGCGTAGAAGACGTCGTCCCCGGCATCCTGCAGGGCCCAGTACGCGGCCTCGCCGAAGGACAGCTCGTGCGCGGCCCACGGGTGCGGGTCGCCGGTGGTGAGCACCAGGATGTCGCCGGGCGCACGCCCGGTGTCGAGCAGCAGGTCCACGGCCTCTTCGGCCGCATCCAGCGCGCCCTCGGAGGATGCCGGGATCAGCTGGATCTGCGGGACGGCCGCCGAGACCGAAGGCGCGGTGGCGACAACGGGAACGGGGGCGGCCTGCGGCTTCCGCGGCGCGGGCGGCGCGGGCCTGGGGGCGGGACGCGGACCGGGTACGGGGCGGGGGGTCTGCGCGGTGCGGCTCGCGGCCGGCGTGACGCGGGGACCCTGGGCACTCTCGTGAATCTGAAGCTCCTCGGGGGCGGGGGTGAGAGGCATGAGCTGACATTCATCAAACACCGGTGCGAAACGTACCGGTTGGTGGCACGTGCGTGCGATCAGAAATCGAAGCCGAGTTGGCCTCCGTTTTCCAGCTCCATCGCTTCCTCGCTGCGGCGCACCTTCTTGAGGTGGCTCCAGCGGGGCAGCGCGTCGAGGTAGGACCAGGAGAGCCGGTGGTACGCGGTCGGCCCCTGCTCCTCGAGCGCCGCCCGGTGCACGGGCGAGGGATATCCGGCGTTGGCGGCGAAAGCGAAGTCTTCGATTCCGCCGCCCAGTTCACCGATCTCGGCCATCATCCGGTCGCGCCGGACCTTGGCGATCACGGACGCCGCGGCGACGGCGACACAGGACTGGTCACCCTTGATCACCGTCCGGACCCGCCAGGGCGCACCGAGGTAGTCGTGCTTGCCGTCGAGTATCACCGCGTCGGGCCGCACGGGCAGCGCCTCCAGGGCGCGCACCGCGGCGAGGCGCAGGGCGGCGGTCATCCCGAGTTCGTCGATCTCCTCGGGGGACGAGTGGCCCAGGGCGTAGGCCGTGACCCAGCCCTCCAGGACGCCGACGAGCGCGTCACGGCGCTTGGCGGTGAGCAGTTTGGAGTCGGTGAGTCCCGCGGGCGGCCGGCGCAGACCGGTGATCGCCGCGCAGACGGTGACGGGACCGGCCCAGGCTCCTCGTCCGACTTCGTCGACCCCGGCGATGACCTTGGCGCCGGTGGTCGCCCGAAGGGAGCGTTCGACGGTGTGAGTGGGTGCTTCGTACGGCATGGCGCCAGCAAGGTTACGCCGCCCCGGACCGCCTGCACACCCCACCCCCTCCCCGCCGCGCCGACGCCCCCTTCCCGCCTCGCCGCCGCCCCCTGCGTGCCGCGCCCCGGGCACCTCCGCGCCGCGCCACCCGCCCGCCCCGTCTCGCGCCTTGAGCAGCGGCACCATCAACCCGTCGATCATCTCGGCGAATTCCGCGTCCACCCATTCGCTCCCGCATATGTCGCGCGGTACGTCAGCAGCGCCGCAATGACCTCGCCGAGAAGCGGATGGGGCGCGTCCGAACGGACGCCCCGGGTCGGTTCCCCGGTGCACCAGCTCACCGACGAGCGCGTGCGCCGGCTCGTACAGCCCGGCCCGGACCAGGTCGCGGAACCGCTCCACAATGGGTGTGATCGCACTCGTGAAGCATCACCCTCAGCGCCTGCCCGGCCCGCCACCGCGCCGCGTCCCGCATCCGGACGCACAGCGCCCACAGGTCCTCGCGCGCCGACCCGAGGTCAGCACGGCCCTAGTACTCGACCCGGCTCCCGAAGGTGCCCAGGCTCCTGCACTCCTCGTACGAGGCGCTCACCCCGCGCTCGGTCAGGATCTCCCGGGCCCGGCGCTCCCCCAGGCTCGTCGCGTACCAGGGCGGCGTCCGGCCCGCCGCCGCCAGCTCCCTGGCGATCCCGCGCAGGGCGCAGGATCGCTGGGGCTCGGGCAGCCGGTCCAGGGCGGGTACCGCGTCCGCCGACAGGGACTGGAAGTAGGCCAGGTCGATCTTGCCGTCCTGCTCGTACCGCGTGACGTTGCCCTCCGCGACGACCCCGTCCGGGGACACCAGCCCGAAGGCCAGTACGGCCGCCACGGCGCTCCCCACGACCGCGCGGGGGAGCCAGCGCGCGCCGAACAGGACGCCGGCCATGATCAGTACGATCACCAGCCCGAGCCACAGCTCCACTCCGGCGACCGACAGGCGCAACCTGGTCAGCCCGTACGCGTCCACGTACAGGTCCATGCGGCGGAGCGCCGAGGCGACGACCACGAGGGTCAGCACGCAGAGGGTGCCGAGCACGCCGCGCACCAGCCGCCGGTCGCCGGCTCCGTCGCGCGGGGCCCAGCGCAGGGCCAGCGCGATGACGGCGAGGGTGAGGAGGGTGGCCCAGAGGAGCTGCCAGAAGCCCTGGCGCGCGTACGCGGCGTAGGTCAGGCCGGTGGCTTCCAGGACCTTGCGGTAGCCGCCGAACAGGACGGCGAGCTGGACGGTGTTGAAGGCGGCGAAGAGCAGGTTCAGCACGATGAGCGGCAGGGCCCACTCCACCCGGGAGCGCGCCTTGCCCGGGCGCACCGCGATGCGGTCCCAGCGGGAGGGGGCGGCGGCCGTGCGGGCGACGGCGATCGCGACGAGGAGCCCGAGCGCGAAGAGCAGGAACCGAACCGGGCCGCCCATACCGCTGATGTCGGGGGTCAGCCCGCTCAGCAGGTCCGCGAACGCGGCGTCGGCGGAGGCGAACAGGGTGCCGAAGAGCGCCAGCAGGACCACCGCCACCACGACGGCCTTCGCCACCGGCAGCCAGCGCTCCCTGCGCCCCTCGCCGCGCGAGCGCAGGCCGGTCCAGACCCAGCGCACCCCGAGGACGGTGGAGTCGAGGAGGCCGATCGGGCCGAGCAGGATGCCGGGCCAGCTGCGGCTGCCGTGCAGGGCCAGGGCGCCCGTCAGGAGGGCGGCGACCAGGGCCGTCACCGCCGGCCAGCCGGAGGCGCGCAGGGCGGGCACGGCGAGCAGGGCGAGACAGCCGAGAGCCCAGAGCGCGGTCCACGGGCGCAGCGTGCGGCCGGCGGCGCGGGCGGCCGCGTACGCGGCGACGAGCGCCGGGACCACCGCGAGGAGCAGGCCCGGCCCCAGTCCCTCGCCGAGGACCAGGGCGACGGCGATGCCCGAGGCGAGGGCGGCGCCCAGCACGACGGCCGGTACCGGTCCGACGGGGGCGGGCCGGGCGGCCTCGGCCCAGGCGAGCGGGGCCATCGACCAGGCACCGGAGGCGGCGCGCTCCTTGCGCAGCTGGTGGGCCTGCCAGGCCTTGGGATCCCAGCCGGGCGGCGCGGGTGGCGCGGGTGCGGCGGGCAAGGGAGGCCCGGGCGCGGACGGAGCGGCCCCCGCGTCGGCCACGTCGGCCCCCGCCCCCACGGCGTCTGCCGCCGAGGTGTGCTCCGCCCGGGCGTTCTCCGCACCGGCGTTCTCTGGTGACATCGGGTTCCCCTCCCCTGTCGGCCGCCCCCGGCCCTCGGGCGGGGGTGGCGAAGCCGACAGAGTAGGCCGCTCGTATGCAGTTTTGAACAGGCTCAAAAGATGCCTGTGGCAGGACCGTGACAAACGGAGGAGTACGAACGGAGGGGTACGAACCGGCACGGACCGCCGCCGCTCCGCCGCGCCCGCCGTCCAGCGACCCCGACCGCCCGACTACTCCGCTACCCCGCAGACTCCGGCAGCCAAGCCGGCAGCGCCTCGGTCCGGGCCAGCCAGGACCGCGGCAGCACCGCGTCCCCGCGCGCGCCCAGCACCCCGCCGACGATCGCGCAGGTGGTGTCCACGTCTCCGCCCACCTGGGCGGTGGTCCAGAAGGCCCGCTCGTAGTCGTCCAGGCACCGCGCCGCCGACCACAGGGCGAACGGCACGGTGTCGTGGGCGCTGGTGCGCCGCCCGCAGCCCAGTACGGCGGCGACGGTGGTCGCGTCCCCGTAGTCGAGCATGTCGCGCGCCCGCCGCAACCCGGCGCCCACCGCGCTCCGCGGGACGAGCGCGATGACCCCGTCCAGCAGGTCGGCGGCCTTCGGCGGCCCGGCCGGATCGGCCGCCAGCGCGGCCGCGGCGGCCACGGCCATCGCGCCGCACACCGCTTCGCGGTGCTGGTGGGTGGTGTAGGCGGAGATCTCCGCCTGGTGGGTGGCCTGCTCCGGGTCGTCGGCGTACCAGGCGCCCAGCGGGGCGACCCGCATGGCCGCGCCGTTGCCCCAGGAGCCCTGCCCGTTGAACAGTTCCGCGGCGAGCGTGCGCCAGTCCGCGCCCTCGCGGACCAGGCGCAGCATCCGGTTCACGGCGGGCCCGTAGCCGCGGTCGAAGTCGTGGTGGTGGGCGAAGGAGTCGGCCAGCGCGTCCTGGTCCACCCGGCCGTGCCCGGCGAGCACGGCCACCACCGAGCAGGCCATCTCGGTGTCGTCGGTCCACTGCCACGGATCGCTGCCGGCGGGCAGCTCGCGCCGCTTGAGCAGCGGGTAGTTCACGGGGACGAAGTACTGGGAACCCAGTGCGTCGCCCAGGGCCAGCCCGCGGAGGCTGGCCATGGCGCGTGCGTAGCGCCCTTCGGGAGAGGAGTCAGCGGTCATCGCGCGTCACTCTAGCCGTCCAGGTCATAAGGCTCGGGTGTGGTCCAGCGCTCAAACGGGCGGTCCATCCGGTACCGGCCGTCGGAACCCAGCAGCAGCACCCGGTATTCGCCGTTCCCCGGGTTGGAGAGGCACTCGAACTCGGCCACGGACCAGTGGAACCACCGCATGCAGAACAGCCTCATCGTCAGGCCGTGCGTCACGAGCAGCACGTTCTCCGGATGGTCTTCGGCCTCGAAGCTGCGGTAGAGGCTCTCCAGGAAGGCCCCGACCCGGTCGTACACGTCCGCGCCCGACTCCCCCTGCGCGAAGCGGTAGAAGAAGTGCCCGTACGCGTCCCGGTACGCCTTCTGCAGCCGGACGTCCTCGCGCTCCTGCCAGTTCCCCCAGTCCTGCTCGCGCAGCCTCGGCTCCTCGCGCATCCGCACGCGCGTCGGGTCCAGGCGCAGCTCGCGGAAGGTCTGCAGGGTCCGGCGGTAGGGGGAGACGTACGCGCTCACGTGCTCGTCGCCGAAGAGCTCGCGCAGGCGTCCGCCGGCGTCCGCGGCCTGCTCGCGCCCGGCGCGGGTCAGCCGGAGGGCGTGGTCGGGCTCCCGCTCGTACACAGTGTCGTCGGCATTGCCCTCCGATTCCCCGTGCCGGACAAGGACGATGCGCCGTGGTCGAACCATCCCACGACCCTATTCGGCCACCGCCGGGCCCACCGACCGGGGCACGCCGTTCGGGCCCGGCCGCGGCCATACAGTCATCTCGTCAGCAGGCTCGTCCGTCAGCGCGGCGCGCCGCTCGCACCGCGGCACCGCACGCGCACCGGCGCCGCGCGCTGCCGTCACACCGTCCAGGACGGTTCGAGATCGACGACGTCCCCGGTCAGGGCCTCCACGTCGGCCTGGATCTGCGCCCGCAGCGACAGCCGCTCGACGCGCTCCTGCCGGTACTTGCCGTGCTCGGCCGCCGCGTGCCACATCGACAGCACCAGGAACTCACGCCCCGGAGCCTCGCCGAAGAGGCCCCGGACCATGCCGGGCGAGCCCGCCATGGCCGGGTTCCAGACCTTCTCCTGCATGAGGGCGAAATGGTCCACGCGGCCCTCCCGCACCCGGGTGTGGGCGACCCGGACGACGTCGGCGTCGGTGAAACGGGGCTCGAAGCCGGTCTTCACGTCGAAGCGGTGGTCGAAGAGCGTGACCCGCGCGTCGGTGTAGGTGCCGTTCTGCGAGGCGGCCAGCCGGTCGTGCGAGCGGGCCATGAAGGAGTCGTAGAAGGAACGGCTCTCCCAGAAGGTGAAGACGTGCGCCACCCCCTGCCGGCCCCGGCTCCAGCCGCCGCCCTGCCCCCGGAATCCCGGTTCTCCGGGCAGCCCCGCCCACTTGCGCTGCCCGCGCTCGAACCCGCGTCGGTCCGTCACCGTGCAGCGAATCCACTTGACCAGCACTGCGCCATCGTACGGTCCCGGCGGGGCCCGGGTCAGTCCTCGGCGCGGTACATCCGAAGGAGTTCGGCCGCGTCCCGCTCGGACAGCCGAAGCCCGAACTCCCGTCCGAGCAGGGCGAGCAGCTCCCCGACCGGCACCTCCCGCCGCTCGATCCGCCCGTCGGGGCGCAACCGGGAGAGCTCCCGCCCTACGAGGGCCAGGCGCTCGAAGTCGCCCTGCCGCTGGACGACGACCCGGTCGACGAAAGCGGAGCGGGGGTGCGAGGAGCTGTAGTGGTTCAGCACCACGTAGTCGACGGGGTGGTAGGGCTGCGGGGTGAAGGCGTACAGGTCCCGCCAGACGCCCTCGCGCGGCACGCACAGCACGAGGA
Source organism: Streptomyces sp. GQ60 (assembly GCF_059758875.1). NCBI lineage: Bacteria > Bacillati > Actinomycetota > Actinomycetes > Kitasatosporales > Streptomycetaceae > Streptomyces > Streptomyces sp. GQ60. The sequence goes on along the minus strand of NZ_JCAXEG010000005.1, from coordinate 82,025 downwards.
CTCCGTCCGCTTCCTCCCGGACGCGGAACACCCACTCCCCCTGCCGCACTTCGGCGCCGGGGCGCGCCAGCGGCACGGGCTCGCGCGGTCCCTGCCAGCCGAACCCGGCGTCGCAGAGCCACGGTTCCCCCTCGACGGTGACGACGAGCACGGCGTGCGTCACCGGGGTCAGGGTCTCCCCCCGGGTGCGGTTGCGGGCGCCGCGTCCGGAGACCTCGAAGCCGATCCGCTCCAGGGCGGCGGCCAGCAGGGTGTTCTGCTCGTAGCAGTAGCCGCCCCGGCGCTCGCGCACGAGCTTGTCCTCGACGGTCTTGACGTCCAGCCCGACGCCCCGGCCGAACAGCACGTCCAGACTCTCGAAGGTGATCGCACCGGCGTGGGCCCGGTGTACCGACCTCAACGTCGCGAGGTCCGCCCGGAGTTCCCCGCCCTCCCAGCCGATCCTCGCCAGATAGGCGTCCAGATCCAGCTCGTCACCGCTCCACATGACTGCTCCCCCACACCGCGCCGACACGTACGGGGGGCCCGGTCACGGCCACCCCCGCACCATGATCAGCTCTCCGGCGCCGGGCGCCAACCCGCCGTCACGCGGCCGCCGCGGCGCACCCCGCAGGGGCGGCGGAGTCCAGCGGGTGCCACTCCACGGGCACGTCGCGCATCAGCAGGGCGCAGTCGAAGTGCACCGTGCCGGCCGGGAAGCGCTCGAGGTCCTCGAAGAAGGAGGACTCGGCGCGGTTGACCTCGGTGGCCTCCACCCGCCACGCGTCCGTGTGCAGTCGCATGCCGTCGAACCGGCCCGCGGTGGGCGACGGCGAGTACCCGCGGGCACCCCGCCGGAAGAACTCGGAGGCCTCGGCCAGATCGCCGAACAGTCGGCTGCCGCGCAGTTCGTCCGCGACCCGGGCCACGACGCCGACCCGGGTGGAGGCGTCCTTGGTCTCGTACGCGACCCCGATCTGCTGCGGGGTCTCCCGTACGTCGAAGACGGCCGACCCGTGCGCCCCGGGAAACAGCCGGCCGCCCGCCAGGACGTTGAGCCGGGAACCGCTGTCGCGGCGCGGGATCCAGACGCCCGCTTCCACCCCGTCCGGTCCGTCCCATTCGACGGAGATCCGGTGCGCGGCGTTCTCGCTGCGCACTCCGGTACCGGCCGGCGCCCACCTCGGCCGGGTGTCCCCGAGCCGCAGCAGGCAGATCCCGGCAACGGCCCAGCCGCCGACGAGCTGCGGCCTCATTCCGGCCGGCAGCAGTCCCGCCGCCACCTCGGGCTCGACCCGGTAGTTCACGAGCAGCCGCCGCTCGAGGACGCTCGCGAGCTTCAGACTGATCATTCCGCACTCTCCCCCGACCCGTCCTTGCGCCGCTGGTGCCGCAGCACGATCTGCTCCGGGCACACCATGCTGAGGAACCGCCCGACGGAGGAGGCCAGCCGCTCCTCGACGAGCGTGTAGAGGATGCGGTTGCCGTCGCGCCGCTCCCGCACCAGCCCCGCGGACTTCAGCACTCCCAGGTGCCGCGACACGGACGGGGCGCTGATGGTGAACCGGCCGGAGATCTCCCCGGCCGCCAGCTCCCCGCCGCGCAGATCCTCCAGGATCTGGCGCCGCGTGGGGTCGGCGAGCGCCCGGAAGACGCCGGCCTCGTCGCCGGTCTCGGTGTTCTCAGCCATGCGACCTTTTTAGCACATGAGCTAATTAGCTAAATACGAAACCCCCGGTACGACCCGCACGGCACCAGGGCCGCGGGCACGACGAAGGGGACCGGCCGCCGGCCGGTCCCCTTCGTGAGCCGCTGGTCAGCCGTCGGCGTACTGGCGGAGACCACCTATTCCTGGCGTGCGCTATTCCTCGGCATCCGGCTCTCGATCGGGGAACGCACGCAGCCTCAACTGTGGCGCCCTGTGGTCGGCGAGCCACCGCATCCGGTTGTCATCCGCCGCGAAGCCGGCGCGTGCGGTGTGGGTCCACTCCTCTCGGTCGAGGACCTCGAGGTACGTCGACCGGAGCTCTTCCTGCTGCGCCGCAGTGCATCCCGCAGCCTCGGGAGGCTCCGTAGTCAGGTGCTGGGTGAGCACCGCGATCGTGAAGTACCGTTCGACGGTCGGGCTGAGCGAACCCACATGGCGAGCATGAGCTTCCAGGACGACGCTCGAATGGGGGTAGTGAGCGAGGGTGAGCCCCATCCCCCCGCAGTCGCTCATGAGATGGAGTAGCCGACCGATGTGGTCGACCATCTCACTGTCAGCGTCGAGGTCTGCAAGCACCTCATGGAGTCTGGCGACTGTGGCGACCTTGCCGGCGAAGTATCCGTTGAGGAAGTCGCCGTCACAGGACCTGCGAAGCAGCCACGGCCGGGCAGCTGGATCGTCGAGTCTGCAGAGTGCTTCAACGACATAGACGCGTCCCCAGCCTGTGACTCGCTCGGCGAGCCAGAGCAGGCCTTCGACTCCTCCTGTCTGCCGCTCGAAGGCGTGCGCCGCCAGCGGCCCGAAGCGGTCGGAGAGCAGCCCGATCGTCTGAATCAGTGGGGTGTCATCGACTGTTCCCACTACGGCGAGCAGGGCGAGCCCTACGGTGACTGAGCAACGATCGGTGCCGTAGCGGACCAGCCATCGGCCCGTTCGGCGAGCGCGATCCGTGTCCGCCCGCTCAGCCGCGGCGGCGATGTGCTCGTTGTGGTGGATCGGGACGTAGACGTCGTGGAAGACGTCGGCCAGTTCGCCGGGGAGGGCAGAGGCCCTCGCGAAATGCGCGTCCAGAATGAGCGCAATATCCTTGCCGGCCGAGTAACGGTCTCTGGGTGCCTTCGAGCCTCGGCGACGGTGCAACGCGTCGTCGGGAAAGGGGTACCCGTCGCGCGGAAGCGGCTCATCTGGAACCAGTTGATGTAGCCGCAGCGCGTGGTCGAACAGCGTTGTCGGTGATCCGGGCAGTCCTGTCCCGGTCGTCTCGCTCATCGGCGGACGGAGGACTCGATTCTCTTGATCATGGCTCAGAGCTTGTCATGGCCGCCATCGCCTCAACAAGTCCTCGGGCGAGAACTCGTGGTTCAAGTCGAACGAACGCCATGAGGCTCCCGAGCGACCGTCGCCTATCACGTCATTTGTTGTTGGTTATGCCTGTCGGCAGCTTTGGCTTCGATGTAGCCGGTCCAGTCGCGCTTGACGTACTTCACCCAGTCGACTGCGGTGACGATGTGCATGCCCAACACGTCACCCAGGATGCAGGCGGGCAACTCTGCAGCGATAGAGCGTGGAAGAGCTGCCGCCTGCCGCAGCACCAGGTCCGCAACGGCTGGAGGCATGAGGATCGGGTGCGTGCCGCAGGATGCGCCGAAGGGGACCGGCCGATGGCCGGTCCCCTTCAAGACCCGCAGGTCAGGCGACTTCGCGGAGCGCGCCGAATGTTCTATCCGACGCAACTCCGCCTATTTTCAGCTGCAGCCGCTGGTGGAGCCGCAGCCCTCGCAGATGTAGCAGGAGCCGGCGCGCTGCATCTTCGTGCCGCAGGAGAAGCACAGCGGGGCGTCGGCGGAGACGCCGAGCTGCATCTCGACCAGTTCGGCGTTGGAGTGCGCCGTCTTGGGGGCCGGGACCGGGACGACCGCGACCGGCTTCGGGGCCGGGACGACCTGGACCGCGGCGAGCGGGGTCGCCTGGGTCAGGGACTCCGTGTCGAGCTCCTCGTCGAGGGGCTCGTAGGAACCGGTGTCCAGGTGGCGCTGACGCTCCTCGGCGGAGTGGATGCCGAGGGCCGAGCGGGTCTCGAAGGGCAGGAAGTCGAGCGCCACGCGGCGGAAGATGTAGTCGACGATCGACTGCGCCATCCGCACGTCCGGGTCGTCCGTCATGCCGGCCGGCTCGAAGCGCATGTTCGTGAACTTCGCGACGTACGTCTCCAGCGGGACGCCGTACTGCAGACCGACCGAGACGGCGATCGAGAAGGCGTCCATCATGCCCGCGAGGGTCGAGCCCTGCTTGGACATCTTCAGGAAGACCTCGCCGAGACCGTCGTCCGGGTAGGAGTTCGCGGTCATGTAACCCTCGGCGCCACCGACCGTGAAGGAGGTGGTGATCCCCGGGCGGCCCTTCGGGAGGCGCTTGCGGACCGGGCGGTACTCGATGACCTTCTCGACGGCCGTCCGGATGGTGTCCTCCGCCTTGGCGGTGACCTCCTCCTTCTCCTCTTCCTTCTTCTTCGCGGAGAGGGGCTGGCCGACCTTGCAGTTGTCGCGGTAGATCGCGAGCGCCTTGACGCCCAGCTTCCACGCCTCGAAGTAGATCTCCTCGATCTCCTCGACGGTCGCCGTCTCCGGCATGTTGACCGTCTTCGAGATCGCGCCGGAGATCCAGGGCTGGATCGCGGCCATCATCCGCACGTGGCCCATCGCGGAGATGGAACGCTCGCCCATCGCGCAGTCGAAGACCGAGTAGTGCTCCTGCTTCAGGCCCGGGGCGTCGACGACCACGCCGTGCTCGGCGATGTGGGCGACGATCGCCTCGATCTGCTCTTCCTGGTAGCCCATGCGGCGCAGGGCCTGCGGAACGGTGCCGTTGACGATCTGCATCGAGCCGCCGCCGACGAGCTTCTTGAACTTGACCAGGGCCAGGTCCGGCTCGACACCGGTGGTGTCGCAGGACATCGCGAGACCGATGGTGCCGGTCGGCGCGAGGACGGAGGCCTGCGAGTTGCGGAAGCCGTTCCTCTCGCCCAGGCGGATCACGTCCTGCCAGGCTTCGGTGGCCGCGGCCCAGATGATGCTGTCCAGGTCCTCGGTGCGCGGCGCGACGGCGTTGGCGTCGGCGTGCTGCTTCATGACGCGCTTGTGCGACTCGGCGTTGCGGGCGTAGCCGTCGTACGGGCCGACGATCGCGGCCAGCTCGGCGGAGCGCTTGTACGCGGTACCGGTCATCAGCGAGGTGATCGACGCGGCGAGGGTGCGGCCGCCGTCGGAGTCGTACGCGTGGCCCGTGGCCATGAGCAGGGCGCCGAGGTTGGCGTAGCCGATGCCCAGCTGGCGGAAGGCGCGGGTGTTCTCGCCGATCTTCTGCGTCGGGAAGTCCGCGAAGCAGATGGAGATGTCCATCGCGGTGATGACCAGCTCGACGACCTTGGAGAAACGCTCGGCGTCGAAGGACTGGTTGCCCTTGCCGTCGTCGTCGAGGAACTTCATCAGGTTCAGCGAGGCGAGGTTGCAGGACGTGTTGTCCAGGTGCATGTACTCGCTGCACGGGTTGGACGCGGTGATGCGGCCGGACTCGGGGCAGGTGTGCCAGTTGTTGATCACACCGTCGTACTGGATGCCCGGGTCGGCGCAGGCCCACGCGGCCTCGGCGAGCTTGCGGAAGAGCGACTTGGCGTCAACCGTCTCGATGACCTCACCGGTCATGCGGGCGCGCAGGCCGAACTCGGTGCCGTTCTCGACGGCCGTCATGAACTCGTCGTTCACGCGGACGGAGTTGTTGGCGTTCTGGTACTGGACGGACGTGATGTCGTCGCCGCCCAGGTCCATGTCGAAGCCCGCGTCGCGCAGGGCGCGGATCTTCTCCTCTTCCTTCACCTTGGTCGCGATGAAGTCCTCGACGTCCGGGTGGTCCACGTCCAGGACGACCATCTTGGCCGCGCGGCGGGTGGCGCCGCCCGACTTGATCGTTCCGGCGGACGCATCGGCGCCGCGCATGAAGGAGACCGGGCCGGAGGCGTTGCCGCCGGAGGAGAGGAGCTCCTTGGAGGAGCGGATGCGGGAGAGGTTCAGGCCGGCGCCGGAGCCGCCCTTGAAGATCATGCCCTCTTCCTTGTACCAGTCGAGGATCGACTCCATGGAGTCGTCGACGGCCAGGATGAAGCAGGCGGAGACCTGCTGCGGCTGGGGCGTGCCGACGTTGAACCACACCGGCGAGTTGAAGCTGAAGATCTGGTGCAGGAGCGCGTAGGTCAGCTCGTGCTCGAAGATCTCCGCGTCGGCGGGTGAGGTGAAGTAGTCGAAGTCCTCGCCGGCCTTCGTGTACGTCTTCACGATCCGGTCGATGAGCTGCTTCAGACCGGTCTCGCGCTGCGGGCTGCCGACCGCACCGCGGAAGTACTTGCTGGTGACGATGTTGACCGCGTTCACCGACCAGAAGTCGGGGAACTCGACGCCGTACTGCTCGAAGTTGACCGAGCCGTCGCGCCAGTTGGTCATGACGACGTCGCGGCGCGCCCAGGTCACCTCGTCGTACGGGTGCACGCCCGGGGTGGTGTGGATGCGCTCGATACGCAGGCCGCTCTTGGCAGTCTTGGTGCCCTTGGCGCGGGAACCTCGTGCCGAGCTGCTCGCCGTCTCTGTCATGCCGTTCCTCCCAATGCGGGCAAAACGCCCTAAAGTGCCAGCGCTATTCCGCGGCACGGTGCTGTGTGTCTTGTATCTACGTCTTCTTCGCCAGACCCACCGGCCGTTCCACGACGCACGTACGGCGCGGAACGGGCCGTCCGGTCAGTCGGCGGCGGAGGCGGGCACCGGGACCGGAGCGGTCCCACGGGGCTCGCACTCTTCGGGGTGAGGCCGCGGCACGCGGAGTTCCGCGATGGCGGTCTCGAAGTCTTCGAGTGTGTCGAACGCCTTGTAAACGGACGCGAACCGGAGGTACGCGACCAGATCGAGCTCCTGCAACGGGCCGAGTATGGCCAGACCCACGTCGTGGGTGGTCAGCTCGGCGCTCCCGGTGGCGCGCAGCGCCTCCTCGACCCGCTGGCCGAGCTTGGCGAGGGCGTCCTCGGTGACCGGCCGCCCCTGGCACGCCTTGCGCACGCCGGAGATGACCTTGGTACGGCTGAAGGGTTCGGTCACCCCGCTGCGCTTGATCACCATCAGCGAGGCCGTCTCCACCGTCGTGAAGCGACGGGAGCAGTCGGGGCACTGGCGGCGCCGGCGGATCGACGTGCCGTCGTCGGTGGTGCGACTGTCGACGACACGGCTGTCGGGGTGCCTGCAGAAGGGGCAGTGCATGGTTCCCTCACCCTCCTCTTGGCACGACTGAATCACCTCGCGAGACCCCTGAACGGCAGAGTCGAAGCTCTGTCGGAGGCTCTCGAAGCAGCCACAAGCATATGCGATGTCGGGGACCCCGGCAGACCGAGGACCACAACTTCTGGGTGGCAGCGCTCATCCAACCACTAGATCTTGGGTTGTGGTGGATTTACACCGCTCCGCGTGTCGCCGCGCCCGATGGCCGGATGACAGGCCCCGCGGTGCCACACTGGGCGCAGACCCGGACGGTGGCGACCCAACCCGGAAGGGTACCGTAAGCAGTGGCTCCGCAGCCGAACCCCCGTTCGGTCCGGATGGCCCGCCGCCGGTGCATACACCCCACGAAGTGACCACGGTGGGTGATCTCCGATTTTTCACTCGAACGTGTGTTTGGCGCAACCTTTCGAAAGCCACTACCGTTGTCCAGCTAGGGAGAACATTTCGAGAGGGGCCGACGTGACCACCACCGCAGACAGTGCCACCATCACTGCCCAGAACCGCTCCCAGAGCCGACTCGAGCCGGTGCATGCCATGAATGACGCAAGTCAGAACCCGGAGGCGGAGCCCGTACGCCCCGCACGCTCGCTGCCAGGGCGACCTCCAGGCATCCGCGCCGACAGCTCCGGGCTCACGGACCGGCAGCGGAGGGTCATCGAGGTCATCCGCGACTCGGTGCAGCGGCGCGGATACCCGCCGTCGATGCGGGAGATCGGCCAGGCGGTCGGCCTGTCCAGCACCTCTTCGGTCGCCCACCAGCTGATGGCCCTGGAGCGCAAGGGCTTCCTGCGCCGCGACCCCCACCGCCCCCGGGCGTACGAGGTGCGCGGCTCCGACCAGCCCAGCTCGCAGCCCACGGACACCACGGGCAAGCCCGCGGCCTCGTACGTGCCCCTGGTCGGCCGGATCGCGGCCGGCGGCCCGATCCTCGCGGAGGAGTCGGTGGAGGACGTGTTCCCCCTCCCCCGCCAGCTCGTCGGCGACGGAGAGCTGTTCTGCCTCAAGGTCGTCGGTGACTCGATGATCGAGGCCGCCATCTGTGACGGCGACTGGGTCACGGTCCGTCGCCAGCCGGTCGCGGAGAACGGCGACATCGTCGCCGCCATGCTGGACGGCGAGGCCACGGTCAAGCGTTTCAAGCGCGAGGACGGCCATGTCTGGCTGCTCCCGCACAACGCCGCCTACCAGCCGATCCCCGGTGACGAGGCCACCATCCTCGGCAAGGTCGTCGCGGTACTGCGCCGGGTCTGACGCCCCGCGCCCCCATCCAGCTCCGGGACCTACTGCGCCGGTCCCGGAGCTGCTTTGTGTCTACTTCTCGTCTGCCTTCGCCGCGGCGTCGATCGCGGCGAGGGAGCGGCGGGCCTGGTTGCGGTCCGTGGTGTACCAGAAGTCCGGCAGCGTGGCCCGCAGGAAGCTCCCGTACCGGGCCGTCGCCAGCCGCGGGTCCAGGACCGCTACGACGCCCTTGTCCCCGGTGGCCCGTACGAGCCGGCCCGCGCCCTGGGCCATGAGCAGCGCCGCGTGCGTCGCCGCGACGGACATGAAGCCGTTCCCGCCGCGCTCCTCGACCGACTTCTGCCGGGCGCTCATCAGCGGGTCGTCGGGGCGCGGGAACGGGATCCTGTCCATGACCACCAGCTGGCAGCTGGGCCCCGGCACGTCCACGCCCTGCCACAGCGACAGCGTCCCGAACAGGCAGGTCTTCGGGTCGGCGGCGAAGGCCTTGATCAGCTCGCCGAGCGTCTCCTCGCCCTGGAGCAGGATCGGGTTGTCGAGCCGGCCGCGCAGTTCCTCGGCGGCGGCCTTCGCCCCGCGCATGGAGGAGAACAGTCCGAGGGTGCGGCCTCCCGCCGCCTCGATCAGCTCGGCGAGCTCGTCCATCATGTCGCCGCGGGTGCCCTCGCGGCCCGGGGTGGCCAGGTGCTTGGCGACGTAGAGGATGCCCTGCTTGGGATAGTCGAAGGGTGAGCCGACGTCGAGGCCCTTCCACTGCGGCGCGTCCTCGCCCTCGACGCCCTCCGGGGACAGGCCCATCGACGCCGCGACCCCGTTGAAGTCGCCGCCGAGCTTCAGGGTCGCAGAGGTCAGGACCACCGAGCGGTCCGCGAACAGCTTCTCGCGCAGCAGGCCGGACACCGAGAGCGGAGCCACCCGGAGCGTGGCGCCGAAGCGGTCGTGGCGTTCGTACCAGACCACGTCGTACTCGGAGCCGGCCGTGATCCGCTCCGCCACCCCGTGCACGCTCTCCACCGCGGCGAGCGCCTGCTTGCGGACGGCGTCCTCGTCGTGGACGGACTTGTCGCGGGTGTTGCCGATCGCCGAGATCACGTTGCGCGAGGCGTCCCGCAGGGCCATCAGCGCGTAGCCGAGGTCCTCGGGGATCTCCTCCAGCCTGCCGGGGAGGGCCAGCTCCATGACCCGCTCGAAGGTCTCGGAGGCGGTCTGCAGGGAGTCGGCGGTCTTCTCGTCGACCAGCTTCGCCGCACGCTTCACGGCTCGGTTGACCTGGCCCGGGGTGAGCTCGCCCGTGGCGACCCCGGTCACCCGGGACACCAGCTCGTGGGCCTCGTCGACGATCAGCACCTCGTGCTGCGGGAGCACCGGGGCGCCCTCGATCGCGTCGATGGCGAGGAGCGCGTGGTTGGTGACGACCACGTCCGCGAGCTTGGCCCGCTCGCGGGCGGCCTCCGCGAAGCACTCCGCGCCGTACGCGCACTTCGTCGCGCCCAGGCATTCGCGGGAGGAGACGGAGATCTGAGCCCAGGCCTTGTCGGAGACGCCGGGGGTGAGGTCGTCGCGGTCGCCCGTCTCGGTCTCGTCCGCCCAGTCGCGCAGCCGCAGCAGGTCCTGCCCCAGCTTGCTGGTCGGGGTGGCCGCCTCGAACTGGTCGAAGAGGCCCTCCTCCTCGTCCTGCGGGACGCCCTCGTGCAGGCGGTGCAGGCACAGGTAGTTGGACCGGCCCTTGAGCATGGCGAACTGCGGGCGTCGGCGGAGCTGCGGATGCAGCGCCTCCACCGTCCGGGGCAGGTCGCGCTCGACGAGCTGGCGCTGCAGGGCCAGCGTCGCCGTGGCCACGACCACGCGCTCGCCGTGCGCGAGCGCCGGCACGAGGTAGCCCAGGGACTTACCCGTGCCGGTGCCGGCCTGGATGAGGCGGTGGGAGTTGTCGTCGATCGCTTCGGCGACGGCTTCGGCCATGGCCACCTGGCCGGGGCGCTCCGTGCCGCCGACGGCGGAGACGGCGGCGTGCAGCAGGTCGGGGAGGGAGGGCTTCGTCATAGCAGTGCCAACCCTACGGGGCTCCACCGACAGTGGCCGCACCGGCGAGCGGTCACGACCGGTGGAGGGGGTTGGGCACGGTGCCGTACCGCACGGCGTGCGGGCGGTCGGGCCGGTCGCGGTAGCCGTCCTCGTAGAGGCGGTTCCGGTTGAGGCAGAGCCTTCCGATGCGTTCACCGAGGAGGTCGAAGAGCGCGTAGCGCTCCTTGAGCTCCGGGAAGCGGGCCTGGTGGCGCAGGATCTCCGCCCGCACGAGGGACCAGAACGTGTCCTCCGGGACCCCGAGCCGGTCCTCGCAGAGGGCGGAGAGGTAGCGGAAGACGCCGACGAAGAGCCCGGAGTGGATGAACTGGGGCAGGAAGTCCGCGGGCTCGGCGAGCAGGACCGCCCGGACCTCGTCGGGCATCGCGGCCAGCTCGGGGAGCGGTTCGGCGCAGAGGTTGACGTCGTCCACGAAGTCCTTGACCGCGAGCCGGACCGGGACGTCGTGCTCGTCGAAGATCACGACGGTGTTCTCGCCGTGTGGGGAGAAGACGGTGCCGTAGCGGTAGAGGAAGCGGAGCAGCGGGGGCAGCAGCGCGGCGAAGAGTCGCTGGAGCCAGACCGTGGGCGTCAGGCCCGAGCGGGCGACGAGCTCGGCGGTGAAGGACCGGCCGCGGGGGTCGGTGTGCAGGAGTGAGGAGAGGGTACGGGCCCGCTCGCCGGGGGCGAGGTGGCCGGTCAGCGGCTCGCGCCAGATCGCGCCGAGGAGCTCCTTGTACTGATAGGGGACCTCGGGGAGCGCGTCGTAGACGGGGTGGCGGACCGTGACGGAGGCGACCTCGCCGAGCAGGATGACTCCGCATTCCTCGCGGAGGAAGGGATCACCGTCGCGCAGGGAGTGGATCCAGGCGGTGACGGCGGGCGCCGCGAGGGTCAGGTCCGAGGGCAGGCCGCGCCAGACCATGGTGTTGAAGACGGAGAGCGGCAGCTTGACGCTGTGGCGGTCGGGGCGGGTGAGGTTGAGGAAGGTGCGGATCGACTGCTGGGGAAGGCGGAGGTCGGGGTCGGCGGGGAGCGGGACCAGGGTGCCGTCGGCCAGGGCCGGGGCGAAGAGGGGCAGGAGGATTTCGTCCCACTGCCAGGGGTGGACGGGCAGGTAGAGGTAGCCGAGCGGGCCGAGGCCGCGGTCGCGCAGGGTCCGGTCGAAGAGGGCGCGGGTGGCGGGATCGAGCTCGGCTGAGTAGAGGCGGGCCGGGTCTTCCAGGCCGGCGGTGCCGCGGTAGTGCGCGAGGGAGGTGTGGGCGGCGAGCCAGGGCAGGCGCTGGCCGGTGCGGGCCTCGGGCGCCCAGGCGGCGGTGTCGGAGGCGGAAAGTCCGATCCGGCCCTTGTTGAGGACGAGCCAGGGGTGGCCTGTCTGGTGGCCTTCGAGGGCCGCGTAGCCGAGGTCGGCGAGGACGTCCGCGGTGAGCGCGGTGTGGTCGAGGCGGGCGTCGGCGGCGAGGGTGGCACTGAGCTCGCGGACCAGGTGACCGAGGGTGGCGCCGTCGAGGCCGAGGAGGGTTCGCGCGCGGATGAGGAAGGCGTACGGGTCCCCGAAGGCGGTCGGCGTGCCGGAGGCGGTCGGGTGCGGGGTGAGGGTGATCGTGTCGGGCGTGACGTGCCAGCTGCCGTACGAGCGGCGGCGGGCCCGGAAGCCGAGGCTGCTGCCGTCGTCGAGGGTCAGCGTCCAGGCGTCACCGGCGGCGGCCGGGGCGGGGACCGGGCTGATGATCTCCTCGTACGCGAACTCGCCGAGCATCTTGGCGAGCAGGCGACGGGCGGCGAAATCCCAGGTGGGACGGTTCAGCTCGGGCGGTGTGCACGGGTGCTGGGGCGACGGGGGCACGGCGTCCGAGGAGTGCGGGCCGGGGGAGCCGGGGGCTGCGGAGCCGGGGGCTGCGGAGCCGGGGGCTGCGGAGAAATTCGGCACGGGACTCCTCGGGCTCGGGAACTGTGCTGCGTGACGCGGAGTTTTCGAAGCGAGAGTTACGGGAAGTAACGGAGGGTGACGCACCGTACGGGAATTGCGGGTACGGGAACGGCGGGGCGGCTCTCAGAGGAGATTGCGCAGCGCCCGCTCGCGGATCATCAGGGCGGCCCGCTTGCCGGGCAGTTCGATCTCGGCGGGGCAGCGGAATCCGGAGTTCAGGAAGGCTGATACGGAGGGGGTGTTGCGGATGTCCGGTTCGGCGATGACGCGCATGCAGCGCGGGCGGTTGTCGAGCACCAGGTCGGCGACGGCGCGCAGGAGCGCGGTGCCCAGACCTCGGCCGCGGTTCGCACCGTCTCCGATGAGCACGTGGATACCCGTGTCGTGGGGGCGCGCCGGGTAGTGCGCGGAGAGCGGGTCCAGGTCGGCCCGGTAGATCTCCCAGTAGCTCATCGGCATGCCGTCGAGGAGGCCGAGGCACGGGACGCTGCGACTGCTCCCGTTCACCTGCGCCCGCACGTGGGCGGCGGTGAGGGAGGCGGGGCCGGCGAGTTCCCAATAGGCGTCCACCTCCGGGTCGTTCATCCAGCCGGTGAGCAGCTCCAGGTCTCGGTCGAGTCGTACGGCTTCGAGGCGGAAGACGCCGGACCCCGTCGTGACGCCGCCCCAGGCCGCCGGGGAGTCGAGCAGATCGGCTTCGGCGAGCTGGGGCAGCGACTCGGGGCTCAGACGCGGAGCCACGGTGAGCAGCACATCGGTGAGGAGCACGCCAGTGTGGAAGTCGGTGGAGGGCATCGGTGGCTCTGCTCCGTTTCGGTGCTGACGCGTCAATCGTGGAGGGGGTTGGCGATGGTGACGTAGACGGACTGGGTGTCGACGGGCCCGACGAGCTCGTCCAGGCCTCCGAGGCGGGTGAGCAAGTTCGCCTTGCAGCGCAGGGTGGGCGAGTCGAGCAGCCTCTCGGGGAGCGGGCCGAGGCCCTTGGCCTTGCCGAGGAACCGGCGGAAGGCGGCCAGCAGGATGCGCTCGTCGGCGAGCCGCTGGGATCCGAAGGCCCCGATGAGACCGAGCACGTTATTGATGCCGAGGTAGTAGGCGAAGCGTTCGTCGGTGACGGCGTCGGAGACGAAGGTGTCGCTCGTGGCGCCGATTCCGGGGAGCCTGCGCTCCAGTTCCGCGCGGCGCGAGGCGCGGAAGTAGTAGCCCTGGTTGTCGCGGTAGCGGCCGCCGACCGGCCAGCCGGCCGGGTCGAGGAGGACCAGCGTGTTCTGCTGGTGCGCTTCGAGGGCGATGCCGGCGAGCGCGTCGAAGGCGAGGACCGGCAGGACGACGTGTTCGAGGTACCGCAGGAACCACTCGGCGGCGACGGCGGAGGTCGTCCGCCCGGTGGTGGTGGCGAGCCGCGAGACGGTCTCGGCCAGCCGGGAGCTCACGGTGTTCCGCCCGGGCCACGGGCGGGGTGCGGTGAGTGCGGCGACACAGAGGGCGTCGTCGCCCGGTCGGAAGGGGTTGTGCCGGAGCAGGACGTCGAGTCCGGGGACGGCTGCGCCGTCCGGGGCGTCGACGGCGACCCAGGCGGGATCGCGGACGATGTCGAAGCCGGGGTGGTCCGCCTGCCACCGTTCGGCGAGTCCGGTGCGGAGCAGCCGGTGCACCTCGATGCCCCGGTGGAGTTCCTTGCGGAGGTTCTCGCGGCGGGAGTTGGTGATGCGCAGGCCCAGGGAGAGCTTGAGCATCGCGGGGGCGCCGGGCTGGTGGACGGTGCGGATCGAGGAGGTCGGGTACCAGGGGGCCCCGTACGGGCCGAGGTCGTGCAGGAGTCCCGCGTCGCGGAGGTCGGCGGCCGCGGGGCGCTGGAGCAGGTCGCGGGCCTGCCAGGGGTGAAGGGGGAGGGGGGTGGCGCCGTCGGGCACCGGGAGTCCGGGCGCGAGGCGGCCCAGCAGCCGAGCGGCGGAGACCGGGCGGCCGCGTTCGGTCCAGGCGGAGTCGGTGGCGAGGGCGGCGGGTGCGACCGCCACCCAGTGCAGGGGGAAGGAGCCGTGCAGTTCGGGTGAGTAGCGGCGTACTTCGGCTTCGGAGAGTCCTTCGCGGCTCTTCGGGGTCGGGTGCAGCGGGTGGCCGAGGAGGAGGGACTGTTCGGCGGTGAGGAACCGGTCCGCGGCGACGGGGGCGGGTGGGGCCGGTCGTTGGCGGCGGTCGGTGATGAACTCGGCGGTCCGGCACACCGAGTCGGCGACCCGGCCGACGAGGTCGGAGCTGCCGGGGGTGCCGTCGCTGTGGGCGCCGCGGCTGTGGGCGCCGTCGCCTTCGCGGGAGATCAGCGCCGCGAGGGTGACGGCGTCCACGGCGGGGGCGTCGGCGGGGGCGCCTTCGATGCGGACCGGTCCGAATCGGTGCCAGCCGGCCGCGGACCAGTAGCGGACCGCGACGAGCAGGGCAGCGCCCGATGCGGGGAGGGGGATGCGCAGAACGGGACCGACGGGCTGTTCGAGTCCGGTCTCGCGGACCCAGCAGCGCAGCAGGTTCTCCACCGAGGCGGCCTCGGCGGCGACCCTGGGGTCGGGGTGGTCCAGGGGGTCGGCCGCTCCCGCGCGGGGTCCGACCGTGCCGTCCTTCTGCCGTGGCACCGAGGCGGGCCCCTGCGGCTCGGCCGCCGGCCAGGGCAGGCCTGCGGCCGGCATGCCCGGGAGTACACCGGCAGGACCGGTGAAGCCGTCTCCCGGCGGCGCGCTCCGGTCCCCGGACGCCGAGGCGGACGCTGGAGCCCGCTCCCCCGGCTCCGCTGCGCCGTGTCGCGGGGCCACCGCGTCCTGGCCGCGGTCGGGCGCGCCGGTGGGCCCGGATCCCGAAGGAGCCCCCGGGTAAGGCCCGTCGGGCACGGTCCCACCCCGTCCCCCAGAGGCCGGCCCGTCCGAGCGCCCCGGGCCGGGAGGCGCGGGGTCGGCTGCCGGGCCGGCACCGGGCGCGGCTCCCCGAAGCTCCATCGCGGGCCCCCCGGCGGGGGCATCCGGTGAGGCCACGGTCGGCACACCCCCTGCCGGGCTTGCCGGACCGGCGTCGGCCGCCGCGCCGGAAGCCGGCCACGAAGCTGCGGGCGAAGGCGCACTGCCCAAGGACGCGTCGGGAGCCGGTGTCCCGGGTCGCGCCACGGCACCGACCAGGGGCGGCCACGCGGTGGGGGCGGGCGAAGGCCGGGCGGACACACCCGGGTCACCGGCGGGCCGAGAAGGACGGTCCGCAGCAGCGAGCAGCGGCGGCCGCGCCGTGGAGGCGGGGGGCGGTCCGCCGGGCACAGCCGGATCGAGGAAGGGCTGGGGAGAACGTTCCGCTAGCGCGGGTGGCGGCGGCCACGCGGGGGCGCCGGACGGAGGCTCACTGCCCCGGGCCGCGGGAGGAGCGGGCGGCTCGGCTCGGGCCGTAACACCGGAAGGCGACGGGTCCGGCCTGCCGTCCGAGGAGATGGAGGGCGTCGGCCCCTCAGTCGCGGCCCTCACGTCCGGGGCGGCGCTGACCGGAGGCGGCCCGTCCGGGTCCCCGTGCACGGCCGGAGCCGGGCCAGACCCGGGAGCCGTGGGCTCGGTGCCGAGAGGATTCCCGAGCCGGGGCGGCAGAGGCCCGGCGGAGGCCGTCAGCGGCGGCGAGGGGCGACGGCCGTCCGGCGGCGGCGTCAGCCCGGCGCGGAAGGGCAGGGCCGAAGGCGGTGTCGGCTCGGCGCGGAAGGCCGGGGGCGGCGACGGTCGCGTGGGCGCAGCGCCGGAGGCCAGAGGCGAGATCGGCATGGGCGCAGTGCCGAGGGCCGGAGCCGAGATCGGCGTCGGCGCAGCGCCCGAGGTCAGAGGCGAGATCGGCGTGGGCGCAGTGCCCAAGGCCGGGAGCGACGGCTGCGTGTGCGCAGTGCCCAGGGCCGGAGGCGAGATCGACGCCGGCGCAGTGCCCAAAGCCGCGGGCGAGATCGGGGTGGGTGCATTACCCAAGGCCGGAGGCGAGATCGACGTCGGCCCGGCCGGGCTGACGCACGAGGTCACCGGAACGCTCTCCGCAACGGGCCGGGCCCCGAGGTCAGGGGCCCGCGGCGGCTGCGGGAGACCTGCGGAGAAGGGCAGCGAGGGCCTGTGCCCGGCCGCAGCCTCAGACCCCGGGGCGGCCACGGGGGCTGCCCCGACGGTGGGCGGGACGCCGGGGCGAACGTCTGACGCCGCTGAGTGGAGACCGCCCGCATCCGCGGCCGACAGTGGCGCGGAGCCGACGGGGAGCGGCGTAGAGGGCGGCGCGTGACCGGAGCCGAGAGGAGCGTCCGGAATCGGGACCTCACCGACCCGTACACCGGGTCGCACCCCCGGGGCCAGTGCCGATGTCACCGGCGGAGCGGGGGGCATGGACCTCGCCTGCAGCGCCGCAGGAACAGGGGACCAGGGCCGATCGGCAGTCACCGAGGAGGGCCGTACTGAAGCGGCTGGCGGGAGCGGCGAACCCAGCCCACCAGCAGACAGCGACAGCGACGGGGCAGGGGCGGGATCCGGCGAGGACAGCGGATCAGCCGGCACCGCAGGCGGAGGAGCAGACGCAGCCGGAACAAGCGGCAGCCCCGAGGGATCCACAGACCCTGAGGAAGGCGCCGCCGAAGCACCCGGAGAAAGCGGCGAACCCAGCCCACCGGCAGACACCGGCCACGGCAGGGCGCGGGCACGCGAAGGGCCCGGAGACGGCAGTGGATCGACAGGCATCGGCACCGGCACCGGCCGCACGGACTCGCCCCCAGCGAGCGGAGGCCGTAGCGGGGTGGTGGGCTGCGGGGGTGGCGTGGCTGCGGGCGGAGTCTGCCCTTGTCGTACGGGGTCGCCATATGGCTGGGCGGGAGCCGCCGGGGGCAGGGTGCCGCCCAGGGGGGCGGGCGGCGGCGTGGGGGTGGCGGTGCCCGCGGGCGAAGGGACGGAAGCCGGCCCGGAGAGGGTGCCGCCCAGAGGGGCGGGCGGCGGGGTGGTGGGGGTGGCGGTGCCCGCGGGCGAAGGGGCGGAAGCCGGCCCGGGAAGGGTGCCGCCCAGGGGGGCGGGCGGCGGCGTGGGGGTGGCCGTGCCCGCGGGCGAAGGGGCGGGAGGCCCGGGAACGGTGCCGCCCAGAGGGGCAGGCGGCGGCGTGGGGGGCGGGAAGGGGGCTGAGGGGTGGATGGGGTCGGGCATCGGGGTCCTTAGCGGCGGGTGGCGGCGGAGATGGCGTCGGCGAGGCGGTCGAGGACGGCCGCGGCCTGTTCGTCGGTCAGGGTGAGCGGGGGGAGGAGGCGGACGGCGCTGGAGTGGCGGCCGCCGAGTTCGACGATCAGACCGCGGTCCAAGCAGGCCTGGCGGACGGCCGCCGCGAGGTCGGACGCCGCTTCCCCGGTGTCGGGGTCGGCCAGTTCGACGCCGAGCATCAGCCCGCGGCCCCGTACGTCCGCCACGCACGGGTGGGCCGGGATCAGGCCGCGCAGCGCGGTGAGCATGCGCGCGCCCAGGATCCGTGCACGCTCCGCGAGGCCGTTCTCCCGGACGTAGGCCAGCGTCGCGGTGCCCGCCGCCATGGCGAGCTGGTTGCCGCGGAAGGTGCCGGCGTGGGCACCGGGAGCCCACTGGTCGAGCTCCGCCCGGTACACGATCACCGCGAGCGGCAGACTGCCGCCGATCGCCTTGGACAGCACCATCACGTCGGGGACGACCCCGGCGTGGTCGACCCCCCAGAAGGCCCCGGTGCGTCCGACCCCCGTCTGGACCTCGTCGGCGATCAGCGGGATCCCGCGCTCCGCGGTGATCTCCCGCATCCTGCGCAGCCAGGCGTCGGGGGCGGGGTGGACCCCGCCCTCTCCCTGGACGGGTTCGACGATCATCCCGGCGGGGGCCGGCACCCCGCTCTTGGGGTCGTCCAGCAGGCTCCGCGTCCAACGGGCCGAGAGTTCCGCCCCCTCGGCTCCGCCGATTCCGAACGGGCAGTGACGGTCCTGCGGATACGGCAGCCGGGTCGCCCGTACGTCGGTGGCCCCGCCGGAGACGGACAGCGCCCCGGCCGTCATGCCGTGGTAGGCGCCCGTGAAGGCGAGCAGCCCCGACCGGCCGGTCGCGCTGCGGACGAGGGTGAGCGCGGCCTCCACCGCGTCCGTCCCGGCCGGTCCGCAGAACTGGATGCGGGCGTCCGACGCCAGTTCCGCCGGCAGGTTGGCGAACAGTTCGGTGGTGAAGGCGTCCTTGACCGGGGTCGCGAGGTCCAGAACGTGCAGCGGAGCCCCCGAGTCGAGGACCCCGCGGATGGCTTCGAGCACCACCGGGTGGTTGTGGCCGAGGGCGAGGGTCCCGGCGCCGGAGAGGCAGTCGAGGTAGCGGCGGCCGTCCGCCCCCTCGATGGTCAACCCCCGTGCGCGTACGGGAACGATGGGCAGGGAGCGCGCGTACGTCCGTGCGGCGGACTCCCGTTGCGCCTGCCTCCGCAGGATCCCCTCGCCCGCGGCCGGCCCCGGACCCACCACCGTCCCGCGCCCCGCGGCCCCGGCCGGACCTGGCACCGTCACGGGAACCGGCACCGGCACCGGCACCGCGAACTGCCCGGCATCCGGAGCCCCGTCCGCCTGCGCCGAGACCTGCGCCCCGGCCGTGGCCTGCTCGCCCGTCCAAGCCGTCAAAGGCACGAGTGTCGCTCCTCCCGCACGGTTCCTCTTCCGGAGTGCGCTTCGAACATGCACGCTGCTCCCCCATCCCCCGTACGTACCAACGACGGTGGCGGCGACGGATCACGGGTGGGCCCAAGATCCTTGTCCGGACCGGCGGAACCGGTGCCCCGGGCTGTGCCGTCCCCCACGGCAGCGGCATAGTGGGGTGCTGCAACCCAGGCGCCCGCCAATCCAGGCACCATCCCGAACCACCAGGGGGATTCACGACATGCGACCGATTCGACCGGTCACCGCGATCCTGTGCTCGGCCGCGCTCGCGCTGACCGCCGCGGCGTGCGGGCCCGGCGACGGTGAGACCGACGCCAAGCCGACCGTGGCGGCGAGCCTGCCCACCAGCCTGGACGGGGTGAAGATCCCGGACGGGCTCAAGGACAAGCTCAAGGAGCACGGCATCGACCTGGAGAAGTGGAAGGGAGGTGAGTGGAAGAACTGGAAGAAGGAGGACTGGCTCCGCGAGGCGGGCGACTACATCAACCCGATCATCGAGGACCTCTGGGACCCGGACCGGATGCGTGACGCCGCCAAGACTCCGCAGCCTCCCGCCGTCGACCCGGACGCGGGCAAGGACCAGGGCGTCACCGACCCGACCCCGGCTCCGGTGGCCGCCAAGGCCGTGGCCCCGCCCTACCACCAGAGCGTCCCCGCCTCCGGCAAGGTCTTCTTCGACGGCCCCGAGGGATCGATGGTCTGCTCGGCGACCGTGGTCAAGGACCCGGCCCACCCCGGCAAGTCCAACATGGTCTGGACGGCCGGCCACTGCGTGCACGCGGGCAAGTCCGGCGGCTGGTACCGCAACATCGCCTTCGTTCCCTCGTACAACAACAAGGGCAAGTCGGCCGCCGCGCTCAAGGGTGCGCCCCGCGAGGAAGTGGCCCCGTACGGGGTGTGGTGGAGCGACTGGGCGCAGACCTCCGACCAGTGGATCGCGACCGGCGGGCCGACCGGCGGGGCCGGCGCCCCGTACGACTTCGCGGTGCTGCACGTGACCCCGGAGAAGGGGGGCGGCAAGTCGCTGGAGGAGACGGTCGGTACGGCCCTCCCGGTCGAGTTCAACGCCCAGGCCGCGCCCAAGATCGCGAAGATCACCGCCACCGGCTACCCGGCGGCGGCCCCGTTCGACGGTCAGCGGGCCTTCCAGTGCGCCGACAAGCCGGGCCGGCTGTCGCTGAACGCGACCGACCCCGCGATGTACCGCATCGGCTGCACGATGACCGGCGGTTCCTCCGGCGGCGGCTGGGTCGCCGCGGGTGCCGACGGCAAGCCCGCGCTGGTGTCGAACACCTCCATCGGCCCCGCCAAGGCGGGCTGGCTGGCCGGACCCCGGCTGGGTCCGGAGGCGAAGGGCGTCTTCGACGCCGTGAGCGGCAAGTTCAAGTAGCGATGCGGTTCCGCGCACGCACACCGCACGCATGACTGAGGGCCCCCGCTGCTGCGGGGGCCCTCGGTCGTTCAACCGGTAGGCGTCAGTGCTTCGCGAGCACGTACGGAGCGAACTCCGCCGCCAGCTCCGCGTGCACCCGCGCCTTGAGCAGGGTGCCCTCCGCGGTGTGCTCCTCGGAGATCACCTCGCCCTCGGCGTGGGCCCGGGCGACCAGCCCGCCGCGCGTGTAGGGCACGACGGCCTCGATCTCGATCGCCGGCCGCGGCAGCTCGGCGTCGATGAGCGCGAGGAGTTCCTCGATGCCCTGACCCGTGCGCGCCGAGACGGCGATGGAGCGCTTCTCGATCCGCAGCAGGCGCTGGAGCACCAGCGGGTCGGCGGCGTCCGCCTTGTTGATCACCACGATCTCGGGCACCTTGACGGCGCCGACCTCGCGGATGACCTCGCGGACCGCTGCCAGCTGCTCCTCCGGCGCCGGGTGCGAGCCGTCCACGATGTGCAGGATGAGGTCGGAGTCGCCGACCTCCTCCATCGTGGAGCGGAACGCCTCGACGAGGTGGTGGGGCAGGTGCCGGACGAAGCCGACCGTGTCGGCCAGGGTGTAGATCCGGCCGGACGGGGTCTCGGCCCGGCGCACGGTCGGGTCGAGGGTGGCGAACAGGGAGTTCTCCACCAGCACGCCCGCGCCCGTGAGGCGGTTGAGCAGCGAGGACTTGCCGGCGTTGGTGTATCCGGCGATGGCGACCGAGGGCACCTTGTTGCGGCGCCGTTCCTGCCGCTTGATGTCGCGGCCGGTCTTCATCTCCGCGATCTCCCGGCGCATCTTCGCCATCTTCTCGCGGATCCGGCGCCGGTCGGTCTCGATCTTGGTCTCACCGGGGCCGCGGGTGGCCATGCCGCCACCGCCGCCGCCGCCCATCTGCCGGGACAGCGAGGCGCCCCAGCCGCGCAGTCGCGGCAGCATGTACTGCATCTGCGCGAGTGCGACCTGCGCCTTGCCCTCCCGGGACTTGGCGTGCTGGGCGAAGATGTCGAGGATGAGCGCGGTCCGGTCGACCACCTTCACCTTGACGACGTCTTCGAGGGCGATGAGCTGGCCGGGGCTGAGCTCACCGTCGCAGACGACGGTGTCGGCGCCGCTCTCCATCACGATGTCGCGCAGCTCGCGCGCCTTGCCGGAACCGATGAAGGTGGCCGGGTCGGGCTTGTCGCGGCGCTGGATCACTCCGTCGAGTACGAGCGCGCCCGCCGTCTCGGCGAGGGCGGCCAGCTCCGCGAGGGAGTTGTCCGCGTCCTGCACCGTGCCGGAGGTCCATACGCCGACGAGGACGACCCGCTCCAGGCGGAGCTGGCGGTACTCGACCTCGGTGACGTCTTCGAGTTCGGTGGAGAGGCCGACCACGCGGCGCAGGGCCGCGCGCTCGGAGCGCTCGTACTGGGCGCCGTCCCGCTCTCCGTCGATCTCGTGGCTCCAGGCGACGTCCTCTTCCATCAGGGCGTCGGCCCGGAGGCTCTCGGTGAAGCTCTGCGGATCCGGCGCACCCTGTGCGTCGTCCCGCGCGTCCTGGGAAGGGGAAGAAGAGGAGGTCATTGGATCCTTACGTCGTTTTCGAATGCGTCCGCGTCAGGCGAAGCGGAGCCAAGGCCAAAGCTACTCCCGCGCGTGACATAACACTGTCACGTCCAACGCGTGACACTCCCCGGAGATTCCCCCGGACCACTCGCGGAACGGCCTCGTCGATGGTGGCATGCCCGTTCCGCACGCGTCACACGCTTTTCGGGGCGCTCCACTCCGGGTGCCCCGGCATCGCGGGCGTCTTGTTCCCGTACAGCCACGGCTTCAGGAACGCCGCCAGGTCACGGCCCGCCTCCTGCGAGGCCAGCCGTACGAAGTCCTCCGTGCCCGCGACCGAGTCCCGGTGCACCCGCACCCAGCGCCGCTCCACCCGGTCGAAGGCCTTGACCCCGATCTCCTGCCGCAGCGCGTACAGGATCAGCGCGGCGCCGTCGTAGACCGCCGGCCGGAACAGCCCGATCTTCTCGCCCGGGGCGGCCGGCTTGGGCGCGGCCGGGGGGCCGCCGGCCGCCCGCCACTGGTCGGAGCGCTGGTACGCCTCGCGCATCCGCCGCTCCAGGGAGTACTTCCCGAGGCCGTCCGCGTACAGGGCTTCGTACCAGGTGGCGTGGCCTTCGTTGAGCCACAGGTCGGACCAGGTGCGCGGGCTCACGCTGTCGCCGAACCACTGGTGGGCCAGCTCGTGGACCATCACGGACTCGACGTACCACTCGGGGTAGCCGCCGCTGCCCGCGAACAGCGCGCTCTCGAACAGCGACAGGGTCTGCGTCTCCAGCTCGAAGCCGGTACGGGCCTTCGCGATCAGCACCCCGTAGTTCTCGAAGGGGTAGCGGCCGACCCGTGCCTCCATCCACTCGATGTGCCCGGCGGTCTTCTTCAGCCACGGCTCCAGGCGCTCCCGGTCCGCCGCGGGGACCACGTCGCGCAGCGGCAGCCCGTGCGGCCCGGTGCGGTGGACCACGGCCGAGTCGCCGATCGAGACCTGGGCGAGTTCCGTGGCCATCGGGTGCATCGTCCGGTACGTCCACGTGGTCGCGGCGCCCGCCCGGCGGGCCGGCAGCGCGCCCGGCACCCCGTTGGCCACGGCCGTCAGCCCGGCCGGCGCGCTGACCCGGAAGGTGAAGTACGCCTTGTCGGCCGGGTGGTCGTTGCACGGGAAGACCCGGTGTGCGGCGTCGGCCTGGTTCGCCATCGCGAGCCCGTCCTCGGTGACCACCCAGCCGCCGTCGCCGCGGCCGCGCGGGTCGCTCGTGTGCCGGACGGTGATGTGGAGGGGCAGGTCCCGCTCCACGGGACGGGCGGGGGTCAGCACGAGGTCCTCGCCGACGCTCGCGAAGCCGGCGGGCTCTCCGTTGACCTCGGCGGAGGCCACTGTGCCGTGGGTGAAGTCGAGGTTGACGGTTTCGAGCCGCGCGAGGCTGCGCGCGTCGATGACGGTGACCGCGTCGAGCGGGCTGCTGTTGTCCTTGTACGCGAAGGACAGGTCGTAGGAGAGCACGTCGTACCCGGGGTTCCCGAGTTCGGGGAAGAGCGGGTCGCCGATGCCGAGCGCCTGGGGCGGGGGCACGACGGCGGCGACGAGGGTGAGGGAGGCCGCGGCCAGCAGGGCGGCGCGCAGGCGCGGGGAGGTGAGCTGCATCCCCCACCGCTTATCAGCGCCCGCCACGCGCCCGCGAACGGCGCGCGACGGCGCCACCCGAAAGGGGTCCGACCCCTTACGCCCGGCTGACGTCGTAGACGCCGGGCACGTCCCGCATGGCCCGCATCAGGGCCGGGAGGCCCGTCGCGTCGGGCAGCTGCAGGGTGTAGCTGTGCCGGACCCGCTGTTCGACCGGCGGCTCCACGGTCGCGGAGACCACCTCGACCCCCTCGCGGGCGATGGCCTCGGTCAGGTCGGCCAGCAGGTGCGGGCGGCCGAACGATTCGGCGAGCAGGGTGACCCGGCAGTCCGCGGTCGCCCGCCAGTGCACGGCGACGGGGGTCCGCCCCACCGCCCGCATCTGGGCCACCGTGGCGCAGTGGACCCGGTGCACGGTGACGGCACCGCCGCGTACGACGAACCCCTCGACGGCGTCCGGCGGCACCGGGGTGCAGCACCCGGCGAGCCGCACGGTGGCGTCCGGCAGGTCGGCGACGGCGTTGCCCCCGCCCCCGCGCAGGCCGATCACCGACAGCGGCGGCCTGGGCGCCGCGTCGGCGGGCCGGGCCCCGTCGGGGTGGGCCTCCAGCCAGCTGCTGACGGCGATGCGGGCGGCCGGGGTCTTGGCATGGTCCAGCCAGTCCGCTGCGGGCCCCGAGGAGGCATCGTGCGCGAGCAGCAGCTGGACGGTGTCCCCGTCCGAGAGCCGGGAGGACAGGGAGGTCAGGCGCCCGTTGACCCGGGCGCCGATACAGCCGTGGGCCGCCTCGCCGTACTGCGCGTAGGCGGCGTCGATACAGCTGGCGCCGGCCGGCAGGCCCAGGGTCCCCCCGTCGGCGCGGAACACGGTGATCTCCCGGTCCTGTGCCAGCTCCGAGCGCAGGACGTCCCAGAAGGTGTCGGGGTCGGGCGCCGACTGCTGCCAGTCGAGCAGCCGCGACAGCCAGCCGGGCCGGGTCGGGTCGACCCGCTCCTCTTCGCAGTCGGCCGCCTCGACAGGCTGCGGAGCCGTGTACGGATTGCCCAGCGCCACCACGCCCGCCTCCGCGACCCGGTGCATCTGCCGGGTCCGCACGATGACCTCGGCGACCTGGGTCACGTCTCCCTCGCCCGTGGCGAAGGCGGTGTGCAGGGACTGGTAGAGGTTGAACTTCGGGGTGGCGATGAAGTCCTTGAACTCGGAGATGACCGGGGTGAAGCAGGTGTGCAGCTCCCCCAGCACGGCGTAGCAGTCCGCGTTCTCCCCCACGAGGACCAGCAGGCGGCCGAAGTCGGAGCCGCGCAGCTCCCCGCGCTTGAGGGAGATCCGGTGCACGGAGACGAAGTGCCGGGGCCGCACCACCACCTCGGCGGCGATGCCCGCGTCGCGCAGGACGGCCCGTACCGAGTCGGCGATGGCGGGCAGCGGGTCGCGCTCGCCCGCGTGGGCCGCGATGAGCGCGCGGGTGTGCTCGTACTCCTCGGGGTGCAGGATCGCGAAGACGAGGTCCTCCAGCTCGGTCTTCAGGGCCTGTACGCCGAGCCGTTCGGCGAGCGGGATGAGGACGTCGCGGGTGACCTTGGCGATGCGTGCCTGTTTCTCGGGCCGCATCACCCCGAGGGTGCGCATGTTGTGCAGCCGGTCGGCGAGTTTGATGGACATCACGCGGACGTCGTTGCCGGTGGCCACGAGCATCTTGCGGAAGGTCTCGGGCTCGGCGGCGGCGCCGTAGTCGATCTTCTCGACCTTGGTGACCCCGTCGACGATGAAGCAGACCTCGTCGCCGAACTCCTCGCGGACCTGATCGAGGGTCACGTCGGTGTCCTCGACGGTGTCGTGGAGGAGCGAGGCCGTCAGGGTGGTGGTCTCGGCGCCCAGTTCGGCCAGGATGAGCGTCACGGCGAGCGGATGTGTGATGTACGGCTCACCGCTCTTGCGCATCTGGCCGCGGTGCGAGGTCTCGGCGAGCAGGTACGCGCGGCGCAGGAGCGACAGGTCCGCGTCGGGGTGATGGGCGCGGTGCGCTTCGGCGACATGGCCGATGGCGTCCGGCAGCCGGTCCCGGGGAGTGGGGCCGAGCAGCGCAGCGCGTCCGAGTCGTCGCAGGTCAAGCCTGGTACGGCCGCGTCTGCGAAGTTCGGGGAGCGCTTCGGGACGTGCTTCGGGGTTCGTGGCCTCTGCACTCATGGGCACCTCCGACGGCTTCGACCGGCGGTGGTGGGCATGGGGTGCGCCCGCAGGGCCGGTGCCTGATGCTACCGACCCCACCACGTGGCGCAGTCCACCTCTCGCTCAGCGTGAAACGGATCACCCATTAGAGGGAAGGTTCAGGCGAAAGCCGTTTCGGTGAGCCAGGCGGGATCGAACTCGCCCTCGGCCACGATCACGGCGGGCCCGGTCATCTCGATCCGCCCGTCGGGGTGCTCGGTGATGACCAGCGTGCCGCCGGGCAGATCGACGGTGTACGTGACGGGCGCGCCGGTGACGGCCGGGTCCGCTCCGTCGCGGCGGATGGCGGCCACGGCGACCGCGCAGGCGCCGGTGCCGCAGGAGCGGGTCTCGCCGGAGCCGCGCTCGTGGACGCGCATGGCGACGTGCCGGGGGCCGCGGTCGACGACGAACTCGACGTTGACGCCCGTCGGGTAGGCGGACGCCGGGCTGTACGGGGGCGGGTCCAGCAGCTTCCCGGCATCGTCGAGGCTGTCGACGAAGGCCACCGCGTGCGGGTTGCCCATGTTGACGTTCCGCGCGGGCCAGGAACGGGCCCCGACGGAGACCGTGACCTCGCCCTCGGGCAGCTCGGCGCGGCCCATGGAGACGGTCACGTCACCGGTCTTGTCGAGGTGCACCCGCTTGACCCCGCCGCGGGTGGCGACGGCCAGGTCGCCCGGCTCGACGTGCCCCGCGTGCTGGAGGTAGCGGGCGAAGACGCGGACGCCGTTGCCGCACATCTCCGCGATGGAGCCGTCGCTGTTGCGGTAGTCCATGAACCACTCGGCCTCGTCGGCCAGGTGCGCCGCCTCGGGATGCGCCGCGGAGCGCACGACGTGCAGCACGCCGTCCGCACCGATTCCGGCCCGCCGGTCGCACAGCCGCGCGACGGCGGAGGCCGACAGCTCGACGGCGTTGTCCGGGTCCGGGACGATCACGAAGTCGTTCTCGGTGCCGTGGCCCTTGAGGAAGGAGAGGCTGGTCTGCGTCACCCGCCCATGGTACCGAGCCGTGAACGGCGGAGCCGGGCCGCCCAGGCCCTACCGGAGCCGGGCCACCCGGTACACCGCGAGCGCTACGACACCCAGGGCGACCAGCGCGTACAGCAGGGCGAGGCGCCAGTCGGGCCGCTGACCCGAACCGCGGGCCGGGAGCCCCGGCAGGGCGTAGCCGACGCGGCGTGCGGCCATCATGCCCCAGCCGCCCGCGCAGCAGCTGATGAGGAACCCGAGCATGGCGACGACCGCTCCGCCGTCTCCGAACTCGAAGGCGAGCGGGAAGGCGAACATCAGGGAGCCGGCCGCGGCCAGCACGACGATGGGGGCGATCTGCCACAGCCTGAGCCGCCGCTGCGGGCGCAGTTCCACCTCGAACGCGGGGGCGGCGGCCGCCTCCGCCTCGGCGGAGTCCGGTGAGTCCGGGCCGTCGGGCGTCAGCCGCGCGGGATCCGCGGGCAGTCCGAGGCCGTCGGCGTGCGCCGGGACTCCGTCGAGCAGGCCGTCGCCGTCGGCGAGGGCACCGTGAAGCATCGGATCCGTTTCCCGTCGGGTGTCGTCCCGACCGGTGTCACGAGGGCCGGCCTCCATCGCCACGCGCCCTCCCCACTTGGACTTCGTACGCCGCCGTTCACCGCCGGTGACGGCACCGGCGGAAGTTTGATGATGGCACGCCGTCAGGCCCGGGACGGGCGTGCGGGGCGTCCCGATGCCATCACGTGATCAGGCTGTGACCGCTCGTTCGACCAACGACTGCGCGAGCCCGGCGAGTTCCCCCCGGTCCTCGGCCGCCCCGCTGAGCCAGTGCACCCTCGGGTCGCGGCGGAACCACGAGTCCTGTCGGCGGGCGAACCGCTTGGTGGCGCGTACCGTTTCGGCGCGCGCCTCCTCCTCCGTGCACTCCCCGGCGAGCGCGGCCAGCACCTGCTGGTAGCCGAGCGCCCTGGAGGCGGTGATTCCGCCCCGCAGGCCCGCGGCCTCCAGCGTGCGGACCTCGTCCACCAGCCCGGCCTCCCACATCCGGTCCACGCGCAGCGCGATCCGCTCGTCGAGTTCGGGCCGGGCCACGTCCACGCCGATCTGGACCGTGTCGTAGACGGACTCGTGGCCGGGCAGGTTGGCGGTGAACGGCCGTCCGGTGATCTCGATGACCTCCAGCGCCCGCACGATGCGGCGGCCGTTGCTGGGCAGGATGGCCTGCGCTGCGGCCGGGTCGGCGGCGGCGAGGCGGGCGTGCAGGGCGCCGGGGCCGCGCAGGGTGACCTCGGCCTCCAGCCGGGCCCGGACCTCGGGGTCGGTGCCGGGGAATTCCATGGCGTCGAGCGCGCCGCGCACGTAGAGGCCGGAACCGCCGACGAGGACCGGCGTACGGCCCTCGGCGAGCAGCTTGTCGATCTCTGCGCGGGCGAGGCGCTGGTACTCGGCGACGCTGGCCGTCTCGGTGACGTCCCAGATGTCGAGGAGGTGGTGCGGGACCCCTCCGCGTTCCTCGGTCGTCAGTTTGGCGGTACCGATGTCCATCCCCCGGTACAGCTGCATCGAGTCCGCGTTGACGACTTCGCCGTCGAAATGACGGGCCAGGGCTACGCCCAGATCGGACTTTCCGGCCGCGGTGGGTCCTACGACGG
Organism: Streptomyces sp. GQ60; assembly: GCF_059758875.1. Classification (NCBI taxonomy): domain Bacteria; kingdom Bacillati; phylum Actinomycetota; class Actinomycetes; order Kitasatosporales; family Streptomycetaceae; genus Streptomyces; species Streptomyces sp. GQ60. The sequence goes on along the minus strand of NZ_JCAXEG010000005.1, from coordinate 53,689 downwards.
CGATGACCCGCGGGGCGGGGGCTGCTTTCCTCACCGCACCAGTCTCGCAGCCCCGCGTCAAGGCACTGCCATGTACCCGATCGAGCTACGTGACGGGACCGGGCCGGGGTCGTTGCCTTGGCGGGGTTCCGGCCCGGCGCGCGCCTGCCGTACGGCGGCCCGCCCACGGCGGAACTTCACTCACACGAGTAACGTTATAGGAGTAGACATGGGCATTTTGGACCGGCTTCTCGGCCGTAAGACCCCGGCGACGACCGAAGAGGCCGTTTCCGCGGATCTGACGGCGGAGTCCGCGACGGCCGACGAGGCCGGGACCGAGCAGGCTGTGGCGGAGGAGAACGCGGCGGAAGCCGTCGAGATCCCGAAGCAGCAGTCGGCGGAGGTCAACGCGGACAGCGAGGCCGCAGAGGGTGCCCGTACGTAGCCTCGCTATTGGAAGGTGACCCATGGGCCTGCTGGACAATCTGAAGGCCAAGCTCGCGCCCGCCAAGGACAAGGTCGGCGACCTCGCTGCTCAGCACGAGGGCAAGATCGCCCAGAATCTGGAGAAGGTGGCCAAGGCCGTCGATTCCAAGACCAAGGGCAAGTACAGCGGCCAGATCTCTAGCGGCGCGGACAAGGCGAAGGACGCCCTGGGCAAGATCGCGCACAAGGACGCTCCCGGCGGGCCGACGCCGCCGGCCGCTTCCTGACGCGTTCCCCGGAATCCCGGAAGGGGCGCGGCACCACTCGGTGCCGCGCCCCTTCTCCGTTCCTCGGCGCTACGGCCTCCCGGTGCTACGACCAGGCGGCGACGAAGTACCCGACCCCGTACGGGGCGTCCTCGTACAGCAGCCGGCCTTCGAGTCCGGCGCCCTCGGCGGCGCCCGCGAGCACCTGCCAGGGGGCCCGCCCGGCGGCCTGGAGCTCGGCGGCGAGCCCGGCGTCGAGGGCGGCGAGGGCGGGCAGGTCGGCGGCGCCCAGCGCGCGGGCGGCCTCGGCGTCGAAGGCGGCGGCGCGTTCGTCGAGGTAGCCCGGAGCCTTGAGGGACCGGCAGGCGCTGCCGTCGCCCATGACGAGCAGGGCGACCCGGGCCTCGCGCGCGGCGAGTTCCCGGCCCGCCGCGAGACACCGCTCGGTGTCCAGCGGCCCGGCGACTCCGAACCCCTCCAGGGGCGTGGTGCCCCAGCCCGCCCGGCCGAGCAGCCAGGCGCCGACGGCGAGCGGGGTGGGCAGCGGGCGCGGGCCCTCCTCGCCCTCCCCCAGCCGTACGTCGGCCGCGGCGCCGAACCCGCGGAAGGTGCCGCGGGCACCCTGGGGGTAGGCGCCGTGGTGGTCCGGGTCGGAGGCTCCGACCACGACGAGCAGATCGGGCCGGGAGGCGGCGAGCACGGACAGCGCGTCGGAACACGCGGTCCGGGCGTCGCCGAGTTCGGCGGCGGCTCCCGTGGCGAGCTCCGGCAGGAGCATCGGCGGGGCGGGGCAGACGGCGGCGGCTACGAGCATGATCCGCAGCGTAGCCGCCCCTCCTCCGACACGTGCCTCGTACCGCCGCGCCGGCCGGAGCGGGGGCCGGTGGGCGGGTGCTTCGCCGGGCGTCAGCACGCAGCACGCCGGAGTCCAGGCATATTCAGCCTCGCCGGCGTTTGAGGCGCGGGGTCTGGGGCGGAGCCCCGGAACGGGTCCGGGCGGAGCCCGGGGAACGGGCGAAGGGCGGGTAGGGGATCCCGCCCCGCAGGGCCCCACCGCCCGCACCCGCCCACCGGACCCCACGCCGGGACGGCGGTGGCGGCAACCCCGCCCGGCCACCGCCGGACGGAGTCCGGCGCAGCGGCGCGAAGCCGGTAAGGCCCGCCAGGGCCGCACCGCGCCAGCGGCGCGTCAAGCAGGAGTGCGGCGCGTTAGGAAGCCGAAGGCGAAGGCAAGGGAATGCCGCAGCCCGCCGTGGACGCCGGGAGGGGGGCCGGGACGCCCAGGGTCGGGATGCCGAGGAGAACGCCCTTCGGCTGCGCCGGAGCCGCGTTGCGCTTCTCCCACGCATCGCCCGCACGCGTCCGCCGTACCGCCCCCGTCGGGCCCTCCGCGAGGAGGTGGTGCGGAGCCGCGTAGGTGATGTCGACGGTCACCACGTCACCGGGGCGGACCTCTGCGTCGGGCTTCGTGAAGTGCACCAGGCGGTTGTCGGGGGCCCGCCCGGACAGCCGGTGCGTGGCGCCGTCCTTGCGGCCCTCGCCCTCCGCGACCATGACCTCCAGGGTCCGGCCGACCTGCTTCTTGTTCTCCTCCCAGGAGATCTCCTCCTGGAGGGCGACCAGGCGCATGTACCGCTCCTGGACGACCTCCTTGGGGATCTGCCCCTCCATGTCGGCGGCCGGGGTCCCGGGGCGCTTGGAGTACTGGAAGGTGAAGGCGTTCGCGAAGCGCGCCTCGCTGACCGCGTGCATGGTCTGCTGGAAGTCCTCCTCCGTCTCACCGGGGAAGCCCACGATGATGTCGGTGGAGATCGCCGCGTGCGGGATGGCCGCGCGGACCTTGTCGATGATGCCGAGGAAGCGCTCCTGGCGGTACGAGCGGCGCATCGCCTTCAGGATCGTGTCCGATCCGGACTGCATCGGCATGTGCAGCTGCGGCATGACGTTGGGGGTCTCCGCCATCGCGGCGATCACGTCGTCGGTGAAGTCGCGCGGGTGCGGGGAGGTGAAGCGGACCCGCTCCAGGCCCTCGATGGCGCCACAGGCGCGCAGCAGCTTGGAGAACGCCTCGCGGTCGCCCAGGTCGGAGCCGTAGGCGTTGACGTTCTGGCCGAGCAGGGTGATCTCCGAGACGCCCTCGGCGACGAGTGCCTCGACCTCGGCGAGGATGTCGCCGGGACGGCGGTCCTCCTCCTTGCCGCGCAGCGCCGGGACGATGCAGAAGGTGCAGGTGTTGTTGCAGCCGACGGAGATCGAGACCCAGGCGGCGTACGCGGACTCGCGCCGGGTCGGGAGCGTGGAGGGGAAGGCCTCCAGGGATTCGGCGATCTCGATCTGCGCCTCCTCCTGGATGCGCGCGCGCTCCAGCAGGACGGGCAGCTTGCCGATGTTGTGCGTGCCGAAGACCACGTCGACCCAGGGGGCGCGGTCCACGATCGTGTCGCGGTCCTTCTGCGCGAGGCAGCCGCCGACGGCGATCTGCATGCCGGGGCGCTTGGTCTTCATCGGGGCGAGCCGGCCGAGGTTGCCGTAGAGCTTGTTGTCGGCGTTCTCGCGGACGGCGCAGGTGTTGAACACGACGACGTCGGCGTCACCGTCGGAGCCCTGGGGGGCGCGGACGTACCCGGCGTCCTCCAGCAGGCCGGACAGCCGCTCGGAGTCGTGCACGTTCATCTGACAGCCGTACGTCCGGACCTCGTACGTTTTCACAACAGTCGCCTCGCCGCTCTCGGTGCTCACCCAGCAAGGGTACGGGTCGGGCGTGGCGGCCAGGGCCGGGCGTGGGCCGGAGCGGTCCGGCCGGGCCGTGACAGGACGGCGGGTCGGTGGCAGGATCGCGGCCATGCCTCTCGTACCGCCCCGGATCAGCAGGCGCCGTGCCCTGCGGGCCCTGGTGGCCGTACTGGCGGTGCTCTGCGCCCTCGTCTGGTGGCTGCGGCCCTTCGGCCGGGCCGAGCTCACCGGTGGGATCACCCTCAGCACCGGCGTCCAGAACGGCGTCTACCACCGCTACGGCCAGCTGCTGGAGCAGGCCCTCGCCAAGGACGTCCCCGGGGTGCGGGTCCGGCTGAACACCAGTGAGGGTTCGCAGCAGAACCTGCAGCGGGTGGCCGCGGGCGAGGCCGACTTCACGGTGGCGACGGCCGACGCGGTGGCCAAGTACCAGGTCGACCGGAAGCCCGGAGCGGAACGGCTGCGCGCCCTGGCCCGGCTCTACGACGACTACGTCCAGCTCGTGGTGCCCGCCGGTTCGCCCGTGCAGTCCGCCCGGGACCTGCGGGGCAAGCGGATCGCCGTCGGCCAGGAGGGCTCGGGGGTGCGGCTGATCTCGGAGCGGATGCTCACGGCGGCGGGGCTGGACCCGGCGCGCGACGTCACCCCGGTGGCCATCGGCATCGACACCGTTCCCGCGGAGCTGGAGGCCGGCCGGATCGACGCCTTCTTCTGGTCGGGCGGGCTGCCCACCGACGCCGTGAACAAGCTTTCGGAGCGGTTCGAGATCCGGCTCGTGCAGCTCGGCGACCTGGTGGAGGCGCTCCAGGCCAGCGGCAGCCCCGCGCGGTACTACCGGGCGGCGGTGATGCCCCAGGACGCCTACGACCGTGCCCGCAACACCTCGTCGGTGTCCACCGTGGCGGTGCCGAACCTGCTGGTGACCCGGGAGGACGCGGGCGACGAGCTGACGGAGCAGTTCACGCGCACGGTGATCGACAGCCGGGACCGGATCGGGAGCCAGGTGCACGCGGCCCAGCTCGTGGATCTGCGGACGGCGATCTACACGGACCCCCTGCACCTGCACGAGGGCGCGGCCCGCTACTACCGCTCGGTCAAGCCGTAGGGCCTGCCGGCCTGTCCCCCGGCCGCCTTCACGACGGCAGCAGCATCGTCGCCGCGGCGGCGGCCCCGATCAGGCCCGCGTGGGTGCCCAGCGTCGCCGGGACGACCTGGAGGTCCTTGACGAAGGACAGGGTCGCGTACGAGGCCAGGTGCTCCCGGACCGGCCCGAAGAGGGTGTCGCCGCAGGCCGCGACCCCGCCCCCGATGACGGCGATGTCGGTCTCGACGAGGGTCGCGGTGGCCGCGATGGCGGCGGCCAGCGCCCGGCCCGCGCGGTCGAAGGCGGCCAGGGCGACGGGATCGCCGGCGGCAGCGGCGGCGGCCACCCCGGCCGCGGTGGCGTCCCCGGCCGGGACCCAGCCCCGGGCCAGGGCCCAGGCCGCGATGGCGGTGCCGGAGGCGATGGACTCCACGCAGCCGCGGCCGCCGCACGCGCAGGGCTCCCCGTCGAAGGCCACGCTGATGTGGCCGATGTGACCGGCGTTCCCGGTGGGGCCGGGGTGAAGCTGGTTGTTCAGGACGAGCCCGCCGCCGACGCCGGTGGAGACCACCATGCAGAGCGCGTTGGCGTGCCCGCGGGCGGCGCCCAGCCAGTGCTCGGCGGCGGTCATCGCCACCCCGTCGCCGACCAGCACCGTCGGGATCCGGGCCTCGTGCCGCACGAGCTCGGCCTCCACCCGGGCCTGGACGGGGAAGCCCCGCCAGGCGCCGATGTTGACCGGGCTGACCGTGCCGCGCGCTGCGTCCACCGGCCCCGCGCTGCCGATCCCGCAGCGGACCGCCGAGTCCCACAGCGGGGACTTCGCGAGCTCCGCGACCACCTCGGCCACGGCCGCGAACACCGCGTCCCCGTCGGCTCCGCGCGGGGTGGGGCGGCGGGTGGTGGCCGTCATGGCGCCGTCGGAGTCCACCAGCGCTCCGGCGATCTTCGTACCGCCGATGTCGATCGCGACCGTGAGGCCGGAGTCACCCGGCGCTCCGGCGCGGGGCGCCGGGAAGGCGGGGGTGGGGGTGGGGGTACTGGTCACGGTGGCGCTCCAGGAAGGGGTCGATTTCAGTATGCGGCCGGCGGCGGAGCCGTACTCTCGCGGGGCTCCAGCCCGCCGCTTCCTCGGCGGCACCTGCGCCACCGCCCTCCACCTCCCGGCCCTCCACCTCCCGGCCGTCGGGCGCGCCGGCCGGGAGAAGGCGGCCGTCTTCGAGATCCGGGCCGCAGACGAGCTGTACGACGGCTCCGCCCCCGCCCGTACCGCGGGTCCGCCACGGACCAGCTGGAGCGGCCGCCGGCCGAAGCCCCCGCGCCGGTGGCGGTCCCGGGCGCGCCGGCCGGCGTACGGCTCTGGCCGTTCGAGCCGGTGCCCTGCGGTTCAGTCGGCCCTAGCGGTTCACTCGGGCAGCGCGGCCGGATCGGTGCGCGGGACGGCCAGCGTCACGCGCAGCCCGTGCGGCGGGTTCTTCTCGTAGGAGAGGGACCCGCCGCCCGCGGCGAGCAGGATGCGGGAGATGGACAGGCCGAGCCCGGAGCCCTTGATGTTCTGGTGGCGTCCGCTGCGCCAGAACCGGTCCCCGATCCGGAGCAGCTCGTCCTCGGTGAGCCCGGGACCCCGGTCGGCGACCACGATCAGCACCCGGTCGCCCTCCACGGAGAGCGCCACCTCGACTGCCTCACCCGCCGGAGTGAACTTGAGGGCGTTGTCGATGACGGCGTCGAGCGCGCTGGAGAGCGCGATCGGGTCGGCCCAGCCGGTGGCGGCGGTGCGCCCCGCCCCGGTGAGCCGGACGCCCTTCTCCTCGGCGAACGGGCGCCAGGCGGTCACCCGCTCGGCGGCCAGCCCCGCGATGTCTATCAGGCTGATCTCGGCGGTGGCGTGCTCGGCCAGGGCCAGGTCGAGCAGGTCGTCCAGGACCTGGGTCAGGCGCTTTCCCTCGGTCCGTACGGAGGCGATCTCCGCGTTGCCCTCGGGCAGTTCGAGGGCGAGCAGCTCGATCCGCAGGAGCAGTGCGGCGAGGGGGTTGCGGAGCTGGTGGGAGGCGTCGGCGACGAAGGCGCGCTGCTGTTCCAGCACCTCTTCGACGTTGTCGGCCATCTCGTTGAACGAGCGGGCCAGGCGCCGGAGTTCCGGCGGCCCGCCGCCCGCCGCGACGCGGGAGTTCATCCGCCCGGTGGCGATGCCGTGGGCGGCGGCGTCCAGGGTCCGCACGGGCTTGAGCACCCAGCTGGTCAGCCGCAGGGCGGCGCCGAAGGCCACGAGCATGGCCGCGCCGAGCCCGGCGGCGATGAGCAGCCAGCCCCGCAGGATCCGGGCGCGCATCTGGTCGGTGGGCGATTCGGTGGCGACCACGGCGACCACGTCCCCGTCGAGCACGACCGGGGAGGCGACGAGGATCCTGCCGTGGGTCTGCCAGGGCCACACCTGCCCGGGATCGTGGCTGCGCCGGCCGGCGAGCGCCTCCTTGAACGCCTCTCGGCCCTCCCCTTCCGCCGGCAGCTCCCACTCGCTGGGGGACCGGGCGATGGCGTTGTCGTCCCGGCGGAAGACGCCGACGCGGATCCCGTACAGCTCCTGGTACCGGTCGAGTTCGTGCTGGAGGGTCGCGCGGCGCTCGTCGGCTCCGCTGGACTTCGAGCCCTCGGCGTCGACGAGGAACTGGGCGAGCGCGGCGAAGCGGGCGCTGTCGTCGATCCGGTCGACGACCACCCTCTGCTGCTGCCCGGCCGCCAGGGCCACCGCGAGGGGGAAGCCGAGGGCGAGCAGGACGCCCGCCATCAGGACGACGAGCAGCGGGAGCAGACGGGCGCGCACGACGGGTGGCCGCTAGACGGCGGGCGGAGCGGAGGCGGCGGGCGGGGCGGAGGACGCCGGGGCGGGCGGTACGACGAGCCGGTACCCCACGCCGCGGACGGTCTCGATGAGCGCCGGCATGCGCAGCTTGGAGCGCAGCGAGGCCACGTGCACCTCCAGGGTCCGGCCGGTGCCTTCCCAACTGGTGCGCCAGACCTCGCTGATGATCTGCTCGCGGCGGAAGACGACGCCGGGGCGCTGCGCGAGCAGGGCCAGCAGGTCGAACTCCTTGCGGGTGAGCGGTACGTCGACGCCGTCCACGCTGACCCGGCGGGTGGACAGCTCGATGCCCACGGTCCCGAGGTCGACCACGCCGGGCGTGCCCGCGGGGCCTGCGGCGGCGCTCTCCTCGGAGGCGCCGGTGCGGCGGGCCACCGCGTGGATGCGGGCGAGGAGTTCGCCGGTGTCGTAGGGCTTGGTGACGTAGTCGTCGGCGCCCATGTTGAGCCCGTGGATGCGGGAGCGCACGTCGGCCCGCGCGGTGACCATGATGACGGGCGTACTGGTGCGCTTGCGGATCTTGCCGCAGACCTCGTAGCCGTCCTGGTCGGGCAGGCCGAGGTCGAGCAGGATCACGCCGTAGGGAGAGGCCACGGGCGGGGCGCCCGCCGACAGCAGGGCCTGCAGGGCCTCCTCGCCACTGCGGGCGTGGGTGACCTTGAAGCCGTGCCGGGCGAGGATCGCGGACAGGGCGGCGGCGACGTGGTCGTCGTCCTCGACGAGCAGCAGTCTCATGTCGTCCCCCTCTCCATCTCTTGGTCTCTTCGCGATCTCTTCGCGTTCGCTCGGCGGCCATCATGGGCCATCAAGCATCCACGCCGATGCGGACTCCCACGTCAAGGCGGTTCCGGTCCGACGGGGCTTCCGTTACCCACCCGGTACGGCCGTGGGCGGTGCCGCACGCCCGCGGGTACGGAGCGTATCGGTGCGAGGCCGGATCGTTATGCTCAATTCTCCCTCAGATGTGATGACGCTGTGCGCATCACGTCACTACTGTCCTCCCAACCGAGGAGGACGGAGCCACAAGCCGATGAGCGGAGTATCAGTGACCAAGGACGTGCGGGACGCGGCCGGTGCCGCGGACGACCTGGTCGTGCTGAGCAACGTCAACAAGCACTTCGGCGCACTGCACGTGCTTCAGGACATCGATCTGAGCATTGCCCGCGGTGAGGTCGTCGTGGTGATCGGCCCTTCGGGGTCGGGCAAGTCCACGCTGTGCCGGACCATCAACCGCCTGGAGACGATCGATTCGGGCAGCATCACGCTCGACGGCAAGCAACTGCCGTCGGAGGGCAAGGCCCTGGCCAAGCTGCGCGCCGATGTGGGCATGGTCTTCCAGTCGTTCAACCTCTTCGCGCACAAGACGGTGCTGCAGAACGTGATGCTGGGCCAGCTCAAGGTCCGCAAGACGGACCAGGCGGCGGCCCTGGAGAAGGCGAAGGCCCTCCTCGACCGGGTGGGCGTCGGCTCGCAGGCCGACAAGTACCCGGCACAGCTGTCCGGCGGCCAGCAGCAGCGCGTGGCGATCGCCCGGGCCCTGGCGATGGAGCCGAAGGTGATGCTGTTCGACGAGCCGACCTCGGCCCTCGACCCGGAGATGATCAACGAGGTGCTGGAGGTCATGCAGCAGCTCGCCCGCGAGGGGATGACCATGGTCGTCGTCACGCACGAGATGGGCTTCGCCCGCTCCGCCGCCAACCGGGTCGTCTTCATGGCGGACGGGAAGATCGTCGAAGAGGCGACGCCCGAGCAGTTCTTCAGCAACCCGCGGAGCGACCGGGCCAAGGACTTCCTGTCGAAGATCCTGCACCACTGACCTTCGTATCTGGTAGTGATCCGGTGACGGATCGTCGTCCAGCACGGCACGTCTCACTTCACGTCTGTCTCACGTCTCACTTCGAGGGAAGTCCACCATGAAGATCTCCAAGGTCGGCGCGGCCGCCGCCATCGCCGTTGCTCTCGCCCTGACCGCGACCGCCTGTGGCGGCAGCGACAGCACCAAGCCCGGCAGCGACGCCGGCGCCTCGGGCGGGGCCAAGAAGGACAAGATCGTCATCGGCATCAAGTTCGACCAGCCGGGCGTGGGCCTCAAGACCCCCGACGGCAAGTTCACGGGCTTCGACGTGGACGTGGCGACGTTCGTGGCCAAGGAGCTCGGCTACGCGCCGGACCAGATCGAGTTCAAGCAGGCCGTCAGCGCCGAGCGCGAGAACCTGATCTCCAACGGTGACGTGAAGCTGGTCGTGGCGAGCTACTCGATCAACGACAAGCGCAAGGAGAAGGTCGACTTCGCCGGCCCGTACTTCCTCGCGCACCAGGACCTGCTGGTCCGCGCCGACGACACCTCGATCACCAAGGCCGAGGACCTCAACAAGAAGAAGCTCTGCTCGGTCACCGGCTCCACGTCGGCGCAGAACGTCAAGACCAAGCTGGCGCCGGAGGCCGACCTGAAGGAATCCGCAGGCTACTCCGAATGCCTCACCGGCCTGGAGAGCAAGTCCATCGATGCGCTGACCACGGACAACTCGATCCTGGCGGGCTACGCGGCGCAGGACAAGAACAAGGGCAAGTTCAAGCTGGTCGGGCTGAGCCTGAGCAACGAGAACTACGGCATCGGTCTGAAGAAGGGCGACAAGGAGCTTCAGACCAAGGTCAACGCCGCCATCAAGAAGATGCAGGCGGACGGTGCCTGGGAAGCGGCCGTCACGAAGAACTTCGGTCCGTCCGGCTACAAGAGCGAGCCGGCCCCCGCGGTCACCGAAGGCAGCTGACCCGGCGGCCGGTCCGCCGGCCGATCCATCGGTGAGGACCGTCGCCGCCCGCCTGCCGCGGGCGGCGCCGTGCCCCACCGGCCAACCTGGCCATCCTGGGGAGAGCGCAGGCCATCGTGTTCGATTTTCTTGATTCCGGGCAGTACGACGTGCTCGGAGCCTTCTGGGTGACGGTTCAGCTCACCCTCTACTCGGCCGTGGGGTCCCTGATCTGGGGCACCGTCCTGGCCGGGATGCGGGTCAGCCCGGTCCCGCTACTGCGGGCCTTCGGCACGGCATACGTCAACTTGGTGCGCAACACCCCGCTGACCCTGCTGATCATCGCCTGCTCGCTTGGCCTCAGCGAGACCCTCTCTATCACGCTGGGAGGCGGCACGTTCAAGGAGATCGGCTTCCGGCTGGCTGTCCTCGGATTGACGGCCTACACCGGCACCTTCGTCTGTGAAGCACTGCGCTCAGGCATCAACACGGTGCCCGTGGGCCAGGCAGAGGCAGCGCGCGCACTGGGCCTGAGCTTCTTCCAGGTACTCACCTTGATCGTGCTCCCCCAGGCCTTCCGGGCGGTAATCGCACCGCTCACCAACGTACTGATCGCACTCACCAAGAACACCACGGTGGCTGCAGCCATCAGCGTCGCAGAGGCGGCCCTGCTGATGAAGGAAATGGTCGAGAACGAGGCCGATGCGCTCTTCGCCGTCTTCGGCGTCTTCGCCCTCGGCTTCGTCCTTCTGACCCTGCCCACCGGCCTGCTGCTCGGCTGGGTGGCCAAGCGAGTGGCGGTGAAGCGATGACCTCCGTGCTGTACGACGCCCCGGGCCCCAAAGCTAAGGTGCGCAACTGGATCTACAGCGGGGTCTTCCTCGTTCTGTTCGGCCTCGCTGCGTGGTGGGCGCTCGGCCTCATGTCGGAGAAGGGCCAGCTCGAGGCCGAGAAGTGGAGCCCGTTCGTCGCCGACAGCCGGGTCTGGACGACGTTCCTGATCCCCGGCCTGCTGGAAACCCTCAAAGCTGGTGTGATCGCCATGCTGATCGCGCTGCCACTGGGCGCCCTTCTCGGCATCGGCCGCCTCTCCGACCATGCTTGGGTCCGCGTCCCGGTCGGCGCCTTCGTCGAGTTCTTCCGCGCCATCCCAGTGCTGATGCTGATGCTTTTCGGCAGCGCCCTGTACGTGCAGTACACGTCCGTCTCCTCCGACGTCCGACCGCTGTACGCGGTGGTCACCGGCCTGGTGCTGTACAACGCCTCGGTCATCGCCGAGATCGTCCGGGCAGGTGTGCTGTCCCTGCCCAGGGGGCAGACTGACGCGGCCAAGGCGATCGGCATGCGCAAGGGCCAGACGATGGTGCACGTCCTGATCCCTCAGGCCGTCACAGCGATGCTCCCGGCTCTGGTCAGTCAGCTCGTGGTGATCCTCAAGGACACCGCGCTCGGCGGCACCTTGCTCGGTCTTGCTGAGCTGCTTTCGATGGCCCGACAGATCTCCGCGAACTACAGCAACACCATCGCAACCTTCACGGTGATCGCGTTGATCTACGTCGCAGTGAACTTCGCCCTCACCAGCTGCGCGTCCTGGCTGGAAAGCTGGCAGCGGAAGTCCAAGCGGGGCACCGGCGCCGTCGTTGCCGGGGACGTGGCCGAAGTCGACGCCGGCGGCGCCGCTGGCGTGGGCAAAGCCCCCTGACGCACAGTCAGCCCATTGACGTGAAACCTGTGGTGCGGCGGAACAATTCCGCCGCACCACATTGCGTTGTCCCAGCCTGTGGCACTCGCGTAGGTACCTCCACCGGGTTGCGCACGCCCATGCGGCGCAACCGGGGCACCTGGAGCCACATCATGGATCCGGTGATCGTCCTCGGCGCGGGGGCCGTCGGGCTGTCCCTCGCCCTGGCTGGCCAGAGCCGCCCGGCACCCCGAAGCGGCCGCCTTGGTGCACCTGCCGGCCTGTACGACGCTGCGAAACAAGGGCACTTACGGCGCGCCAGCGACTGCCGGCAGGCCCCCCGCACCAGCCACCGAAAGCGCCACCATTCATGGCCTCGAACGAGAAAATCGCCGTGAAAGTGACAGCGAGCGGAGTCTCCCCGCAGCTTGACGACCCCGCGGCTGCACCGAAGGAACTCGATGCATGAGTCCTTCTACCCGACGTCCCCGGGGAGCGGCCAGCGCGACCGCGTTCTGGAGCTTGGTGGACCTGGCTGCACACAACAGACGCGGCGCCCCCATCGGAAAACCCGATGGGGGCGCCGCATTCGCTAGCCCAGCTCCGACGTACCGAGACGTCGGACGCTGTTTGCGCCGCGCAGCCTACTAGTAGGACCTTGTGAGGATGCCGCCGGAGTGAACGAGAGTGAACGGCGGGCAAAAGGCAACGGAGATCCCGCTAGTCGACCAAGCTGCAGCCTCGCGATAGACGAGAGGACCGCCGTCGAGCGGCGTGCATATGGCAGTAGCCTTGTACCTTCCGCCATTACTACGACTACATTGAGCCTGCCAGCTATTAGTGTCCAGCGGGCCCTTATGGTAGGAACATCCCTCAGGCCATCCTGTGGCTGCGGCACTGGCCACACCTTGGAGTCCGACGACTGCCATTGCCATGGCGGCAAGCAGCGCCGTGTACATCTTCTTCATTTCCGCTGATCCCTTCTCGGCCGGTTCGAATTTTGTCAGGTGTTGTTTCTGGGGGACGATTCATATCCCGCAGAATAGGCTAGGTAGGTTCCGTTACAGTACGCATAGGACCACCCGACCTGCCTCCACCCGCCGTAGAAGTGCTCCACGCGCCCAGTCGCCGGGTCCTTGCATATAGCGATAGCTCGATAGGAGCCGCCATTATGGTTGTCGCACCACGCAACCGCCCCCCAACTTCCAGGCACCTCGTACCGGCAACCGCTGGGGTGCGCCGTGACGCCGAGTTCGGAAGCCGACGCGCTTCCCCCGGCGCCGAGCGAGACGATACTGGCCAGCATCAGCCCAAGGGCCGAGGCTGCAAAGGCCCGAATGCCAGTCCTCTTCAGCAACTTTCGCCACCTACTTCCTGAGTTGAACGCTTGAGACGTCATCCAGCAAGAGGGATCGTTGACATCGGCTCGGATATCGTAATTTCCCCTCACGCCCAGGGAGCGCTTTCCACTCCCTGCATGACCACGACAATTCCATGACTGTCAGAGCCTAGCCAGCCCTGGCGCGATCTTCTGAGGATTATTTGAGCATTGCACTCCATCAAGGAGGAACGAAAAGGGCGAAGCGTGCCACATTCCCGTCGACAAATAACTGCAAGGATCAATTCCGGCACAGGTGGCCGAAATTCAGGAATGTATAATTCAAGCCACCCGCCGGCTGGATTCCGAAAGCCACTCCCCGCCATCACGCGCGACCCGGCGGAATTTCGACGGATCCACCGGCAGGCGCGTCAGCAGCGATGAGCCATGCGCGGGGCGGCCATGCGGCAGCGCCGGATGCGGAAGATGATCTTGAATATACCGAGCCCGTCGGGGCTAAAGGCGACCAGGCGGGCCCTACGACCGGCAGGGAATTCACTGCGGAAGAGCATCCCGGCACATCGCTATTGACTCGGACGCCCGACCTGCACATTCGGAGGGGAGGGTTCCATATATAGAATTACACATGCCCCATCGTCCGGTCCGGAGCACCTCAGATCACTCCGCCGTCGTCGGAAACTTGACGCACACGCCTGGAGTGGGTTGCATACGTTCTGTGATCACATACCGGACACCGGGAGCCACATCATGGACCCGGTGATCGTCGTCGGCGCGGGGCCCGTCGGGCTGTCCCTGTCCCTCGCCCTGGCAGGCCAGGGCGTGCCCTGCGTCGTGCTCGACGAAGGATCCGGCAAGGACGAGCCGCGCCCCGCCCGCACCGTCGCCCTGCACGCCGACACCGCCGCCATGGTGCACCGGCTGGGGTGTACGACGCTGCGCGACGAGGGCGCGTACTTCACCGCCTGGCGCACCATGCGGCGCGGCCGCGACTCCCAGCGGATCACCTTCGAGGACGGCCCGGCCCCGGTCCACCTGCCCCAGCACGCCCTGACGCGCGGACTGCGCGACACCGCCGCCGCTCACCCGCTGGTCCAGCTGGTCACCGAGAGCAAGCTCGACTCCCTGGAGCAGGACGGCCGCGGGGTCACCGCCCACACCCGGGGCGCCGAGACCACGTGGTGGCGCGGGAGCCACCTGGTCGGCTGCGACGGGGCCCGCTCCACCGTGCGCAAGCTCCTCGGCATCCGCTTCCCCGGCCGCACCGCGGTCGAACGCCACGCCGTGGCCGCGCTGCGCACCGAACTTCCCTGGCCGGGCGAGGCATTGCTGCACCGAAGCCCGCCCGAAGAGGTCACCGCCCGGCCGCTGGCCGACGGGGTGTACCGGCTGGACTGGCTGCTCCCGGCCCGCGGGGACCTCGTCACCCCCGACGCGCTGGTGACCCTCATCCGCGACAGCCTCGCGCTGTGGTGCGGGGGCACGACGCCCCCGTACGAGCTCCTCGACACCGGGGTCCACACCCTGCACCACCGGCTCGCCCGGCGCTGGCGCGACGGCCGCTGCTTCCTGGCCGGGGACGCCGCGCACCTGCTCGGCGCACTCGGCACCCAGGGCGTCGAGGAGGGGCTCCGGGACGCCGAGAACCTCGCCTGGAAGCTCTCGCTCGCCTGGCACCAGGGGGCTTCCGAGGAGCTCCTCGACAGTTACGAGGACGAGCGCCGCCGGGCGGTGGCCGCCCGGCTGCGCGCCGCCGACCAGGCCATGCCCGCGCTGCGCGCCGGGGGCGGGCTGCGCACCTACCTCCCCGGAGCATCGCGTTCCGCCGAATCCCTGCTGACCGACGGCCATTTGGGGCGCGGCCCGCTGGGCGCGGAGCCGGTGTACGCCCCGCCCGTGGCCGTCCACGAGGTGCCCACCGCCACCGAGCCGGGCGGGGCCGTGGAGAACGTCCCGGTGACCGCACCCGACGGTTCGACGGTGCCGCTGCGCGACCAGCTGGGGCGGGGCCGGCTCCTCGTCGTCCTCGTCGCCCCGGGCACCGGGGTCTGGGACCGGCGGCACTGGATGGGCGCCGGCCTGATGCCCCGCCTCGCGGCGGCGGTGGCCGCGCTGCCGGTCCGGGCGGAGCTCCTCGTGGCGGACGGCTATCCCGGAGCGGCGGCGCACACCGTGCTCCTCGTACGACCGGACGGGCATCTCGCGGCCACCTTCGCCGGGGTCCACCCGGCCGAGCTGTACGAGGCCGCCGACGCGGTCCGGCACGGTCCGGCGACCGCCGCCCCGACCCGGGCCCCCAGGGGGCTGCCCGCTCCGGGCCTGCCCGCCGCCGCACCCGTGATCGATTGACCCTCCGGCCGAGTCGTGCTTCACTCGCGGACATGACCGGCAACGACGTACGCCTGTGGCGGAGGGTCCATATGGACCTGGTCCGCTACGCGGGCTGCGTATGTCGCCCTTCCTGCTGATTCGCAGATTCGCCTTGCCTCAGCGCGCACTTCGTGTGCCGCGCACTCTCGCGAACCCCCAGGACGGTCATCCTCCATGTCTGCACCCACGCACGCCCCGGCACCCGCTGCCGCAGCTGCCGCTCCCGCTGCCGTCTCCGCAGCGGATCTCCTCGCCTTCACCCTGCGCATCGCCTCCGCCCCCGAGCTGATCGCCTCGCTCCCCCTCGATCCCGAGGGGCGGACGTGGATCCGGCTCGACGGCCCGGGCGGCAGCGAGGCCTGGCTGATCGGCTGGCCGCCCGGCACCGGCACCGGCTGGCACGACCACGCCGAGTCGCGAGGTGCGTTCACGACCGCGCGCGGGCGCCTCACGGAGAACTCCCTGGCGGTCCGCCTCCCCTCGGAAGGCTGGCAGTCGCTCTCCCTGTCCCCGGACGTGGACCGCACGCGCGGACTCGGCGCGGGCACCGGGCGGGCCTTCGGCGAGCACCACGTGCACGAGGTGCTCAACGAGTCCGCGACCGAGCACGCGATCTCCGTCCACGCGTACTACCCGCCGCTGCCCCTGATCCGCCGCTACAGCCGCACCGGCCCGGTGCTCACGCTGGAGCAGGTCGAGCGTCCGGCGGACTGGCAGTGAGCGGCATCGACGCCCTCGTCGACCGGCTGCGGACCACGTACACCCGCGTGGACCCGGCCCGGGCACACGCGGAGTTCCTGGCCGGGGCCCTGCTGGTCGACATCAGGTACCAGGCCCTGCGCGAGCGGGACGGGCTGATCCAGGGCGCGCTGGTGATCGAACGCAACGAACTGGAATGGCGCCTCGACCCCGAAGGCTCCCACCGCCTCCCGGAGGCGGTGGACCACGACGTCCGCATCATCGTCATATGCAACGAGGGCTACGCCTCCACCCTCGCGGCGGCCTCCCTCCACGCGCTGTCCCTTCCCCGCGCGACGGACCTCACGGGCGGCTTCCAGGCCTGGAAGTCCGCCGGCCTGCCCACTGTTCCTTCTTGACGCGGAGCTCGCATCGCTGCGCCGGACTCCGTCCGGCGGTGGCCGGTCGGGGCTGCCGCCACCGCCGTCCCGGCGTGTGCCCGGTGGGCGGGTGCGGCTGCGTGGGCCCTGTGGGGCGGGGTCCCCTACCCGCCCGTCGCCCGTTCCCCGGGGCTCCGCCCCGGACCCCTGCTCCTCAAACGCCGGAGGGGCTGGGTACATCCAGCCCCGCCGGTTTGAGGCGCGGGGTCCGGGCAGCGCCCGGGGAACGGTGGAAGGGCGGGTAGGGGAACTCCGCGCAGCGGCAACGGCCGCAGCCGGGACCCAGCACCGCACAGCGGCACGCCTGCGGGCATCCGGTCCCATGCGGGGCTGGTCCCCACGGGCACCACGGGCCCGGGGCTGAGCCACGAGGGATAGGCCGCGAGGTCCGCCGGGCTGTGCCGCATCGCCACCCGCCCGGCGAAGCCCGTAGCGCACAGCGCCACCAGCCCCGCCCCGCCCACGACCACCCCGTACACCAGCGGAAGCACCACCGCGGCCGCCGCTCCCGTCATGCCCACGCTGAACGCGGTGAGGACCGCCAGCGAGATCCCCGACCCCAGCACCACCCCCATCAGCAGCACCGCCAGCGCCTCCACCCGCAGCATCCCCCGCAGCTGCCGCCGCGTCGCCCCCCGAGCCTCAGCATCGCGAACTCCCGCAGCCGCTCCCCCGTGGACATCGCCAGCGTGTTGGCCACCGCGATCACGGTGAAGGCCAGGACGAGCCCCATCGCCAGCAGGTTGATCTCCGCACCGGCCGCCTGCCGCTCCGCCCGCGCGCCGTCCGCTTCGGCCGCCGACAGCACGGCCACGCCCGGGTACTCCCGTACGGCCGAGGCGAGCGCTTCCCGCACCGCCGGCCCCGCCACCAGGACGCTCGAAGCCGGCGGATCGTCGACGTGCGCGGCCACCAGGCCGTGCGGCAGCGTCACGTCCCCGAAGCCCAGCCCCCGCGCGTACACCGCGGCCACGGTCAGGGTGACCGGCGTTCCGTCCCCCAGCGTCAGCGAGAGCGGGCTGCCCGGCTTCAGGCCCGGTCGGTCCGCCGCCAGTTCGCTCACCGCGACGCTCTCCTCCCCGAACCCCGCCAGGCTCCCGGCCGTCACCCCCGGGTCCCAAGTCCGGTCGAGTCCGGCCGGGGTCACGCCCTGCGCCGCGTACTTCGTCAGCCCGACCCGGATCGACGTGTGCACGATCTCGGTGGCCGCGAGGACCCCGGGGGTCCGGCGGATCCGCTCGGCGGCGGTGCCGGGAACCCCCGGCCCCCGTCCCTGGAGCACCCACTCGGCCCGGCCAGGGCTTCGGCGGGACGGACGCGGGCCACCCGCCGGGCGGTGATCCGGGCGGCGGCCCACGCTCCGAGCAGGCTCGCGCCGACGGCGGCGATCATCGGGACGATCCCGGCGGTGCGCTCCAGGGTCACGGGAACGACCCCCGCGTCGACGAACCGGCCGTGCAGCCAGGCGGCGAGCGGCAGCCCGGCAAGGGCTCCGGCGACTCCGGCGGCGAGCCCCGCCAGCAGCGCCTCGCGGCCGATCATGCGCCGCAGTTGCCCGGGGGTCGGCGGCGATGGCGCGGAGCAGGGCGAGTTCGCGGTGGCGCTGCTGAACCGACAGGGAGAAGGTGCCGACGACCACGAGGACCGCCACGAGGAGCGAGGTGCCGCCCATCGCGCCGCCCATGGAGACCAGTTTGATCCGGGCGCCGGCCGCGTCGAGGAATTCCACGGAGCCGCGCCCGTCGCCGGCGGCCACCTGCGCGGGGGTGCCCCGGAGCGCCTGGCAGATCCGCCCGGCCGACTCGCCGGCGTCCACCCCTGCCCGGGGCAGGACTCCGATGGCACTGATCCGGCCGTCGCGGGCGGCGAGCCGCTGCACCTCGGCGTCACCGAAGAAGAGCGCGCTCTGGTGCGCGAGGCTTCCGCCGGCCGCGGCCGCGATACCGCTGACCCTGTAGGTCTCGGGGCACCGGTGGACTGCACGGTGAGCTCGGAACCGGGCTTCAGCGCCGCACGGGCCGCGAGGCCACGGTCGACGACGACCTCGTCACCGCCCTGCGGGGCGCGGCCCTCGGCGAGCGTGAAGGGGGTGAGCGCGGCCGAGCTCCAGGCGTGACCGTACGAGGGCTTCGCGCCGTCGCCGCCCGGGCCGCCCCGGGTCAGCGGCACGGCCTGGAAGGTGAGCTCGGGGACGGCCCGCTCGACTCCGGGCACGGCGCGGACGGTGTCCACGGTGGCGGCCGGCAGCCACGCCCGCTCGGCGACGGGCTTGGCCCTGTGCTTCGTCTTGACCTTGGAGCGCCCCGGCATCCCCGGCCGGGGGCTGACCCCACCTCATGTCACACCCGCCCCACACCCACGGCACGCTCCCACACCCACGCGGCGCGCTCCCCCACCCCCAGAGCAGCTCGGGTCACCCCATCGGATCGTCGGCTTCTTCGCCTTCGGCCTCTTCACCTTCGGCCTCCAGCGCGCGGCGGACCACCCTCAGGGCCATGCCCTCGGGGTACCCCTTGCGGGCGAGCATTCCGGCGAGGCGCCGGATCCGCTTGTCCCGCTCCAGGCCCCGGGTCGCGCGGAGCTTGCGCTCCACGAGCTCCCGGGCGGTCTCCTCCTCCTGGTCGGAGTCCAGCTGTTCCAGGGCCTCCTGTACGAGGGTGGGGGCCACCCCCTTGGTACGGAGCTCCTGTGCGAGTGCCCGGCGGGCCAGCCCGCGGCCGCGGTGCCGGGACTCTACCCAGGCCCCGGCGAAGGCGGCGTCGTCGATCAGGCCCACCTCCTCGAACCGGGAGAGGACCTGCTCCGACACCTCTTCGGGGATGTCCCGCTTGGCCAGGGCGTCCGCGAGCTGGCGCCGGGTGCGGGGCATCCCGGTGAGCAGGCGCAGACAGATCGCCCGCGCCTGCTCCTCGGGACTCTGGGGCGGCAGCTCCTGGCGGTCCGCCCGGCCCGCCCGGTCCTCACGGCCCGCACGGTCCTCCGCGCGGCGGCCTCCCCGGCCGCCGCTTTCGCGGCGGCCCCGGCGACTGCCCTCGCGGCGGTCCTCACCGCCGTCCGTGCCGCCCCTCTCCTGCTCCCACACGGGTCAGCTCTTGGCGACGGCGGCCTTGACCGCGGTCTTGGCCTTCGACGCGGGAGCGGGCACGGCCGCGGTCTCGGCGGACGCGTCCGCGCCGGCCTCGGTCGTGGCGGCGGCAGCGGTGTCCTTGCGCACACCGACGCCCAGCTTCTCCTTGATCTTCCGCTCGATCTCGTCGGACAGGGCGGGGTTGTCGCAGAGGAACTTCCGCGCGTTCTCCTTGCCCTGGCCGAGCTGGTCGCCCTCGTACGTGTACCAGGCGCCGGCCTTGCGGACGAAGCCGTGCTCCACGCCCATGTCGATCAGGCCGCCCTCGCGGCTGATGCCGTGGCCGTAGAGGATGTCGAACTCGGCCTGCTTGAAGGGCGGCGCGACCTTGTTCTTGACGACCTTGACGCGGGTGCGGTTGCCGACCGCGTCCGTGCCGTCCTTGAGGGTCTCGATGCGCCGGATGTCCAGGCGCACGGAGGCGTAGAACTTCAGCGCGCGGCCACCGGTGGTGGTCTCCGGCGAGCCGAACATCACACCGATCTTCTCGCGGAGCTGGTTGATGAAGATCGCGGTGGTCTTGGACTGGCTGAGCGCACCGGTGATCTTCCGGAGGGCCTGGCTCATCAGACGGGCCTGAAGACCCACGTGCGAGTCGCCCATCTCGCCCTCGATCTCCGCGCGCGGCACGAGGGCCGCGACGGAGTCGATGACGATGAGGTCCAGCGCACCGGAGCGGACCAGCATGTCCACGATCTCCAGCGCCTGCTCGCCGGTGTCCGGCTGGGACAGGATGAGGTTGTCCGTGTCGACGCCGAGGGCCTTGGCGTACTCGGGGTCGAGCGCGTGCTCGGCGTCCACGAAGGCGACGGTTCCGCCGGCCTTCTGCGCGTTGGCCACGGCATGCAGGGTCAGGGTCGTCTTACCGGAGGACTCCGGCCCGTAGACCTCGATCACACGGCCGCGCGGCAGTCCACCGACGCCGAGCGCGATGTCGAGCGCGGTCGATCCGGTGGGGATGACCTCGATGGGGTCGTTCGGCTTGTCGCCGAGACGCATCACGGCACCCTTGCCGAACTGCCGTTCAATCTGCGCGAGCGCGGCTTCGAGAGCCTTCTCGCGGTCGTTGCCTGCTGCCATGGGTTCCACCCGATTTGCTTGAGTCGATCGCTTCACGCCATTGACGCTAACGCCTGCCACTGACAACGCGGTCCCAGGTCCGTTTTGGCTGTGGATAACCAATAAGAATGCGTGTTCGATTTTCCTGTCAAGCGCGCCACGCCGGACCCGTCCGCCACACCGGCGAGTGGCATGATCCACCCCCATGACGGACACCACGGACACCCTCCCCAGCATGTTCCCCGTCGGCCGCACCGCGCTCATCGTGCGGATACCCGAAGCGGAACCGGTCGTGCGGGGGTGGCGGGACCGGATCGACCCGGCGGCCCGGGCCGGGGCCGGAGTGCCGGCGCACGTGAGCGTGCTCTACCCGTTCCTGCGGGAGAGCCTGATCGACGCCTCCGTCCGCGCCGGGATCGCCGCGGCCCTGCGGCCGCACCACGCCTTCGACCTGCGCTTCGAGCGGACCGGCCGGTTCCCCGGGATGCTCTACCTCGCCCCGGAGCCGGACGCCCCCCTGCGCCGGCTGATCCGCTCGGTCACCCAGCGCTGGCCGGAGGTCCTGCCCTACGGCGGCCGCTACCGGGACCCGGTCCCGCACCTCACCGTGGCCCAGCGCGCCCCGGAGGCGGACCTGGACGCCGCCGAGGCGGACCTGAGCGGCCGCCTCCCCCTCACCTCCCGCGTCCGCGCCGTCGACCTGGTGGCCTACGACGGGACGGCCTGGCACGAACGCGCGAGCTTCGCCCTGCGGTCCCCGCGGGCGGAAGAAGGGTGACAACCCAAGGTTGACACTCGCTCGACTGTCAACCTAGGGTTGCGCTCATGACGAACCCTTCGGTGGAACCCGTTCGCATGACCAATCCGGTACGCCTCGACGACCTCATCGAGGCCATCAAGAAGGTCCACACCGACACCCTGGAGCAGCTCAGCGGCGCCGTGGTCGCCGCCGAGGCCCTCGGGGACGTCGCGGACCACCTCATCGGCCACTTCGTCGACCAGGCCCGCCGCTCCGGCGCCTCCTGGACCGACATCGGCCGCAGCATGGGCGTGACCCGCCAGGCAGCCCAGAAGCGCTTCGTGCCCAAGGCCGACAAGGAGGGCGAGGCCGGACTCGACCCCAGCCAGGGCTTCGGCCGCTTCACCCCCCGCGCCCGCAACGTGGTCGTCACCGCGCAGAACGAGGCCCGCGCCGCCGGCAACACCGAGATCCGCACCGAGCACCTCGTCCTCGGACTGCTCGCCGAGCCCGACGGCCTCGCCGCCCGCGCCATCGCCGCCCAGGGAGTCGCGGCCGACGACGTGCGCGCCGCCGTGACGGCCGGCCTGCCCCCGGCCGTGGAGGACGTCCCCGAGCTGGTCCCCTTCGACGCCGCCTCGAAGAAGGCCCTGGAGCTCACCTTCCGCGAGGCCCTGCGCCTCGGCCACACCTACGTGGGCACCGAGCACGTCCTGCTCGCGCTCCTGGAGCTGGAGAACGGGACGGGGCCGCTCAGCGGCCTCGGCCTGGACAAGGACGCCGTCGAGAACTGGATCACCGACGTCCTGGCATCCGTACTCGGCGCCCCGGACGAGCCCGGGAAGTAGAGGCCTCCGCGTCCCCGGTCAGCGCGTACCGCTTCACGTACGCGCCGAGGAAGGCCTGCATCGTGGCGACGGCCGGAATCGCGATGAGCGCCCCGACCGCGCCCAGCAGGGCGGTGCCCGCGATGACCGATCCGAAGGCCACCGCCGGGTGGATGTCCACCGTCTTCGACGTCAGCTTCGGCTGGAGCACGTAGTTCTCGAACTGCTGGTACACCACGACGAATCCGAGGACGTACAGCGCGTACCAGGGGCTGGCCGCGAAGGCGATCAGCATCGGCAGCGCGCCCGCCAGGTAGGTGCCGATGGTGGGGATGAACTGCGACACCAGCCCCACCCACACCGCGAGCGCGGGCGCGTACGGCACGTCCAGCACCGCGAAGAGGACGTAGTGCGCGATCCCGGAGATCAGCGCCATCAGCCCGCGCGAGTAGAGGTATCCGCCCGTCTTGGTGACGGCGATCTCCCAGGCCCGGAGCACCTCGGCCTGCTTCGCGGGCGGCAGTACGGAGCACAGGGCGCGGCGCAGCCGCGGCCCGTCGGCGGCGAAGTAGAAGGAGAACAGACCGATCGTCAGCAGCTTGAACAGTCCGCCGAGCACGGTGGCGGACACGTCCAGCACGCCGGTCGCGCTGTTCTGCACGTACTTCTGCAGCCAGTCCGAGTGCAGCAGGCTGTCCTGGATCTCCAGCCGGGACAGGTCCGTGTGGAAGGTGTCGTTGATCGAGCCGATCAGCGAGTCGAGATAGCCGGGGAAGCCCTCCACGAGGTCGACGATCTGCCCGGCGAGGACAGAGCCGAGCAGGACGACGAATCCCGCGGCCGCGCCGAACACCCCGAGGAACACCAGGAAGGTGGCGAGCCCGCGGCGGATGCCGCGGGCCGCCATCCGGGCCACGGCCGGTTCGATCGCGAGCGCGAGGAAGAACGCGATCAGGATGTTGACGAGCAGCCCGATGAGCTGGTGGAAGGCCCAGCTCCCGAGCTGGAAACAGGCCACCAGGGCCAGGACGAGGACCACGGCGCGCGGCAGCCAGCGCGGCATCCGGGCATCCGCCGCAGCAGGTTCCCCGGCGCGGCCCGCGGCCGACGGGGCTGCGGCCGGGGCGTCCGCGGCGGCGTGCTCCGCGGTGGCCGCCGGGCGGGGCGGCGGCGGGCCCTGGGGGACTTCGGGCCGGTCGGTCATCTCATCACTGGCTGCCACGCCGACCAGTCTGTCCCACCGGCGCCGCGAACCGCGAAGCGGTCGCCGCGGCCCCGCCCCGGCCGGCCGGCCGGGGCGCACCGCGCTAGCGCAGCGAGGCCGGCACGTCCACCGCCGAACACACCGCGCGCCACACGTCCTTGGCCTCCCAGCCCGCGTCCAGCGCCTCGTGGACCGTACGTCCCCCGAGTTCCGTCATGACGTGGTCCCGCGCGAAGGAGTCCGCGTAGCCCGCACCGAAGTGCTCGGCCATCCGCTCCCAGAAAATCGTCAACCGCATGCGTCCAGTATCCCGCCCCGGAGAGTGCACCTCCCCGTTCGGGCCACCTCGGCGCCACCCGGGCCCCTACGGTTCCTGGCATGCCTGGAGACGAAGCGTGCGCCCCCGCGGCGACGACGGCGACGAGTGCCCCGGCCCGCGCCGAGCAGTTCATCTGGCTCACGGCCCGGGTCCTGGAACAGCGGCGGTTCGCGTTCCACTTCCTCGGCGGGGACCCCGACCCGGTCGATGCCGCCCTCGGCGCCTACCTCGGCGGCGACGGCGGGTACGGCCACGCCCTCGACCCGGATCTGCGCGGTCCGCTGAGCCACCCGCTGCACGCCGCCCACGCCCTGCGCGTCCTGGACGGCCTGGGCCGCTGCGCCGGGCAGCGCATCGAGCGGCTCTGCGCCCACCTGACCCGGGTCTCCACCCCGGACGGGGCGCTTCCCGTGACCGCCCCGGCCTCCGGCGGCTACCCGGCGGCGCCCTATCACCCGCCGCACGACGATCCGCCGGGCGACCTGCTGGCCACCGGCCCGGTCGTCGGGATCCTGCACCGCAACCGGGTGTGGCACGCGTGGCTGTTCCGGGCGACGGACTTCTGCTGGGACCGGGTGGAGAACCTGCGGCACTGGCACCCGTACGAGATCCAGAGCGCGGTGGCCTTCCTGGACGGGGTCCCCGACCGGGCCAGGGCCGCGGCGGCCGCCGACCGGCTGGGGCGCCTCGTCCGCGAGCAGCGGCTCGTCGTACTGGACCCCGCGCGGCAGGACGCGTACCCGCCGGTCCCCGGCCACGGGCCGGACGAGCACCTGTATCCGTACGACGTCGCCCGCCGCCCGGAGTCCCTCGCCCGCGGCTGGTTCACGGACGCGGAGCTGTACGGCTCGCTGCGCTTCCTGGCCGGCCTGCAGCAGCCGGACGGCGGCTGGCCGGTGCACCGCGGGGCGTGGGCGCCGGGCAGCTCGCTGGAGCGGCGCCCGATCGCCACGCTGGAGGCGCTGCTGACCCTGCGCGCGTACGGCCGGCTCGACCCTAGCCTCCCAGGGCCCGCAGCCCCGCGGTGACGGCGACGGCCACCGCGACGACGACCAGGAACGGGGCCCGCAGCAGCAGCGCGACCGCGGCGGCCGCGAGCCCGGCGGCGCGGGCGTCGAGCACGATCTCCTGCCCGGTGGCGAAGGTCTGCTGCGCGGTGAGCGCGGCGAGCAGCGCGACCGGCAGGAGCCCGGCGAGCTTGCGCACCGCGGGCCGCTCCAGGGCTCCGGCGGGGACGAGCAGTCCGGCGAGCTTCACGGCGTAGCAGCCGACGACGGTGAGTCCGATGGCGATCCAGACGTTCACGAGCGGCGTCCCTTCATCCACAGCACGATCGGCGCGGCCAGCGCCGCGATCAGCACGGGCATCCCGGCGGGCAGTACGGGCAGCAGGCCCAGCCCGAGGACGAGGGCGAGCCCGGCGACGGCCCGCTCGGTGCCGGTCTTCAGCATCGGTGCGAGCAGCGCGAGGAACACGGCGGGCCCGGCGGCGTCGAGCCCCCACGCCCTGGTGTCCCCGATGGCCTCGGCGCCGAGCGCGCCGAGCAGGGTGGTGAGGTTCCACAGGACGTAGAGGGCCAGCCCGGTCACGGTGAAGCCGAGCCGGGCCGACTTCCGGTCGGGCTGGGCCAGGGCCACGGCGGTGGTCTCGTCGATCACCCAGTGCGCGGCGAGCGGCCTTACGCCCTTGGGCAGCGCGAGCAGCTGGGACAGCCGCAGCCCGTAGAAGGCGTTGCGGGTCCCGAGGAAGAAGGCCCCGGCGGCCGCCGTGAACGGATTCCCGCCCGCGGCCAGTGCCCCGACCAGCGCGAACTGCGAGGCCCCGGTGAACACCAGCAGGCTCAGCACGCACGCCTGGAGGGTGCTGATCCCGGCCCCGGCGGCGGTCACCCCGAAGGCGAACCCGGACAGCCCGACCGCGACGCCGACCCCGAGCGCGTCCCGGACCACGGCGGCGGGCGGCTTGTCCACCGCGGGCGCCCCACCGGGGACCTCCCGGCCGGGTACCTGGCCCGGTGCTTCTTGGTCGGGTGCTTTTCGGTCGGGTTCTTCTTGTGTGACCATCCGATGTTCTCCCACGCCCCGAAATTACGCAGCCCACGGCATCCGGGTCTTGTACGTTCTTGCGCCATGCACGAAGTGATCAAGGAAATGGCGGACCGGCTGGCCGAGGTGCCCGGCGTACGCGGAGTCATGCTCGGCGGCAGCCGGGCCCGCGGCGAGCACCGCCCCGAATCGGACTGGGACCTAGGCGTCTACTACCGCGGCACCCTCGACCTCGCCGCGCTGGGCGCGCTGGCCGGACCGGACGTGGAGGTGGCCGGACCGGGCGGCTGGGGCCCCTGGGTCAACGGCGGAGCCTGGCTGCGCGTCGACGGGGTGGCGGTGGACTGGATCCTGCGCGACCTGGACCGGGTGGAACGGGTGTGGCAGGACTGCCGCGAGGGCCGCTACGAGGTGGGCGTGCAGCCGGGCCATCCGCTCGGCTTCTGGTCCCCCTGCTACCCGGGCGAGGTGGCCCTGGGCCAGGTCCTCGCGGACCCGGCGGCCGAACTGTCCGCGCTGCGCACCACGGTCTCGTCCTACCCGGAGCCGCTCCGCAAGGCCCTGATCGCCGGGGCGTGGGAAGCGGAGTTCCTCGCCGCGGGCGCCGCGAAGGGCGCGGCCCGCGCGGACGCCCTGTACGTGTCGCTGTGCCTGTCCCGTGCCTTCGGCGTCCTCGTGCAGTCCCTGTACGCGGCGGACCGCCGCTGGTGCCTGAACGAGAAGGGCGCCCTGGCCGCGGCCGAGCTCCTGCCCACCGCGCCGCCCGCCTTCGGCAAGCGCGTACGTGCCCTGCTGGGCGCCCAGGGCGCCACCCCCGAGTCCCTGACGGCAACGGTGACCGAGGCCCGCACCCTGATCGAGGAGACCCGCGCGAGGCTGGCGTCCTAGGGTCGGCGACCGGCCGGCCCCGGATCCACCGCGCCGCCCGGCGCACCCCCGCGCCCCCGCCGGTACGCCCCCGGCGGCACCCCCACGATGCGGGTGAAGTGCCGGTTCAGGTGCGGCTGGTCGGAGAAGCCGACGGCGACGGCCGCCTCCGCCGGCGGGATCCCGGCGTCGAGCAGCCGGCGGGCCCGCCGGACCCGGGCATCGGTGAGCCAAGTGTGCGGGGGCATGCCGTACCGGTCCCGGAAGGCCCGCAGCAGGGCGAAGGGGCTCGTCCCCAGCTCCGCCGCGAGCTGCTCCAGCGACGGGGGCTCCCCCATCCGCTCCTCCAGTACGGCCCGGGCCCGCTCCGCGTCGGCGACGCCCGCGCGGCCCGCCGTACGGGCGGGCAGCGGCCCGGCGTGCCGGGTCAGCATCCGCGCCACCACCCCGCGCAGCAGGGTGTCGGCGGCCAGCGCGTTGCCCGACTCGGCGGCCCGGTGGACCTCGGTGATGGCCAGCGAGGCCTGCGGGTCGGCGACCAGGTCGGCGGTGAAGCCGGGGGTCCCGCGCAGGGTCCCGATCTCGGTGGCGACCTCGGTGATCAGGGCCCGGGAGGGGTAGAGGGTGGCGTAGGCCCAGCCCTCGGGGACCCCGGCGCGGGCGGTGTGCGGGACCTCGGGGTTGATCAGGACCACGCTGCCGGGGCCGGCGCGCAGGGTGTCCCCCGGCAGGCCGATCTCCTCGATGCCGCCGGTGACGGCCGCGATGACGTACCCGTCGTGGGCGTGGCGCGGGAAGGTGTGGCGCACGTAGTGGGCACGCAGGAGGTCCAGCCCGGGCAGTTCCGCGTACTGCCAGTGCCGAGCCCACTCCCGGCGGCCCTCGTCCGCTCCGGTCCCCGTCCCCATCCCCCCATTCTGCGCCCGGCCCGGGCGGGGCGTTTCCACAGGTCCGGCCGGTTGTCAGTGGGCGGGTGCACGATGGGGGCATGTCCGGTACCGCGCTCGACTCGTTCTCCCCCGCGACCCGTTCCTGGTTCACGGGGGCCTTCGTCTCGCCCACCTCCGCCCAGGAGGGCGCCTGGCGGGCCATCGGAGCGGGCTCGGACGTGCTGGTGGTGGCCCCCACCGGCTCCGGCAAGACCCTGGCCGCCTTCCTCGCCGCCCTCGACCAGCTCGCCTCGACCCCCCCGCCGGCCGAGCCGAAGAGGCGCTGCCGGGTGCTGTACATCTCGCCCCTGAAGGCCCTGGCGGTGGACGTGGAGCGCAATCTGCGCAGCCCGCTGACCGGCATCCGGCAGGAATCGGTGCGCCTGGGCCTGCCCGAGCCGGAGATCCGGGTCGGGATCCGCTCCGGCGACACCCCGCCGGCGGAGCGGCGCGCGCTGGTGACCCGGCCGCCGGACATCCTGATCACCACGCCCGAGTCGCTGTTCCTGATGCTGACCTCGGCCGCCCGCGAGGCCCTGGCCGGGATCGAGACGGTGATCCTGGACGAGGTGCACGCGGTCGCCGGGACCAAGCGCGGCGCCCATCTCGCGCTGTCCCTGGAGCGGTTGGACGAGCTGCTGTCCCGCCCCGCGCGCCGGATCGGGCTGTCGGCGACGGTCCGCCCGGTGGAGGAGGTGGCCCGCTACCTCGCTCCGCGCGGCAAGGTGGAGATCGTCCAGCCGCCCTCCACCAAGGAGTTCGACCTGTCGGTGGTGGTCCCGGTCGAGGACATGGGCGAATTGGGCGGCTCCCCCGCAACCGAGGGCAAGGAGGGCGGCGACAAGCCCTCCATCTGGCCGCACGTGGAGGAGCGGATCGCCGATCTGGTCCAGTCCCACCGCTCCACCATCGTGTTCGCCAACTCCCGCCGCCTCGCCGAGCGGCTGTGCAACCGGCTCAACGAGATCGCGTACGAGCGGGCCACCGGCGGCCCGCTGCCCGAGGGCCCGCCCCCGGCCGAGATCATGGCCCAGTCGGGCGCCGCCCAGGGCGCTCCCCCGCTGCTGGCCCGCGCCCACCACGGCTCGGTCTCCAAGGAGCAGCGGGCTCTGGTGGAGGAGGACTTGAAGGCGGGCCGGCTGCCCGCCGTGGTCGCCACCTCCAGCCTGGAGCTCGGCATCGACATGGGCGCGGTCGACCTCGTCATCCAGGTGGAGTCCCCGCCCTCGGTGGCCTCCGGGCTCCAGCGGGTGGGCCGGGCCGGGCACCAGGTGGGCGCGGTCTCCACCGGCGTCGTCTTCCCCAAGTACCGGGGCGACCTCGTCCAGGCGGCCGTGGTCACCGAGCGGATGCGCACGGGCTCGATCGAGTCCCTGCGGATCCCCTCCAACCCGCTGGACGTCCTCGCCCAGCAGCTCGTCGCGATGACCGCGATGGACACCTGGCAGCTGGACGACCTGCTCGCCCTGGTGCGGCGGGCCGCCCCCTTCGCGGCCCTGCCGGACTCGGCCTTCACGGCGGTGCTGGACATGCTGGCCGGCCGCTATCCCTCGGACGCGTTCGCCGAGCTCAGGCCCCGGGTGGTGTGGGACCGCGTCGCCGGTACGATCACCGGCCGGCCCGGCGCCCAGCGGCTCGCGGTCACCTCCGGCGGGACCATCCCGGACCGCGGCCTCTTCGGCGTCTTCCTGGCCGGGACCGACCCCAAGAAGGGCGGCGGCCGGGTCGGCGAGCTGGACGAGGAGATGGTCTACGAGTCCCGCGTCGGCGACGTCTTCACCCTCGGCACCACCTCCTGGCGGATCGTGGACATCACCCGCGACCGCGTCCTGGTCACCCCCGCCCCCGGGGTCCCGGGGCGCCTCCCGTTCTGGAAGGGCGACCAGTTGGGCCGCCCGCTGGAGCTCGGCCGCGCGGTGGGCGCGTTCCTGCGCGAGCTCGGCGGCCTCACGGCGGAGGACGCCCGCCTGCGCCTGCTGGCGGCGGGCCTGGACGCCTGGGCCGCGGAGAACGTCCTGTCCTACCTCGCCGAACAGCGCGAAGCCTGCGGCCACGTACCGGACGACCGGACCATCGTCGTCGAGCGGTTCCGCGACGAGCTCGGCGACTGGCGGGTCGTCGTCCACTCCCCCTTCGGCGCCCAGGTGCACGCCCCGTGGGCGCTGGCGCTCGGCGCCCGCCTCTCCGAGCGGTACGGGATGGACGCGCAGGTCATGCACGCCGACGACGGCATCGTGCTCCGCCTGCCGGACGCCGACCTGCTGAACATGGACCTGGACCTGCTGGACCACGACCCGGCGCCCAGCGGCCACTCCGCCTCCTTCGCCTTCGACGACGAGAAGCCGCCGCTGGGCGCGGCGGACGTCACCTTCGACCACGGCGACGTACAGCAGATCGTCACCGACCAGGTGGGCGGCTCCGCGCTGTTCGCCTCCCGCTTCCGCGAGTGCGCCGCGCGCGCCCTGCTGCTGCCGCGCCGCGATCCGGGCAAGCGCACCCCGCTGTGGCAGCAGCGCCAGCGCGCCTCCCAGCTCCTTCAGGTGGCCTCCGAGTTCGGCTCGTTCCCGATCGTGCTGGAAGCCGTACGGGAATGCCTGCAGGACGTCTTCGACGTGCCGGGCCTGACCGAGCTGATGGGGGACATCGAGGCGCGCCGGGTCCGCCTGGTCGAGGTCACCACCGTCGAGCCCTCCCCCTTCGCCCGCTCCCTCCTCTTCGGCTACGTCGCCCAGTTCCTCTACGAGGGCGACTCGCCGCTCGCCGAGCGCAGGGCGGCCGCGCTGTCGCTGGACTCCCGGCTGCTGGCCGAGCTGCTCGGCCAGGCGGAGCTCCGCGAGCTGCTCGACGCGGAGGTGCTGACGGAGCTGGAGCGGGAGCTCCAGTGGCTGACCGAGGAGCGGCGGGCCAAGGACGCCGAGTCGGTGGCCGACTTGCTGCGCCTGCTGGGCCCGCTCACCCCCGAGGAACTCGCCGCCCGCGGCGCGGAACCGCAGTGGGCTCCGTCCCTCTCCGCCTCCCGCCGGGCGATCCGGGTCCGGATCGGTGGCGAGGACCACTGGGCGGCCGTCGAGGACGCCGGCCGGCTGCGCGACGCGCTGGGCACGGCCCTTCCGGTGGGTGTCCCGGAGGCGTTCACCGAGCCGGTGAAGGACCCCCTCGGCGACCTCCTGGCCCGGTACGCCCGCACCCACGGCCCGTTCACCACGGTCACCGCCGCCGCCCGCTTCGGGCTGGGCACGGCCGTGACGGACGGCGCGCTGCACCGGCTCGCGGCGGCCGGCCGGGTGGTCCAGGGCGAGTTCCACCCGGCGGGCATCGGCCAGGAATGGTGCGACGCGACGGTGCTGCGCCGGCTTCGCCGCCGCTCGCTGGCAGCCCTGCGCCAGGAACTGGAGCCGGTGCCCCCCGCCTCCCTCGCCACCTTCCTCCCCCAGTGGCAGCACCTGGGCGGGGCCCTGCGCGGGGTCGACGGCCTGGCCCGCGCGATCGAGCAGCTCCAGGGCGCCGCGGTTCCCGCCTCGGCCCTCGAGCGCCTGATCCTCCCGTCCCGCGTATCGGACTACTCCCCGACCCTCCTGGACGAGCTGACCACCACGGGCGAAGTCGTCTGGGCGGGGGCAGGAGCCCTGCCGGGCAAGGACGGCTGGATCTCCCTCTACCTGGCGGAGACGGCCCCCCTCCTCCTCCCTCCTGCCCACCCCCTGGAGCTCACCCCGCTCCACGAGGCGGTCCTCGCCGCCCTCTCCGGCGGCTACGGCCTCTTCTTCCGCCAGCTCACGGACCGCGTCCGCGCCGTGCACCCGGACGCCTCGGACGCGGACCTCTCCTCCGCCGTCTGGGACCTGGCGTGGTCGGGCCGCCTGACGAACGACACCCTTGCCCCCCTGCGCTCCCTCCTCGGCTCGGGCCGCACGGCGGGCGCCACCGCCCACCGCGCACGCCGTACGATCCCCCGCGGCCGCTATGGCACCCTCACCACCCCTGCCTCCCGTACGGGCCCGCCCACGGTGTCGGGCCGCTGGTCCCTGCTCCCGGGCCACGCCCCGGACCCGACCCACCGCGCGCACGCCCTGGCCCGCACCCTGCTGGACCGCCACGGGGTGGTGACCCGGGGGGCGGTGGCCGCGGAAGGGGTGGAGGGCGGCTTCAGCGCGGTCTACCGGGTCCTCTCCGCCTTCGAGGACAGCGGCCAGGCCCGCAGGGGCTACGTGGTCGAGGGTCTGGGCGCGGCCCAGTTCGCCATGGACGGCGCGGTCGACCGCCTCCGCGCCGCCGAGCGGACCCCGCCCCCGCTGGCGGCGGTCGTCCTGGCGGCCGCCGACCCGGCGAACGCCTATGGCGCCGCCCTCCCGTGGCCGGAGCCCCCGTCCGGCGCCACGCACAAGCCGGGCCGCAAGGCGGGCTCCCTGGTGGTCCTGGTCGACGGAGACCTCATCCTCTACCTGGAGCGCGGCGGCAAAACCCTCCTCGCCTGGTCCGACCCCGACGACCCCCGCCTCACGGCCGCCGTATCAGCCCTCACCACGGCCTCCCACAAGGACACCCTCCCCACCCTCACGGTGGTACGCATCAACGCCGCCCCCGCCCTCACCTCCCCCTACGCCCCACCCATAGAAGCCACCGGCTTCCACGCCACCCCCCAGGGCCTGCGCCTGCGGCGCTGACCGGCCCCGTGTCACACCCCGCAGACCGGAGCCGGGACGGGGATCCGGGGCCGCCCCGGGACCGTCACTTTCGCCAGAACAGGTGGTGCGTCACCCCGCTCGGGCTGGGCACGACCTCCAGGTGGAACCGGTCGAGGAGCTCATCCGGGGACTCCCAAAGTCGTACTCCGGACCCGAGCTTCACCGGCGAGACCACCACGTGCACGGTGTCGACGAGGTCGGCGTCGAGAAACTGCCTGATGGTGGTGGCCCCGCCGCCGAGTCGGACGTCCTTGCCTTGCGCCGCCTCCCGGGCCCGAGCGAGGACCGTGGCCGGGTCACCGTCGACGAAGTGGAAGGTGGTGTCGGACAGCGTGAACGCAGGACGCTCGTGGTGGGTCATGACGAACACCGGGGAGCGGAACGGAGGCTCATCCCCCCCACCAGCCCTGCCACTCGTGGTCCTGCCACGGCCCGCGCTGGGGCCCGAACTTGTTGCGGCCCATGATCTCGGCACCGATGTTGCGTGCGTAGTCCCGCGTGAAGTAGTCGTCGAGGCCCCGGCTGCCCCCGGGATCGGTGCGCATGGGCCAGCTCGCTGTGGCGCCGGCCCAGGAGAAGAGCCTCTCCGGCTCGACATGGCCGAATGGCCTCTCCAGGGTCTGGTCCTCACCGGCACCGATGCCGTCACTCGAGACGACGAAGTTCTGGACCCTCAGTAGCTGAGCCATGTGTTCCTCCTGTGGTCGCGACAACGGTGATGAGACTCTTCGAGCCGGGCAAACTCATCGGTGCACCTGCGACCGGTCAGAACCGGCGCCCAGCCGACGGACCAAACACTGCCGCTCGAAGGCGAACGAAGCCACCGGGCCGAGGCGCAGGCCAAGAACCGGGATCCGGGGCGGAGTCCCGGGGAACTGAGGAGGGGCGGGCCGGGGAGCAAGCACCGCACGGCGGCGCCCCGGGCCGCTCCACGATCCCGACCCGCAGGAGAATGAACGCATGCCCGAAGGAGACTCCGTCTACCGCACCGCGGCCCGGCTCCGCGAAGCCCTCGCGGGCAAGGAGATCACCCGCTCCGACTTCCGCGTCCCGCGCTTCGCCACCGCGGACCTCACCGGTTTCACCACCCTCGAAGTCGTCCCCCGGGGCAAGCACCTCCTCATCCGCCTCGGCCAATCCGCAGCCCCCGACACCGGACCCGGCACCGGACCCGGACCGGAAACCACCCCCCACCCCCTCCTCACCCTCCACACCCACCTCCGCATGGACGGCGCCTGGCGCATCCTCCCCACCCCCACCACCGCCGCCGGCGCCCCCGCCCCACCCCGCCTACCCGGCCCCGCCCACGAGATCCGCGTCATCCTCGCCACCGCCGACCACACCGCCGTCGGCTACCGCCTCCCCGTCGTCGAACTGCTCCGCACCGCCGACGAGCACCGCGCCGTCGGCCACCTCGGCCCCGACCTCCTCGGCCCCGACTGGGACGAGGCCGTCGCCGCCGCGAACCTCCTCGCCGCCCCCGCCCGCCCCCTCGGCGAAGCCCTCCTCGACCAGCGCAACCTGGCCGGCATCGGCAACATCTACAAGGCCGAGCTCTGCTTCCTCGCCCAGGTCACCCCCTGGACCCCGGTAGGCGATCTGCCGGCCGCCACCCTCCCCCGCCTCGCCGCCGCCGCGCACCGCCTCCTCGACGCGAACAAGGCCCGCCGCCGCAACACCACCGGCAGCCGCCGCCCAGGCCAGGACCTGTTCGTCTACGGCCGCGCCCACCGCCCCTGCCTGCGTTGCGGCACTCCCGTCCGCGAGGCCCCCCAGGACGGCCGCCCCACCTACTGGTGTCCCCGGTGCCAATCCGGCCCGACACCTTAGTTGACGCCCCGTCAGATCCGGTCGTACCGTCCCCGCATGCCTACACCCAGCGCGTACGAACTCACCGGCCGCACCGCCCTGGTCACCGGCGCCGCCAGCGGCATCGGCCGGGCCACCGCCGTACTCCTCGCCGAGGCCGGAGCCGCCGTGCACTGCGCGGACCGCGACGCCCAAGGCCTCCAGGAGACCGTCGAACTGATCGCCAAGGCCGGCGGCCGGGCCACCGCCCACCCCCTCGACGTGACCGACCGCGCCGCGATCAGGGCGGCGATCGCACAGGCCGGCCCGCTCGACGTCACCGCCGCGATCGCCGGGATCATGCACCGCAGCAGCGTCCTGGAAACGACCGACGAGGACCTCGACCGGGTCCTGGACATCAACTTCAAGGGGGTCCTGCGCACCTGCCAGGAGGCGGCCCGTGCCATGATCGCGGCCGGTCGGCCCGGTTCGATCATCACCATGGCCTCCGGCGCCGTGGACGCCGCCCAGCCCGGCCTGCTCTGCTACAGCGCCGCCAAGGCCGCCGTCGTCCAGCTCACCAAAACCCTCGCCACCGAGGCCGGCCCGCACGGCATCCGCGTGAACGCCGTCGCGCCCGGCTGGATCCGCACCCCGATGACCGGCCGGCACAGCCCCGAGGTCCAGGAGCAGACCGAGGCGGTGATGACGCGCATGTCCCCGCTACGCCGCGTGGGCGAGCCCGAGGACATAGCCCAGGCGGTGCTCTACCTCGCCTCGGACGCCTCGTCCTTCATGACGGGCCAGATCCTTCGCCCGAACGGTGGAGTCTCCATGCCCTGGTAGCCGGCCACCCGACCACCCACGCGACATCCGCCCACCCGGCACCCGGCCCACGCCCACACGCCACCCGCCACGCGCCACCGGCCCACGCGGCACGCACCCGCACCCGGCGCCCGCCTAGCCTCCCCCCGGATCCCCGCCCCCCGGCGTCACAGCCCCCGCCTCCCCCACCCCCACCGACCCGGCAGCAGCCCACTCAGCACCACCACCACCGCCCGAGACACCCCCGCCGCCCCCGGCTCCGCCCCCGTCACCACGCACACCGCCCGCAGCCCCACGACGGCGACCCAGCGGCCCCGGCACGACGTGCACCGGCAGTAGCCCCAGCCCCCATCCCCCGACGGCGACCGCACCCTCCACCGGCCCGGCCTCGGCCGGTGCCAGCACGAGCCGCAGCACGGCCCACCACCACAGGACGCCCACCGACAGCGCGAGGGCCAGACCCACGGGTATACCCAGCAACCGCCGCACGGCCACCTCCAGGGGCCGGAGACCCGAACGGGCCCATCCTCCCGCACCCCGCCCGTACCCGCACCCCGCCCGCACCCCGCCCGCTCCCCCTCCGCGCCGCAGCGGAACACCACTCACACCCACCACGGCAAAGAGCCCCGCCCGGCACCCAAGGGCACCGGCCGGGGCTCCGGCCACACTCATACGCTCAGCACGCCGCGCACGCACACACTCACGCGCACGGACAGACGCTCACGCGACTCACTCACGCACGCATCACGCGGCTACGACATTCACCGCTTCCACGGGCGCCTTGATGGTCACCCGTTCCGGACCCGTGACCGAGGCCACGGATACCGAATTGAGCATCGGGCGGACCGGTGCGGA
Source organism: Streptomyces sp. GQ60 (assembly GCF_059758875.1). Taxonomy (NCBI): domain Bacteria; kingdom Bacillati; phylum Actinomycetota; class Actinomycetes; order Kitasatosporales; family Streptomycetaceae; genus Streptomyces; species Streptomyces sp. GQ60. Next base: position 17,814 of record NZ_JCAXEG010000005.1, on the reverse strand, counting down.
CACCGGTTCGCTCGCCGCGGCGGACTGGGCCAGCTCGGCGAGCGAGAGCTCGTCGCTGACTTCCCGCATCAGCTCTGACATCCGTACGTCAAGCGCGTCGCAGATCGCGGAGAGCAGCTCGGAAGATGCCTCCTTCTGCCCCCGCTCCACCTCGGAGAGATAGCCGAGCGAAACTCGGGCGGACGAGGAGACTTCGCGCAGAGTACGGCCCTGGCGCTGGCGCTGCCGACGCAGCACGTCACCCAGCAGGCGACGGAGCAGAATCATCGGTGGCTCCCTCCTCTGACCGTGTAGCCGTAACCTTCACGCCCCACCGTACCGCCTCGCGCGGCGGCCGTGCGGGGAGCGATGTCGTGTTCACTCAGGGCTGCAAACATCAAATCCCCCCGTCCTGTTCCGTATCCTGCCCCCGCAGATTCTCGCGGAGTTCGCTCGCGAGCAGCTCGAGCACTGTCCGTGCACTCTCCCTACGGATTTCCGCACGGGAGCCTTTCAACCGCAGCCGGGCCGTTTTCCTGCCCCGGGGGCCCGCCACGGCGATGAAAACGGTGCCCACCGGTTGCCCGTCCTGCGGCTCGGGACCGGCCACCCCGGTGGTCGCGATGCCCCAGGAGGCACCGAGCACGCGCCGCACTCCGACCGCCATCTCCTCCGCGACCTGCGGGTTCACCGCACCTTCGGCCGCGAGCAGCTCGGCGTCCACGCCCAGCACCCGGTGTTTCAGCTCGGTCGCGTACGCCGTCACGGACCCGCGGAAGGACTTCGATGCGCCCGGGACCGCCGTGAGCTCGGCGGCCACCATGCCGCCGGTCAACGACTCCGCCACCGCGACCGTACCGTTACTCTCCGCGAGGAGTCGCAGCACATCGGCCGCGACCGCCCCACTGTCCCCAGCAGCACCCGCGGCATTCCGCAGCGCTCCACCGGCCACCGAAGAACCACCCGCCTCTTGCAAAACCGCGTCGTACTCCGGCAAGTTCACCGCGCGGCACGCTCTGCGGCGAACCCCTTGCGGCGGAGCACGACGGCCTGCCGGACGTAGTCCAAACCGGTGACGACGGTCAGGACGACGGCGGCCGCCATCACCCAGAACCGCAGCGTCGCCAGCGGCCCGGTCAGCGCGAGCACGTACATGCCCACCGCCACGCCCTGGGTCAGGGTCTTCAGCTTCCCGCCCCGGCTCGCCGGGATCACTCCGTACCTGATGACCCAGAAACGCATGAGCGTGATCCCGAGTTCCCGGCCGAGGATCACCCCGGTGACCCACCAGGGGAGGTCGCCGAGCCAGGACAGACACACCAATGCCGACCCCATGATCGCCTTGTCGGCGATGGGGTCGGCGATCTTCCCGAAGTCAGTGACCAGGTTGTACGTACGGGCCAGATGCCCGTCGAAGATGTCGGTGATCATGGCGACGGCGAACGCCGCCCACGCCAGCGCCCGCCAGACGGGGTCGTAGCCCCCGTCGGCGAGCAGCAGCATCACGAATCCCGGCACCAGGACCAGCCGGATCATCGTCAGGATGTTGGCGATGTTCCACAGGCTGGCCTGATTGACCGCCGCGGCGCCCAGCTTCGCGCCGGGCGCGGGCCGACGGCCGGTCCCGCCCGCCGCAGATGCCGGGGCTCCGGTCATCCGGCCGCCTCCTCAAGATCCATGCCCAGGGGCTCCGCCACCAGGTCCACACCCAGGGTGCCGACCACCTTCGCCGTGACGATACGCCCCGGGACGAGGCCCGCGCCGTCGGTGAAGACGACCTGGCCGTCGGTCTCGGGGGCCTGGTGGGCGGCGCGCCCGTAGGCTCCCTCGCCGTCCTCCGCCTCGTCGATCGGGACGACCGTCTCGACGAGCACTTCCAGGGTCTCCCCGATCCGCTCCTCCGCGCGCTGCGAGGTGAGCTCTTCGGCGAGGCGCTGCATGTGGGCGAGGCGCTCGGCGATGGTGTCGGCGTCCAGCTTGTTCTCGTAGGTGACGGCCTCGGTGCCGTCCTCGTCGGAGTAGCCGAAGACGCCGATGGCGTCGAGCCGCGCGCTGGTGAGGAAACGCTCCAGCTCGGCGAAGTCCGACTCCTTCTCGCCGGGGAAGCCGACGATGAAGTTGGACCGGACGCCGGCCGTCGGGGCCTTGGTGCGGATGGTGTCCAGCAGCTCCAGGAACCGGTCGGTGTCACCGAAGCGGCGCATGGCGCGCAGCACGTCGGGGGCCGAGTGCTGGAAGGAGAGGTCGAAGTACGGGACGACCTTGGGGGTCGAGGTGAGTACGTCGATCAGGCCGGGCCGCATCTCGGCGGGCTGGAGGTAGCTGACGCGGACGCGCTCGATGCCGTCCACCTCGGCCAGCTCGGGCAGCAGGGTCTCCAGCAGGCGGATGTCGCCCAGGTCCTTGCCGTACGAGGTGTTGTTCTCGGAGACCAGCATGATCTCCTTGACGCCCTGCTCCGCGAGCCAGCGCGTCTCGCCCAGCACGTCGCTGGGGCGGCGGGAGATGAAGGAGCCGCGGAAGGACGGGATGGCGCAGAAGGAGCAGCGCCGGTCACAGCCGGAGGCCAGCTTGACCGAGGCGACCGGGCTCTTGTCCAGGCGGCGGCGCAGCGGCGCACGCGGACCGGAGGCGGGCGCGACGCCCTCCGGAAGGTCCGCGGGGGCGGCCGTCTCGTCGGGGGCCTGCGCATGGCCCGGCAGGGCCACGTCGGCGTCCTGGCGCTGGGCCGGGCTGATCGGCAGCAGCTTGCGCCGGTCGCGCGGGGTGTGGGAGGCGTGGACGCCGCCGTTGAGGATGGTCTGGAGGCGGTCGGAGATGTCGGCGTAGTCGTCGAAGCCGAGCACGCCGTCGGCCTCGGGGAGCGCTTCGGCAAGTTCCTTGCCGTAGCGCTCGGCCATACAGCCGACGGCTACGACGGCCTGCGTGCGGCCGTGATCCTTGAGATCGTTGGCCTCCAGCAGGGCGTCTACGGAGTCTTTCTTGGCGGCTTCGACGAAGCCGCAGGTGTTGACGACGGCTACGTCCGCATCGGCGGCGTCCTCGACGAGCTCCCAGCCATCCGCCGCCAAGCGGCCTGCGAGCTCCTCCGAGTCCACCTCGTTACGGGCGCAGCCAAGAGTGACAAGGGCGACGGTACGGCGTTCGGGCATGGACTCAAGACTACTTCGTCCCGGCACCGGCCCCCGCCTCCCGTCCCGGACGACAAGATCCCCGGGGTGCGGCGCGGCACCCCGGGGATCCGGAACGTTTTATTCCCTGCTGGTCAGCCCGCCTGGGCCTGGCCCTCACGGGGGTCGTCCTTGGTGTATGTGAGACGTTCCACCTGTCCGGGCTGGAACTCGTCCTTGATCTCCTTGCCGTTCACGAAGAGCTTCACGACCCCGGCATCGCCGAGCACCAGGTCGATGGACTCCTTGTCCGTGAACGTCTTCGACTGACCCTGTTCGAGGGTGCCGTCGAAGAGGAGCCGGCCGCTGTGGTCCTTGGCCGAGATCCAGCTCTCGCCGTCGTTGGCCGTCAGGACGACCGTGACGAGGCCCTTGGGCGCGGCGGCGATGGCGCTGTCCGAGGGCTCCGGCTTGGGAGCCGTAGGCGCCGGCGGTGCCTGGACCGAGGGCTTGGACGCGTTCGGAGTGGGTGCGGGCTTCGGCGCGGAGGAACCTTCCGCCACCGGCCGCTTGGTCTTCTCGTCGGTGCCGCCGAAGGCCGTGAAGCCGACGAAGCCGATCACGGCGACGATGGCGGCGACCATGGCGGCGGTCCAGTTGGGCCGCTGCCGTTCGGGGCGGATCCGCTCGGCTTCGAACCGGGGCGCGGCGGGGGTGGGTGCCGGCCGGCCGCCGTGGGCCGCGTCGTAGCTGTCGATCAGGGGTTCCGGATCGAGTCGTACGGCACGGGCGAGCGTACGGATGTGGCCGCGGGCATAGACATCGCCGCCGCAGCGCGTGAAATCGTCGGATTCGATCGCGTGCACGATCGGAATGCGCACGCGGGTGGTGGAACTGACCTCGTCGACAGTCAGCCCGGCGGCGATCCGGGCCTTCTTGAGGGCCGTCCCGATGGACGGCTCTTCGACGGAACGTTCGACGAGGCGGTCCTCGGACCGGTCGTCGGTCGAAGGCCGCTCTTCTTCGGGGGAGTTGGCGTTGCCGATGGACACGAGGGCGCCTTTCGAGCGTGTAGCCACCTGCTGGATGTCCAGTCTAGGGGGGTGACGAAAGGGTGAGGCAACCGGAGGGGGGACTCCCTACGCCATACGAATGGCCAAAGAGCTCCCGCCCGGTGCGGCGACCCGGAACAGGCCGCCACCTCCCTCAACTAGACACGGGACCGGGGGAAACGGTTGCCCCCGATCCTTTGCGCGTTACTCGGGAGTCTCCCCCCGGATCACCGCGAGCACGCCGTCCAGTTCGTCGGCCTTCAGCAGCACGTCGCGCGCCTTCGACCCCTCGCTCGGTCCGACGATCCCCCGCGACTCCATCAGGTCCATCAGCCGCCCGGCCTTCGCGAACCCGACCCGCAGCTTGCGCTGGAGCATCGAGGTGGACCCGAACTGCGTCGAGACGACCAGCTCGGCCGCCTGGCACAGCAGGTCCAGGTCGTCGCCGATCTCCTCGTCGATCTCCTTCTTCTGCTTCTGCCCGACGGTGACGTCGTTGCGGAAGACGGGCGCCATCTGGTCCTTGCAGTGCTGCACGATCCCGGCGATCTCGTCCTCGGTGACGAAGGCCCCCTGGAGCCGCACGGGCTTGTTCGCGCCCATCGGCAGGAACAGCCCGTCGCCCTTGCCGATGAGCTTCTCCGCACCCGGCTGGTCGAGGATGACCCGGCTGTCGGCGAGCGAGGAGGTGGCGAAGGCCAGCCGCGAGGGCACGTTCGCCTTGATCAGACCCGTCACCACGTCCACCGAGGGCCGCTGGGTCGCGAGCACCAGGTGGATGCCGGCCGCGCGGGCCAGCTGGGTGATGCGGACGATCGAGTCCTCCACGTCGCGCGGGGCCACCATCATCAGGTCGGCGAGCTCGTCGACGATCACCAGCAGGTACGGGTACGGGCTGAGCTCGCGCTCGCTGCCCGGCGGCAGTTTGATCTTGCCGTCGCGGATCGCCTTGTTGAAGTCGTCGATGTGCCGGTACCCGAAGGCCGCCAGGTCGTCGTAGCGCAGGTCCATCTCGCGCACGACCCACTGGAGCGCCTCGGCGGCCCGCTTGGGGTTGGTGATGATCGGCGTGATCAGGTGCGGGATGCCCTCGTACGCCGTCAGCTCCACCCGCTTGGGGTCCACGAGCACCATCCGGACGTCCTCCGGGGTGGCCCGCACCATCACCGAGGTGATCAGGCAGTTGATGCAGGAGGACTTTCCGGAACCGGTGGCTCCGGCGACCAGCACGTGCGGCATCTTCGCCAGGTTGGCCATGACGTAGCCGCCCTCGACGTCCTTGCCGAGCGCCACCAGCATCGGGTGGTCGTCCTCGGCGGCGTCCGCCAGCCGGAGCACGTCACCCAGGTTGACCATCTCGCGGTCGGTGTTCGGGATCTCGATGCCGACCGCCGACTTGCCCGGGATCGGGCTGATGATGCGCACGTCGGGCGAGGCCACGGCGTAGGCGATGTTCTTCGCCAGCGCCGTGATCCGCTCGACCTTCACGGCCGGGCCCAGCTCCACCTCGTAGCGGGTCACCGTCGGCCCCCGGGTGAAACCGGTGACCTTCGCGTCGACCTTGAACTCCATGAACACGTTCGTCAGCGAGGCCACGACCGCGTCGTTCGCGGCGCTACGGGTCTTGCCCGGCCCGCCCTTCTCCAGCAGGTCCAGCGAGGGCAGGGAGTACGTGATGTCCCCGCGGAGCTGCAGCTGCTCGGCGCGGGGCGGCAGCGCCTGGGTCTGGGGCGGGGCCTTGGTCAGGTCGGGAACGGACAGCGTCCCGGAGGCCGCCGCCGTGGTGTCGTGCGGCGCGGCCGCGTCCGCGGCGGGCTTCGCCTCGGGGGCCGGCCGCTCCTCCCGGGCGGGCCCCTCCTCCCGGGCCGCCGGGACCGGAGCGGTGATCTCTGAACCTTCGCGACCTTCGCGCTCCCCCGAGATGCCCTGCGTGAGGTCGGCGACCAGCGGGGAGGGCGGCATCCCGCCGTACACCGCCCCGTCCAGCGCGGCGGCGGCCGCCGCGGCCACGTCGACGGCGTCCATCCCGCGGTCCATGGCCGGCCGGCCCGCGGCCCGCCGGGGGCGCCGCCGCCGGGCGAGCGCCTCCTCCTCGGCGGCGTCCGCCGGGTCTCCCGGCCCGTCGGCGCCGGAGCGGGCCCGCCACTGCTCGGCATCGTGCCGGTCCGCGGCGGCCGAGGCCGCGCTCGCGGGGTCCCCGTACTCGGCGTCGTATTCGTTCGGAGCGATGACCCCGAGGCGGATGCCCGCGCTCCGCAGCCGCTGCGGGATCGCGTTGACGGGGGTGGCGGTAACCACCAGCAGCCCGAAGACGGTGAGCAGCACCAGCATCGGCACGGCCAGCGGCGCGCCCATCGTGAAGATCAGCGGCTTCGAGGCGCCCCAGCCGATCAGCCCGCCGGCGTTCTGCATCGCGGTGGTGCCCTCGTCGCGCCCGGGGGCTCCGCAGGCGATGTGCACGAGCCCCAGGACTCCGATGACCAGCGCGGAGAGCCCGATGCCGATGCGGCCGTTGGCGTCGGCCTGTTCGGGATGGCGGATGAAACGTACCGCCATGACGCCGAGCAGGACCGGCACGAGCAGGTCGAGCCGCCCGAAGGCGCCGGTGACCAACATGGTCACCAGATCCCCGACGGGCCCGCTCAGGTTCGACCAGGTCCCGGCGGCGACGATCAGCGCGAGCGCGAGCAGCAGCAGGGCGAGGCCGTCCTTGCGGTGGGCCGGGTCGAGGTTCTTCGCACCCTGGCCGATGCCGCGGAAGATCGCGCCGACCGCGTGCGCGATGCCGAGCCAGAAGGCGCGCACCAGCCGCACCACTCCCCCGGTGGGGGACGGCGCGGGCTTGGGCGCGACCTTCTTGACGGGTGCGCGCTTGCCGGCGGGCGCCGCCTTCTTGGCGGGCGGCTTGCGGGCTGGGGCAGCCTTCTTCGCCGGCGCCGTCGTACGGCCGGTGCGGCCCTTCGCGGCGCCCGCCGTGCTCTGGGAACCCTTACCGGACGTACTTGAGGCCATGCGCCCGAGGTTACCGGTGCGCGCGCCGGTGGACACGCGTGCCCACCCCTTCACCCGTTCGTGTCGTTTCGAGTCTCGGGTGGGAGCGCCCGCGCCCTCGCCCCGTACCGTCGGCCCGCCATGACGCCCCGCCAGACCTGACGGCCCGCCAGACGGGCCCGTACGTGGGGCCCGTACGCGCCCTCACGCCGGTCCGCCGTCACACCGGACTCCCGCACGCCGGGCCGCGAGCCGCCCGCGCGGGGCTCAGCCCTGAGCGGGCAGTACGGGAGCCCCGCCGCCGGTCCCCGGCTCCAGCGCGTCGAGCGCCCGCCGCAGTCCGGTGAGCTTGCGCTCGAGATGAGCGGCCGTGGCCACCACCGAGGCGTCGGCCGCCTCTTCCCCGAGCTGCTTGGTCAGCGCCTCCGCCTGCTCCTCCACGGCGGCCAGCCGCGCGGAGAGCTCGGCCAGCAGGCCGGCCGTCTCCTTGGAGCCGTCCACCGCACCGTTGGAGCTGCCGCCCTCCAGCTGGAGCCTCAGCAGCGCCGCCTGCTCGCGCAGTTGGCAGTTCTTCGTATACAGCTCGACGAACACCGAGACCTTGGCCCGCAGCACCCACGGGTCGAAGGGCTTGGAGATGTAGTCCACCGCGCCCGCCGCGTACCCGCGGAAGGTGTGGTGCGGGCCGTGGTTGATCGCCGTGAGGAAGATGATCGGGATGTCCCGGGTCCGCTCCCGCCGCTTGATGTGCGCGGCCGTCTCGAACCCGTCCATGCCCGGCATCTGCACGTCGAGCAGGATGACCGCGAAGTCGTCCGTCAGCAGCGCCTTGAGCGCTTCCTCCCCCGACGACGCCCGGACCAGTGTCTGATCGAGCGCGGAGAGGATGGCCTCCAGCGCCAGCAGATTCTCCGGCCGGTCGTCGACCAGGAGGATCTTGGCCTTCTGCACCATGCCCTGTCCTCCTCGCCCCGGCATGGGGCCTCCCCGGCTCCTGGCTCCGGCCTGTGCGCCGGGCCCCGCCCCAGAGGACGGCATCCTTGCGCCGTCCGTCCTTGTGCCGGTCATCGTAGCCCCAGTCCCGAGATCGCCACACCCTGTCACCAAGATGTCACAGCGCACGAAGCGGAAACGTGGTGGAAGGGCAGAAGGTTCCCTCGGGAGTCCCCCTCCGCCCGACCGGTCACGCCCCGGCCCCGCGCATGTGCCCTTCCATGACCGACAGTAGGTAGTCGGGTTCGACCGGCTTGGTCACGTAGTCCGAGGCACCGGACTCGATCGCCTTCTCCCGGTCCCCCTTCATGGCCTTCGCCGTCAGCGCGATGATCGGCAGCCCCTCGAACTGCGGCATCCGCCGGATCGCCGAGGTCGTCGCGTACCCGTCCATCTCCGGCATCATGATGTCCATCAGCACGAGCGCCACGTCGTCGTGCTGCTCCAGGACCTCGATGCCCTCCCGGCCGTTCTCCGCGTACAGCACCGCCAGCCCGTGCTGCTCCAGCACGCTGGTCAGCGCGAAGACGTTGCGCACGTCGTCGTCCACGATCAGCACCCGCTCGCCGTGGAAGTCGTACGTCCGCGGCGCCTGGGGCAGCGGCTCCTCCACGGCCCACGCGTCCGCGTCGCCCTGTCCGGGCACCTCGGCCCGCAGCGGCGGCTCGGCCATCGCCTTGCGGCGCCGCCGGAACAACGCGGAGGACCCCTGCCCGACCGGTTCCCCGGCCCGCGGCAGCGACATCGGCCCCACGGGCGCTACGGGGCCCTGCGCCACCGGCGCCGCCGGCAGCTCGGGCCGCACCTCCTCGGCGGCCGGGCGGCGGTACAGCTCCCCGCGCGCCCCGCCGGGCGTCGGCGGCGCGTACCCCTGCGGGGGCAGCTCGCTCGGGTGCAGCGGCAGGTACAGGGTGAAGGTCGACCCGCGGCCGGGCTCGCTCGCCGCGTGGATCTCCCCGCCCAGCAGCCGGGCGATCTCCCGGCTGATGGACAGTCCGAGGCCGGTGCCGCCGTACTTGCGGCTGGTGGTGCCGTCGGCCTGCTTGAACGCCTCGAAGATCACCAGCATCTTGCTCGCGGCGATCCCGATCCCGGTGTCGGTCACCGAGAAGGCGATCAGGTCGGCGTCCGCCTCCCGCAGCGAACCCGCCTCCAGGAGCTGTTCGCGGATCGCGATGGGCACGTCGGCCCCGGCGGGCCGGATCACCAGCTCCACCGCGCCGGTGTCGGTGAACTTCACCGCGTTCGACAGCAGGTTCCGCAGCACCTGGAGCAACCTCTGCTCGTCGGTGTGCAGGGTCGCCGGGAGCTCCGGGGAGACCCGTACCGAGAAGTCGAGGCCCTTCTCCGCGGTGAGCGGCCGGAAGGTGGCCTCCACGTAGTCGACGAGCTGGACCAGCGCGATCCGGGTCGGGGAGACGTCCATCTTCCCGGCCTCGACCTTCGACAGGTCGAGGATGTCGTTGATCAGCTGGAGCAGGTCGGAGCCGGCCCCGTGGATGGTCTCGGCGAACTCCACCTGCTTGGGCGAGAGGTTCTCGTCCGCGTTGTCGGCGAGCAGCTTGGCCAGGATCAGCAGGGAGTTGAGCGGGGTCCGCAGCTCGTGCGACATGTTCGCCAGGAACTCGCTCTTGTACCGCATCGAGACCGCGAGCTGCTCGGCGCGCTCCTCCAGGACCTGCCGGGCCTCCTCGATCTCGGTGTTCTTCACCTCGATGTCCCGGTTCTGCTGGGCCAGCAGCTCGGCCTTCTCCTCCAGCTCGGCGTTGGCCGCCTGGAGGGCCTTCTGCCGGTTCTCCAGCTCGTCGGAGCGCTCGCGCAGCTGCTCGGTCATCTCCTGCGACTGCTTGAGCAGCATCTCCGTCTTGGAGTTCACGGAGATGGTGTTGACGCTCGTGCCGATCATCTCGGCGATCTGGCTGAGGAAGTCCTTCTGGATCTGCGTGAAGGGCTGGAAGGAAGCCAGCTCGATGACGCCCAGCACCTTCCCCTCGAAGAGCACCGGCAGCACGATCACGTGCGCCGGCGGGGCCTCCCCGAGGCCGGAGGAGATCTTCAGGTAGCCGGGCGGCGTGTTCTCGATGAGCACCATCCGCTTCTCCTCGGCGACCATCCCGATCAGTCCCTCCCCCGGCCGGAAGGAGATGGGCATCTGACCGCCGGCGTACGCGTAGCTCCCGCGCATCCGCAGTTCGTACGAGCCTTCCGCGCCCCCGTCCGTCCCGATCTCGGTGGTTCCGCCGGCCGGCAGCGCGAGGAAGAACGCGCCGTGCTGCGCCGACACCACCGGGGTCAGCTCGCTCATGATCAGCGAGGCCACGTCGTCCAGCTCGCGGCGGCCCTGCATCAGGGCGGAGATGCGGGCGAGGTTGCCCTTGAGCCAGTCCTGCTCCTTGTTGGCCAAGGTGGTGTCGCGCAGGTTGGCGATCATCGTGTTGAGGTTGTCCTGGAGGACCTGGATCTCACCGGCCGCGTCGACGTCGATCTTCAGGTTGAGATCGCCCCGCGTCACCGCGGTGGCGACGGCCGCGATGGCACGCACCTGCCGGGTGAGGTTCCCGGCCATCTCGTTCACGGACTCGGTCAGGTCCCGCCAGGTGCCGTCCACGTCCCGGACGCGGGCCTGGCCGCCGAGGATGCCCTCCGTACCCACCTCGCGGGCCACGCGGGTCACCTGGTCGGCGAAGGAGGAGAGCTGGTCGACCATCGTGTTGATGGTGGTCTTGAGCTCCAGGATCTCACCGCGCGCGTCGATGTCGATCTTCTTGGTCATGTCGCCCTTGGCGATGGCGGTCGTGACCATGGCGATCTGCCGCACCTGGCCGGTGAGGTTGGAGGCCATGAAGTTCACCGAGTCGGTGAGGTCCTTCCACGTCCCGGAGACGCCGGGCACGTGCGCCTGGCCGCCCAGGCGGCCCTCCGTACCCACCTCGCGGGCCACGCGCGTGACCTCGTCCGCGAAGGAGGACAGCGTTTTGACCATGGTGTTGACGGTGTCGGCGAGCTGCGCGACCTCGCCGCGCGCCTCCACGGTGACCGTCTTGGTCAGGTCGCCGTTGGCCACCGCGGTCGACACCTGGGCGATCCCGCGCACCTGGGCGGTCAGGTTGCCGGCCATGGTGTTGACGTTGTCGCTGAGGTCCTTCCAGATGCCGGTGACCCCGCGCACCCGGGCCTGGCCGCCGAGGATGCCCTCGGTGCCCACCTCGCGGGCCACCCGCGTCACCTGCTCGGCGAAGGACGACAGCTGGTCCACCATCGTGTTCACGGTGGTGACGAGCTCCAGGATCTCGCCCTTGGCATCGACGGTGATCTTCTTGGAAAGGTCGCCCATGGCGACCGCCGTGGTCACCTCGGCGATGTTGCGCACCTGCGAGGTCAGGTTGTTCGCCATGAAGTTGACGGACTGGGTGAGGTCCTTCCAGGTGCCGGAGACGCCCTTCACCTCGGCCTGGCCGCCCAGGATGCCCTCGGTGCCCACCTCCCGGGCCACCCGGGTCACCTGCTCCGCGAAGTTCGAAAGCTGGTCGACCATCGTGTTGAGGGTGTTCTTCAGCTCCAGGATCTCGCCCCGGGCGTCGACCTCGATCTTCTGCGACAGGTCGCCGCGCGCCACCGCGGTGGCGACCTGCGCGATGTTGCGCACCTGCGAGGTCAGGTTCCCCGCCATGCCGTTCACGGAGTCCGTCAGATCGCGCCACACGCCGGCCACACCGGGCACCTGCGCCTGACCGCCGAGCCGGCCCTCCGTACCCACGTCCCGGGCCACCCGGGTCACCTGCTCGGCGAAGGCCGAGAGCTGGTCGACCATGGTGTTGATGGTGTTCTTCAGCTCCAGGATCTCGCCGCGCGCGTCCACGTCGATCTTCTGGGAGAGGTCGCCGCGTGCCACGGCCGTGGTCACCTGGGCGATCTGGCGCACCTGGGAGGTCAGGTTCCCGGCCATGAAGTTGACGGAGTCGGTGAGCTCCTTCCACGTGCCGGACACCCCCTCGACCCGTGCCTGGCCGCCGAGCCGGCCCTCCGTGCCCACGTCCCGTGCCATCCGTGTGACCTGGTCGGCGAAGGAGGACAGCTGGTCCACCATCGTGTTCACGGTGTTCTTCAGCTGCAGCATCTCGCCGGAGACGTCGACCGTGACCTTCTGCGACAGGTCGCCGTTGGCCACCGCCGTCGTCACCTGGGCGATGTTGCGAACCTGGCCGGTGAGGTTGCGGAAGGCGGTGTTCACCGAGTCGGTGAGGTCCTTCCACGTCCCCGCCGCGCCCGGCACCTGCGCCTGCCCGCCCAGTTCGCCCTCGACGCCGACCTCACGGGCCACCCGCGTCACTTCCGCACCGAAGGACTGGAGCTGGTCCACCATCGTGTTGACGGTGTTCTTCAGCTCCAGCATCTCGCCGGCCACGTTCACGGTGACCTTCTGCGACAGGTCGCCGTTCGCCACCGCCGTCGTCACCTGGGCGATGTCGCGCACCTGCGTGGTGAGGTTGCGGAAGACCGTGTTCACCGAGTCGGTGAGGTCCTTCCACGTCCCGGCCGCGCCCGGCACCTGCGCCTGCCCGCCGAGCAGGCCCTTCGCCCCGACCTCGCTGGCCACCCGCGTGACCTCGTCCGCGAAGGTCCGTAGCGTCTCGGTCATCTGGTTGATCGTTTCGGCCAGCTGCGCGACCTCGCCGCGCGCGCTGACCCGGACCTTCTGCGACAGGTCGCCGTTGGCCACGGCCGTGGTCACCTGCGCGATGCCGCGCACCTGTGCCGTCAGGTTGCCCGCCATCGTGTTGACGGAGTCGGTCAGGTCCTTCCACACGCCGGCGACCCCGGGCACCTTCGCCTGACCGCCGAGCTCACCCTCCGTACCCACCTCGCGGGCCACGCGGGTCACCTCGGAGGAGAACGAGGAGAGCTGGTCCACCATCGTGTTCACGGTGTTCTTCAGCTGCAGCATCTCGCCGGCCACGTGCACCGTGACCTTGCGCGACAGGTCGCCCTTGGCCACCGCCGTGGTCACGAGAGCGATATCACGCACCTGAGCGGTGAGCCGGTACGCCATCGTGTTGACGGAGTCGGTCAGATCCTTCCAGGATCCGGACATTCCGCGCACTTGTGCCTGGCCGCCGAGCTTGCCCTCGGTACCCACCTCCAGCGCCACCCGCGTCACCTCGTCGGTGAACGCGGAGAGCTGGTCGACCAGGTTGTTGACCGTCCGCCCGACCTTCAGGAACTCCCCGCGCAGCGGGTGCCCGGCACCCTCCGCGGCCTGGGTCCGCAGGTCCATGCGCTGATCGAGGTCACCCTCGGCGACCGCCGACAGCACCCGGCCCACCTCGGACACCGGCCGGGCCAGGTCATCGACCAGCTGGTTCGAGGCGTCGATCGCGGCCGCCCAGGAGCCCTCGCAGGCACCCGTTTCCAGCCGTTCGCTGAGCTTGCCCTCGCGGCCCACCATCCGCCGCACCCGGGACAGCTCCCCGGTCAGGTGGAGATTGCGGTCGGCGACCTCGTTGTAGACGGCGGCGATCTCCGCCATCACCCCGTCGCCGGACACCGTCAACCGCTTGCGGAAGTTCCCGTCCCGCATCGACACCAGGGCCGTGAGCAGCCTGTTCAGGGCCGCGGTATCGACTTCCGTCGTCCCGCCCCGCCGGGAGCGTCCTCCCTTCGGGCGCGTTCCCGTACGCCGCACCGCCGCGCCAGCCTCCACCGTGTCCCTCCCGAAGGGGTCGACCACTGTTCCACCGGGCATCTTGTTCATCAGACCGCGTCCACTTACGCCGTGCCCATCTACGCCGTGCCCATCTGCGCCGTCATGTATTACCCGACTCCAAGCCTGCCCAGTGTTTCACCCCTGCCGAACCCGGCCATAACACTCCGGCACCATCGCACACCGGCCACACCCTGCGGGTGGATTCCCCGACGACGGCACCATGGCGACCGTGAAGGTAAGTAACCTGGCATCCGTTGTCCACCGCGTCGAAGGAGACTTGTGATCACGGCACGGGCGGCTGCCAGTTTCGATCCACAGGGGCGTTCGGTCGCTGCTGCCCGCGCATTCGTCCGCGACACCCTCCAGGGCTGGGGTTTCGCGGACATCATCGACGACGCGGTGGTCCTCACCAGCGAGCTCGTCACCAACGCCGTCGTCCACGCCGGGACCCGCGCCGAGGTCCTGTGCCTGCGCACCGAGGACGGCGTACGGGTAGAGGTGGCCGACCGCTACCCGGAGCGCGAGCTCCCGCTCCAGCACCCCGGCGAGCGCCCGTACGCGGACCCCGACCGCGAGAACGGCCGCGGGCTCATGCTCTGCGCCGCCCTCGCCACCCGCTGGGGCGTCGAGTACACGGCCGCGCACAAACACGTGTGGTTCCGGCTCGACATGCCGGACCGTCCGGTCGGTACCCGCTCCGCGGGACCCGTGGTCCCGGACCAGCTCCTCCCCCTGGCCGACAGCCGGGTCCGCGTCGCCGTCGTCCAGATCGACGCCGCCGGCACCGTCTCCGCCTGGAACGAGGACGCCGAGATCATCTTCGGGCACCTCGCCTCGAAGGCGGTCGGCCGCCCGCTCGCCGAGCTCGCCGCCTGGCCGCAGACCCCCGGCACCGGCACCGGCATCGCCGAGGCCCTGCGCCTGTCCCGCTGGGAGGGCAGCTACGGCATCCGCGGCGCCGACGGCCGCGTCATCCCGATCTACGCCTCCCACCTGCGGGTCCGCGATGCCCACGGTGAGCCCTCCATCGTCTGCCTGCTCGTGCACGACGACGAGCGCGCCCTGCTGCAGAGCCCCGTACGGGTCCCCATGGACGGCGGCCACCTGACCGAGGCCCGCCCCACGGACCCCTTCGAGATCTTCATCGGCTCCCCCGCCCCGGACGACCTCGACGGCCTCCTCCAGCGCACCGTGGAACGCGCCCGCGACCTCCTCGACGCCGACTCCGCCTTCCTCCTCCTCGCCACCGACGACGAGACCGAGCTCGAAGTCCGGGCCACCACCGGCCTGCCCTCCACCCGTCAGCGCTTCGCCCGCGTCCCCGTCGAAGCCGGCACCAACCGGTACGGCAGCGCCCGCATGCCCGCCGTCCACGAGGACCTCATCGTCGTCCCCGGTGCGGTTCCCCTCCTGGAAGCCACCGGCATGCGCTCCGCCATCACCGTCCCCCTCAAGGTCGAAGGCCGCCTCACCGGCTCCCTCGGCGTGGCCGCCGAGATCCCCGGCCGCTACTCCAACGACGACGCACTGCGCCTGCAGTTCGCCGCGGACCGCATCGCCCTCGCGGTGGAATCGGCCCGCCTCGGCGAGCTCGAACGACTGCGCCGCGGTTCCCTCTCCTTCCTCGTCGAGGCCTCCGACCTGCTCGCCGGCACCCTCGACCGGGACCAGACCCTGGCCCTCATGGCCCAGATGACCGTCCCCACCCTCGCCACGTGGTGCGCGGTGTACACGATCGCCGACCAGGCCTCCGACCCGTTCCTCTCGTACGTCCTGCACGAGGACGAGGAACGCATCGACGGCCTCAAAGCCCTGCTCTCCCAGGTCAGCCCGCCCGAACCGGTCCGCGAGGCCGGCGCCCGCCCCTGGCCAGCCACCGCGATCGCGGTCGGCGGCGAAACGGTGGTCCTCCCCCTCCTCGCCCGCAACCGCGTCATCGGCATGCTGACCCTCGGCAAGCCCTCCGAGGAGCACTTCCGGCAGGAGATCCTCGAACTCGCCGAGGACCTCTCCCGCCGCGCCGCCCTCGCCCTGGACAACGCCCGCCTGTACTCCGAGCGCACCGCCATCAGCCGCTCCCTCCAGCGCAGCCTGCTGCCGCCCGGCTCCCCCGCCATCCCCGGCATCGAGGTCGAGGTCATCTACCGCGCCGCCGGCGAGGGCAACGAGGTGGGCGGCGACTTCTACGACGTCTTCCCGATCCGCCCCGGTGTCTACGGGTTCGCCATCGGCGACGTCTGCGGCACCGGCCCGGAGGCGGCCGCCGTCACCGGCCTGGCCCGCCACGCCCTGCGCCTCCTGGCCCGCGAGGGCCTCGGCGGTCCGGCCGTACTGGAGCGCCTCAACGCGGCGATCCTCGACGAGGGCGACCGCAGCCGCTTCCTCACCCTCCTCTACGGCGAACTGCACCCCCAGCCCGACGGCAGCGCCCACATGAAGGTCGTCTGCGCGGGCCACCCGCTGCCGCTGCGCCTGCGGCCGAACGGCGAAGTGACCCCGGCCGCCGACCCGCAGCCCCTCCTGGGCGTCCTCGACGACCTTGACCTCTACGAGCAGACCCTGACCCTGGACCCGGGCGACGTCCTGCTCTGCGTCACCGACGGCGTCACCGAACGCCGCGAGGGCTCCCGCATGCTCGGCGACGACGGCCTCGCCGAGGTCCTCACCACCTGTACGGGGCTCACCGCCGGCGCCGTCGCCTCCCGCGTCCTGCGCGCGGTGGAACGCTTCGCCGCCGAACCGGCCTCCGACGACATGGCCATCCTGGCGTTCCGCATCCCCCGCCAGCGCGACGGCGACTGAGGACGCCGCCGCGCCACACCACTCACCGACGAGGCGGCCCCGCAACCAGGATCATGAACGACGGGGCCGCCATTTCCGCGGTCCAGGGCGTACTGCCCGTATCGACGACCGCGTCACGGCCGGCGTCGGACCGGAAAGAGGACGGAGAGGGGGACGGGGAGGGGGACGGGGAGGGGGACGGGGAGGGGGACGGGGAGGCGTCGTCGGCAGCCGAGGCCGTCCTGGACGTGCGGACGAGGTGCGGGATCCGTTCGGTACTCATGAGCGTTCCTCCCGTGGATCAAGGGGCTGGGACTCCTACTGATCCCATTGCGCCCCGAACCCCGCCCATGGTCACGACCCGAAGATTCGGGGCTTGACTTCAGACGTCACTCCGCCGCGTCAGCGCGATCCCCAGCACGTCCCGCACATACAGCTCGACGAACTCGGGCAGCCAGGGATCACCAGCCATCCGGTCGAAGACCTTCACCAGCCGGTCGTCCGGCTCCTCGGTCAGCAGCACGATCCGCCAGGTGTTCAGCGGCCGCTCGTCGGTACCGGCGACCCCGTGCTGCACGTGGAACAACGGCTGGCGGCCGTCCGCGTGCAGCGGACCGCCCTGTACGTCGAAGACGGTCTCCCGGCCGAGGAAGGTGACCACCTGCCGGTCGTGGTTCAGGTACGTCTCTTCGAGCACGAGCCCGTACTCGTCCGGCGCGAGCCACAGCCTCTGCTGCGACTGCCTGACGAACTCGGCCCCCAGCTCCGCGCCCGTGCGGCCCGGCACCCAGGCGGAAGCAGTGCCCTCCTTGATGACCTGCGGAATGAAGGCACCCGGATTGCCGGCCTTCCGGACTTCCATGTCCCACATCCCCGCCCGGTCCAGGCCCACCGGCTCTCCGGCGACGTACCGCTCCCCCAGGATCCGGTTCACGTCCACGGCCGGCAGAACCGCGCGGGTATACCTCTCGTCGGCCCAGGCCTGTTCGAACTCGGCCTCGGCCGGAGTCTGATCCGACATCACGCGTCCCTCCCCATGAATACCTCTTCAAGATCAACTCGAAGGATACTCACGGAACCGGAAACGCAAAAAGGCCCCCGCCAATGGCGGGGGCCTTCTCGTTTTGGAGCCCTTTAACGGAATCGAACCGTTGACCTTCTCCTTACCATGGAGACGCTCTACCGACTGAGCTAAAAGGGCGGG
>NZ_JCAXEG010000049.1:0-3212 GCF_059758875.1 Streptomyces sp. GQ60 | reverse complement strand
GGGTGATGGGTGGCTGGTCGTTGCTTGAGAACTACACAGTGGACGCGAGCATCTGTAGGCCAAGTTTTTAAGGGCGCACGGTGGATGCCTTGGCACCAGGAACCGATGAAGGACGTGAGAGGCCGCGATAGGCCCCGGGGAGCTGCCAACTGAGCTTTGATCCGGGGGTGTCCGAATGGGGAAACCCGGCAGTCGTCATGGGCTGTCACCCACTGCTGAACACATAGGCAGTGTGGAGGGAACGCGGGGAAGTGAAACATCTCAGTACCCGCAGGAAGAGAAAACAACCGTGATTCCGGGAGTAGTGGCGAGCGAAACCGGATGAGGCCAAACCGTATGCGTGTGATACCCGGCAGGGGTTGCGCATGCGGGGTTGTGGGAATTCTTTTGATCGGTCTGCCGGCCGGTCGGCGAGTCAGAAACCGTTGATGTAGTCGAAGGACATGCGAAAGGTCCGGCGTAGAGGGTAAGACCCCCGTAGACGAAACATCAGCGGCTTGCTTAAGAATCTCCCAAGTAGCACGGGGCCCGAGAAATCCCGTGTGAATCTGGCGGGACCACCCGCTAAGCCTAAATATTCCCTGGTGACCGATAGCGGATAGTACCGTGAGGGAATGGTGAAAAGTACCGCGGGAGCGGAGTGAAATAGTACCTGAAACCGTGTGCCTACAAGCCGTGGGAGCGTCGCCGTTATTCTTCGGAATGACGGTCGTGACTGCGTGCCTTTTGAAGAATGAGCCTGCGAGTTAGCGGTGTGTAGCGAGGTTAACCCGTGTGGGGAAGCCGTAGCGAAAGCGAGTCCGAATAGGGCGATTGAGTTGCACGCTCTAGACCCGAAGCGGAGTGATCTAGCCATGGGCAGGTTGAAGCGGAGGTAAGACTTCGTGGAGGACCGAACCCACCAGGGTTGAAAACCTGGGGGATGACCTGTGGTTAGGGGTGAAAGGCCAATCAAACTCCGTGATAGCTGGTTCTCCCCGAAATGCATTTAGGTGCAGCGTCACGTGTTTCTTGCCGGAGGTAGAGCACTGGATAGGCGATGGGCCCTACCGGGTTACTGACCTTAGCCAAACTCCGAATGCCGGTAAGTGAGAGCGTGGCAGTGAGACTGTGGGGGATAAGCTCCATGGTCGAGAGGGAAACAGCCCAGAGCATCGACTAAGGCCCCTAAGCGTACGCTAAGTGGGAAAGGATGTGGAGTCGCAGAGACAACCAGGAGGTTGGCTTAGAAGCAGCCACCCTTGAAAGAGTGCGTAATAGCTCACTGGTCAAGTGATTCCGCGCCGACAATGTAGCGGGGCTCAAGCGTACCGCCGAAGTCGTGTCATTGCAGCAATAGGGCCAACGCCCGCTGTGATGGGTAGGGGAGCGTCGTGTGCCGGGTGAAGCAGCAGCGGAAGCTAGTTGTGGACGGTTCACGAGTGAGAATGCAGGCATGAGTAGCGATACACACGTGAGAAACGTGTGCGCCGATTGACTAAGGGTTCCTGGGTCAAGCTGATCTGCCCAGGGTAAGTCGGGACCTAAGGCGAGGCCGACAGGCGTAGTCGATGGACAACCGGTTGATATTCCGGTACCCGCTTTGAAACGCCCAATATCGAATCAGGCGATGCTAAGCCCGTGAAGCCGTTCCGGACCCTTCGGGGAAAGGAAAGTGGTGGAGCCGGTGACCCAGACTTGTAGTAGGTAAGCGATGGGGTGACGCAGGAAGGTAGTCCAGCCCGGGCGGTGGTAGTCCCGGGGTAAGGGTGTAGGCCGAGGGGTAGGCAAATCCGTCCCTCATTAAGGCTGAGACCTGATGCCGAGCCGATTGTGGTGAAGTGGATGATCCTATGCTGTCGAGAAAAGCCTCTAGCGAGTTTCATGGCGGCCCGTACCCTAAACCGACTCAGGTGGTCAGGTAGAGAATACCGAGGCGTTCGGGTGAACTATGGTTAAGGAACTCGGCAAAATGCCCCCGTAACTTCGGGAGAAGGGGGGCCATCACTGGTGATCGGATTTACTCCGTGAGCTGGGGGTGGCCGCAGAGACCAGCGAGAAGCGACTGTTTACTAAAAACACAGGTCCGTGCGAAGCCGTAAGGCGATGTATACGGACTGACGCCTGCCCGGTGCTGGAACGTTAAGGGGACCGGTTAGTCACATTTCGGTGTGGCGAAGCTGAGAACTTAAGCGCCAGTAAACGGCGGTGGTAACTATAACCATCCTAAGGTAGCGAAATTCCTTGTCGGGTAAGTTCCGACCTGCACGAATGGCGTAACGACTTCTCGACTGTCTCAACCATAGGCCCGGTGAAATTGCACTACGAGTAAAGATGCTCGTTTCGCGCAGCAGGACGGAAAGACCCCGGGACCTTTACTATAGTTTGATATTGGTGTTCGGTTCGGCTTGTGTAGGATAGGTGGGAGACTTTGAAGCGGCCACGCCAGTGGTTGTGGAGTCGTCGTTGAAATACCACTCTGGTCGTGCTGGATGTCTAACCTCGGTCCGTGATCCGGATCAGGGACAGTGTCTGATGGGTAGTTTAACTGGGGCGGTTGCCTCCCAAAAAGTAACGGAGGCGCCCAAAGGTTCCCTCAGCCTGGTTGGCAATCAGGTGTTGAGTGTAAGTGCACAAGGGAGCTTGACTGTGAGACCGACGGGTCGAGCAGGGACGAAAGTCGGGACTAGTGATCCGGCGGTGGCTTGTGGAAGCGCCGTCGCTCAACGGATAAAAGGTACCCCGGGGATAACAGGCTGATCTTCCCCAAGAGTCCATATCGACGGGATGGTTTGGCACCTCGATGTCGGCTCGTCGCATCCTGGGGCTGGAGTCGGTCCCAAGGGTTGGGCTGTTCGCCCATTAAAGCGGTACGCGAGCTGGGTTTAGAACGTCGTGAGACAGTTCGGTCCCTATCCGCTGTGCGCGTAGGAATATTGAGAAGGGCTGTCCCTAGTACGAGAGGACCGGGACGGACGAACCTCTGGTGTGCCAGTTGTCCTGCCAAGGGCATGGCTGGTTGGCTACGTTCGGGAGGGATAACCGCTGAAAGCATCTAAGCGGGAAGCCTGCTTCAAGATGAGTATTCCCACCTCCTTGAGAGGGTAAGGCTCCCAGTAGACGACTGGGTTGATAGGCCAGATGTGGAAGCCCGGTAACGGGTGGAGCTGACTGGTACTAATAGGCCGAGGGCTTGTCCTCAGTTGCTCGCGTCCACTGTGTTAGTTCTGAAG
>NZ_JCAXEG010000048.1:0-4073 GCF_059758875.1 Streptomyces sp. GQ60 | reverse complement strand
CGGAGCGGCCCCGTCTGAGATGCCTGTGCCCTCCTCCGGCCGGCGGTCATCCGCACATACGGATCCGGCAGGACCGGTAGCTCAGCCAGAACAGACGCGCGGGGCGATCACAGCATCCAGGACCGGGCGCCTGGACACCCTTCCCGTGACCGCCGACCGCCACCACGAGCGAGAGGGGCATGAGAGCGACCTCAGCGTCGGTGGGCGCGACAGATCGCTACACACTCCCACTCGGCTCAGCGACTGCGGGCCGTCCGTGGCTGGGCTGGTCCGGTCGGAACAGGGCTTGACCTCAAGTGACGTTCAGGTTGGAAGTGCGACGGGGACGGCGGCGGGAACGGCGTTGCGGGCGTCATCGGCGCCTCCGTCGTCCCGCTGGTCTTCGGGACGGGCGCCGCCTTCGTGTTGGCTCTGTGGAAGCCGGTCTTCTTGCGGATCGCGCAGTACGCGGGCGGTGGGCTCGCGCTGTTGCCGGTTGCCGGACCGCTGTCGTCCGGGGCCGACGGGGGCACCGTCGCGGCCCTGTCGCTGATGCACCTCACCCTCGGCGCGGCGGTCGTCACCACTCTGCAGCTCCGACGGCGCCGGCGGTGACGGCAGCCCGGAAGGCCGCACTGAATCCCCTTGCACAATGGTCAAGAATCGTTGACCATTGGGCGCATGCCTGCCGATGATCTTCCCGAGACGCTTCACGTCACCACCGACGAGCAGCTGCGCGCCGTCTCCAACCTCACGCGCCACCGGATCATGGCCGTGCTCCGATTCGAGCCCGCGACCATCACGCAGATCGCCCAGCGCGTGGGTCTCGCGAAGGGGAGTTCCAGCTACCACGTACGGCTGCTCGAACGAGCCGGCCTGGTGAAGGTGGTGCGAACGCGCAAGGTCCGCGGGGTCACCGAGCGGTACTACGCGATGGCCGCGCGCGGGATCGCGCTTCCGGATCCGGGAGAGGGAGGGCCGGATGTGCTGATGCGGCATGCGGTGGCGGACCTGGAGGCATCGCCGGTGGAGAGCGACCGGCACGTACGCATGGCGCATCTGCGGCTCACGGAGGAGCAGTTCGCGGAGCTGGGGGCGCGGCTGGACGCACTGGCGGACGAGTACCGGGAGCTGTCCGATCCGTCTCTGCCGGACGCGTCACTCGTCTTCGCCCTGTTCCACCCGAGATCGTCCGGGCAGGCCGAAGGGGACGCCAAGTGACCTCAGATCTTCGGAAGTTGCCGACCGGGTTCGGGCGGCTTTGGACCGCGCAGACGGTGTCCTCGCTCGGTGACGGGGTGACGCATGCGGCGCTGCCGCTGATCGCGTTGACGCTGACGCGGGATCCGATGGCGCTCGCCGTCGTCACCGCCGTCGGAACGCTGCCGTGGCTGCTCTTCGGGGTGCTCGGCGGTGCGCTGGTGGACCGCTGGGACCGCCGTCGCACGATGTGGGTCGCGGACGCGGCCCGCGCGGTGTTGCTCGTGATACCGGTGGCAGCGGCCGCGCTCGACATGCTGAGCATTCCGCTGCTCGCGGCCGTCGCCTTCCTGCTCGGCCTCGGCGGACTCTTCTTCGACACGGCCGCCACGGCCTATCTGCCGGATCTGCTCGGCCGTGACCCCGCGCTCCTGGAACGCGCCAACTCCCGCCTACGGAGCAGCCAGACCGCTGCGTCCGGCTTCGTGGGGCCGCCTGCGGGAAGTGCGCTGCTCGCGCTCGGGCGGGCGGTTCCGCTGCTCGCCGACGCGGTGTCGTTCGCGCTCTCCGCAGCGCTCGTACGATCGCTGCCCGCCATGCCGCGGCCCGTACCGAAGGCCCGCGAGTCGCTGCTGCGGCAGGCCCGGGCCGGTGCCTCGTACGTGTTCGGGGACCGGTTGCTGCTCGGGCTCGCGCTGCGTCCGGCGGTCGGGAACGTCGCCTTCCTCGCCGTGGAGACCGTGCTCGCCCTCTTCGC
Organism: Streptomyces sp. GQ60; assembly: GCF_059758875.1. NCBI lineage: Bacteria > Bacillati > Actinomycetota > Actinomycetes > Kitasatosporales > Streptomycetaceae > Streptomyces > Streptomyces sp. GQ60. The sequence goes on along the minus strand of NZ_JCAXEG010000048.1, from coordinate 2,137 downwards.
GCACGATCATCTCGGCATCAACACCTTCGGCTTCGGCCTGCTCCTCACGGCGGAGGCCACCGGCGGTCTGCTCGGCGCGGGCATCGCCTCCTTCCTCGGCCGGAAACTCGGCACCGGCACCGCGCTCACCTGCACGGCCGCGGTCGAGGGACTGGCCATCCTGGGCCTTGCCGTCGCCCCGAACCCGTACGCAGCCGGCCTCGCGCTCGCCGTCTGCGGAGCGGGCATGGGAGCGACGATGGTGCTCGCACCCTCACTCCGACAGGCGATCGTCCCCGCTCACCTGATGGGCCGGGTCGCCTCCACCTCCCGCATGCTCGCCATGTGCGCCGCCCCGTTCGGCGCGTTCCTCGGCGGCTGGCTGGCCACCAGCTACGACATAAGGACCCCGCTCTACGCCGCCGGCGGCCTCCTCCTCGCCATGACCGCCATCACGGCGAACATGACCAGCAACCGCCAGGTCGAGGCGGCACTGCGCGCCGCCGCGCCTGATCCCGTTCAGTTCGCCTCGTAGCAGAGGCTCGTCATCGGGGCGTGCGTGGTCCAGCCCAGCGCGGAGTAGAGCGCCCGGCCGTCGGGCGTGCCGACCAGGAGGCCGGTCGTGGCGCCGGCCTCGTACGCGGTGCTCTGCAGGGTGCGCATCACCAAGCCGCCGAGGCCCTTGCGCCGGTGCTCGGCGGCGGTCTCGACCTGGTCGACCACGACATGGGCGCCGACGTGGGCGATCTGGCCACGGGCGGCGAAGTGCCCGGCCCGCGTGCGGACCAGTACTCGGGTGACTCCGCCCCGGCTCCACTTGGTGAGCGTGTAGTCGGCCGGCACCTCCGGCCGCTCCGATGCAAGGTCACAGGTCATCAGAAAACCTGCGACGTCGAGCCGCCAGCCCGGCCCGACCCAGGGCAGGACCGCCTCCTCGTCGGCGAACAGCTTCAGCCACGTCCCGGGGGCGCTCGTCGCGGCGACGATCTTGCGCACATCGGCCTCGGAGGGCTCCGGCAGCACGTGCCGGGCCACGTGCTTGGACTGGCCGACGTCGATCGTCCACCCCCACGGCTCCCCGATCGGGTCCGATCCGCCCCGGGAGACGACCCAGCCGTCGATCCACATCCGCACGAGTTCGCTGATCCTGGTGTCCGGCATCGCCGCACGCCCCCCTGACTGGTAATAGGTCATAGCGCTGCGTGAACATTACGCGTCAGGGAGGGACTTCCACTCCTCGACAAGGAGTCCGAGCTGGACCTCGTCCAGGAACTCACCCAGCACCCAGGCCGAAGAGCGCAGCACACCCTCGCGGACGAAGCCGTTGCGCTCACCGGCACGGATCATCGCGATGTTGTCCGCCAGCGTCTCGATCTGCAGCCGGCGCAGGCCGCGCACGACGAAGCCGTAGTGGCACAGCACCGCGACCACGTCCGTGCTGTAGCCCTTGCCCCGAGAACCCGGCAACAGCCCGAGCCCGACGTGCGCGGACCGGTTGTGGTTGTCGATGCCCCACAGCGTCGCGGTACCGACCAGCGCGCCACTGTCCAGGTCCACCACGGAGAACGGAACGTGCCCCTCATTCCTGTCGTCGACCATGAACGACAGGGCTTCGGAGCCGGCCATGAGCGGTCGCCAGGGAAGCCCCGTCGCCCTGGAAGCGGTGACCACATCGTCGTGGAGACCGGCGTGCAGGATGGGAATGTCGTCCTCGTGCCGGGCCCTGAGCCCAACCGTGTTGCCTTTTAGCATGCGAGCTTCCTATCCGACCGCACAGTGGGCAGCAACCCAATAGATCGCGGTCAGCGGAAGGAGTCGGCGTTCTCGAGGCCCACGGCCGGAACGGACGGGCCGGAACCCCGGTGACCTGCGCACCCGTGTCACGCACCCCAACGCCCCCAGGACGGCCCGCAGTCGCCAAGCCGAGCGAGAGTGTGTAGCGATCTGTCGCGCCCACCGACCCTGAGGGGCTTCCCCATGCCCCTCTCGCTCGTGGTGGCGGTCGGCGGTCACGGGAAGGGTGTTCAGGCGCCCGGTCCTGGATGCTGTGATCGCCCCGCGCGTCTGTTCTGGCTGAGCTACCGGTCCTGCCGGATCCGTATGTGCGGATGACCGCCGACCGGAGGAGGGCACAGGCATCTCAGACGGGGCCGCTCCT
>NZ_JCAXEG010000047.1:0-4350 GCF_059758875.1 Streptomyces sp. GQ60 | reverse complement strand
TGTCCGATTCCCGGTCGAAGCGGGTTTCGCTTTCCAGTTCTTCGCTTTCGCGTTTCCCTTTCCGGCGAGTCCGACTCTATCAGAAGTTTTCCACCGGATTTCCCGGCTTCAGATTCCTGGACGAGGAGTCGAGGGTGCCCACTCTGAATTGCTTCTTTGGGGGCCGGCTGCCGAACTTGTCCAGTTCCAGGCAACCGTTTAACTCTACATCACGCTCCCTGCACCGTCAAAATCCCCCCGACACGGGCCCACCACGGTGTATGGCTGCCGCACCGACCTCGTTGCCCGACGACGCCTCCGTGATCACTGGCTGCCTGCGGCCACGCGCAGAGCAGGACTGCCGGTCATCGACATGGACGTGATCCTCGAGTCGCTTGACGACTCCCTCGGCGTAGGTGATCACACCTGCCGGCTCCGCCGGCTCGACGCCCACCTGGTCGACTTGTTCTGCGACTGCCCACGCTCCTCGTCACCGAACGCTTCCACACCCGCAAGCGCCACCCGGGCCGCCTCCACCAGGACCTCGCCCCGGAGCAGATCCACGAACGCGTGACTACCGCGAGGTTCGCTCACTGCTTCCCACCCGCTCACCGAGCGGCAAGCGGATCCGTGCATGACGGATCTGGTTGAGCGGTTGGTGCCGGACGAGTTGTGGGTGTTGTTCAGGCGGTTGGTGCCGCCGACGGGGGGAGATACGTCCGCAGGGCGGTGGCAGGCGGCGGGCCGGTGGCCGCGAGGCCCTGGCCGCGATCGTCTTCGTGGCGACCTCGGGCTGCACGTGGCGGCAGCTGCCGCCAGTGTTTGGTCCCGCCTGGCCCAAGGCGTATCGCCGATTTGCCCAGTGGAGCCGGGACCGGGTCTGGGCGAAGCTCTACAGCGTGATCCTCAACGAACTCGGAGCGCGGGGCGAGCTGGACTGGTCGCGGTGCGCGATCGACTCGGTCAGTCTGCGGGCGGCAAAAGGGGGCCTTTGACCGGACCGAATCCGACCGACCAAGGCAAACTGGAATCGAAGATCCACCTGATCTCCGACCGGAATGGGCTGCCGCTGCCCCTGGGAATCTCCGGCGCGAACACGCACGAGCCAGGGCCTGGAGCCGCTTGTCCGCGGCATCCCGCCTACCCGGACCCGCCGCGGGCCCCGGCGCCGAAGGCCGGCGAAAGGCCATGCGGACAAGGGTCACGACTACGACCACCTGCGCCGATAGCTCCACAAGCGCGGCATCCGCCACCGCATCGCCCGCAAGGCCATCGAGACCTCACAGCCGCTGGCCGACGCCGCTGGGTGGTGGAAAGACCGTGTCCTAGCTGGCAAGCTGCCGCAGGCTCCATCGACGCTACGAGCGCAAGGCCGAACACTTCCTCGCCTTCGTAGCCATAGCCGCAACCCTCAGATGTCTAAGACCGTGCCCCTTCGCCCTCACGTGGGCGGAACCTAGGACAGCTCGGCGGTGTGTCCTGCGTCCCGCCGCCCGGCGGCCGCACCATGAACGGCGGGATCAACGGCTCCGCGAGCTCGCACAATCCGTCCGGAACGATCCAATGCCACGTACGCCACCCCATGAACGGCTCAACGTCCGCCTCACCCGGCTCGTCTGCACACCTGTACAGGGGGCTGAAGCCTGCCGTTCACCCGCAGTGCCGAGCTACGCCCGTCTATCCAGCACGGGCAGCTGCGTGCCGCAGTCGGTGCAGACGGCCTGTCCGAACATGTACGGGAGCCCGTGTGCCACGACTCCCTGGCCGTCTGCCAGCGCCCGGCAGTGCAGCCGCTGTACCAGTCCGCCCGCTTGGGCGGGGTCGATCGGACGCAAGGGCGATCTCTGCGCCTCCGGGTTCGCGTAGTCCTCGCTGCACGCGAAGTGGCCCTCCTCTCCGAAGACGATGGTCAGCATCACTCCGCAGTAGGGGCAGTCGACTTCGTACTCACCCTCCGCAAGGTTCTCCAGATTGCGGTCCCAGACCTCGGCGCCCTGGAACGCCATCCATGACTGGAGCAGGAAGACGTAATCCACCGCGGTCATGGGTGTGGTGAGCGATTCCTCTGTCAGACGGCAGAACGCGGCCGCTTCCCGGGTTCCCATCTGGGCTGCCTCGGGTGAAGAACGGGCGCACCTCGTGATCGCTCCCGCCAGGTAGAGCACGTCCAGTCGTTCGCAGGCCGCTCGTCCGGCTGCGATCCCGAGTAGGCGGGGCAGGGCGGCGAAGCTTGCGGAGAAGGCGATGTCGTACATCGGGCACAGCCGGTCGACCAGCTCCGTTGAGAGGGCTTCGGGGTCCGCCTCGTACCGGTCGAGCAGGTCGGGCACCCCTTCCGCTGAACCGTACGCGTCGCTGAGCCTGGGCCAATCCGTCATGCCGGCATTCAAGCAGCGGCCTACGACAGCCGACGAAGGCAAGAAGGTGCTGAGGTTCGCGCTCGTAGCCGCGGTGGAGTCGGCCACAGCCGGCGAGGGAGCAATCGGCGCAGTCCGGTCCGTGATCAGGCGAATCCTGTAGACGGCCTGCCGGCTCGGACCGAACACCGGCGAAAGCTGCCGCCTCCCGTTGCCTGGCCGAGGACCTTGCGCTCCGTGGGGGCCTCCCGGGCGGTGGCCCGGCCGGTCCGGGCCTTGCGCGCGGATGGATCGCCGCTCGGCTTCGTGTCGATCCATCGCGTCGTTCGTAGCTCCGTGCTCGCAAGGCCCCACGAAGTAAACGGAGTTGGTCGGCAGAAGGGGCACCACGTGACTTCCTCTGCACGGTGATCAAGGACAGGCATCAGGGGGTGCGGTAGTGACGTCCCCCTGCATGCGCTGACCCTGTCGGCGTCAGTTGGTTCTGGTCGCGCGGTGATGGGTCGAGCGGATGAGTACGGACGCCAGGACAGCAAGGTCTGCCGCGCGGGCGGCGTCTCCGCACGACGCTTGGTCTGCAAGGGGGCGGCCGGCTCGGTCCAGCCGAATGCCCCCCAGCTCCAAGACATAGACGAGGGTGAGCATGGCAAGGCGGGCGTTGCCGTCCGGAAAGGGGTCGAAGAAGGCCACGTCCAGATGTGCCCGCGCCGCACGGGGGCCGGGGCCACTCCCGAGTCGGGGCTGCCGCACAGACGGTAATCGAAGTCCCTTGCTGACGGCCCTCCTTGGCGAAGGCTTCGCCTCGTCGGAACGACATCTCGGGCCGGCCGAGACGAGCGGGCTGCCCATCAACACAGAGCACGCAGGTGAGTGGGCGCTTCCGGGAAGCGTCCGCGCGCGATCGAGGAGCGCGGCGAGCAGCCGGTCAACTCGAGCCGGGTCCGAGGAACGGCCTCCCACAGAGCACACCAGGTATGGATGGCATCCACCGATCGCGGCGTCGACCGCGTGCTTCGCCGTCCCCGGCCCCTTGCCCACGACAGAGAGGGAGCTAGGTGAGCAGCATGTGGCAGAGCCCGTACCGGCCGCATACGGCACCGGTGCGGTTCCCCTACCCCTGTCACCAGCCGGGTAGCCGCCTGTGCCAGGTGCCAACTGTGCGCCTGGGCGTCCATCCCGGTGGGCGGCGCCAAGCCCGCGAACCGCTCGGCCAGATCCTCGAGCCGGTCGCACACCTTCAGCAGCGACGCGGGCCGTGGCAGCGGGCTCGCCGACGGAGTCGGAAGCACAGAACCAACTGCCGACGACGCCACCGCGCGGCGCCATGCGGCGGCACTCGGCCGTACACGTCCGCCTGGCCGCGGCTGAACGCTTGGAAGTGTGTGGGGCTCCGGCATAACCCTTACCGCACGCTGCGGCTGCCCGCCCTCCGCAGCCAGTTCCCCGAACCGTCCGGCCGGCCCGGCCGGCCGATCAGTGGCGGGCCGCGCTGCAAATCCGGATGCGGCGGGAGCACGCGTCTGCGATAGTCGCGCGCTGTGAACAGTGCTGAGGTCGTGTTCCAGCGGGCCATCGACTCTGATGCGGGCGACATGGCCGACATGTGGCTGCGTTCCTTCAAGGCCGCGCTGCCGACCGTGCGTCTTGCACACGGCGATGACGAGGTACGGGACTGGTTCTCCTCCGTGGTCGTGCCGCGGTACGAGAGCTGGATCGCAGGGGCACACGGCTCCGTCATAGGGCTCCTCGTACTCGACGGCGAGGAAAATGGAGCAGCTCTACCTGGATCCGTCGTGGCGGGGCAGGGGCCTGGGTGACCGGTTCGTGGCGTTGGCCAAGCAGCAGCGGCCGGAGGGACTGGGGCTGTGGACGTTCCAGGTCAACGGGCCGGCTCAACGCTTCTACGAGCGGCACGGGTTCATCGCAGTCGAACGTACCGACGGACTCCGCAATGAGGAGCACGAGCCCGACGTCCGCTATGTCTGGCGGCCCCAGGAATAGGATCGGTGGGGCC
>NZ_JCAXEG010000046.1:0-8113 GCF_059758875.1 Streptomyces sp. GQ60 | reverse complement strand
GCGCCGCAGCGCCCCCGCTTCACCGACTTCAACTGCGACGCCATCGAGGACACCGTCGTCGGTGACCCCAAGGCGGCCGTCGGCGGGGACGCCGACGCCGGTGTGGTCCGCGTGGTCTACGGCGGCGGCAAGGGCACCGCCGAGTTCCACCAGGACCTGGCCACCGTCCCGGACGACGCCGAGGCCGGTGACTCCTTCGGCGAGAAGCTGGCCACCTTCGACCACGACGAGGACGGCTGCTCCGACCTCGTCGTGGGCATCCCGAGCGAGGACGCGGGCACGGACGCCGACGCCGGCTCCGTCAACGTCCTCTACGGTGCCGCAGGCGGCCTGACCACCGGCAAGGCCGCCCTCAACCTGGTCCAGGGCACGGGCGAAGGCGCCATCAAGTCCGCGGTGCCCGGGGCGGAGGACCGCTTCGGCCACTCCGTCGCCGCCGGCCACACCGCGCAGGGGCAGCCGTACCTGCTGATCGGCGTACCCGGCGAGGACATCGGCGCCGTCAAGGACGCCGGTACCGTCCACTACCTGCGCGGGACCACCAACGCGGTCACCGACCAGAACAAGCCCGCGATGGACGGCGACGTCGAGGCCGGCGACCGGTTCGGCACGACCATCGCCGCCTCCGCGAACCACATCGTCATCGGCTCCCCGAACGAGGCCATCGGCACCGCGGCCGACGCCGGCAACATCCAGCTGCTCACCCACGAGCTGACCGCGGGCGGCCTGCCGACCCCCCTCGTGGGGCTCAACCAGAACGACCCGCTCGTCAGCAGCCTGGCCGAGGCCGGCGACCTGTTCGGCGGCTCCCTCTCCGCCGTCGCCTACGCACCGGCCGGCGCGAGTGCCGCGACCGACACCGTCCTGGCGGTCGGCGTGCCCGGCGAGGGCCTGACGGTCGCCTCGGCGCCCGTCGACCACGCCGGCCAGGCCTACACCTTCCGCATCACCGGGGCGGGCGTCGTCACCAAGGTCGCCTCCATCACCGCCGAGGTCGCCGGTGTGACCGGCGCGGCCGGCGCCGGTGACCGGCTCGGCCAGAGCGTGGCCCTGGTCAACCTCGCCCCCGACGCACCCGCCACCGCGGCGACCCTCGTCCTCGCGGTCGGCATTCCGGGCAAGGACATCGGCGGAGTCGCCGACGCGGGCGCGGTGCAGACCTTCGACCCGCTCGGCGTCCCCGGTGACACCGACCAGTGGATCCAGGCGGGCGACGCGTCCGGCCTGGGCGGCACCCCGACGGCCGGCCACTCCATCGGCGCCCACCTGGGAGCAGCCACCTCGGCGCTCCGGATCGGCGTGCCGAACGCCGCCCCGCTCGGCGCCGTGTACGCCCTCCCGTGGGGCAACACGACGGCCGGCCGGACCGGCACCGCCGGCACGGTCACCACCCACCAGCCGGGCCAGAACGGCCTCCCGGCCGCCGGCGGCGCATTCGGCTGGTCGATCGGCTGACCAGCCCATCGGCTTGACCGGCCCCAGCGGCCACCAGGCCCCGCGGGGCCGGGAACCGGCCGCGCGACACAGGCCCGGGAGGGGGATCCCCCTCCCGGGCCGGTACGCAGCCCCACCCGATCCCACACCCCGTGCCAGACCTCATGCCAGACCCCGTGCGAGACCCCGCCCCACGTCCTTGAACTGGGCCTTTACCAGGGGAGGGGGATGGTGCAAGATCGCTCCCACCCCAGACCGTCACCACTATCCGGCCGCTACAGCGCCTCCGGGAGGACCCCCGTGTCTCAGATCATCGGTTACGCGTCAGGCGTCTTCGACCTCTTCCACATCGGACACCTCAACCTGCTCAAGCAGGCCCGCGCCCAGTGCGATTACCTGGTGGCCGGCGTACTGACCGACGAGGCCTCCTGCTACAAGGGATTCCCCCCGGCCATCCCGCTCCACGAGCGCATCGAGGTCGTCAGCTCCATGAGCTGCGTCGACGAGGCCATCGTCGACCGCACCCTCGAGAACCTGGACGCCTGGCAGCAGATCGGCTTCCACCGCCTGTTCAAGGGCGACGACTGGCGCGGCACCCCCCGGAGCGAGCGCTGGGAGCGCGACTTCTCCACGCTCGGAGTCGAGGTCGTCTACCTCTCGAACACGATGCACGCCTCCAGCACGAACCTCCACCGCCTGATGCAGCAGCTCTGACCCGATGGCCGGTAGCCGGTAGCCGGTAGCCGGTAGCCGGTAGCCGGCGGCCGAGCGGGTCCGGTCAGGCGTCCGGGTCGTGGGCGGCGCCGACGAGTTCCTCCAGTACGTCCTCCATGGCGACGAAGCCGATGACGGTGCCCTTGTTGCCGGTGACGGCGGCGAGGTGCGTGCCGGCCGCGCGCATGGCGGTCATCGTGTCGTCGAGCGGGGTGTCCAGGGCGACCTTGATGATCGGGTGCAGCGCCGTACGGGGGAAGGGCCGGGTGCGGTCGGGGGCGCCGAGGGCGTCCTTGATGTGGAGGTAGCCCAGGATCTCGTCGCCGGGGCCGGTGACCGGCAGCCGTGAGAAGCCGTGGTCGGCGGCCGTACGCTCCAGGGCGCGCGGGGTGATCTCGTGGCCGACGGTCACGACCCTGTCCAGCGGAACCATCACCTCGCCGACGGGCCGGGTACCGAGTTCGAGGGCGTCCTGGAGACGTTCGCCGTCCTCGGGGGCGAGGAGCCCGGCGGCGCTGGAGTCCTTGATCAGACGGGCGAGTTCGTCGTCGGTGAAGACCGACCCCACCTCGTCCTTGGGCTCCACCTTCATCAGCCGCAGCAGCGTGTTGGCGAAGGCGTTGATGCCGAAGACGAACGGCCGCAGCGCCCGCGTGACCGCGACCAGCGGCGGCCCGAGGAGCAGCGCGGTCGGCGCCGGGGCGGCGAGCGCGATGTTCTTCGGGACCATCTCGCCGACCAGCATGTGCAGGTACGTCGCCAGGGTCAGCGCGATCACGAAGGCGATCGGGTGGATCAGCGCCTCGGGCACGCCGGCGGAGTGGAACGGGGGCTCCAGCAGGTGCGCGATGGCCGGCTCGGCGACCGCGCCCAGGACCAGCGAGGAGACGGTGATCCCGAGCTGGGCGGTGGCCAGCATCGCGGACAGGTGCTCCAGCGCCCACAGGGTGGTCTTCGCCCGCCGGTCGCCCTTGAGCGCGGCCGGTTCGATCTGGCTGCGCCGTACGGAGATCAGGGCGAACTCGGCGCCGACGAAGAAGGCGTTGGTGATCAGGGTGAAGGCGCCGATCAGCAGTTGGACGGCGGTCATCGGGCCTTCTCCTCATCGGTCGCGGAAACGCCGGGCGCGGTGATCGAGACCCGGTCGGCGCGGTGGTGCTCCACGTCGAGCACGGACAGTTCCCAGCCCCCGACGCGCAGGGCGTCCCCTTCGACGGGGATGCGTTCCAGCAGGGTGGCGATCAGCCCGGCGAGGGTCTCGTACGGGCCCGCGGGCGCGTCCAAGCCGATCTCCGCCAGCTCGTCGAGGCGTACGCTCCCGTCGGCCCGCCACACCCGGCGTCCGTCCTGCCCGGGGCCTTCGACCAGGTCGGGGGCCTCGACCGGATCGTGCTCGTCGCGGACCTCGCCGACGACCTCTTCCACGATGTCCTCGATGGTGGCGACGCCGGCGGTGCCGCCGTACTCGTCGATGACCACGGCCATGGTGCGAGCCTTGCGCAGCCGCCCGAGGAGGGTGTCGACGGGCAGCGAGTGCGGCACGAGCAGCGCACTCGTCATCAGGTCGGCGACCGTGGTCACCTCCCGCTCGTCCTCTTCGAGGGCGAGGACGTCGCGGACGTGGATCGTGCCGACGACCTCGTCGAGGCTGTCGCGGTAGACGGGGAAGCGGGACAGACCGGTGGCGAGCGTCAGGGCCGCGGCGTCGGCCGCGGTGGCGTGGAGCTCCAGGGCGTGGACGTCGACGCGCGGGGTCATGACGTTCTCCGCGGTCAGCTCGGCCAGGTGCAGGGTCTTGACGAACAGCTCGGCCGAGTCGGCCTCGATGGCGCCTTGCCGTGCCGAGTGCTTCACCAGTGCCACCAGCTCTTCGGGCGTACGGGCGGAGGCCAGCTCCTCGGCCGGTTCGAGGCCGAAGCGGCGTACGAGCCGGTTCGCGGTGTTGTTCAGGTGCCGGATCAGCGGGCCGAACGCGGCGGTGAACGCACGCTGCGGACCGGCGACGACCTTCGCCACGGCCAGCGGCCGGGAGATCGCCCAGTTCTTCGGCACCAGCTCACCGACCACCATCAGCACGACGGTCGAGAGCCCCACACCCAGCAGGGTCGCGGTGGTCGGCACGGCTCCGGCGGGCAGTCCGACCGCTTCCAGGGGGCCGCGGAGCAGCGCGGAGACTGCGGGCTCGGCGAGCATGCCGATCACCAGCGAGGTCACGGTGATGCCCAACTGGGCGCCGGACAACTGGAAGGTCAGCCGCTTGGCGGCCCTCAGGGCGCCCTCGGCGCCGCGCTCACCGGCCTTCGCGGACCGTTCGAGCTCACTGCGCTCGACGGTGGTGAGCGAGAACTCGGCGGCGACGAACACCGCACACGCCAGCGTCAGGGCCAGGGAGAGGAGCAGCAACAGCACTGCGGTCACCGTGCCACCCCCGCTTCCCGGCTCTGATGCTGCGGGCAAGGTGTGGCACGGCTGGGACTGGGAGGTTCACCCATTGCGGGTCTGCTGCTCCTTCTTGACTCTGCGGACCTCGGGGGCCCGGCTACGGCATACCTGGCGGGGACGTGTTCCCCGAAGCCAGCTTAAAGCCCCGGCAAAGGACCGCACCGAACACGCAAACGGCCCCGGACGAGCAGTCCGGGGCCGCGCACTGTGCCGCTTCCTGGCATGACGGCTGGTGCCGCCCCGTCCGCTCACGCATCGCGCACGCATGAGGCGGTGCACGTACGGGTGACGTTGCAGATCAGACGCTCGTCCATGCGTGGAAGAAGGCTTCCCGCCTGGACGGATCGGCTGATTTGTGGTCCGCGTGCAGGACGCGCCAGGCGGTGATTTCGAGGTCACGGAGCCACAGCTCTCCGATGACCTGCGTTTTGAGGTCGGGGAGGTGGTCGGACTCGGCGAGTGCCCGGCCGATGACCTCTCCGGCTGCGATGCGCTGGGGCGGGGTCATCTCGTCGAAGGCCGAGAGGATCTGCCCGGCCAGGCCGGTGCCCTCTCCTGCCAGCGAACTCAGTACGCACGCCTTGATGTTGGCGGGGAGCAGGTAGAGGGAGCCCGAGGACCTCCACAGTTCCGACCAGAAGTGCTCTCCGGACTCGGTGGGGGCAGGGAGCGCGGCCAGCAGACCGAGGAGGTGCGCGGTGGCCACGTATCCGTCGGAGTGGGCCGATGCGACGACGGCGATGTCCGCGACGCGCTCCACGTCGATGTGGCCGGCTTCGAGGCGGGGGTCCAGCCCCAGCCGCTGTTCCAGCTGATGGGAGAGGGGGGCGGACGCGTGGGCGCGGAACTCGGGAAGCATCGGCGGTCCTTGGACGTAGGAGAGCGGAGAGGCCCGTTCGGAAGCCCAGATCGTTCCCCTGGCCCGCCGGACTACACGAGTTCCACAGCCCCAGTTGGAGGAAGACTGCCAGGACCGACGCGATGAGGCGGATGACCCGGCCGCGTCCGGCGGACTGCGGCAGACCTCGGATGATGCCGCTCCGGACAAGCTCCTAGCATGGACTCATGGTTGCCAGCGATGCCCAGCAGTCCGAGTCGGAGCGGAAAGCAGCGTCCCGGGACGACGCCGTAGCCGGCCATGTTGTCTCCGCACCGACGGATGGAGAAGGTGAGGGCTCCCAGCCCGTCGCCGACCTGTTCGGCCGAGCGGCCGATCTGGTGGAGCCGATCAAGCCGAAGCTGCGGGGCTGGCTCCACGCCGGCATGGTCCCCGCGTCCCTGGCCGCGGGCATCGTCCTCGTCTGCCTGGCAGGCACCCCGCGGGCCACGGTGGCTTGCACCGTGTACGCCGTCACCGCCTGGCTGCTGTTCGGGACGAGCGCCGTCTACCACCTCGGCACGTGGGGACCGCTCGGCGAGGCCGTCCTGCGCCGCCTCGACCACGCCAACATCTTCCTGATCATCGCCGGCACCTGCACCCCGCTGGCCGTGCTCCTTCTCGCCCCTGACCAGCGGTCCGTCCTCCTGTGGATCGTGTGGACGGGTGCTCTGGCCGGTATCGCCTTCCGCGTCCTGTGGATCGGAGCGCCCCGCTGGCTGTACACGCCCTGCTACCTGGCCTTGGGCTGGGCACCGGTGCGCTACCTGCCCGACTTCCTGCACAGCGGCGGGGCGGCCGTACTCACCCTGATCGTGACGGGCGGGCTGCTCTACAGCGCGGGCGCCGTCGTGTACGCCCTCCAGCGCCCCGACCCCTCACCCCGCTGGTTCGGCTACCACGAGGTGTTCCACGCCCTGACCGTGGCGGCCTTCACCGCGCACTACATCGCCGTCTTCCTCGCTGCCTGCTGAGCGCGGCGGGGCCGCGGGCGTGCGAGGCCCGCGCCCGTGCACCCCGCGCCCGTGCACCCGCGTCACCTCGGGAATGCTTGAAGATCGGGAGCCCGTCGATGACGACGGGCACGATCACCTCAGGCCGAGGTCGATGGAGCCGAAGATTCGCGCTTCCCCGTGGGTACGCGGAAGGGCCCGACCGGCGCGTGCCGGTCGGGCCCCTCTTGCTGTGCGGGTGGTGGCGCGCTGGGCCCACCGGTCAGGCGGTGACGGGGGTGCCGAGCATGGCGGAGGCCCGCTGGAGGGGGCTGAGTACGCGTGTGGCCACGGCGGGTCGGGGAAGGCTGCCGCGGCAGGTGAAGCCGAGCTGGGTCATGGCGCGGAGGACTTCGCCGGCGCTGAAGTCGCGGCGGTCCTGGCGGGTGAGGACCTGGCCGACCTGCTTGACGGGGTAGGTGCGGCGGCCGATGATCACGGACTCGCCGAGGACCTGCTCGGGCTTGATGCCCTTCATCGATTCCAGGACGCCGCTCTTGGTCAGGTCGAACGGGAAGCGGGCGATGACACAGCGCATGGTGCCTCACAGGGAGAAGAGGGGAAGGGACCGGCCACGGGGAGGTGGTTCAGCGGGCGAGGGCGAGGACGCCCAGAGCGTTGCCTTGTTCGTCCACGACGGGCAGGGCGGCGAGCTTGCGGTAACGCATCGCGTGCTGGGCCTCGGCCATCGTGGTCATCGGCGAAGCGAACGGGCCGCGATCGCCGAGGACATCGCGCAGACGGAGCCGGTCGGTGTACGCCGCGCTCTCGCGGACGGCGGTGAGCTGGGCCTGGGTCACCAGCCCGGTGCACAGGCCGTCCTCGTCACAGACGAGCAGACGGTCCGTGCGGGAACTGGCCGTGACGGCCAGGGCCACCTCGACGGTCATGTCGTCACAGACCTGCGGGCCGGCCGCCTCCATGGCGTCGTCCACCGTCCTGCGGACGAGGTCGGCATGCGCGGAGCGGGGCTGCATCTGGACCAGCGTCAAAATCTGCCTCCTGCAGAGATGGGTCAGTTTCCGGATCACGTGGTGCTCAAGCCGCCGCATCGAAGGCGGACTGCCGAGCGCTCGCGCGCCGGGCGGCTGACATGGGGCCGCGGCGTCCGCGGGAAGCCGTGCTGCGCTTGGGCCGCTCGGACACCGGCGCGGTGATGGTGACCGGGATGCCGGAGGGTGCCTGGGCGCCGGTGATCCGGGTCAGGACCTCGTCTCCGGAGCGGACCTGGGTGGTCTGCGGGGTGATGCCCGCGGACGTCATCAGGCGTGCCATCTCGCGGCGCTGGTTGGGCAGGACCAGGGTGACGACGCTGCCGGACTCACCGGCGCGGGCGGTACGGCCGCCGCGGTGCAGGTAGTCCTTGGGGTCGGTCGGCGGGTCCACGTTGACGACGAGGTCCAGGTTGTCGACGTGGATGCCGCGGGCCGCGACGTTCGTGGCCACGAGCACGCTGACGTGCCCGCTCTTGAACTGCGTGAGGGTACGGGTGCGCTGGGGCTGCGACTTTCCGCCGTGCAGGGCCGCGGCGCGGACGCCGTTGCTCAGCAGGTGCTCGGTCAGCCTGTCCACGGCGTGCTTGGTGTCCAGGAACATGATCACGCGGCCCTCACGGGCGGCGATCTCGGTCGTGGCGGCCTGCTTGTCGAAGTTC
>NZ_JCAXEG010000045.1:0-8986 GCF_059758875.1 Streptomyces sp. GQ60 | reverse complement strand
CCCCACAACTCACCGTCAAAGCGAGCGGGGCGCCCCGAGGACTCCCCTGCAAGCCGCAGGCAAGGCATAGCACCTACCCGACCGCACGACGCGCGGCCGGCCACACGGCTCCCCCCGCGGCCGTGGCCGGGCACCCGCCGAACCGGCACATCCTTCACGCTCGTGTCGAGGCGCAGATCTTGAGCAGCATGGCGAAGTCCGGCTCCCGCGGGGTAGCGGGACCGGACTTCGGAATTCGTTCAGCGCTACGCAAGTGACGGGGCTCAGTCCGTGTCGACGCCTCGCGCGGCGAAGACCTCCGCCGCGTCCGGCACGGCCAGGACGCCGTCCTCCACGAAGGTGACCTCCCGCAGGTTGGGCAGCAGGGCGAGGTCGTCGAGCGAGCGGACGTCGAACAGGTCGTCCTCGCCGTCCCAGGCGGGGGCGCAGTGCCGAAAGACGTCCGCCCCTGCGTCGAAGCACAACTCCTCGACCCGGGCGAGGAGCTCGACCGGGATCTCCAGGGCCTCGAAGTGGGCCCGGGACTCCGGCAGTACCTCCGCGTGGAGGCCGTTCTCCAGGACGTGGGACGCGGGGTCGCCGATCCCCCGCTCGGCCAGCCGCGCGGGCAGGTCGTAGACCGGGAGGAGTGGCTCGGCGCCGTACATGAGCTCCTCGATGACGAGCAGCTTGAGGTTGAAGTCGCGGAACTGGCTCATGGGAGATGAGTACCACGGAGGTACGAAGGGGCCGGGGCCCGGCCCTCGGCTGGGTACGCGCTCCGGCTGCGCTCTCGGCAGCGAGCACGCGGACCCGGGCGTCGAGATCGGCCGTGCAGGTCACGACCGTACGTCGGGGTCGGTCAGGCCGGTGGCGAAGCCGGAAGCCGGCCGTCTGCGCCGGGGTCGGAGCTGACCACGCGGCAGCCGCGGGCGGCGTTTGGCTGCAGGGCCGGCGCCTGGAAACCGCCGGTGGTACGGGCGGTCAGTGCGCGGTGCGCGGTTTGCCGGAGCATTGTCGTCAGTTGTCCTCGGCGAGGATACGATCGGCCACGTGATGCGGACAGGCAGCCGTATGCCAGGTCACCGACAGGAACTCCCCCTCCGCGCTCAGGGTCCGCGCTCCACCAGTGGCAGCTGTAGCCCGGCAAAATTTGCAGAAGAGGGTCTTCAACGGGAACAGGTCTGCCGGAGGACGAGATTGTGTCGTCGGTTTCATCGTCTGCTCCTGTGGTGCCGGCACGGGTGATCTCTCACCACGGTTCAACGCGCACACTTACCCACCGAATGGTCCCAGCAGCCGCGGGCGCGCACGGCTAAACCCCGGAGAACGCGGCACCAGCGAGCGCTCGCGCGTTTCTTCGCGGCGTCAGGACCGTCTCCGGGGCGCCGATGCACTTGATGTCGCGTGCTGTGGCCATCCGAGGGTGTCCCTCTGCATGGCCGGCGGCGCGGGGGGGGATCGCCGGGGGTGGATCCGCCCCCGGGGAGGGGGATCAGGTGTGCAGGAGGCTGTTGGTGCCGTCGTGTCCGTCGGCGTGGTCCTCGTTGAACCAGTAGTCGCCCGCCGCGAGGTAGCGGAAGGAGTGCACGCTCTTGGCCGACAGAGCGACGGTGACGGCGCGGGTGCCGTCCTTGCGGGCGGCGAGGGTGTGGGTTCCGGGCTTCCACTCGTTGAAGTCACCGACCACGCTGACCGGACCGGGCGGGATGTCGGCGGGAAGGACGAAGGTGACCTGAGCACGGTCCTTGAGCAGCTTGCGTTCGAGCATGGCAGAGAGCTCCTGGAGACAGGGTGGCTGTTTCGGCTCATTCTGCAATCGCGGGCGCAGGCAGGCACCCGCACACGGCCGCCCGGGGCAGCGGCTTCACCCGCCCGGCGCGGCCTGCCGGAGAGACGGGCTGGAGGCCCTGCCGTTCCTCGGCTGGCCGGCGCATCACGAACGCGCGCGCCCTGCTCCCCCGACTCCGAAAGTCACCCGAAGGGAGCCGCCCGGACGTCCCAGCTGGTGCAGAGCAAGGCCCCGGGACAGGGGGCGTCCCGGGGCCGTCAGCCGCGGCACCGCAAGGGGGGCGGTTTTGCATCTGACGCGACGATATGGATAAACGATTCGGCAGCCGCCCGGTTACGGCCTCGCAGCCGGCCAGCCCACCGCGGCCTCCTGTGACTGCGCACCGTATGCCGTTAGGCCCGCGTAGGCATTCAGCCGGCGCGGGGGGCCGCCTGCCTCCGGGGAGGCGGGCGGCCTGCGCCGGTCAAGCGTGGTTGTTTGCGCGGTGGCGCTACTTCACGGGGCCGAGGAGTGCGTCGGCGGCGATGTCGGAGGTGTCGCTGAGGAGGAAGTCCGTCCAGCCGGCCACGAACTCCTGACGGGTGATGCGGCCGTCGCCGTCCTCGTCGAGCAGGTCGCGGGCGGTTCGGGCCTGCTTGGCCTCCAGTCCCCATGCGCTGAGGTACGCCTCGAGCTGCTCGACGGTTGCGACCCCGTCGTTGTCGGCGTCGATGGCGGCGAACGAGGATTCCAGGGCGGGGGTGAGGCGGTCCTTCAGCTGGGTGTGGTTGCCGTAGGAGGCTGCCATGGCCAAGTGGAACTCGTCGCGGCTGATCTTGCCGTCGCCATCGGCGTCGGCGTTGTCGCGCAGAGTGTTCCAGCAGTTGGCCCATTCCTTGAGCAGGGCTTCTTCCTTGGGGGTGCCCTGTACGGCGGTGGCGCGGGCGATCGACTTGATGAGGCCTGTGAAGTCCTGCTCTTCGAGGACGCCGTTTCCGTTGGTGTCCAGGAGGTCGAAGGTGCGGTCGTAGCGGCGGCTGATCGCGGTGCTGGTCACTGTTGCGTGTCCCTTGGTTCGAGGTGGCTGGGCATTGTTGGTCGTCGCGCCCCGTTGGGGAATGGCGGGGGCAGGGTGCCCGCGGCTTGCTTGGCGTTGTCCCTCGGGCTCGAGGGGCACCTGCCGGGAAGCCGGGGAGTCAGGGGTTCATTCGTCGCAGCCGGCGCTGGTGGTGAGCCGGTAGATGTGGAAGTCCATGTTGGCGCCGTAGGGCAGGAAAGGGGCCGGGGTGATGCTCCGCAGGTGCCGGGCGCCGGTGAAGGAGGCCGTGAGGGAGTCGTGTGCGATCTGGTCGTTGGTCTTGATCGCGACGTAGCAGGGCAGGCCGTCGCGGGAGCGGCGGATATCGTCGAGGATCTCCGGCACCGGGGGTGAGGTACGGGTGAGATCGAGGCCGTCCGCAGTGAAGGCCGGCCCCCAGGGCGGTTCCACGACGTAGGTGTCGTGGGTGCTGCGGGCGGGGAGTTTGCCGAGAAGGTCGCGGTAGTCGATCAGGTGCAGGCTGATCGGCGAGCCGATGAGGTCGAGGTTGTTGACCGTGCTCTCGTACACGTCCGGGTCGAGTTCGGCTGCGTGTACGGGGCAGCCCATGTGCCGGCCGAGGTGGTGGCCGAAGTTTCCTGAGCCGCAGAACAGATCCACGACCATCGGGTCGTACGCGTCGGGTCCCTGCGGCCGGGTGCCGGCCTGGAGGCGGGCGAGCTCCTCGGCGACCGGGATGGTGTAGGCGTCGACGGAGCATTCGATGGTGGTGCGTCCGAGCAGCCGGATGCCCTTGGCTGCCATGTCGGGGGCGGGGATCCCGTACAGGGAGAGCCCTTCGGGGTGGCCGTAGATGAGCTCTCCGGCCTCGCCCAGCTGCTCATTGCTCAGCACGGTGGTGCGCAGGTCGCCCAGGAGCCGGTCGCGGAAGGCGAAGTAGGCGGCGTGGCCGGTTTCGGTGGTGGTGGACACGTGGGGTTCTCCGTCTGGTGCGCGGGCGCCCGGAAGGGGGCGTGCGCGCGGCGTTCACACCGGCGCACTACGGTTGGTACAGGGATGAATACGGAGTGTAGTGTCACCGGTCGCGCCTTGATCACCAGATCCGGAACAGGAACCTCCGCTATGACGACGCACGAAGTAACATTCCCCCTTCAGGGTGACGGATCCACCGAACAGGCAGCCAAGCCTTTCGATGCCCTCGGCAAGGTGTACGAAGACACCTACGCACACCTGCCCGAGCAACTCGCCGCGATCAGCTGGCTGGTGGCCCGGCTCCCGGAGCGGGCGAAGGTGATGGACATCGGCTCGGGCACCGGCAGGCCGACCGCCGACCTCATCGCGGCGGCCGGGCACCGCGTGACCGGCTACGACGTGTCCACGACGATGGTCGAGCTGGCCCGCACCCAGGTACCGGGCGCAGACTTTGAACTGGCCGACGTCCGCATCCTGCCGGATACGCCTGGGCAGTGGGACGCCATCACCGCATTCTTCCCGCTGTTGCAGATGCCCCGCGCCGACCTGGACGCCACCCTCGCCCGGATCGCCGACTGGCTGGCCCCCGGCGGACTGTTCGTCTTCGCCACCGTGCCCTTCGACGTCGAGGACACCGAAATCCAGTGGATGGGCCAGAGCGTCCGCGCCACCAGCTACCCGGCCGAGACCTTCGGCCGGCTGCTGCGCGCGGCCGGACTGGAAATCCTCCACGAGCAACTGAGCGTCTTCCACCCGCAGTTCCCCGGCATGGGCGCCGAGGAGCACCTGTTCGTCTACGCCCGCAAGCCCGGCGGCCCGGCCGTACCCGCACACGCTCTGGCCGGCCCCTACCCGCTGCCTGAGGTCTACCGGGGGCCGCATGTGCTCAGCGAACAGGGATGGCTGAGCATGGAAGCCCGCTTCGAACGGCACGACATCACACCCGTGATCGAGGCTCTGGCCGGCAACGACCGGGTCTTGGATGTCGGCGGCGGCAGCGGAGCGGTCGTCAGGGAGCTCGCCGCCCGGGTGGGATCAGTGACCACCGTCGAGCCGCACGCGGCGCGGGAGGAGAGCTTGCGCGAGCTGGCTGCCCTCGGCGTAAGCGTGCTGCCGGGCCGCGCGGAGCAGCTGCCCGTTGCCGACGCGAGCGTGGAAGCCGCCGTGGCGACCTGGGTACTGCACTACACCGACGATCCCGACCGGGCCGTCGCCGAGATGGTCCGTACCGTGGACCGCACCCACCCCGAGGCGAAGATCGTCCTCGTGCAGGGTGCCCCGGACAACGAACTCATCGGCCTGTGGAACCGCATCTGCGCTCCGCTGACCGGAGAGCGCCCGGATCACCAGGGCTACCTCCTGACCTGCGCCGCCCGTGTCCTGGCCGAGCGCGGTTTCGAGGACATCAGCCTCACCCGCGCCCGCGTCGACGTCGTCTTCCCCGAGGAAGGTTCCGAGGCCAAGGCGCAGGCCGCGGCCGAGGTACTGGCCGCCTTCTGGAACACCGGCCGGCTCCAGCTCGCACAACTGCGACAGGCGCTGCTGCCCGCCCTGCGAGAGCACTTTGCCACTGGAACGGACCGCTTCAACGACGACGGCGTGCTGCTCATCGCCCGTCCCCGCACCACTCGCTGATTTCCGATCGACCGGAAGACACGAATCCTGTGGCGCTCAGCCAGCCGACCCCCGCTCCGCCCGCCATCCCCGACTTCGCGCGCTGCCCGGTCAGCGAGCCGGGCGCCATCACCGCACACGGGGCCGGTGAACCCGGCCCCCTGTACGCGCACCTGCGCAGCCGACACCCCGTCTACCACGACCCACAGCTGAACGTGTGGGTCGTCTCCCGCCACCAGGACATCGACATCGTCCTGCGCGACGCAGGCACCACCTTCTCCACCGCGCTGGGCTACGTCCCCCTGCATCCGGTCCACCCCGATGCCCAGGCCGTACTGGAGCAGAGCGGCGCCGTACCGGTCCTCTCGTCGCTCGACCCGCCGCACCACGCCCGCTTCCGCCGGGCGATGAACGCCACTTTCCCCACCACCGACCGCCGCATGGCCGCCTATCAGGATCTGCTCCGCGGCGAGGCGGCCGCCCCGGCCGCCCGCCTGGCCTCACGGCCCTCCCGCACCGCCGACCTCGTCGCCCACTACACCCGGCCGCTCGCCACCGCCGCCCTAGGCCGCCTCACCGGCATCCCGCCCCAAGACCAGCCCGCCATCACCCAGCGAGCCGCGGCCCTCTCCGACCTGGTCTGGGGACACCTCGATCCCGCAGGGCAACTCGCAGCCGCCCACGCCCTCAACGCGCTGTGGGACGACTGCCTTGCCCTCACCGAACAACGCGCCCACAGCCCCGGCGAAGACCTGATCACCGCATGGCTCGCCCACCAGGACACCGACGGAACCCGCTTCACCCCACGCGAGGTCGCCTCGACCCTGATGGAAGTCCTCATCACCAATGCCGAGATCACTCCCCGCCTGATCACCAACACCCTCTACCAGGTGCTGACAACGGGAACACTCCACTCCCGCAGGCATACCGGACGTCTCCCCCAAGCCATCGAAGAGACTCTGCGCCACACCCCACCCCTGACCGGCTGGCTACGCTCCACCCTCCGCGACACCCGTCTCTCCGGCACTCCCATCCCCGCCGGCTCACGCCTCCTGCTCCTCCTCGCCTCCGCAGCCCGCGACGAACACCACGGCCTGAACGATGCCGACGCCTTCGACGCCGACCGCACCAGCCGACCCCCCAGCCTGGCCTTCGGCGCCGGCATCCACTACTGCCCCGGCGCCCCCTACACCCGCCACCTCACCCTCCACGCCCTCACCGCCCTCGCAGACGCCTGCCCCACCCTCACCCTCACCGACCCCCACTACGCCACACCCCAGAACTGGCCGCCCAACACAGCGCTGCGAAGCCCCCACACCCTCACAGCCACCTGGTAACGACGCGCGCCGCGCACAGGCGCCTGTGAAAGCCCGGGGCGAGAAATCGTCAAGAGTTGTGGATTGGACCGTTGATGTCTATCGAGGCTGCTCCCATGCGGTCCGGGTGAGTTCGTACTCGACTTCACCGTGCTCGGAGCCCTCGATCGCCTCCGGCCAGTCCCCGGTGAAGTTCCGGACGAAGGACAGGCCCGACTTCTCCATGACGCGACGGGAGCGGGTGTTGACGACCATGGTGTTTGCGGTGACCCGCTCGACCCCCAGCTCCGCGAACCCCTTGTGGACCAGGGCCCGGGACCCCTCGGTGGCATAGCCGCGCCCCCATGCCGCCTGGTTCAACCGGTAACCGAGCTCGACCACGGCCGGGCTGTGCTCCTCCAACGGCCGGAACTCGAACCAGCCCAGGAAGGTGCCGGTGGGCTTCTCCTGCGCGGCCCAGTAACCGCGGGTCTTCCAGCACGGATAGTCGTGCAGGAGCCGCGGGAGCGACCTTGTCTCGATCGACTCCCGACGAGTGGGGCGGCCACCGTTGATGAACCGCATGACCTCGGCGTCGTTGTCCAGGGCGAACAGGTGGTCGACGTCGGCCGCCGTGAACGCGCGCAGGACGAGCCGGTCGGTCTCCAGGAAGTTGGGCATGCCGCGATCTTCACCACGGGCTGACCGAGACTGCCACTGAATTTTCTAACCGGCGGGCCCGGCTGCCAGCGCCCGTGCTGACCTTGGTCCGCAGGCGCACAGTGGCGAAGGTCGACTCGATCGGGTTCGTTGTCCGCAGGTGGATCCAGTGCTCGGCGGGGAAGTCGAAGGAACTCCAACAGTTCTTCCTCGTCGGTGAGCCGCTTGACGACCTTGGGGATTTCCGCCCCTACTGCTTGGCGAACGCGGCGATGGCCTTGACCGCACGCCAGCCCAGCCGAGAACTGTCCGCACAGAGCCATCCGGCCCGCCTCCCCGTCCACGCCACCTCCACCCGCGACGGCAGAACCGGCTCGACCAGGCGCAGCTCCCCTTGCGGCCTGCGCCCCCGGGCAGGGTCGCGCCCGGCAGTCCGGGGAGGGGGTGGCCTGCCGGGCGCACGGCACCGGGGCGGTCCTGTCGGCGCACTCCGGATGCCGTGAGACTCAGGGGGACACGGCCAGCCGGGGGAAGCCCGGCACTGGCGCCCGAACAACTCGCCCCCACAACGACGAGGAAGAGAATCGGTTCTGCGCAGGTGCGGGTACGGGCCCGCAAGCATGCAGCCCGTCCCCGGCGGCCGGGGTCTGCCGGAGGAAGAGCCCGGCAGACCCCGGCGGGTGTCGAGCGGGGTCAGGCCGGGGTGATGTTCTCGGCCTGGGGGCCCTTCTGGCCCTGGGTGACGTCGAACGTAACGACCTGGCCTTCCTGGAGCTCACGGAAGCCCGAGGCGTTGATCGCGGAGTAGTGGGCGAAGACGTCCGGGCCGCCGCCCTCCTGGGCGATGAAGCCGAAGCCCTTCTCAGCGTTGAACCACTTCACAGTTCCCGTAGCCATATCCATGCCTTCCAGTCGATGAACGCCTCCCGCACCCTGCGGAAGGCGGAGGTGATCGCCCTGGTTCCTGCGGCACAGCACAGCAAAACACCCACGCCTACGGCGTGGGCAAAGGGAACTTCCGAACCACGACAGCTGACGCAAACGCTACACGCCCACAACCAGCTGTCACCAGAGGAAACGGGTACACAACACGCCTGGAACCAGTGCGCACAAGCCCCCCGAGGACCGGCGGGCGCGTCCCGGCTCGACCCACGGCCGTTGGGCTGACTGATTGGGCGGCGCGGCGGTATTTGGTGTTGATGTGCTGCAAAGCAGGCGCTCTCGGACCCGCGGTCCTATCCGTGTCGGGGCCGCCAGACGGGGCAGGCGCACTACGACCGGCACCAAGGCGGAGGAGGCCCCATGAGCGCGCCCGTGCTCGATCAAAGGCTGCCGCCTGCCGGTGAGGCCGCCGCGTCAGCGCGGGACGCGACCCGCGCCTTCCTCGCTGACGCTGCCCGCGTCCGGCCCCCCGCACACCCCGGAAGCGCCAGCATCATACTCTTGGTCGTGGGTGAACTCGTCTCGAACGCGATTCGGCACACCGACGGGCCCTGCACACTCCACCTCTCGCTGCAGAGCGATCACATCCACATCACCGTCGCCGATACCAACCCTGACCCGCCTCAGCCGCGCCCACCCCACACCGACGGCACCGGCGGCTGGGGATGGATCCTGATCAACCACCTCACCACCGACGTACACATCGAACCGACG
>NZ_JCAXEG010000044.1:0-9514 GCF_059758875.1 Streptomyces sp. GQ60 | reverse complement strand
CCCCGTCAGAAACTCTCGGCGTCCAGGAGGCCCGCACCATGCCGCCGCTGCTCCTGCAAGGCAAAACCGTCATCGTCTCCGGCGTAGGCGCCGGCCTAGGCCACCAAGTGGCCGCCACCGTGGTCCGCGACGGCGGCAACGCCGTGCTCGGGGCGCGAACCGAGGCCAACCTCGCCAAGGCCGCCGCCGAGATCGACCCCGACGGCACCCACACCGCGTACCTGCCGACCGACATCTCCGACGAGCGCCAGTGCGAGGCCCTCGCCGCCCTCGCCCGGGAACGCTTCGGCGGCGTCGACGCCGTCGTCCACGTCGCCGCCTGGGACTCGTACTTCGGCGGCCTCGAAGACGCCGACTTCGGCACCTGGCAGCAGATCCTCGACGTGAACCTGCTCGGCACCCTGCGCATGACCCGCGCCTGCCTGCCCGCCTTGAAGCGCGCCGGCGGCAGCGTCGTCATCATCGGCACCCAGTCCGCCATCGCCTCCCCCAACGAGGTGCAGCAGGCCGCCTACGCCGCCTCCAAGGGCGCGCTGACCTCCGCCATGTACTCCATGGCCCGCGAACTCGGCCCGCACCGCATCCGCGTGAACACCGTGCTCCCCGGCTGGATGTGGGGTCCCCCGGTCCAGGCCTTCGTCACCTTCACCGCACACACCGAAGGCGTCCCCGAGGCCGAGGTCCACTCCCGCCTCACCGACCGCATGGCGCTGCCGGACCTGGCCACCGACGGAGACGTCGCGGACGCCGCCGCCTTCCTCGCATCGGACCGCGCACGGGCGATAACCGGCCAGTCTCTGCTGGTCAACGCCGGGGAGCTGATGCGATGAGCCCCTCCGTGCCCGCGCGAGCGAATCGTATGCTCGGACCATGACCACTCCGAGTGACGCCCCGACCGAGAACTCGATGCGCCGCGCGCTCCGCCGTGCCCGCGACGGCGTCGCGCTCGACGCGACCGAGGCGGCCGTGCTCCTGCAGGCGCGCGGCGAGGCCCTCGAAGACCTCGCCGCCTCCGCGGCCCGGGTGAGGGACTCCGGACTCGAAGCCGCCGGCCGGCCCGGCGTCATCACGTACTCGCGCAAGGTCTTCATCCCGCTCACCCGGCTGTGCCGCGACCAGTGCCACTACTGCACCTTCGTCACGGTCCCCGGCAAGCTCCGCCGCGAGGGCCACGGGATGTACCTGTCCCCGGACGAGGTCCTCGACATCGCCCGCCAGGGCGCGGCCATGGGCTGCAAGGAAGCCCTGTTCACGCTCGGCGACCGGCCCGAGGACCGCTGGCCCGAGGCCCGCGAATGGCTCGACGCGCACGGCTACGACGACACCCTCGCCTACGTGCGCGCCATGGCCATCCGCGTCCTGGAGGAGACCGGCCTCCTCCCCCACCTCAACCCCGGCGTGCTGTCCTGGTCGGACCTCCAGCGCCTCAAGCCGGTGGCCCCCTCGATGGGCATGATGCTGGAGACCACCGCCACCCGGCTGTGGTCCGAGCCCGGCGGTCCCCACCACGGCTCCCCCGACAAGGACCCGGCCGTCCGGCTGCGCGTACTCGAAGACGCGGGCCGCTCCAACGTCCCCTTCACCACCGGGGTGCTGATCGGCATCGGCGAGTCCTACGAGGAGCGCGCGGACGCCTTCTTCGAGCTGCGCCGGATCCAGCGCAGCTACCACGGCATCCAGGAAGTCATCGTCCAGAACTTCCGCGCCAAGCCCGACACGGCCATGCGCGGCATGCCCGACGCGGAGCTGGAGGAGCTCGCCGCGGCCATCGCCGTGGCCCGCCACATCCTCGGCCCGAGCGCCCGCATCCAGGCCCCGCCGAACCTGGTGGACTCCGAGTACGCGCTGCTCATCGGCGCCGGCATCGACGACTGGGGCGGCGTCTCCCCGCTCACCCCCGACCACGTGAACCCCGAGCGCCCCTGGCCGCACATCGAGGAGCTGGCCGAGCGCACCGCCGCCGCCGGCTTCGAGCTCCGCGAACGCCTCACCATCTACCCGGAGTTCCTCCAGCGCGGCGAACCCTGGCTGGACCCGCGCCTCCTGCCGCACGTACGCGCGCTGGCCGACGCGGAGAGCGGGCTCGCGGACGAGTCCGCGAAGGTCGTGGGCCGGCCGTGGCAGGAGCCGGACGAGGGCTTCGCCGCCTACGGCCGCACCGACCTGCACACCACCATCGACACGCAGGGCCGTACCGGCGACCGCCGCGACGACTTCGACGAGGTCTACGGCGACTGGGAGGCCCTGCGCGAGGCCGCGGCCCCCGGGATGGTCCCCGAGCGCATCGACACCGACGTACGGGGGGCGCTCGCGCAGGCCGCCGACGACCCGACGAAGCTCACCGACGAGCAGGCGCTCGCCCTGCTCCACGCGGACGGCCCGGCGCTGGACGCCCTCTGCCGGATCGCGGACGACCTGCGCAAGTCGGTGGTGGGCGAGGACGTCACGTACATCGTGACCCGCAACATCAACTTCACCAACGTCTGTTACACCGGCTGCCGCTTCTGCGCCTTCGCGCAGCGCCGTACGGACGCGGACGCGTACACCCTCTCGCTCGACCAGGTCGCCGACCGGGCCGCCCAGGCCTGGGACGTGGGCGCGGTCGAGGTGTGCATGCAGGGCGGCATCCACCCGGACCTGCCCGGGACGGCCTACTTCGACATCGCGCGGGCGGTGAAGGAGCGCGTGCCCGGCATGCACGTGCACGCCTTCTCCCCGATGGAGGTCGTCAACGGCGCGACGCGCACGGGGATGTCGATACGGGACTGGCTGACGGCGGCCAAGGAGGCCGGCCTCGACTCCATCCCGGGCACCGCGGCCGAGATCCTGGACGACGAGGTCCGCTGGGTCCTCACCAAGGGCAAGCTGCCGA
This sequence comes from Streptomyces sp. GQ60, assembly GCF_059758875.1. Lineage (NCBI taxonomy): Bacteria > Bacillati > Actinomycetota > Actinomycetes > Kitasatosporales > Streptomycetaceae > Streptomyces > Streptomyces sp. GQ60. Next base: position 6,642 of record NZ_JCAXEG010000044.1, on the reverse strand, counting down.
CGGCCGACTGGATCGACGTCGTCTCGACGGCGCACGAGCTCGGCATCCGCTCCTCCTCCACCATGATGTACGGCCACGTGGACCAGCCGCGGCACTGGCTGGGCCACTTCCGCACACTGGCCCGCATCCAGCAGGACGCGCGGGCGAAGGGCGTCGAGGGCTTCACGGAGTTCGTGACGCTGCCCTTCATCCACACCAACGCCCCGGTCTACCTGGCGGGCATCTCCCGGCCCGGTCCGACCGTGCGCGACAACCGGGCGGTCACGGCGATGGCCCGGATCCTGCTCCACCCGCACATCACCAACATCCAGACCAGTTGGGTGAAGCTGGGCTCGGAGGGTGCGGCCGAGATGCTGCGCTCGGGCGCCAACGACCTCGGCGGAACGCTCATGGAGGAGACCATCTCCCGGATGGCCGGTTCGAGTTACGGCTCGTACAAGTCCGTCCAGGACCTGATCGCCGTCGCCGAGGCGGCCGGCCGCCCCGCGAAGGCCCGTACGACCCTCTACGGCGAGGTCCCGGAGGAGCGCCAGGCCGCGGCCCGCGCCTCGGACGGCCACCTGCCGGAACTGCTGCCGGTCCTGGACTGACCGACCCCGCGCACGCGTGCGGGCCCTGCCGGGGGGACAGCCCGGCAGGGCCCGCACGTCGCGAGGGTCGTCGACGATCGACGAGGGTCGTGGAGGGAGGCTGATCAGCCCACCAGGAGGTCCTTCTTGAGCTGCTTCAGCTCGCGGCCGTCGATGCCGAGCCCGTCCTCGAGGTAGGTGTCGAAGGTGCCGAACTTCGCGGTGACCTCGTCGTACCCGGCGTTCAGGTACTCGGGACGCACGTCGAGCAGCGGCTTGTAGACGGCGGCGTGCGAGGCCGGCAGGTGCGAGAGGATCGCGTCGTTGGCGGCCTTGCGGTAGTCGTTGCTGGCCAGGTAGTCGGCCATCACGGTCTCGCTCGGCACGCCGAGGGCGGTCAGCAGGGAGGCGTTCGCCCAGCCCGTACGGTCCTTGCCCGCGGTGCAGTGGAACAGGACGGCGCGGTCGCGCTCGATGCCTTCGATGCCCTCGAAGACCTGCGTGTAGGCCTTCATGCCGCCCTCTCCGCCGACCATGGCCTTCTCGGCGTCGATCATGGCCTTGACGGCCTCGTCCGGGGTCTTGGGCAGCGCCTCGAAGGACCCGGAGCCGGCGAAGACGTCGGCGACGACGTAGTGCGCGCCGGCCGGGACCTTGTCCACGTCCTTGGTGCGCTCGCTCTCCATGCGGAGGTCGAAGATCGTCTTGACGCGCAGGCGCTGGAGCTTGGCGAGGTCGTTCTCGGTGAGCTTGTCGAGGGCGTCGGAGCGGTAGATCTCGCCCATCTTGACCCACTGGCCGTTCGTGGTGCGGTAGCCGCCCGCGTCACGGAAGTTGGTGGTGCCGTCCAGCGTGATCAGCCGGTCGGCCAGGCGCAGCCCCCGGCCGCGCTCGGGCTCGAAGTCGAACCACTGCCGGTCGGCGGCGGGCAGCCCGCCGACCACGGCCTCCCCCTGGGCGCCGCCCTGGGCGACGACCTTGCCGTTCGCCTTGATCTCCACGCGCTTGGTGCCCTTGGCGTTCCACTTCAGGGTGTACGCCCCGTCGGCACCGGCGGTGACGGTGGCCTCGGTGAAGGGGATGGTGGAGTTGCCGTGGTGCCGACCGCCCCAGGGGAGGTCCCACCCGGAGGCGGAGGCGGCGGGGGCCGCGACGAGGGCGACGGTGAACGTGGAGGCGACGGCGGTCGCGGCGAGCAGTGCCTTCTTCATGCCCCGAGACTCTTGGCCTCCCAACAACGCCACGTGAACACGGCATGGCCGAAACCGGCCACAGGGAAGGCAACTGTCAAAACGTGCCACCCGCCTGGCCGGCGGTTGAACGGGGGGCACCGGGCGGCTGCGCCCGAACTCCCGGGGCTCCGCCCGGACCCCGCGCCTCAAACGCCGGCGAGGCTGGATGTGCCGCTGCACGGCATCACCGAGCCAGCCCGACGCCTCTTCAGCCGTCCGGCGATTGAGGACCGGGGTCTGGGGCGGAGCCCCGGGCGCTTGAAGACCGGGATCTGGCGCGGACGGCCGGGCACTTCACCCCCGTCCAGCATTTGAGGACCGGATCTGGCGTGGACGCCAGGGCGCTTTCAGCCGTCCGGCGTTTGAGGACCGGGTCCGGGCGGAGCCCGGGGAACGGTGGAAGGGCGGGCAGGGGACCTCCGCCCCGCGCAGCGGAAGACCCGCAGCCACCGCCCGGCAGGGGCAAGCGCAGGGCCGAACCGACCCAAGCCCCCCGCAGGGGACCGGCGGAATCCAGCCGTTCCCCGGCCCCATACGGCCCCCATGACCGACTACTTCCGGACCCGATCGGTACTGTCCACTACAGTGCCCGCCAGAGCACGCGCGGGCAGTCCGGGGGGATCGAAATGGACACGGCGACGGAAACGTCCGGGGAGCAGCAGAGCAGGCCCGGGGCAGCCCAGCCCCTCCAGGCAGCCCCCGCGCCCACCGGCGGAGCCACCGGCGGAACCACCAGCCTCGGCCCCGCCACGGGTCCCGCCGCCGGTGCCACCATCGGCGGCCGCGCCGCCGTCACCACCGGCCTCTGGGGCCGCACCGAGCAGCAGGATTTCCGCAGCCGCGTCAGAGGAACCCTCCTCGGCTCGGCCATCGGCGACGCCCTCGGCGCGCCCCTCACCGCCCTGTCCCTCCCCGAGCTCCTCACAGCCCACGGCCCGGAGGGCCTGACCGAGCCGGCCCCCCGCGCCGGGGTCACCGCCGCCACCCAGCTCGGCCTCTTCACCGTGGACGGCCTGATACGGGCCCACGTACGCCGGGACACCGGCGCCTGGCACCCGCCGACCGACGTGCACCGCGCGTACCTCCGCTGGAACCTCACCCAGCACGACTGGGGCCCCGACGAGCGCCGCGAGGACAACGGCTGGCTCGCACAGGAGGAGTGGCTCTACGTCCGCCGCTCCCCCGACCGCTCCTGCCTGACCGGTTTCGCCGACGGAGTCCTCGGCACGCTCGCCCAGCCGAAGAACCCGACCGCCGTGGACCCGGCGGCCGCCACCCGTTCCGCACCGTTCGGGCTGCTGGTCGGCTGGGAGCCGGCGCTCGTCCTCCAACTCGCCGTCGAATGCGCCGCGACGAGCCACGGGCACCCCACCGCGTACCTGTCCGCCGGCGCCCACGCCGTCATCGTCCACGGCCTGACCCGCGGCGAGTCCCTCGACTCCGCCGTCCAGCGGGCCCTGGGCCTGCTCGGCGTCCGCCCCGGCCACCAGCCCGTCACGGACGCCCTGCAGCGCGCGCTCGGCGCCGTCACCACGGGCGCCCCGTCCCCGCAGACGGTCGAGGGCCTGTCGCCCGGCTACGCCCGCTCCGCGGAGGAGGCCCTCGCCATCGCCGTGTACTGCGCCCTCGTCGCCGAGAACGTGGCACACGGCCTGCGCCTCGCCGTGAACCACGGCGGCGACTCCGCGGCCACCGGCGCCCTGTGCGGCTCCCTGCTCGGCGCCCAGCACGGCGAAACGGCCCTTCCGGCGGCCTGGCTCGCCGGCCTCGAAGGCCGCGCCACGGTCCTGGAACTCGCCGACGACTTCGCCCTGGAGATGACCCAGGACCCCGCCCTCCACGGCCCCGCCGCGACCTCCACCGCCTGGCTGACGCGGTACCCGAGGGGGTGAGCCCGTACCCGAGGGGATGAGCCGGAGCCCGGAGCCCGTAGCCGCTGGGGCTGGGGCTGGGGCTGACAGACAGCGGGAAGCCGCACCGGCCCCCGGCCGACTCCGCCCCCCGCTCCGCTCCCGGCCCCCAGCCATGGCCGACGCGCGCCCCTGCCCTCCGCGCGCGCGAAGCCGTACTTTGGCCCTCCCCACACCACGGAGGTGTCAGCGCACATGCGGATCGCCACGACCGTCTTCCTCACCGACCGCACCATCGCTCCCGTACCCCTCGCCCGCGCCCTGGAGGAACGCGGCTTCTCCGGCCTCTACCTCCCCGAGCACACCCACATCCCGGTCAGTCGCGTCACCCCGGCCCCCATGGGCGGCGAGCTCCCGGAGATGTACGGCCGCACCCTGGACCCCTTCGTCGCCCTCGGCCAGGCCTCCGCCGTCACCGAGCGGCTCCACCTCGGCACCGGCATCACCCTCGTCGCCCAGCACGACCCCATCGACCTCGCGAAGCAGGTCGCCACGCTGGACCACCTGTCCGGCGGCCGCGTCACCCTCGGCATCGGCTACGGCTGGAACGTCGAGGAGGCCGCCGACCACGGAGTCGAGTGGCGCACCCGCCGGGAACTGGTCCGCGACCGCATGGCCCTGATGCGGACCCTGTGGTCCCCGCACCCCACGGCGTACGTGGGCCAGTTCTCCTCCGTACAGGCCAGCTCGGCGCACCCCAAGCCCGTGCAGACCCCCCGCGAACTCGCCCCGGGCGTCCCCCTGTACGGCCCGCGCACCCTGATCGGCGGCCAGGCCGGCCCGAAGCTGTTCGCAGCCATCGCCGACCACAGCGACGGCTGGCTCCCGATCGGCGGCGGCGGCCTCACGGAGTCCCTCCCCGCCCTGCGCCAGGTCTGGGAGGCCGCGGGCCGCGACCCCAAGTCCCTCCAGGTGGTCCCGTACGCCGTCCAGCCGACCCCCGGCAAGATGTCCCACTACGCCGACCTGGGCATCGAGGAGGTCGTCCTCCAACTCCCCTCGGAGGGCGAGGCGGAGATCCTGCGCATCCTGGACGGGTTCAGGCAGTACCTGTAACCCGCCGCTCCAGCCCGCCGTACCCGTGTCGCGGGGGACGCCGGGCCGTGAACGCGAACGGTGGTGGACGATCACCGGCCTCACGGGTGACGCGCAGGTCCGATGACCTCGTGTCCGACCTGCTCGGCGACCCACTGGGCGGCACGGTCCTCGTAGCCGTCGCCGTTGCGGCGCCGGACGTGGACGAGGACCAGGTGCGTATCGGCACGGACTTCGAGGTCCCTGGAGTCGCAGTTGAGCAGGAGCGTGACCTCGGCATGCTTGAACTCGCCGTACAGGTCACGCTCCGGCACCACCGGCCACTCCAGCGAGGTCCAATGGATCACGCCCATGCACGCGCCGGCCACCTCGAAGAAATGGTCTTCGATGGTCCACAGGGGCTGGTCCAGCATCGAGACGCTGAACGGCAGGAACCGCTCCACCGAGGTCAGGTCGTCGGGCAGTTCCTTGGAAGGAACCGAGCGGAAAAGGGCCGGTACACCCGGCTCCGGATCGCTGGGCGCCGACCAGCTCGTGAACCACGCCTCGGGAAGGGCGTCACGCAAGCGCCTAGCTTCGGCCACGGTGGGCACCTCGGCCTCCACCGATACATCGGAGTACGACCGGCTGCCGAACTCCACCAGGCGGCGGGCCACGCTCAGGGCCAGCGCGGGGTCGGATGTGCGGAGGATGGGATACGAGACACTGTTGGACACGGGGAAACCCTCACACGACCTCCGATGGGCAGTCCTTCCCTTTTCCGTCGCGGGCCCGGCAGGACGCGAGTACCTGTGCCCGGGGAGAGGCAGCCCCGGCCCCGGCGCCCGCCCCGGCGCCTCGAAACCCGCTGGCCCCGGGGGGCCGCCCGCGGCGACCATGAGCCCATGCCAGGCCAACGCAAGCGCGCACGCAGCCGGACGCGAGCCCACCAGCGGACAGCGGACATCCGCGGCCGCTGGGAGCTGCTCTTCTCGACGACCGAGCAGGTGGAGCTGCGGGAGTACGTCCGCCGCGTGCAGGAGGAGGGCACCGTCACCGACCCGGCGCGGCTCCGCATCGACTCCTTCTGCGGCCGCGACACCCACCCGTCGACGTACCAGGTGAGCCTCTTCGTCCCGGAGGCCTCCGCATGAGCGAGGAACGGTGGGAGCGCCTCCCGGAAGGCATCCGCCGCCAGGTGGACGGGTACGTGCTCCAGGACCAGGCGTTCACCGCCGTCCGCATCGTCTGGGAGGCAGGCCGCGCCCAGGGCGTGGAGCTCTACGATGCCCAGAAGCTGGTCGCCGACCGGTACGTCCACTTCGGCGACCGGGTGGCCCGGACCCCCGACGCCCCGCTCGACCCGGAGTCGCTCGCCGCTCGCGCCTCCGGCATCCGGGCGCGGGTGGTGGCGATCGAGGCCGTCTGGGACGGGGACACGGTGCACGACTGGTTCGTGCGGCTGCTCGCCATCTCGGAGGATCCGTCCGGGGAACACGCACTGGGCACCGTCTACTGGGGTACGGGCGCCCGCGCCCTCGAAGCCGAAGGCGCCGACCCCGGCCCCCTGGCCCCCCACGCCGCCGCAGCCACCCGCGCCGGTACGGCTCTGGCGGCCCGCCTCGGAGTCCCGTTCCACTTCGCGAGCCCGGACCAGCCGGACGACGAGGCCCCGCGCTGGCGGGCTAGGCCTTGAGACCATCGGCGGACGTGCCGGCGGTGCCCCGAACCTGACGAGTACCGGGGGGCGTCCCGGCAGTCCAGTGTCCTTTCGGTGTGGACCGGTCCCTCAAGGGCGCTCCCTGCGGTCGCGTCGCTACGCGATGGCCTTCGGCCACCCTTGACCGACCGGCCCACACCGAAACGCCACAAGACTTCCGGGATCCCCCCGGGGAACGGCCGGGGGGAGGAGTGGGG
>NZ_JCAXEG010000043.1:0-9968 GCF_059758875.1 Streptomyces sp. GQ60 | reverse complement strand
AGATGACCAAGTACGTTTACGTCGGCACCCCGAGCTGGGCGCGCGACGAGAGCGAGTTCACCCTCAACAAGGACCGTACCTGGAACGACTTCCGCGGCTACCGCACCGTCCGCACCCTGACCGGCACCGCACCCAACCGGCTCAGAACCGAGAACGACTACTACCTGGGCACGGGCGCGACCATCAACGGTGTCACCGACCGGCGTGATTTCGCCGGCAAGGTCTCCGAGAGCCGCACCCTCGACGGCGAAGCCGGCCCCGTGGTGGAAAAGACCACCCACACCCCATGGGTATCGCCCGACAACGCCACTCAAAGCGTCGTGGGCATCACCGACCCCAAGACCCCGGACACACCCGGACCGACGCTGCCCTCCAAGGTCGCCCGGTACTCCGGAACCACCACAACCGTCGCCAGCAAACTCCTGACCGACGGAACCTGGCAGGCCTCCACCACCAGCCGGACCTACGGGCCATACGGTCTGCTCCTGACCGAAGGCAACGACGGGGCGAACACCACCGAGGCCACGTGCAAGGTCACCGAGTACGTCACCCCTGACACGGCGAACTGGCTGATCGCCTACCCGCGCCAAGTCACCTCCACGACCGCCGAACCATGCCTCAAAGCCGTCTCGGCAGCGGCTGTGACCGGCGCCAGCCGGATGTCCTACGACGGCCAGACCGTGGGCACGGCCCCCAAGCCAGGTCTCGTCAATGTCACCAAGACCGAGCAGGCGTCCAAGGTGGACGCGAACAGCCAGCTCGTCTGGGAAATCCAGAGCCAGGGCACGCACGACCAGTACGGCCGGGTCCTGACCGCCAAGGGCCAGGACGACGAGGCCACCACCACGGCCTACACCCCGGCCACTGGCGCGCAGCCGACCAGCATCACCGTCACCGACCCCAAGGGACACACGTCCTCTAGCACCTTCGACGGTCTGCGGGGTCTGGTCCTCACGACTAGCGACGCGAACAGCCGCACCACGACCTCGCAGTACGACTCGCTGGGCCGCCTTGTCAAGGGCTGGTCCGTCGGCCGCCCCACCAGCGAGCAGCCCAACGTCACCCACACCTACAAGCTGTCAGCCACCGCGCCCTCGGCCGTCACCACGAAGGAGCTCTACGAGGACGGCCTCTGGGGCACCTCAATCACGCTCTACGACTCCCTGATGCGCCCCCGCCAGACGCAGACCGACGCCATCGGTATCACCGGGCGGACCATCACCGACACCTACTACGACAGCTACGGGCGCGTCCAGCGGACCAACGCCCCCTACTACAACGACAAAACGGCCAGCACGACGCTGCTCGTCACCCTCGACAACCAGATCCCCAGCGCCACAGAAGCCATCTACGACAACCGCAGCCGCGTCACCGCATCCGTCCAGCTGTCCCTGAACACCGAGAAGTGGCGCACCACCACCACCTACGGCCCTGACTGGCAGGCCGTCGTCCCGCCCCAGGGCGGAACTGCGACCCTGGCCGTAACCGACGCCCGCGGCCGCGTAACTGAGCGACGCGATTACAAGGACCGCACTCCCGGCATCGGGGATGCGGCCACCCTGTACGAGAAGCACACCTACGCCTACGACCGCGCCGGCAAGCTTGCCAAGGTCACCGACAACTCCGGGCGCAACACCTGGACCTACGTCCACGACCTGCTAGGACGCCAGACCGAGGCCACCGACCCAGACAAGGGCAAGAGCACCACGGTCTACGGAACCGACGGCCGTCCCCAGACCGTCACCGACGCGCGCGGCATCACCCTCGCAACCACCTACGACGAGCTCGGCCGCAAGACCAGCCTGCACAAGGGCACCGTCACCGGCACCAAGCTCGCCCAATGGACCTACGACACCGCCACCGGCGGCAAGGGCATGCCCGCAAGCACCACCCGCTACGACGGCACCGCCGCCTACACCAGCACGATCATCGGCTACAACACCAGCGGACAGCCGACCGGCACCAAGGTCACCGTGCCCACGGTCGCGGGCGAAGAGGAACTCGCCGGCACCTACACCGTGGCTGAGACCGCGACTCCGGTCAGCGGGCTTCACGCCACCACCACCTACAGCACCAGCAACAGCAAGGCCACTACGGCCCTGCCGGCCGAGACCCTCACGCACCACTACGGCAAGCAGGACCAGCTGGCGATTGTCGACAGCTCCCTGGACCATGCCTACCTTCGCGGCGCCTCTTACACCGTCTTCGGTGAGCTGGCCCAAGCCCAGCTCGGCAACCTCGGAACCCTGGTCACTAACACGGTCACCTACGACTCACTGACCCGCCGGGTTCTGAAGTCGGCCACCGACCGCGACGACACTCCCAGCTCCCTTTCCGACATCACCTACACCTACGACCCGGCCGGCAACATCACCCGGATCACCGACAAGCAGGACAATGCCGCGATCGACGACGACCAGTGCTTCACCTACGACTGGGCGCGCCGACTGACCGAGGCCTGGACCTCCGGGGACGACTGCACCACCAAGCCGGTCAACGGCACCGGTACCCCCAACCTGGGCACTGTCGACCCGTACTGGACCAGCTGGACCTTCACCGACACCGGCCAGCGGGCGACGGAGAAGCAGCACAAGGCTGGCCCCGTCACCGCAGACACCCTGCGCACGCACACCTATCCGACCGGCACCACGGCGGGGCATGAACTGCTGAAGGTCACCACTACCGGCGGTACCACCGGGACCGACACCTTCGCCTACGACACGACTGGAAATCTCACCAGCAAGGACACCGCGGCTGCCGCCGCGCAGACCCTGACGTGGAACGACGAGGGCAAGCTCGCCACGTCCACGGTCTCCGGTGCCACGACCTCGTTCCTCTACGACACGGGGGGCACCCGGCTCCTCAAGCGTGAGCCGGCCACGACGACGATCTACCTTCCTGGCGGCCAGGAACTCATCCTGACCAAGGCCACCAATACGGTCACCGGCAACCGCTACTACACCGTCCCCGACGGCTCGGCTATCCGCTCCAGCAGCGACGGACGCGTCCGCCTCCTCGTCGCCGACCACCACGGCACCAACACTCTCTCCATCAGCGCCGCCACCCTCGCCTACAACCGTCGGAAATCGCTCCCCTACGGCGCCCAGCGCGGCGCGACCCCCTTCTTCTGGCCCGGGCAGAAGGGATTCGTCGCCGGAGACACCGACACCACGACCGGCTTCACCCACATCGGAGCCCGCGACTACGACCCGGCCACCGGCCAGTTCATCAGCGTCGACCCGATCCTCAGCTTGGACCTCACCCAGTCCCTCAACGGCTACGGCTACGCCGGCCAAAGCCCAATCACCAAGTCCGACCCCACCGGCCTGTGCGAGGACGCCGGCAACGGACACTGCATCCCCGACACCGCATGGACCCCCGACGGCAACATCAAGCAAGACGGCGGCTACTACGACGGACCCGGCAAGGGAACCAGTCCTCCTCCAAGAAATACGGAATCCACAGTTTGCAACTACTCCACGGGCATTAACTGTGGCTGGTCAGAACCTAAAAAACATTATGTAGCCGGCACATCAGTAACTCAAAAACCCATCTTCCGCGGATGCGACGGCCGGTTTAGCTGCGCGGTGATCTACGGTGCATCAGCAGTCTCCCTCGCCGTGGTCGTGGCTCCCGTGGCGCTTGCCGTGGGAGCGGAAATAACTGCGGTATGCCTTGCCAACCCAGCAGGATGTGCGGAAGTCGCCGCCGAAATAGTTGGAGGGGGTGCAGCAGGAGTATCCACCTACGGCGCTGCCCGTAGCACGATCCTTGGAGGCAAATTTTACACTCCGAATAATGGCCTCAAGGCCCTCATAAACCCGGGAGACGGAAAGACCAATTGTAGAGGGTGCGTCATTTCCGTTGACAACCTCCTCAGTAATGGATCCAGCTCCAACGCCATACGCGACCTGCCCCGCGGGGATCTTTGGCCGGTAGAAAACCTCTACGGCAAGAAATTCCGCAGCAGAAGTTTCTCCAATATCGTGACGGATATAGAGAAAGCTGGGCACGGCGCCCGAGGTATAGTGTACGGGTCGGACAAGAGTGGAGGCCACGTGTTCAATGTAATCAACCACCGCGGTCGCGTAGTCTTCCTGGATGGCCAGACGGGAAGCGCCAGTCACGCACCCGGTTGGACGTCGTATAAGTTGCTGAGGACAAACTGATGCTGTCAGAAGATGCAGCCCGTGGCATTGCTGAAGATTTCCTTCAAGCGAGCCGTGTTGCTGGCGAGCCGGAACTCGCAATTAACTGGGACTGGGCAAGGGTCAAGAATGGGATCCTCATTGCCCCTTACAACTCCGTTCGCTTCATGCAAACCATGGACTCCAGAGATCAGCTGCTGGATTGCTGGCCGATTCTGGTAGACTTCTCGACTGGGCAGGCGAGCTTCGCCCTCCTGGAAGATCGCGAGTTCTGGCGATAACGCCCGGCTCTGGCTTGAAGCGCGAATGGCGCCTGCAGGGAACGCGCTGAGATCAGAATATGCCCTGCGCCTGCCGCGGTGTGCATCACGAAGCACACCGCGGTAGGCCGCCATCGCTGGCGCTGCAAGAGGCCCCGCCGGAACACTCGGCGGGGCTTCCGTCGTATTAGGAATAGCATTTGCGCGGCGAGCTCTGTGCCTTGAGGCGCGCGCGTGGGCGTGGATCGAGCCGTCGCTGTCGGACGGGTCACTCTCAATCGGTGGTGCAACCATCGCCAGATGATCGACGCGATCGCATTCAAGCACCGCGCTGGCGTCCGTGGATTTGCACGAGCGGCTGGTTGCGTGGCGCGCTTGGCTTACGGCCCGATCAGGAAGCGGCCCTGTTCGGAGGCCGGGCTAAGACGTCATCTCATTTGGCGGATTGGGTAGGCTGTCGGTCGTGGTGGGGATTGTTGAGCGGCTGGTGCCCGATGAGTTGTGGGTGTTGTTCCAGCGGGTGGTTCCGGAGGCGCCGTCGCGGCCGCAGGGCGCTGCTCGGCGCCGGCATGGTGACCGGGAAGTGCTCGCCGCGATCATGTTCGTGGCCACGTCGGGCTGCGCGTGGCAGCAGTTGCCGACCGCGTCGTTCGGGCCGTCCGGGGCGACAGCTCACCGGCGCTTCTCCGAGTGGAGCAAGGCCCGTGTGTGGGCGAAGCTCCACCGCCTGGTCCTCGACGAACTCGGCGCTCGCGGCAAGCTGGACTGGTCGCGCTGTGCGATCGACTCGGTGAATTTGCGGGCCCTGAAAAGGGGGACCTGAGGGGTCCGAATCCTGTCGACAGGGGCAAGTTTGGGTCGAAGATCCACTTGATCTCCGAGCGGACCGGTCTGCCCCTGTCCGTCGGAATCTCGGGCGCGAACCTGCACGACAGCCGAGGCCGCCGGGCGCCTGACCAGCAAACTCGGCAGCTACCTGCGGCCGGCTGTTCTCGTGGTCGACGAGGTCGGCTACCAGCCCCTCGAACGCGCTGAGGCCAACCTGGTCTTTCAGGTGATCTCCAAGCGCTACGAAAAGGGCTCGATCATCCTGACCTCGAACAAGACCTTCAGTGAATGGGGACAGGTGTTCGGCGACGAGGTCCTGGCCACGGCCATCCTCGACCGCCTCCTCCACCACTGCGACGTGGTCTCCATCAACGGACCCAGCTACCGACTCAAAAACCGGCTCGCCGCCATCGAGCGAGACCGGGACAACGCGGCCTAAGACTGGTGCACATACCTCTGTACTTGGTGGAGCACCCTGACGGCCTGGCAAGATTTTCGTAGGCGGAGATCATCTCGGTGCCATGGTCGGCGGGTCCGTACGACGGGCAGCCTGTGATTGTGCTCTGTTGAACTGATCAGCCTGCTACCGCAGTTGTCTGATGTGCAGGTGGTCTCGGTTGAGGTTTCCGATGCTGTGGTGGCGGTCCGTGCCCGCACGAGATCCGGTGAACCGGCGGGATGCACGGGATGCGGCCAGCTCAGCGAGTGGTGCCACAGCCGTTACGCACGGCGCCTCGCCGACCTCACGCTCGCCGGCCGTCCTCTGCGCGTCGACCTGTCCGTACGCCGCTTGTACTGCGAGAACACGACCTGCCCGAAGGTGACCTTCGCCGAGCAAGTTCCGGGCCTGACCGCGCGTTACCAGCGACGGACACCACGACTGCAGTCCCTGGTCGAGGACGTCGGCGTGGTCCTGGCCGGCCGGGGCGGGTCTCGGATGCTTCGGATCTTGAACATCAAGCTTTCCCGCGTTGCACTCCTGTCCCAGCTGATGCGGGTGCCACTTCCGCCACTGGTCACGCCCCAGGGGCCTTGACCCCGAATCCTGAACACGGGTTATGCGGCTGGTGCCAGCGTAGTTGGTGTGAGGTGGAGGGCGTTTTCGAAGGCGATGGGTGATCGTTGTCCGAGGCGGGAGTGTCGGCGTCGGGTGTTGTAGCGGTGGAGCCATCGGAAGGCGTCGAGTCGGGCCTCGCACTCGTCTGGCCAGCTCTTTCGTCCCTGCAGGGTTTCGCGTTTGAAGGTCGCGTTGAAGGACTCGGCGAGTGCGTTGTCCGCGCTGGACCCGACCGCGCTCATGCTTCGACGGACCCCTGCTGACCTGCAAGCTTCGGCGAATGCCCTGCTCGTGTACTGGGCTCCGTGGTCGGTGTGCATGATCGATCCGGCGAGGCTGCCGCGCGTGCGGATCGCTGCGGCCAGGGCGTCGGTGACGAGGTCCGCGCGCATGTGGTCGGCGATCGCCCAGCCGGCCAGACGGCGCGAGGCGAGGTCGATGACGGTCGCCAGGTAGCAGAACTTCCCGCCGTCGATGGGCAGGTAGGTGATGTCTCCGACGTACTTGGGCCCTGAGAGCTTTTCTGGACACTGACGAGAGGCCTGTCAGGCACGGGACCTGGCGTTCTGTCCCGGAGGACGACGAACTCTGTGATGCCGCGCGCGCCGCACTACTTGCCGTCTCCACACCCGGCAGCGCTACTTGAGGCCGGGCCGCGGTTGTGGCGTGAGGACTGTAGGCTGCGCCCGCCTCAGCCGCCGCGTCCCAAGCTGCGCTGGAGACGCCGACGACGATCTGGCCTGTGTGTAGCGCCCATTACGGGGTTGCGTGGGTCAGGGATGAACCTGATCTGATGCAGGGCTGTCCGTACCCGCCGCCTCACACGCGGAAGACTATCGAGAGGCGGAAGAAGGGGTGGCTGCCGCCGGACTACGGGCGCTTCGCCACCTGCGCTGAGAGCCGGCGAATCTGCAGCGGAGCGGCCACAACAGACGTCTACGCCGCCGGTTTCCCTGTCAGGTCAGGGCCCTCTGCCCCGTACCAGGGGCGAAGCTGCAGGTACCTCTCCTTCATGGTGGGCCCGAGATGCTCCTCGATCCCGTACCCGGGTTCCCCTTGGTAGGGGAGGTCGTAGAGGAACGACGTCACGATGACCTCGATGGCCCCGGGGACGCGACGGCGCGTCTCCTCCTCCAGGAATGCGAGGACCCGGCGCCAGTCGGGACCGTCCGCGTCGCCCTCCGCGAGGTAGGAGCGCACGGTGTCCTGCACGACGTCCCAGAAGAACACGTGCGGGAGCACGCTGTTCTCGTTGAAGACGTGGCTCTCGTAGGTGTCCTCGAACCCGGATACCTGAGCGACGAGGTTCTCCACGAGTTGTACGCCGGCAGCAGCCTTCTCGGCAGTCCCGTCCGCCTTGTGCTCTTCTCGCTGTTCGTTGTCGTCGGCCACCATGTGCCGGGACGCTACCTCAGTGGGACAGGTCGCTGCGGTTTTGATGGTGACAAGTGATGGCGTTCTTGCGACTGTCTGGTCTACCGTAGCGCCATGGATGCCCAGTTCATGTTTTTATCCAGGCTAGAAAATGAAGCAGCCATGGAATGCGGTCCAGATTCCTACCTGATGCTGTGATTGGAAAGGTTCGCTGGTTGCGTACGCTGGCCCCGGCAGAGGGCGAGAGGGGGTGGGGGTGACGCGGAGACCGTCGCTGGACGAGGCCGTCGGAGTACTTGAGGGCGAGCCGGAGCTCGGGCGGCGGGCGCGTGCTGACCACTCGGCGAGCAGTGGAGCGCAGGCCGTACAGGTGGGAGTCTGAGTGACCGAGTTTCTTGAGAACCCGTGGACTCCTGCGCATCAGGCGGTCGAGTCGGGTGACCCTGCCGAGCTGACCCGCCTCCTCGACGCGGGCGTGGACCCGGAGGAGGTCTGCTGCGGGATGACACTCCTGCTCCACGCGATCGATGCGGAAGGGGACGGGGCACTCCAGTCCGGCGGGCCGCTGGACTCGGCGCTCACTGCGATCCTCCTTGCCTATGGAGCCGACCCCACCGCAACACCTGACGGTGAGACTCCGCGCGAGCTGGCGATCTCCTACAACCACGACATGGCAGTCAGGCTCCTGGATCGGTACACAGCAACCCTCACGGCTCCTGCTGGCCGCCCGCGGAGCGGACTGTGGTCCTGGAGGCGGAGCCGGAAGGACTGATGGTGGGAGCGAAGCGGACACCCAACGGGCCGTAGGGCCCTACCCCGTGAAACAGGGTCACCTCCCGCGCGCAGCACGGGAGTCCTTGGGGCGGCGAAGCCGCCCCGCTCCGGGGGAGCGCAGCGGAACCCGGAGCTAGTCCGGAGCGAAGCGTAGGATTCCGGCTCGAAGGGTTCAGGCTGAGATTCGTACCCAGGTGTCGCCGCCGCGGAGCCAGAGGGCCCCGTCGCAGCCTTGGGTGCAGCGCCTGCCCATGGGATCGGGCAGGGTCAGTTTTTCCTGTGCGGTGATGACCCAGGCATCGTCGATGAGTTCCGCGTGGTTCAGTTCGACGCCGGGTCGGTTGTGGAAACGGTGGGTGAGGATCATTCGGTTGCCCCGGACCGTGATGCCGTCGGTGTCCCTGACCGGGTTGGTCCAGCTGCTGGCTTCTCCGGTGGTGGGGTTGACCCGGGTGAGGAAGGCGCCTTCGGGGCTGTACCAGGCATGCCAGGCCAGTGTTCCTTCTGTGGCGGCTGCGTTGCCGCCAAGAGGCAGTACTGGCAGGTGTTGCGGAGTCCAGGTGTGGTTGCCGTCGGTGTTCCAGCGGGCGAGGCCGGCGCGGGATGCGGGGTGGTGGCCGTATATGCCTTCGTCGCCGTGAGCGGTCCAAATGCCACCGTCACGGTCGGTGATGACGTAGTCGATGTTGTCGCCGAGGCAGATGTGGTTCATGGGGTAGCCGCCAGGGGAGTACACGACGGCGTTGTTCTCCCATGTTCCGTCCTTGCCGTGGCGGGTACGGCCCGAGGCCAGCAGGAACCGGGACCAGGAGAGGAGAGCCAGATGACTGGTTGACTCGTTTATGCCCGTCACGGTTGTGTGGTGCTCTACGCCGTCGGCGACCACTACCAGCACGCCGTCACAGGGGGCCGGTACACGCCAGCCGATCCAGCCCTTGATGTACGGGGAACGGTGCAGGTTTCGTTCTTGGACCAGGATCACTGCGAGCTCACTGTCCGGTCCGACGCTCCACCACAGGGCTCGCCATCCAGCTCGGGCGTCCTCGGGGGAGAGGCTCCATATGATGGGCAGTTCGTCAATGGGCATCGGTTCACCTCAGGGACTCCGGGTCCCGACGGCACCCGAAGAGCGCAACGTTACCCGGCGAGTCAGCAGTGCTTGGCCTCGGGAGTTCCGCAAGGCCCGGGCCGCTACACGTGTCCGTGCCCGTACGCCGGATGACGACAGAAACACCAGCCCTTGTTCTACAGCCAGCCAGCCAGCCGCCCGCGCAGCGGGCTGGTCCTGGAGGCGAAGCCGGAAGGGCCCGGGGTGGGAGCGCAGCGGACACCCCAACGGGCCGCAGGCCCGGACCCCGTGAAACGGGGTCACCTCCCGCGCTGCGCGGGAGGTCTTGAGCCTGCGCAGCAGGCTCTGCTCTGGTGGAGCGCAGCGGAACCAGAGCCAGTCCGGAGCGAAGCGAAGGACCCCGGCCGAAGGCCGGCCATGGCTTCGGAGCGAAGCGGAGAGCTGGGCCCGAAGGGCCC
>NZ_JCAXEG010000042.1:0-14338 GCF_059758875.1 Streptomyces sp. GQ60 | reverse complement strand
AACGGCGCGACCTCCGCACCTGACCACACGGCGGCCGCCGAGCAGACCTCGAAGCACCTGCATCTCCCGTGCTCGACCGGCCGACAAGTGGTGCGGAGAAGGTACGAGCTTGGTGAGAGCGATCGGACGAGACCCGCGCACTCCTTTGTCTCATGGGAGCACTCGTAGGGTGTCGCGGTCGATCCGAACAGCGGGCGCGGCGGCCGTCTCCTCTCCCTCGAAGCTTCAGCCGCGTCGCCCGAGGGCGGGGGACTGCGTAGGAGTCCATCTCTGGCCGGGGCTGTGCAAAGCTGCGTTCGCCTCAGGTGCTGACGGCTACGAGCGGCAGACTCCGCTGCCCAGCATGCCGACACCGGTCAGGAGCATGGTTATGCCCGTGGCGAGGACGGGGGGGGCCGGGGCCGGGCAGGACGTAAAGTGCGGCTCCTGCCATCGTGGTGATGGCCCCGATGAAGGCCAGGATGATGGCGGTCCAGGTCTGTGACATGCTCCCCTCCGCTGGTGGCGCGGTGGACTTTCGTGGGTGGGGACCATATACCCGTTCAGCGGTTCGTGGGTAAGGCGCCGGAGCGGGCGCCCAAGCATCGAGGCCGCGTGAATGGCTCCGGGGCAGGCGCGGCATCGTCTGACGGCCAAGGATGGTCAAGGGTCCTGCTGGTCGTTCCGGCCACGGGAGTTACGGAATGCCATGCGGTATGCCGCAAGAAGAGCCAGGGCGCCGACGACGGCGGCCGTCCAGGTGGTGACATCGAAGAAGTGGGTTTCGACCTGCTTGGCGAAGACCTGCTCCGATGTCCAGCCGCCCGTGATGGCGCCGACGACGCTGATGACCGTGCGGCCGGTCACGTCGTCGGCATCCATTGCGGGCAGGAGGAGTTGGGCTATGGCCCCGGCCAGCAGGCCGAGGGTCAGCCAGGTGATCAGACTCATGGCAAATCCCCGGGGTATGTGGTGGCTGCTGCCTGCCTGCCTGCCTGCCTTCGGGGAGGCGAGGGTCAGCGTCGTGGGGTGTCGGTGCCGGATTCCGGCACGGGGTGCGGGCTGATCACGGCGTCGGGTTCGATGACCCGCTTCGTGCTGTCGGCGGCGCGCTCGCCGCAGGCCTGGGGCGCCGGGTCGTTCTTTATCGCCCGCGCCTCGCTCTTGAGGATTCTGGCCGACTTCCCTATCGAGCGTGCGAGTTCGGGCAGCTTCTTGGCCCCAAGGGCCAGGACGATGATGATCAGGATGATCGCTATCTCACTGATACCGAACATGGCGTGCTGCCCTCCTGGGCTGGTAGGGCCTGCTGTCCTGATGCCCCGCGCGCGTGGTTCTCGGGCGGGGCAGCCACGGCGTGAATCCGCTGGTGGTTACAGGTGGAAGGCGATGGCGGGCAGGAGATCCTGGAAGGTGCGGCCGTTGGCCGGCTCCCCGATCGCGGACATGCTCCACGCCTGCCCGGAGCGGTGGACCTTGGCCATGACCTGCGCGGTGTAGTTGCCGCCGCCGGAGAGGGTGTAGCGGGCCAGTTCCTGGCCGCTGGTGTCGTCGATGAGGCGGCAGAAGGCGTTCTGTACGTCCGTGAAGGTCTGCCCGGTGAAGGAGTTGACGGTGAAGACGATCTGGTCGACGTGCACCGGCAGCCGTTGGAGGTCCACCAGGATCGACTCGTCGTCCCCGCCCTGCCCCGCGCCGCCGACCCGGTTGTCGCCGGTGTGGCGTACCGAGCCGTCCTTGCTGACCAGCTGCTGGAAGAACACCACGTCCACAGGCTCCTTGCCCGCGAACAGGACGGCCGAGGCGTCCAGGTCGATCTCCCGGGCAGTCATCCGGGCGAGGAATCCCTTGCGCGGGGCGGACTGCCAGCCCAGCCCCATGCGCACCACGGTCAGGGTGCCCCCGCCGGGCTTCTCCAGGCTGATCCGCTGACCCTTGTCCAGGTTGATCCCCACTGGTTTCCTCCAGATGCTGGCTCGTCGATGTATGCCTTCACGCAGCCGTGTTGGCGGCCACCGCGATGAATCTACAGCACTGTAGAAACCTGAGGGTGTGCGTCTTGCGAGTGAGCAGTGGCTACCCGGCCAGGGTGCGTCAGTTCCGGCCCGGATCGGGAGGTCGGTGAACTCGGCACTGATGTCCGGTACCTGGTGCAGCGCGAGCTCGAAGTCGTCACGGTCCTACAGTTCGAAGTCGACGGCGCTGTGTATAACGCAGTTCCCCGGATTGGACGAAGTCGCGTGGTCGCTTGACCGGGTGTGCCGGGGCGGGGGCCGGCCCGCCCCGGCACGGCAGCGCCTTGGAGTATCAGACGCCGACGCCGAAGTCGGCGACGATTCCCGACAGGCCGGAGGCGTAGCCCTGGCCGACGGCGCGGAACTTCCACTCGGCGCCGCTGCGGTAGAGCTCGCCGAAGATCATGGCGGTCTCGGTGGCGGCGTCCTCGGAGAGGTCGTAGCGGGCGAGCTCGGCTCCGCCGTCCTGGTTGACGACGCGGATGAAGGCGCCACGGACCTGGCCGAAGCTGTGGCCCCGGGTTTCGGCGTCGTGGATGGATACCGGGAAGACGATCTTCTCCACGTCCGCGGGAACGGTGGCAAGGTTGACCTTGATGACCTCGTCGTCGCCTTCGCCCTCGCCGGTGAGGTTGTCGCCGGTGTGCTCGACCGAGCCGTCGGGGCTCTTGAGGTTGTTGTAGAAGATGAAGTGCTGGTCGGAGGCCACCTTCCCGGAGGCGTTCGCCAGGATGGCGCTGGCGTCGAGGTCGTAGTCGACGCCGGTGGTTGTGCGTACGTCCCAGCCGAGGCCGACCAGGACCGCGTTCAGGCCCGGCGCTTCCTTGCTCAGCGAGACGTTGCCGCCCTTGGACAGACTCACACCCATGTCGTGGCTCCCAGTTGGTGTCTACGCGGCGAGGCTTGAGCGCCCGCACCGTCGATCCGAAATCTACGGCACTGTAGAAGTAAAATAGTGGGTGTTCGGTCGGTGTGGCGGCATTGCGCCGTCCGGCTGGCTGGGGCGGCAGGACGGCAAGCCTGGGATCAGTACGATGAACCACTGCGCCGCGTCGGGTGGGGCCAGGAGGCGGGAGGTTGACGGCATGACGGAGACGAACACGAGCGGTGGCGACCCATCCCGCCGCCGAGGCCAGGGCGAGCTGGAGAATCAGGTACTCACCGCCCTGTGCCAGGCGCCGGGGCCGGTCACGGCGGGCTGGGTCCAGGACCGGCTCGGCGGCGGCCTCGCCTACACGACCGTGATGACGATCCTTACCCGGCTGCAGGCCAAGGGTGCGGTGGCACGTGAGCGGGTGGGCCGGTCGTTCGAGTGGATGGCGGTCGCCGACGAGGCCGGGCTCGCCGCTCTGCGGATGCGCAAGGTCCTGGACGCCGAAAGCGACCGGCAGGCCGTCCTGGCCAGCTTCGTGACCGCCTTGTCGCCCGGGGACGAGCAGCTGCTGCGCGAATTGCTGGGCAGGGCATCCGAGGCTGGGGAAGGCTGAGCGACATGGGGGTATTCGTGTTCCTGCCGCTGGTGCTGCCCTTAACGGCGTGGCCGATCGCGCGGCTGGCCGGGCACCATCTGCACCCGCGTACCGCGACCTGGCTGCTCACCGGCGTCGCGGCAGTGCTGGCGGTGTGCAGCACGCTGTGCCTGGCGTTGCTGATGGTCGTGGGGACCGCGCAACTGCCCGGCAACCCGCTGCCGGACGGCTGGTCCGACCCGGAGGTGCGCGAAGCGGTCCCGTACGACGAGATCGCCGGCAAGGCCGCCATCCCCGCCCTCCTCGCGGTGATCGCCTCGTGTGCGTCGGCGGCATGGCGCCACCGGCGGGTCCGCAGGCGCAGCCTGCGTGCTCTGGCCGGGCTGCCCGCCACACCGGTGGCCGTGCTGCGCGATGAGGTTCCGTACGCCTACGCGCTGCCCGGCTCGCGCCGTGGCCGGATCGTGGTGAGCACGGGCATGCTGGCGGCGCTGACGTCCGGCGAGCGCCGGGCCCTGTTCGCTCACGAGCGCGCCCACCTCTCGGCAGGCCATCACCGGTTTCTGCTGGCCGTGCAGCTCGCCGCCCGGGCCAACCCGTTCTTGCGGCCCCTGCGGTCGGTGGTGGCCTATACCGCCGAGCGGTGGGCGGACGAGGAGGCGGCGTCCAGGGTCGGCAGCCGCCGTACGGTGGCGGTGGCGATCGGCAAGGCGGCAATGATCAGCCGCGGCTCCCCGCTGGCCACAATGGCCGCGTTCGCGGCGGCGGGGCCGGTGCCGAGCAGGGTCGCGGCGCTGCTGCAGCCCGGCCCGCTCTCTAGCCGCTGGCCGTCGGTGTTCACCGCAGTGGGCCTGGCGACGTGGGGTGCCACGGCGGGCACGATGGTTTCCGCCCTGTCCTCGGCGAACTCCGCCGTCACCCTGTTCTTCATCCTCCACGCCGCCACACCCCTGTGACCTGGCCCGGGGGCACCTGACGCGTCTGCCTCTGGTGGCGTGGGTGCGGCCTGCGGGAGAAGCTGGGAGGACGAAGTGCGGCCCAGCCCGGCAGCAGGGGCTGCGGGTGAGGAGAGGCGAGGGAGATGTCCGGTCCCGTCGTGGTCGGCGTGGATGGCTCGCGCTCCGCCATGGCCGCCGTGGACGTTGCCGCACGGGAAGCACTGCTCAGAGGAGCGGAGCTGCATGTCGTGCACGCTTTCATCTGGCCCGCCATGCATGTCCCACCCGGCGCTTCCCCTCTGGGACCGCCCGCCGGGGGAGTGCGGGAGTTGGTCGAGCACCTGCTTCAGGAAGCCGTCGACCGGGCCCGGGCCGCGGCCCCGGGAGTGCGGGCCACCAGCGCGGTGATGCCCGGTGAGCCGGTGGCGGCTCTGGAAGCGGAGTCCCGTACGGCGCGGCTGATGGTGGTGGGCCACCGCGGCTTGGGTGGCATCAGAGAGCTGCTCCTGGGATCGACGGCCGTCCAGCTGGCCGCGCGCGGGCACTGCCCGGTGATGGTCGTACGGGGCCGGACCAAGCCGGAGGGTCCCGTGCTGGTGGCGGTGGACGGCTCCCCTCAGGGCCGGGGCGCGATCGCGTTCGCGTTCGCCGAGGCACAGCTGCGGGGCGGTGAGCTGGTGGCCTTGCATGCCTGGAGCACGTGGAGCGATCACGGCGAGAGCGGCCCGGGCCATCCCGTGGAAGTGGTGGACATGATCGGTGACGTGGACCAGATGCGGGCGGTGGAGGAGCGGCTGCTGGCCGAGGCGCTGTCCGGGCACCGCGATCAGTACCCCGAGGTGACCGTGCGCCCGTGGGCCGTCCGGGGCCGTACCCGGCCGACGCTGATCGAGGCCAGCGAGAGCGCCCAGCTGATCGTGGTGGGCGCGCGTGGACGCGGCGGATTCGCGGGAATGCTGCTGGGCTCGGTCAGCCAGGCCATCCTGCACCACGCCCACTGCCCCGTCACCGTGGTCCGCTCGGGCCTGTGACGCCCACCGGCACCCGCACGCGTCTGGGCGCGGGAAACGCAGCCACGGAGCGGAGGCTGAGCGGTGAACGGCTACGTGTGGGACCTCGCACTCATCGCCGCGCTGATCGTGCTCAACGCCCTCTTCGCGGGCACCGAGATCGCCCTGATCTCGCTGCGCGAGAGCCAGCTGCGCAGACTTCGGCGCAGGGGTGGTGCCGGCGCCGCCCGCCTCGCGCGGCTTGCCGCGGACCCCAACCGGTACCTGGCCACGATCCAGATCGGTATCACCCTCGCAGGCTTCCTCGCCTCCGCCACCGCGGCGGTCTCCCTGGCCGAGCCCCTGGTGCCGCTCCTCTCCTTCACCGGCAGCGCCGCCGAGCCGCTCGCTGTCGCCCTGGTGACCCTGATGCTGACGTTCGTCACGCTCGTGGCCGGCGAGCTGGCACCCAAGCGCCTGGCGATGCAGTTCGCCCAGCGGTGGTCCCTGATCGCCGCCACCCCCCTGGACATCCTCGCCACCGCCCCGCGCCCGGCCGTATGGACACTGAGCCACACCACGAACTTGCTCGTCCGCGTCCTCGGCGGCGACCCACGCGCCGGAAAGCAGCCGCCCACCCCGGAAGAACTACGGGACATGGTCATCAGCCACCGCGGCCTGACCCCCCAGCAGCGCACCATCATCTCCAGTGCCCTGGAGATCCACGAACGCACCCTGCGCGCCGCCCTCGTGCCCCGCCGGCAGGTGTTCACCCTCTCCGCGTCGATGCCCGCCGCCCAGGCGCGCAACGAGCTGGCGAACTCCGGGCACTCCCGCGCCCCCGTCCTTGCCGCCGGCCGCTTCGAGGATGTCGTCGGCGTGGTCAACCTCCGCGATGCGACCACCAGCGCGGACGACACCCCGGTGGCCGAGCTGGCCCAGCCGGCAACCGTCTTCACCGACTCCATGAAGATCTCCGAAGCTCTGCGGGACTTCCGCGCCAACCAGCAGCAATTCGCTCTCGTCATCGACGAACACGGCTCCATCGAGGGGATCGTCACCATCGAGGACCTGCTGGAGGAGATCGTCGGCGAGATCTACGATGAGACCGACCGTGACATCGCGACCGCGACCGAGCAAGACGACGGCTCCCTTCTCGTCCCCGGCTCGTTCCCCGTCCACGACCTCCCCGACATCGGCGTCGAACTCGGCGATCTCACAGACGACGGCCACTACACCACCGTCGCCGGCCTCATCCTCCACAAGCTGGGCCGCATCCCCAGCACGCCGGGAACCCGCATCCTGGTAGAGGAATGGATCCTTGAAGTCACCGTCATCGACCGTAACGCCATCACCGAGGTACGGATCAGTCCTGTCGCCCGCCACCCGAGCCAGCCCGGCCGGGAACCGATCACAGCCGAGTCCACGGACGATTCGGATCTATGACAGGCCGAGCGACCGGACGCCTGCCCTATGGGACAGCGCCTCAATATGCCTCTCGCCGCCACCGGCTCGCGTGAGTGCTGGTGCCTCAAGCCGGCCGGCGGCGCCGACAGTCGTTCGGAAGGAAGGATCAGGAGTCGCCGGGCTGGACCTCAGCTGATTCACTCCGAGGCAGACGGATCGTGCTGATGCCGAGCCCGAGCGCGATACCCACGCCGAGTCCGGGCGCGAGGTTGTCGACGATGAGGAGCCCGAGTACGACTCCAGTCATCATGCCCAGCGAGATGCCCGCCGTGAAACCCACGTAGGGAGCGCCGCGTTCCTCGGTGTTCGCCATGCGGACATTGTGCCCGGGGGCAGTTGACGAGGGCGGACCGGGCTCCGGTCTCGAACGGCATCCCGAGCGTTGCCGCCCGGCCGGAGATTCGCCAATGTGGACACAGCCTTCGCCTGATCCGTGCGCGCCCGCCCGCTGCCAGGTCTCCTCGCAGGCATGCCTGCCCCGCGTATCAGGCCGCGGGGCGGGGCGCGTACGGGCAGGTTCGTGGGCTAGAGGTCGAACTCGTGGGGCGGGAGGTCGAGGGTGTAGCAGGCTTCGCGCACGACGGCCTGTTCGGTCTTGTCGAAGTCGCCGTCGGCGCCGCCGATGACGATGCCGATCTGGATGACGGCGCGGGCCTCGGCGGGCTTCTTCTTCGCCTTGGCGATCTCCTGCAGGATGCTGACCTTGCCGAACTCGAAGTCGGCGGTAAGGGTGTTGAGGTAGTCGTCGAAGCGCTTCTGCAGATCAGCGGCCGGGAAGTTCTGCAGGACCTCGTTGGTGGCGATCAGGTGGGCCACCCGCCGGCGCTCGGAGTCGTCGATCGTTCCGTCTGCCGCGGCAACCAGGGCGCACATGGCCATGCTCGCATCGCGGAACGCGCCGGACTTCAGCTCGTTCTTCTTCGCCTCCAGCTGCGTCTGCATCTGCTGGGCGGACTGCTTGAAACGGTCCCACAGGGCCATGCCAACTCCAGGCGTCGCAAGGGTGTCCGGGACGGACGGAGCCGGCCCCGGACAGATTATTTCTACACTACTGTAGAAGTTGCCGGTGGGTGACGGTGCCGCTACGCATCCTCGTCGTCTCCGCCATCGTCCTCGTCGCCCTCGAAGAAGTCGCCGATTTCGTCGACGGCCTCGGCCGCCACCATCCCGCCGACTACCCCCACCGCAAGACCGGCCGCGCCAGCCGCGACCACGGTGCCCATGCCTGGCCCGGACCGGTGATCGAAATGGTGCCCGTGGTCGTCCTTGTGGGCGTGAGCGTCGTGCCCGCCTCCGTGCCCGTAGGGGCTGTGAGGGGTGTGGGCCGCGCGGGCGGTGTGTGCGTCGACGAGCTGGCTGATCCAGGAGCCGACCACGGCGTTCCAGTCCCGGTGTGCCGCACCTTCGTGGCTGACCGCGTGGCGGCCCAGCACGTCGTGGCCGGCGAACAGACCGCCGCGCTTGTCCGCCTCCAGGACGACCTCCAGCCCGCCCGAGTTCGCCAGGAAGGTCACCTCGATCTCGCTGACCCGGTGTGCGTACTGCGGGGCGGGGGTGAGCTCGATCTCCTGATAGAAGGGCAGCTGCTGGCCGGTGCCACCGATGCGCCCCAGTTCAAGGTCGGCGGACTTGAAGCCGAAGCCGAGCTGCCCGAACGCCTCCAGGATCGCCTCCTGGGCCGGCAGCGGGCCCACGGTGAGCTGGTCGAGGTCGCCCTTGTCCTTGGCCCCGGCGATGCCGAGCTCGGTCCGTACGCCGAGGACGATGCCGAGCGGCTGGCCGTACAGCTGGGTGATCGGGGTCTCCCAGTGCAGCGGGACCGCGAACGGTACGCTGCGCTGCTCCGCCTCGGCGAGGCGGAAGTCGCCGCCGATGAGAAAGCGTTCGAAGGGGATGACGCCCTCGTCCTGCCCGTCGTGCGTCTCGGCCTCGACGCGGGCGACGAGTTCGAGGGTGATGTGCTCGATGTCGAAGTCGGCCCGACCGCCGGTGAGGCGGACTTCACCGGTCAGGGTGCCGCCGGGCACCGCGGTGGTCAGGTCGAGAACCGTGTCTACGGCGGGGCCGCCGACACCCATCGAGCCGAGCAGGCGCTTGAACACCATCGTGGCGTTCTCCTTCGTATGCGTCGCGTTGTGATCTCTTTGCGGGGCGCGCGACGGCGCCGCGAGACCAGGTCCGGCCCGCGGCACCGCGCACGCGCGAGGCGTTACTTCGCCGCGTCCAGGGCCGCGAGGGCCTGCGCCCAGCGGACGTATTTCAGCTCGGCGAGGTCGGCGACGGTCTTGACGCCGAACGCCTCCTTGAGCAGCTCACCGTCACGGTCGGAGACACCCTTGAGGGCCCCCACCGGGGCGGCCAGGATCTCGGGCAGGCTCTTGTCCGCCCACGCCTTGTCCAGCACCTTGTCCAGATCGATCGAAGCCACGCTCTGTTCCCCTCCTGACTCCACGCGCGCCCTGTGGGCGTGCGTACGGGCGCCAGGGCAGCACGGAATACTCCGCCCCGCCCTGGCGCTATCTACAAGCATGTAGAAGCATAGGAGCAGCGCGACCACTGTCGAGTGCGCGGGCGAAGGTTGGGTGGGAAAGTCCGAAAAGACCACCCTTCCCGCCGTGCGAAGCGTCACTGGCCAGGGGCTTTACTGCTCCTTTACAGTTGTCGTGCGGATACTGAAACCGCCCTGTGCGCGGACCGCGCGCCAGTCAGCCCGAGAGAAGAAGGAGCAGCAGACCCGCAATGGGTGAACCTCCCAGTCCACGCCGTGCCACGCCTTGCCCGCTGATTGTTGAGCCGGGAGCGGGGGTGGCACGGTGACCGAAGTCCTGCTGCTGCTTCTCGCGCTGGCTCTCACGCTGGCGTGTGCGGTGTTCGTCGCCGCCGAGTTCTCTCTCACCACCGTTGAGCGCAGCGAGCTCGAGCGTGCCGCCGCTGCCGGTGAGCGGGGCGCCGAGGGCGCCCTGAAGGCTGCCAAGCGGCTGACCTTCCAGCTCTCCGGGGCCCAGCTGGGCATTACCGTGACCTCGCTGGTGATCGGCATGCTCGCCGAGCCGTCCGTCTCCGCTCTGCTGCGTGGACCGCTCGAGGCCGTCGGCCTGCCCGCCGGGGCGGTGTCCACGACCGCGACTCTGCTGGGTGTCGCGATCTCGACAGTGATCCTGATGGTGGTCGGCGAGCTGGTGCCGAAGAACTGGGCGATCTCCCGCCCGCTGGCCGTCGCGAAGGTCGTGGCCGGCCCGCAGCGCGGCTTCACGGCTGCGTTCGCGCCGCTGATCCGGCACCTGAACAACACCGCGAACCGCCTGGTACGCCGTTTCGGGCTGGAGCCCGCGGAAGAGCTGGCCTCCGCCCGTACGCCGCAGGAGCTGGTGGCGCTCGCCCGGCACTCGGCCCGCGAGGGTGCGATCGAGGCCGACTCGGCCGAACTGTTCGTCCGCACGCTGCACCTGGCCGAGCTCACCGCGGAGAACGTCATGACGCCGCGCGTCGACGTTCAGGCCCTGGAGGCGCATGCCACCGCCGCGGACGCCGCGAACCTGACCCTGGCCACGGGCCTGTCCCGCTTCCCCGTCTACAAGGACACCCTCGACGAGGTCATCGGCACCCTCCACATCCGCGATGTCCTCGCGCTGGACGAGGAGAAGCGGGCCATGACCCCCGTGACCGACCTGATGACCGAACCCCTGCTCATTCCGCACTCCCTGCCCGTCGACACCCTGCTGGGCCGGCTCCGCAAGGCCCGGACCATGGCCGTGGTCATCGACGAGTACGGCGGCACCGCGGGTGTAGCCACCGTAGAGGACATCGTGGAAGAAGTCGTCGGCGAGGTCCGCGACGAGCACGACCCGATCGAGGTCCCCGACCTCCTCGAAGCCCCCAAGCAGGACGGCCGCCAGGCATGGGAGGCAGACGGAAGCGTCCGCCTCGACCAGCTGGAGGAGCTCGGCTTCACACCCCCAGAGGGTCCGTACGAGACGCTGGCCGGCCTGATCGCCACCCGTCTCGAGCGCATCCCCCTGGCAGGCGACACCCTGCACGTGCACGGCTGGGAACTCACTGTCCTCGACGTCGAACACCACCGCGCCGACCGGGTGTCAATCACCGCCCCGACCGCAGCCGTGATCTCCAAGGAGGAGGCCCGATGACCGCTATCCAGCTACTGATCGGCGCCTTCACACTGATCACCAACGCCTTCTTCGTCGGCGCCGAGTTCGCCCTGATCTCCGTACGCCGCAGCCAGATCGAACCGGCCGCAGCGAAGGGAAACCTCCGCGCGAAGACAACCCTGTGGGGCATCGAACACCTCTCGGCGATGATGGCCACCGCCCAGCTCGGCATCACCGTCTCCTCCCTGGTCCTCGGCGCCGTCGCCGAGCCGGCCATCGCGCACCTGCTGGAGCCCCCGTTCCACGCCATCGGAGTGCCCGAGGGGCTGATTCACCCGATCGCCTTCGTCATCGCGCTCACCCTGGCCACCTACCTGCACATGCTCGTCGGCGAAATGATCCCCAAGAACATCGCGCTCGCCGCACCGGCGCCGACCGCGTTGCTGCTGGGTCCGCCGCTGGTGGCCCTCACCCGGGCGCTACGTCCGTTTGTCTTCGGCATCAACGCCTTCGCGAACGCTCTGTTGAGGCTGATGAAGGTCGAGCCGAAGGACGAGATCGGCTCCGTGTTCACCGACGACGAACTCGCCCGCCTCGTCAAGGACTCCAGCGCCGCCGGCCTCCTTGGCCCCGACGACGGCGAACGCCTCCAGGACGCCCTCGAACTCGGCACCCGACCCGTCGGCGAGGTGATGGTGCCTCTGGACAGGGTCGTGACCGTCGGCCACGACATCACTCCCAAGGGCCTGGAACGGGCGGCTGCCAACCACGGCTTCTCCCGCCTTCCGGTTACCCATGACGGCGGGGAGATCCTGGGCTACCTTCATATCAAGGACGCACTCGGCGCGGCCGACCGCACAGCGCCCTTCCCGCGCACGACGCTGCACCCGATCGTCAAGGTCGCCATCGACACCCCGCTCGACGACACCATGACCGCCATGAGGGCCGCCGGCACCCACCTTGCGGCAGTCACCGGCACCAAGGGCACCGTCATCGGCTTCGTCACCATGGAGGACCTCCTCGACGAACTCGTCGGCGCCGCGGCCGACGGAGTCTGACAGTCACAGACCGGTGGTCGGCACCTCGCCCGGTGCGGGTGCCGACCACCGGCACAGACAGAAAGCTCCAGCCGGGCCATGCGATGCTCGACTTCGGGCTGGAGCGCGTCACCTTCGGATGATCAGCGCACGAGACGGCACCCGTCGTTCGGCGTCATCGTGAGGGGAGCGGCACCACCCCCGCGTCAGCTTTCGCCGCGTCATTCGCGGCCTGTACGGCCAGGTCGTCCGACGACGTCGGGCGGGGGGCCTCGGGCTAGGGGAGGGCCTTACCGAAGGCGACGGGAGACGCCCTGCAGAGTCGCCCGGTCTGCTTGGTGAAGCTGCGCAATGACCTCCACGTTTTCCCGATGACCCATCATGTGGAGTGTGTCGCGATCCTTGAGCCCGTTGGAAAGGGCCTCTGACCTGCGGGTTAGGGCGGTGTGCATTATGTGCGCTGTGTGCGTTGTGGGCGATATCTTGACGCTGATTTGACGCTCGTGACGCACGTTTGACGCACGCCGTCGGCGATTCTTGACGAGCCGTCAGGCATGTAGGGGCGCCCTCCCGCAGCAGAGTGTGATCTTGCTGCGGGAGGGGCCCTTCCCGGTAGTGGGTGACCGAGCCCGGCTGTGTCAGACCCGCGTTCTACCTCCTCGCTCCGAACACGTGGGGCCGGCGGAAGCAGCGGCCCGGCCGGCCCCAGGCAGCGAACCTGAGAGACCCCGCCCCGCGCCGGGGGCCGCCCGGACAGGGCAAGCAGCCCGAGGAACTCCTCGACCCAAGCAGTAACAGATCATCACGCGGGCGGACATCCGTGGGTGGGGGTGCGGTTCACGGCGTCTTGGGTTCCCGCGACGCCGTAAACGCGACCTTGGTCCGTCCGGAGTTGATGGCGGAGGCCAACGCCGACACCGCCGCGGACCGGGGCGGGGTCTTCCGGCATCCGCCGCGGCTTCAGCGGCTGCGCCTGGGCGTCACCGCCGACGATGTTCCCGGGTTCCGGGCCGGGCGCACCGCTGCTGCCGGGTGAACGGGGAGCCGGACAACGCCTCAAACCCGGAGTGGCTTTGACGGTGACAGTTGGCTCCACCCGGAAGGTGAGTTCTGACGCCACCCAAGGCTCACGAGGGGATGCGGTGGCACACGCGAAATCCGCCACTCCCCGTACTCGCAGGGGCATCCGCACCAGGCACGTGGAACCACCAGGATTAGCTAGAACGGGTGAAGATCCACATTCTCGCCGTCGAGCCGCCCGGTCGTCACCGACGATCGTTCCGACAGGGCTGCGGAGACAGAACCGCGGCCTGACCTGGATGAAGGAAGACGATGGGCAGCGTCGAGACCACCACCGGCATCACGACCGTCGACATCAAGAGCAGCAACTGGGAAAGGGAAATCGACAGCCGCTTCCAGGCCCCGGACAACATGGTCATCGTCGGCCGGGAGCACCAGGGCGACGAGTGCGGCGACACCCGATACCGGTACGCATCTGTGCAGCAGGGCGGCAAGGCCTGCACCGTCGCCAACCTGCGGTGGAGCAGCGACTTCAAGGAGTCCGACGGCACTGCGTACACCGCCCCGGACGGCGGGGTCATCGTCGGCCGGGAGCACCGGGGCGACGAGAACGGCAACACCCTTTACTGCGTCGGCGACCTCCTCGGCCCGGACGGCAACAAGCTGACGATCACCCCCGGCGAGTGGACGGCCGAAACGAGGGAGTCCGACCACAGCGTGCAGGCCCCGCCCAACCAGGTACTCATCGGCCGGCAGCACGCGGGTGACGAGAACGGCAACACCCGGTACCGCTTCGGCAGCGTCCAGTAGGGCCTGGGCCCACCAGCCTCCGACGGTCCGGTGGCCGGTGGGCCGCACGGCCGTCGGGGGCCGCGACCTCAGTTCCGTGGGAGCTGGGGATGCACCGCTTCGGCGAGCTGCCCGGCGTCAGAACTCACCTTCCGGGTGGAGCCAACTGTCACTGTCAAAGCCACTCCCATCCTCATGAACATCGACTTCGGCGCATCACGAGTGCCTCCCATAGACGTGAACACCCCGCCGTCGTCACTCACTCGTGAACAAAGCCAAGCTCCTCGTCGATCCGCTACGACATCACCGGCCCAAAGCCGGCAAGGAACCCCGACGCGTTCACCCTCGATCACGTGCTGCCACTCAGCCGCGGCGGCAACCTCCTCGACACTGCGGCGGACGTGCCGTGCTTTGGCCAGCGCCCTGCTGCCGCGGCCGGTTGACGCCAGGTCAGCGTGCAGCCGCCGCCGGAGACGACCGCGCCCGTCGTCCGCAAGAACACCGTGCCCGCCCAGGTACCGGCGCCGGA
>NZ_JCAXEG010000041.1:0-15410 GCF_059758875.1 Streptomyces sp. GQ60 | reverse complement strand
CCCTGGATGGGTCAGGTCCTCGTCGCCCTCCCGGCCTGCGGCGCCTTCGTCGTCACGGTCGTCAGCGCCTACACCGCCTACCGCCTCGCTCGGCCCCTCAAGGGGCTCTTCGGCCCCTTCGCCGGACTCGTCGCCGGAGTCGGCGCCGCGCTCTGGGGCCAGGGGACCGGCCCCCTCATCGCCCAGGGCCTGGCCTGGTCCGCACCGTGGTCGGTCCTCCTCGCACCGCTCTTCGTCGCCGGGGGCGCGGGCGCGCTCTGCCTGGCGCTGGAGTCCCGCGTCGCCGGAGCCCGCTGGCTGCTGCGCTGGCTCGCCCGCATCCCGCTCGCCACCGTCACCGTCTCGTCCCTCCTCTACGCACCTGGAGCACTGCTGTGAACACCGTGACCATCGCGACCGACGTGGTCCTCGCCGCCGGAAAGGTCGGTGGTGCCGGAACCTCCGGCATCGCCTTGACCGGCGCCATCGTTCTGCTCGCTGGCCTGCGCGGAAGCAAGCGGATCAAGCTCAACCGTGACAAGGCCGGCGGCCTGGGCATCGGCGTGGGTGTCCTCTCGGGCACGGCGGGCACGGCGCTCAGCCAGCTCTCCACCGCTGTGTCGGAGGTCCCCAAGTCGCTCATCGCCGGTGGCACCTTCGGCTCCATCTCGCTCGGCGGCACCGCACTCGCGTTGACGGCCGTGATCTTCCTCTTCGACTGGAAAAAGCTCTGGATCCCGTCCGCCCTCGGCATCGGGGCCGGGGTCATCTACTCCCAGGCGGGCGGCATCTGGGGCATCGTCCACAACGGCATCCTCATGGCCGCGCACGCGGTGGGTGCCCTGTGAGCCGCCTCCAGGGCGTCGCCCTGAACCTCAGCGCCCTCGTCTCTGGCTCGATGATCCTGGGCGGCAGGATCTGCGGCTGCATCCCAGCCGTCGCGAAGTGGGCCTGGGACATGGCCGCGCAGGACGTCGCGGCCACCGCCGAGAAGCAGGAGGAGGCCGACGCCGCCGCCCGCAAGCGGGCCGCTGCCAAGGCCAAGGCGGCCAAGGCCCGGCGACGCAAGCGCGCCGCCGAGGGACTCGACCCCGACGACGAGGACGACGAGGACGGCCCCGACCCGGAAAAGGCCACCGCTGCGCCCGTCGCCCCGGTCGTGCGAGGCCGCCTCGACACCTTCGGGGTCCTCGGGATCGGGACCGTTGTTGCCGCCGGCGGCCTCTACGCGGGGTGGATGGTCCTCGGCCAGGCCGCCGTTGCCGCGCTCGCCCCGCACCAGCCGCTGATCTTGTGCGCCGGGGGACTGGCCTGGATCGGCGCCGCCCTTGCGCTCGCTCCTCCCCCCGCGCCCGGACCCGAGAACGACGACCCGGCCGACTACGAGCCCGCCGACGAGGACTACGAGGACTACGACGAAGGGGACCCGGAGGACGAACTCGCCGGAGAGGCAGGGGAGACCACCAGCGGGCGCTCCCCCGGCCAGCAGCTCATGGAACACGTCCTCAGGGAACTGGCGGGCGTGGAGGCCACCTACGCAGGCAAGGGGGGACTGCACGTCGTCTCCCTGATCGCCTCCGCCGAGGCCCTGCACATCCTCTCCCCCGGCCAGATGACCAAGAAGGCGATGCGGGACTGGCTGGAGGCCTCCAACGTCCCCGTCGAGAAGTCCACCCGGCAGCCCAAGGGGATCCGGCCCATCGGGTCCGAAGTCGACTACGGCGTGAAGGTTGAACAGCTCGCCGCGGCCCTCGGAACGAGTGTCTCGGAAGCGGTCCAGCGGATGTACGGGTCGCCGGTCGGGGAGGCCCCGCCGGCCCCCGCCCAGACCCCCGCCCAGACCCCCGCTCCGGCCCCCGTCCAGACCCCCGCCGAGGCCTCTCCCACGGGGCCCGGCGGGGTGGCCGCGGGGGGTGTGCCGGGGCCCCGTCTCCGGCTGGTTCAGCCCCTCTCCCCCGACCCCTCCCAGGGGTCCACCCAGGACACCGCGTAGGCGCTTCTACAGGCCGTCTCACCTGCGGTTCTACAAACCGGCGACGACCGGCTACAGCCGGGCTACGTCGCCCGGCTACACGCCCAAGACACCCGCCCCGAAAGGGGATCGGGTCCACGAAAACCCCGGCCCCGGGCCACCTACCAAGCACCCCGGACCAACCCCAGAAGGAGACCCAAATGATCATCGCCACCAAGGTCGCCAGCACCGTCCTCGCCGCCGCCCTCGGCACCGGCGCGGCCGTGACCGCGATGCCGGAGAAGGCCCCGGCGCCGGGCATCGTCCGCTACGAGGGGCCCACCGTGGACCTCACGCCGAAGGACGGCACCGGCGGCCTCCTGCTCCGCGCTGCGGACGGCACCGTCGTCGGCGCGATGGGCACCGAAGACGAGGCCAGCATCCAGGGCTGCCACCCCTCGGACCCCGTGCTGGTGTGGGTCCGGCAGATCACCACCGGCACCCACAGCGGCGGCTGGGGCGCCATGGCCGGGTACGTCCGCCACGTCCACGCCGACATCGAGGGGATCTTCCCCTGCGGCGGCTGATGCCCCGAACAGCAGAAATGCCCGCCCCGGGCCACCTACCAAGCACCCCGGGACGGGCGACACCACCCCAGAAGAGATGGAGCCCACATCATGGCATTCCGCCGAACGATCTCCCAGGCGAAGCTCGCCGAGAACCTGACCGACGAGCAGCGTCAGCAGGGCAAGGGCTACTCGCCCGCCACCGGCGGCTGGACGGAGCCCGCCGCCGAGAAGCCCACCGCCGCCACCGGCACCACCGACCAGGACGACAGCGGCGCGAGGAAGTGGTGGCAGTGACCACCCTCGCCCGCCTGGCCGGCGCCCTAGGCCACCTGTGGCAGTGCGCGCACTGCGGCACCTGGTCCGACAAGAAGACCGTGAACGGCCGCTGCAAGAACTGCCGCTGAGGCTCCCACCCCCCACCCTCCCCGCTCTGTCCCTCCTCCCCGGCAGGATGGACGAACTCCGCACCACCCCCGGGGCCACCGTCAACCACGGTGGCCCCGGGGCCACCTACCGCCCCACTGGAGGACCCCCGTGACGATGCTGGACTCCCGACCAGACGTAGCTGCTGCGGCCGCGTCAGCGCCGGACCGGACCGCGTCAATCCCGTCTCCGCGTCCCTCCCGTACGCCTCGCGTCGACCGCTGGCTGATGCCCTGCCTGTACGTCGTCGCCGCCCTCGGCGGACTCCTCGTCGGCAGCATTGGCTTCGCCGGTTCCTACACGACTCTGCGATCCGCAGCGGCGGCCTGGCACTTCAGCCCCCTCATCGCGGCGTGGTTCCCGATCGCGGTGGACGGCGCGATCGTGGCGTTCCTCGTCGCGGACCTGGTCCTCGTCAAGCGCGGGATCGGCTGGCCGTTCCTGCGGATCGCCGGACACGGCATGACTGCGGTCACGATCGTCCTCAACGGCCGTGCCCACGGCGGCGCGGTGCTCTCCACCGAGACGCTCGCGCACGGCGTCATGCCGTTCCTGTTCTCCGTCAGCGCGGAGGCCGCCCGCCGCCTCGTCGTCCAGGCCGCCCGCATCGCCGCCGGCCACACGGGCGCGAGTGTGCCCGCCCACCGCTGGGTGCTCGCTCTCCCCGCCACGTTCAAGCTGTGGCGCCGCATGAAGCTGTGGCGCATCCCCTCGTACGAGCTGGCTGTCGAGATGGACCAGGATCGGGAGATCTACGCGGCCCGCTTGGAGCAGAAGTACGGCAAGAGCTGGCGCAAGACCGCGGCGGCCGACGAGATGCTGCCCTTCCGGCTGGAGGCCTACGGCCTGTCCGTAGCTCAGGCGCTGGCCATTCCGGAGCAGGAGGCCGAAGCCGCCCGACAGGCCGAAGCCGCAGAGAAGGACCGGGCGATCCAGGACGAGG
This sequence comes from Streptomyces sp. GQ60, assembly GCF_059758875.1. Lineage (NCBI taxonomy): Bacteria > Bacillati > Actinomycetota > Actinomycetes > Kitasatosporales > Streptomycetaceae > Streptomyces > Streptomyces sp. GQ60. Next base: position 11,545 of record NZ_JCAXEG010000041.1, on the reverse strand, counting down.
CGGCCGAACACGAGAGGGCGGTGACCGCCAAGCTCGCCGCTACCGAGGCGCAGATCCGGCTCCTGGACGCCGAGGCCAAGCTCAAGGAGGCGCAGACCACCCTGGAGGCCCGCACCGCGACCACCGCCGCGAACGCCGGCGCCGAGGTTGCCACCGCCGAGGCCACCGCAGCCGCGAAGGCGACCGCCGCGAAGACGGCCGCCGAGGCCGAGGCCAAGGCGCTGGAGTCCGCGACCGCGGCCGCCGCCCGCAGGAAGGCGAGCGAAGACGAGAAGGTCGCCGCCGACCTGAAGTTGGAAGCGGCGAAGATCCGGAAGGCCGCCTCTGACGCGGACCGGATCGCGGCTGACGCTGAGCGGGCCACCGCTGACGCCCGGCTCGCCGCCGCTGACGTGGACCGCCGCGCCCTGGCTTTGGAGCGGGCCGCGGAGGAGGACCGCCTCGCTGCCGTTGACGCACGCCGCCGAGTCGTTGACGCGGAGAACGCGGCGCGTGACGCCGAGGTCCAGCTCAACCTGAACGACGTCCAGCGCAAGGCCCGCTACATCGCCCGGCTCGTCCTCACGCAGTACCACGGTGACGCGGACGCGATGCCGATCGAGGCGGTCCAGGAAGCCCTCGGCGGAGCCTCGCACGGCACCGCCGTCAAGCGCCGCGCCGAGGCCGCCCAGTGGATCGCCGACGGCGCCCGCGGCTGACCCTTCACCACGAGGAAGGCACCGACATGAGCGAGACCATCAGCGTCGACCAGGCCCGCACCGTCGTTTACGACGCGTACACCACCGGACTCCCGCAGGCCGAAGCCGTGAAGCTCCTCAAGGGCCGGGCCACCCCGGCCTGGGTCGCCCACGAGTACGCGGCCTTGCGCAAGCGGGGCATCTCCGCGATGGCGGGCCAGCAGGAATTCTTCGGCCCCGCCGGCGCCGAGCAGTAGCGGCCCCAGCGCATGCCGACGGCAGACCGCCCCTTCGAGAAGAGCCCCACCGAGTTCCTCAAGGCCCGCATCGCCCGCTACCGGGCCGTGATCCCCAGCAGCAGCTCCGACCCCGTATGGGTCCGAGACGCGCACGACGTCATCAACCGGATGCTCGACGAGCTGGAGCAGCGCGGCGAGCTGGGCGAGACCTCCACCAACACCACCACCGAACCGGAAGGATGAACACCATGGACCTGACCAAGACCCCCGGAGAACTGGCGACCGAGGCCGCCGAGGCGATCCGGGCGCTCAACCACCGCACCCTCAACAAGGACTCGTACGACAACCCGTCCGAGGCCGGCGCCGCCGCGTACGCGCTCCGGACCGTAGTCGAGCGACTCCCGCAGACCCTCGAACAGCTCCGCACCGCGCTTCTGTGGTTCGGCGCCGAGAACGCGATCCGCATGGACAACGACACCGACCCGCGCGAAGCCGCCGCCGAGTGCGCGGCCGCGCTCGCCGTCGCCAAGCAGCACCTCGCCCCGCTCCTGGACGAGCTCGCCCTCGTGTCCGCGCGGACCAGCCACATGGGCGGCCACTGGCCCGCCGAGGAAGAAGGCCAGGACCAGGGCTGACTCCGTCTGGCCGTTGCCCGATCCGCCCGTCCCGTACGGGCGGTGAGGAGAGCAGCCAGGCGGGGTTTCTGCACTTTCTGCACCGTCCTTCGCGTGCGCACGCGTAGAGCGACCGGTCGCCGCGGCCCCGCGTCCCGCCAGGCGGGACGGCCCACCAACTCCTCGACCCGCCAGGCGGGACGTGGGAAGGCCGGCGCCCGCCAGGCGGTCCGCCCCGGGTGACGGTGTCCCAGGAGGGTGTCCGCTTCGGCTCGTAGAACGACTCCGTGAAGACGAACCGTGCGACAGAGCCGCAAGCCCCTGACCTGGGAAAAGGAACATCCGTGCAACCCGTGAGACCGCCCTACGCGTGCGAGGCCGCGGGGCGTAACAGAATCCCGATTCCGGCGTACTACCCCCTGGACAAGGAGGTGCAGGTCACGGCCCCGGGGGCGGCTGTAACGGATTCGGGGGCCACTCCGTCCATAGGAGCGACGACGAGGGAGCAGAGCGTGCAGCCGGAAACGGGCAGATCAGAGAACGTTCAACGCGGGCCAGCGGCCCCCGTTGGCGCCCGTACGATGATCAGCGGCGCGGGGGTGCCCCGGAGGCAGCTCGTGCCCGTACGCCGCCCCACAGCCGCTCTCCGGCCCACCCCGGACAACCCCGGCCTGTGGATCGCCGCCGTTCCCTCCCCGCGCGCCACGTACGCCTGCGCCTGCGGCCACGAGGAGCACGCCGCCGGCGCCCGCGACGTCCAACTCCTCGTCGCTCGCCACCAGGAGCACCGCGACCTCTGCCCCGGCACCGCGCCCGCCCCGGCTCAGCCGACGGAGAACGGTCCCCAACTGGCTCGCAATATGCACGCGAGTCAGGGCAAGATCGACACCGATGGGGTCCCGCGTGCTGCGTGAGACCCGGCTCGAAACGCAGAAAGGCCCCACCAGCCTGTCGGTTGATGGGGCTCGTTCCGCGAGTCGCCCGGCACGCCGGGTGACTGATGGGGGATCATCGACCCCCACACGTGGCAACGGCCCAGGGTTCCCGCCCCGGACCGCCCGCCTCCCGATCTCGCCTACCGAGAACCAGGACACGTTGCTGTTGAACAGCGTAAGCAATGCCGTGGCCGTTCCGCCACAGCGCCCCGCCGCCGAGCCTCTCACCGGCCCCCGCTGCCACTGCGGCACCGCGATCACCCGCGTCCCGGGCAAGCGCCCCCGCGTCTTCTGTTCCGAGGCGTGCAAGAAGCGCGCTTCCAGGGCCTCGCAGAGGGCCAAACGACAGGGCGAAACCGCAGGTCAGAGCGCCAGTGGCAAAAAGGGACGCCTAGGTAAAGGGTTGACAGAGTTTTCCAAGAGCCTGGAGCCCGGTGTCGAGGCTGCTGTGAAGAAGGCCGACTCCGCCAAGGTCGAGCGGGTCGCGCAGATGGCGATCCGCCGCTACCAGGGCCGTAAGGCGCTCAACGGCACGTCCTCGATCGACGCCTGCAACGGCTGCGGCGTCCGCGTCCTCGACCCGGACACCGGCGTCATCTACGCCCAGGCGAGCCGCGGCTACGTCGTCACGCTCGGCCTGGTCCGCTGCGGGCGGATCTGGTTCTGCCCGGAGTGCTCGGCCAGCATCCGCCGGGGCCGCACCGAGGAGGTCAAGACCGGGGCCCTGCGCCACCTCGCGGCCGGCGGCATGCTCGCGGTCGTCATCCTGACCGCCCGCCACAACAAGAACCACAAGCTCGCGGACCTCGGAACGGCCATGTGGGGCGAGGCGATGACCGACGCCTCCGGGGCACCGGTGCGCGACCGCTCCGGCCGCAAGCGCCGAACGCCCGGCGCCTACCAGCGCATGCTCACCGCCCCCGCGTTCTACGGCCGCCCGGAGTCGGTGTCCTGGTGGGAGCGCAAGGACGGTTCCTTCGGGCACTCCGTGCGCGAGGAGGAGGAGGGCATCCGCCACCGCATCGGCTACGCGGGCATGGTCCGCGCCTCGGAGGTCACGCGGTCCCTCGCCAACGGCTGGCACCCGCACATGAACCTCCTGGCCTTCCTCGGTGCCAAGCTCGTTGGCACCCCCGCGAAGGGCACCATCACCGAGTACTTCAAGCCCAGCGCCGCCGACCTCCAGGCGTGGGAGGACTGGCTCCGCGAGATGTGGACCGAGGCCATGGCCAAGGCCGACCCGGACTTCAAGCCCTCGACCGACTGCGACGAGCGCGGCTGCAAGTGCCAGGGCAAGGGCCACGGCGTCATGGTCAAGCTCATCACCAGCGCCAACGACAAGGCCCTGATCGAGTACTTGACCAAGGCCCAGGACGGGAAGCGCCCCGACTCGGTCTCGGCGGACCTGGACGCCGTCGGCGGCGCCGCGATGGAGACGCTCAGGGCGGACAACAAGGTGGGCCGGGCGGGCCGCAAGAGCATGGTCCCCTTCCAGATCCTGTTCCGGCTCTGGGACATCGAGGTTGCAGGCCTCAGCCCCCGGCGGGCCGAGGGCTACGGCACGGTCGCGCAGTGCCGGGCCTGGTGGGCCGAGTACGAGGAGGCCATGGCCGGACGCCGCGCGATCGAGTGGACGCGCGGCCTGCGCCGGCACGTCCAGCTCGACGGCGACGACTCCGACGAGACGAACATGGAGTTCGTCTACCAGCAGGAGAAGAACCAGGCCCTGGTCGGCGGCGTGATCCTCACCGGCGACGCGAGCACCACCGTGGTGGAGCTGAACGCCGAGCTGGAGCTGAAGGACATCGTGGGCGCCCAGGACTACGACCAGGCCGCCGAGCTTGTGGTGGAGCTCGGCGGGCGGGCCGCCGACGTCCGCATCGCCACGGCGAAGGAGCTGGAGGAGGTGCAGGCGAACCTGTACGCGCGGCTCAACGCCAAGACGGCCCGCATCCGGGCGGAGAAGCTGGCCGCCGAGATGCTCGCGAAGTACAAGCCGGTGAAGCCCCGCATGACGCTGGAAGACCTGCCCACGAAGAACTCGGACTTCCGCGAGAAGGTCCGCGACGTCAACGCGGTGCACGCGGGCGACGTCGCCGCGGCCTTCGACCGGTTCCGCCACGGACCCGAGCGCACGAAGGCCCAGCCCTATGAGAAGCCGGTCACGAAGGTGTGGCTCCTCAAGCCGCCCAAGCCCCCGAAGGCCGGTGTGGCCGCTACCGTCTGCCGCACCTGCGACGGACACCTCGACCCGGTGCTCCAGCCCTACGGAACGCACCTGTTCGACTGCACGATCCCCGTCCAGCCGCTCGACTGACCAACCGACGAAGGAGGCCCCGAATGGGACGCGATGCCAAGCGAGCGAAGCAGGCCCGGCGTGACCGACGACGCCGCGACGACTACGCCGTGCCCGGGGTGACCGTGCACGCCGTCTCGACCGCCGCCGAGGCGATGACCGCGCTGTACGGGCCCGGCCCGGCCTCGCGTGACTGGCGGCAGGACGTGCTGGGAGGCCCGGCGCTCTCGCTGCGCGCCGGCCCCGACGGCAAGCTCCGGATCAACGGCCACCGGATGACCCGCGAGATGTGCGAAGCCCTTCAGGAAGAGCGCCCGCACGAGGCCGACGACTTCGCGTACGAGCTGCTCCTCGACATGAGCCTGACGATGGTCCCCGGCCTGGAGTACCGCCGCCCCGGGCTCTGACCCGCCGCCCCATGAACGTGCCGCATCCGGCGACAACCCGGAGTTGTCGTCTCGACCCCGACCGCCCTCGGTCGGGGTCGTCTCGTGTCCGCCCCGACTGCCCTCGGGTCGGGCAGCGAAAGCTGTTCTTCCGTACCAACTTGCTGCCCTGTTTCGGCCTGCACCCCCCGGACCCCGCTGATCTCCTCTCCACCAACAGCGAAGGTCGAGAAGAAGGGGTGTGACGGCTCATCGGGGGGCTTACCCAAGGGGTCTGACCGGCGGGAACGCTCTCCACTGGCGGACCGGGCACGCAAGTGGGAACACAAGCGGCAACGCAAGTGGCTGCGGCAGGGCTTACCCAGGGTCGGCTAAGGCTTACCCGGGCCTGATTCCGGAGCAGGACAACGTATCCGGAATCAGGATCCGGGCCCGGCCCCGAGCGTCCGCCGGCCCCGCAGCTTTTGCACGGCCTGGTGCTCGTCCTCGTCGGCCTGGTGCTCGTCCTGCTTGGCTCGCTCGGCGGCGAGAAGCCGCGGGGCGGACGACGTCGCAGTGGTCCTGGTGCTCGTCGTCGGACCGGTCCCGAGGACGCGGCGGGGAGTGCTCATCAGGGCAGTCTGCCGGTCGGCCTGAAGGGCCCTCCGGGCGGAGCAAGTTATACGTTACGGGAACCGTAACGACGGCCCGCCGGGGGCGGCGGGCGGGGTTTCTGTGGTTCCCCGGGAGGGGCTCCGACCGTGCCCGGTCAGACCCCGGGCGCCCGTTACTGGGCCCAGTGACCCATAACTCGCTCCCCTGCTTCGGAGCCGCTCATTGTCCCAATGAGCACTATCTCGCTCTGCACTTCCGGCCTGTTCCGGGCATGAAAAAAGCCGCCCTTGGGCGGCCGTGTCGTCAGCGGGACGGTGACGATACCTTAGCACTCAAGATGATCTTGAACGCTGTGGACCATGATCACGTTTCGTAGATACCTGGAGTACTACCCAAGATCATTTGCGCGCTGCAGGACGTCTTGGGGAGGTCGTGGTGAGGTCCCTGGTGAGTCACCAGGGGGCCGGTGAGGTCGCCGGTACGTGTACCGGATTCCGAGGCCTCCAGCCGTCGCGCGGGGGAGACATGGGGGGATCTATCCGGGGAACTGTCGGGGCACCTATCCGGGGAACTATCGGGGGACGGATGGGGGGAAGGTGCGTCCGCCGGCCTTCGCTGAGTCCGCAGGCCACCGGCCGCGCCGTGGCCGGTGAGCGGCCGGACTTTCTTCTGTGGGTGGGGGTCGGGGTCGTGAGGCTGCTCGCGTGTGCACGGGTGTGCACGGGCACGTGTGCACGCGTTGGGGCCGACGAATTGAAGAATGCCTAGGTGTGGGTTTGTACTACGGCTTGTACCGGGGCGCGGTGATCGCTGTTCGGGGTGGTCGAGGGGCGGGGTCCTGAGGGCTGCTGGTGGGGAACGGTGAAGGTGCCGGGCACCTCTGGCACTTCGTGCGCCTAGGGTTTCGTCCGTGACGAATTCCGAGCAGATACCCGGCCTTGACGGCGACGACCAGGAGTACGGCGACGACGTCCTCGTGGTGCGCGAGCGGGTCGTCGTGAGTGAGCGGCTGCGGTCCACGACGTGCGCCTGGTGCGGCGACCAGATCCTGTACGCGGGCGTCGGCCGGCCCCCGACGTACTGCCGGGATTCCCACCGCAAGCGGGCATCCGAACTGCGCACGGCGCAGCGGCGCGCGGCCCGCCCGGTCGAGGACGGCGGCCGGACGACCGAGCCGGTGCGCGAGATCGTGGAGCGGACCGAGACCCTGACGCGCACGACGGTGCGCCGCGGCCCGTCCAAGGTGCGGCTGCCGGAGGACATCTACGAGTGGCAGCACGCACTCGCGCAGCTCCAGCAGCAGGTGCGCGACGGACGGCTCAACGCGTTCCACGCGGTCCTGCTCCGGGACCTGGAGGCGACGGCGGCCGCCGTGCGCGAGCACCAGGAGGGGTTCGACCGGCGGGTGGCCGAGCGACTGTCGCCGCCGCGCCCGCAGGGCAGCAGGAAGAAGCTCAAGCGGCGTCGGTGAGCGCGCGCGAATATCGTCACGGACGAAACCAGGAACACTCGTAGTGCATGAGGTGTGGAAGTTCTCGTCGTGCCGCTTTCGGCGGCTCTCGCGTGCACGCGCGGTACGCACGGCACGCGGTACGCGCGGCACGCATTGGGGCCATCGGGCCTTGATGCATAGGTGTGGGGATCTCGTTCGAGCGTCGTTCGGGCGGCGTGACATCTCTTGCAACTCGGAGCGGGTCCGGTCCGCGTGACGGGAAGGCCGGCGCTTGCGCGGGCTCCGGATCGTCGAAGTGCCAGAGGTGTGCAACACGGTGGCGACGTTCCGGGCGAGCAGCTGCTCGTGCTCCTGGTCCTCGATGGCGTGACACCTCTTGCAACTCGGAGCGGGGCCGGCGGCTCGTCGCTACGGTCGACGGCATGAGTTGCGAAGAGCTGCGTGACCTCCTGGTGGAACTCCTCCGGGCCGATCCGCGCTTCGCGGACGTCGACCCGACGGGGCCGAGCCTCGCCCCGGACCCGCCGGGGATCGCGGTGGTGATGGCCGCGCCCGTCGACCTCGACTTCCTGATCGAGGTGCGGACGGGGTGATCCGGATCGACGTCGCCGCCTCGACCTGCCACCGGCCTACCCGCAGCCGCCCAACGGCCTGCGCGGGCCGCTGTACGCCCCGCTGACGGCCTGCCGACCAACCGGGCTTGGTTGGTCATCCGGGAGGCCGTGACGTCGCCTGACAGGTCAGACAGGCCGGTTCGGCCCCCGGCCCCGGGTACCGTCGGCCCCATGAGTTACGAGACACCCCGGGCGTCGGACGGCGCCCGCCTGTGCGCCTGGTGCGGCGGAGAGGTCAAGCAAGCTGGCATCGGCCGGGCCAAGGAGTACTGCAAGCAGGGCTGCCGAGAGCTGGCGTACCGGGAGCGCAAGGCCCAGAAGCGCATCGCTGACGCAGTCGCCGCGGTGACCGCATCCCTCGTTTCGTCAACTGACGACCGTTCCATTTCGTCAACTGACGAACGGGTGCCGCGCCCCAAATCATCAGTTGACGAAACGGAGTCGGGGCAGGCCCCGCCCGCGATTCCGGCGCCCGCCATCGCGCCCGATCCCCCGGCGGCCGCGCCTGTCGTCACCCCGGCCGCTGCGCCTCCGCTGCCTCGCCCGGCCCGCCGGCGCAGTGCCATAACGGCGTCCGCCATGCCGCTGCCTGCGGCGGACGGGGCCCGGCCGGGGATAGACCCCACGGGGTGGCGCCGGGCGGTCGAGGCGTACGACGAGCGGCAGGGCTTGCTCTTCGAGGACCAGGGCGACGAGGACGTGCCCGCCCCTCGCGGCGAGTAGGCCGGCGCCGCGCTCGAGGAGAGTCAGCCGTTCTTGGCGCTGGTGGTGTCGGTGTCCTTCGGCTTCACCAGCTGCGACACGACGACCAGTACGACGCCGATTACCAGCTGCGCCCAGGCGCGTTGCACCAGGCCGTAGGAGCCCAGGATCAGCCCGGCCAGGATCAGGACGGTGTGGAGGGGAGGACCCTCTCGTCGCGGTGCCGGGTCCTCGGCTGGCGACTTGAGGTCTTCGATCTCCGCGACGAGTTCCTCGATCCGGTTGGAAAAGTAGGCGTGTCCGGTGCTGTCGGGTACGGCGCGAAGGTTGGCGAGAGAGGCGGAGCACCGGTGCAGTTCGGCCTCCAGCTGCGCGATCCGCTTCGCGGTCACGGCCGCCTTCGCGTCGTCCTCGGGCACGTCGTCCTCCCCCTGCGCTTCGTGCGGCCACGGCAGGCAGCCGGACCAGGGTAGGGGGGTCCGTGGCGGCGAACGGGGGTCTCGTCGGAACTCGTAGGCGTCGCTCGCCGCGGGTTCCTTCCTTCCCTCCCCCGCAGCCGGAACGTCCGGGACGAGTTGCTCGTGACGGTGACCAGGCTCTTTCCCGGGAGGGAAGGAAGGAGGGAAGGAGCTCCCCGCAGGCGACCGTGGCGAGTAGGCCGGCGCCCCCGCCAGACTGCGGGCCGGAGTGGGTGGTCCCTCCGGTCTGGGCGGCAGGGCCTGCCCTGAGCGCGCCGTTCGTCGGGGTGCCGGGAGCGGGCGAAGCCCGACCGCGTAGCGGCGCCGTAGGCGTCCTGGCGGCCCGGCGGGCGGTGTGCTGACCTCCGGTGCCGTCCAGGGCGGAGGGATCGCCCACGACCCTCTACAGACCCAATTACCGGCCCGCAGTCCCCCACCGAGCCCCCGGCCCCTCTGGGACTGGTGGCCCCCCGGAGGGCCGCCGGAGGCGTGTCCTGACCTAGGCCGACCACTCCCCCGCAGTCCACCAGGAGGTCAACCACTCACTGGTGGAGAAAACTTGGGGAACAAAACGGACTTCCCGCAGTTCAGGGCCGGTGAAGGTCGACCAGATTCGGGCCGTTTGCGCGGGAACTATAGGGATGGATGAGTGTAGGGAGCTGAGGGGTGTCTCCCGTGGGAGACGGCTGTCGTGAGGGGAAACGGCGAAGACCCGCACCGTGGGGTGCGGGCCTTCGTGGTGGACGCGGTGCTTGGTCAGGAGTAGGTCACGGGCCAGCGTGCGGAGGGGCCGCGGGTGAGTGAGCTGTGGATCTCGACCCTGTCGGAGGGGATCACGTAGGCGGAGCACTCGGCGGGCTGGCCGTCCTTCGACGACAGGCCGATCCGCAAGATCCGCATGACCGGCATCAGGGACGAGATCTGGAGGAGTTCGGCCTCCTCGCGGGTCGGCATGGAGGCGCGGGCGGTCTCCTCCCAGGAGAGCGGCCCGTGCTCGGTCTCCTCGATCCGGGCGAGGTAGCCGCCCTTCCCTGTCACAGGCTCGGCGGCCTGCGGGGCCACGGCCACGATCCGGGGCGGGATCCAGGTGTCGATGATGTCCCAGGGCTCCTCGCCCTCGGGTGACATGACGCGGCGGCGCCGGACCACGGGCGTGCCCGGTTCGAGACCGAAGACCTCGGCGACGTCCTCGGGCACGGGCTCGGCGGAGGTGTAGGGGTCCCCGTGGGCGACCCAGGGCTCGCCCTCGGCTGCTGCGGCGGGGAACCGGTAGATCTTCCCGTCGTGGGAGATCTGCGAGGCGCGGGTCAGGCGCCGGCGGCCGGAGCGTTCGCGGACCACGATCCCGCTCTTGGGGACGGTCTTGATCAGCCCCTCGGACTCCAGGATGCGCAGGGCTGCGCGGATGGTGGCGTCACTTACGTCGTAGATCGTGACGAGGTCCCGGACCGACGGGAGGCGGCTGCCTGGCGGGTAGTCGTCCGCCTCAATGCGTCCGCGCAGGTGCGCGGCTGTCTCCTCGTAGCGGGTCGCGGGCATTCCCAGCTCTCCTTCGTCGGATCTGTGTGTACGCAGTCGCGTCCCCCTGAAGGTAACTCCCTCTCCGATTTCGCGCATCTGTGTCTACACAGTTGACTTCGGCGTGGTCGAGGGTGCACTCTCTGTGTAGACACAGATCCGGCCCAAGTCGGTGCGGATTGTGGCTACTTGCTGCCTCCACCTGCCTTTTTGCCTCGCCCGAGGGGGGTCCGTCATGCCCGCACACGTTCAGGAGCACACCGACAGGCCCGGGACCGACGAGCTGCTCGTCCGGTACCGGCTGGCACGCCGTAGTCTCCGCGCCGCTGACCCGGGGGTCGTTCCGACCTGCCAGACCACCGACCCGGAGATCTTCTTCCCGGAGGACTGCTCGGGCCTGGGGAACAAGCCGTTCGCGAAGGAGCGCAAGGCGATCGCGATGTGCGACGGCTGCCCGCTGATCGCGCTCTGCCTGGTCCAGGAGATGACCGAGGTCCCCTCCGTCTTCCAGGTCTCCGGAGTCCGGGCGGGCCTGGCGCAGGCCGAACGCCGCGCCCTGTACCTCGCGCTGGTCGAGGGCGGTGCGCTGTGAGCCAGCCGGGCGGCATGCCGCCGTGGTGGTCCACGAACAAGCCGGTCCAGCTCCTGCCCGTCCAGCTCGACGTGGTCGAGCCGGAGGCGCGCGAGAGCGACTGGCTCGACGAGCTTTGGTCCGACCCGGAGTTCGCGCCGGCGGACCCCGACGCCGCCGACGAGGCCGACACTGTCGGCCCCGCCGCCGACGACGAGGCCGCCGCCGCGCCAAAGGCCAAGGCCGCGAAGAAGAAGCCCGGTAAGGGCAAGAACGGCAAGAAGGCCAAGAAGGTCGGGGTCGGCAGGGCGACGGTGAGCGCGCTGCGGGGTCAGACGACGCGGGCGGAGCTGGCGGGCGAGGTCGAGGCGGCTGCGGTCGCGCTCGTCGGGAACTCGCGGCTGCGCTGGGCCGCGTACAACGGGGTCGCGGCGCTGTCCGGATTCGCGCTGCTCTACCCGGCTACCGGCGGGATGACCGGCCTGGAG
>NZ_JCAXEG010000040.1:0-16382 GCF_059758875.1 Streptomyces sp. GQ60 | reverse complement strand
TGGGTCTCGTCGAACAGCGGCGGGTCCACCGGGCCGGCTTCCTCGGCGAACGCCGGGGTGGAGCCCGACAGAGGGTTGGCGCCGACCGGTATCGCGGTGAGCACCACGGCTACCGCCGAGGCGGCGAGCGCGACCCGCATGGATCTCTTCACTTCGTGTCTCCATGGAAGGGGAGGGAAAAAAGGGGGAGGGGTGTGGCCATCGGGCGCGCGGGCGACAGCGCGGGCGGGGCCTGGGGGTCAAGCGAAGGCGAGGGGGAAGACGCGGGCTCAGGCGCGGGCGGGGCCGAAGGGTCGGGCGGAACCGAAGCCGAGAGCGCCGGGGGGGGAGACTTGGGGGGAAGACCGGGGGGGACGTAGGGCCGGGCGGCCGGCGATGTCGGGCGCGCCCGGCCCCTACGGTGTCCGTCGAACGGGCCCGTCGAACGGGTCCGTCAGATGGATCGGCGCGCCGCTCAGCGGGTGGCGTAGGCGCCGTTCTTCGGGTCCCCGCCGTAGAGGACGCCGAGGTAGTAGGTGTTGGCCAGGCTCTTGCAGGTGCCCCGCTTGTACCAGGCATAGGCCGGGCAGGTCTGGTACCGCATCAGGTAGTAGAACGCGCCGTCGGTGGCGACGGCCTTGTTGCGGTCCAGGTAGTAGCTGTAGCCCTTGTAGGTGTTGCCGATGGTTCCGTAGGCGTAGTCGTGCGCATCGCACGCGGCGCGGAAGTCGAAGCCGGCGGGCCGGTCATACGAGTCGGTGCAGTGGTCGTAGAAGACACCACGGACCGAGTAGCCGGTGGGCGTAGCCTTCCAGGAGGGATACCTCCAGCCGTAATGGGCAACTGCGGTGGAGCAGTTGCCCCAGTACCGGATCCACGACTCCGGGGAGCCACAGGCGCGCGGGTTGGCCTGCGGGTCGGTGATGTCCCCGCCGATGAAGTTCTCGGAGGGCGGGCTGACCCCGTCGGGCTGTTCCTGGCCGGGCGCGATGGAGCCGGCGTCGGGGATGGTACCGCTGGTCTCGTTGGCCTGCGGGGCGGCGGCGTCGCCGCTGAACGTCAGCTCCCAGTTGCCGCCGTTGCCGCTCGTCAGGGTCGAGAGACGGTCGTCGCCGTCGTAGGTGTAGGAGCTGAGCTCGCTGCCCGCGGCCGGGTTGGTGACCTCGCGGAGCAGACCGGAGGCCTCGTAGGTGTAGCGGGCCAGCGTCTGGACGGTCTGGCCGGCGGTGACCGTGATGTCCTTGACCTGGCCGGCCACGTCACCGAGGGTCGTGCCCGTCGCGGTGGTCGCGGTGGCGTAGGTCACGGCGAGGGACTGTGCGGGGGTCTGACCGCGGGTGGGCTCGCTGACGGTGGCGACGCGGCCCTGGGCATCGTAGGAGACCTCGGTGGCCTTGTACGCCTTGTTGCCGACGCTCGTGACGCGCCAGGTGTCACCGGTACCGGACGCCTGCTTCCAGGTGTACGTGGGCTTGAGGTCGGCCGCCGGGATGGGGTTGCCGTTCGCGCCGACGGGGACGTCGTCGCCCTCGACGGCGGCGGCCAGGTCGACGTTCACCGTCTCGGTGATGCTCGACTTCATCTCACCGGCGACGTCGTCCCACGTCGCGTTCTCGACCAGGGTCGAACCGTCGGACGCCTTGTAGGTGTTGATGCTGCCGCCGCCCGGACCTTCCATGGACTCGGTCAGCTCGTAGCGGGTGGACGCGCTGCTCTCCAGGTCGGTGGTGGTGATCGCCCCCTCGTCCTGGACCAGCTTGCGGTTCAGCTGGCCGCCAACGAACTCGGCTTCCCAGCTGGGACCGAAGACTCCGAGATCGGAGCGGGTCTCGGGTGCGTCCTGGGCCTGTGAGATCCCCTGCGCCTGGCCGGCGACGGTGTGCGTACGGCCCATGAGGCCGACCGCGACGTCGTTCTCGAAGACCTGGTACCTGTCGGTCTCGGACTGGTACATGCCGGGGCCGATGTTCTGGATCTCGCCCGCGGCGAGGGGCGCGCTGGGCACCTCCTCGGCGGCGGCGGAGGAGAACTGCTGCGGGAGCAGCAGGGCCATGGACACGGCGGCCACGATGGGGAGCGCGGATCTGCGCACGGTAAACCTCTCAATGGGTGTTCGGGTGGGGTGCGGAAGTCTGTGCCGGTGCCTGCGGGCAGGGCGGGGGGCAGGGCTCTGCCCATGGGCACGGCTGTGCCATGGGAGTGGCAGAGGGGGTTCAGGTGAGGGGCGGGACGAGGACCGGCCCTGTTGACCGGAACCGGCAGGGGCCGGGTCTGGTGGCGCGGTCAGGCAGCCCGGGCCCGGAGGTCTGTAGGGCTCGTACGGTCCGTAGCGGTTGTACGGACCGGGAGATCAGATCGGACCGGGAGACCAGGCCGGTCCGTACGGTCCGTTCGGCGTGACCGTGCCGCCTCGGCGACGCGTTCGGCCCAGTCGTGTACCGGTGCGGAGATGTGGGGCGTGGCCCGGGCGGTGGCCGCCATCCGGTCCCACAGGTCCTCGTCGCACCACTGGCCGAACCGCCGGTGGGCGTTCTGCCAGGAGACGGGGAAGGACGTGGGCAGTGCGCGCCAGGATTCGCCGCTCACCAGGATGTACAGGACCGCCGCGAACACGGCCTCCTCGTCCGCCCTGCGGGTGCCGCCGCCTTGGGGGCGGACCGGACCGGTGGCGAGCAGGTGCCGGGCGAGTGGCCAGAGGGCCATCGGGGACAGCCAGGCGAATCGGCCGGTGGTGCGGGGAAGCGATCCCCGTCGGGCCGGTGCGGTCACCATCGGTGTCTCGCGGGCCCTGGTTCCGCCGGACCGGAGGCCGGTGGTCAGCTGTCCGCCCCGTCGATGGTCACCGGCGCGGAGTCCCAGCGCCAGTCCGCCTGGTGCGTCACAGCGTCCGAACCGGTGATCTGCGCGGCGACTCCGGTGACGGCTCCGGTGAGGAGCGCGGTGGCGGTGAAGGCGACGAGCGTGGCGGTCTTGAGGCGGCTGATCATGACTGGAGTCCCCCGGGTTGTGCGGCGTTTCCTGCTGACGTGATCAAGGTTGCCGCAGGTGAAGGGGGTGAACCAGGGTTCTTGGGTGTCCTGGACCCGACATGTCCTACACAGGACAGGCGGTGCTCGGGAGCACCCAAAAGGCCGGTTCGTCAGGCCAGTTCGTCGATGACCAGCAGCGGCACCTCGGCCTTGACCAGGGTCCACGCGCCTGCCCCGCCGACCCGGCGCGCGACGTGGTTCCAGGCCACCGCCGCCCAGTGTTCGGCGGTGCGGAGGTCAGGGGCCCGGAGGTACAGGCCGAGCACGGGGTCGGCCTCGGCGCGCACGTGCCGTACGGCCAGTTCGACCGCCGGCTGGACATCGGAGAGGGCGGCCTCCACGCCTTCCGGGAGATCGCCCGCCTCCTGGGGGGCCCTCAGGTGCAAGTGGACCAGATACATGAAACCTCCCGATTTAGTGGCGTGTCCTCTTCAAACATGCAATGTCGGCGGAGGCTCGGCCGAACCGGGTGCAGAGGGAGGCGAACCGGCGAACCGTCATCGCCGCATTCGTCAGATCGGCCGGATATCTGCGCCCGATTCCGTGCTGTACGCCCTTCGATCGCGCAGCCGATCAAGCTAGCCTGACGGACGTACGCAGGGCATGTGAGCTGCGGCGATATGCCATGCAGGGTCTTCCAGGGGGTGGGCGACAATGTTCGGTCGGCTAGAGCTCGATGACGTGACCGCATCGGTCTACCGAAGCAAACTGGCCCATCCGCGGGACGGTGTCCTGGAGCTGGCCGCGCGGCTGGGCCTGACCCCGGACGACGTACGCCGCTCACTGGCCCGGCTCAGTGAGATGGCGCTGCTGCGCGGCGGTGAGGGCGACCCCGGACTCGGCCGGGCCATCGATCCCCAGTTGGCCCTCCAACTCCTCCAAGCCCGCCAGCAGGCCGAACTCGCCGCCCAGCAACAGCGCATGGAGGCCACCCGGGCCGCCGTCGTCGACCTGCTGGCGGAGATCGCCGACTCCGCGCCGCAGGAATCCACCAAGTCCGGCATCCGGTACCTGGAGGGCATCGACGCGATCCGGGACCAGATCGAGCTGCTGTCCGCGGAGACCCGCTCCGAGGTGCTGTCGTTCGCCCCAGACTCGCAGATGTCGCAGGCGAGCATCGAGGCGGCCCGGCCGCTCAACCTGCGCAACGTCGAGCAGGGCATCGTGATGCGGACCATTTACCTGGACAGCATCCGCCACGACAACCACGCCCGCGAATACGCGACTTGGCTGGAAAGCATCGGCGCGCGCATCCGCACCAGCCCGGTCCTGCCCAACCGGCTCACCATCGTGGACCGCCGCAGCGCCCTGGTGGCCATCGACGCGACGAACACCGCGGCCGCGGCGGCCCTGGTCACCAGTCCGGGCCTGATCTCCCTGCTGGTCACGCTCTTCGAGCACATCTGGGAGGCCGCGACCCCGCTCGGGCCGACGGCGGCGCCCTGCGAGCCCGAACTCCTCACCCGGCAGCAGGCCGCGATACTCCAGCTCATGGCCGAGGGGCGGACGGACGAATCCATCGCCCACAGCCTCGGCGTCTCCACGCGCACCGTGGGCCGGGCGATCACCGGGCTGCTCGCCCATCTGGGCGCCCGCAGCCGGTTCCAGGCCGGGATGCGCGCGGTCCAGCACGGATACCTGTCGCACTCCCCCCACTGACACAAGGCATCGCCCTTCCTCGTCCTGGTCACCGCCGGCCGCCGACGATAGGCCCCTGCCCCGCCCGCGGGTCAAGGAACTGTCTCGGGTGGTCGGGTGGCCCTGGCGGGATCACGCCACCAGGTCGGCGTAGAGGATCACGTTGTTGGTGCGGTGTCCGTTCTCGATCTCACCGCCGCACGTCAGCAGGCGCAGCTCGGGGCGGCCGGTGTCCCCGTAGACCTTGTCGGTCGGGAAGTCCTTCTTGTGCACGTCCTCGATCTCCCGGATCGCGAACCTGGCCGTCCTCCCGTCTTCGCGCTCCACCTCGATCAGGTCACCGAGCCCGATCTTCTTGACGTTCTTCATCACCGCGGGCCCGTACTTCGTGTCGAAGTGCGCGACGAGTACGGACGCCCCCTTCTCGCCCGGAGTGACGCCCCCGGTCCACCAGCCCGGGTTGTCCGCGTCGGTGTCCGCGTCCGGCACGCCGAGCTCGCCCGTCGCCGGGTCCACCGCGAGGTCGACCATCTTCTTCGCGTCCACGCCCGCCGCGGCGATCTTCATACCGGTCGGCTTCGACCCGGGCAGGGCGGGCGCCGCCTCGCCCGCCGGGGCGGGGCCGGCCGTGCTGCCCACCCGGGGGTCCGGCGGCAGGTCGGCGCGGCCGCCGGTGCCCGAGGCGGTCCCGGCGCCGGTGCCGCACGCGGTGAGGCCGGCCAGCACGGAGACGGAGACGGCCGCGGCAGCGGCGGCGGTGCGGAAGGTGGCGCGCACGGGTGTTTCCCTCGGGTCGGCGTCGCGCGTGGACCCGGTGTGCCCCGGCGACGACCACGACGTTACGAGGGCCGTGTCCGGGTCGTCCGTCGGCGACGTAACAGCCGACCGGACGCCACCCCGCGAAACCGTTAAGGCCGCCGGCAGACGAGCAGCGGGCGGAGGTGGTCAGCAGGCGTGGAGCAGGCAGACGAAAGCCCTCCCGGCCGAAGCCGGAAGGGCACGCATCACGACAGGGAGGCGGGCTCAGCCCTCGGTCCCGCCCTCAGCTGAGGCCTCTGCTGCGCTCGCCGATGCGGTCGCCCTGCGGGGTCCCGGCCCGCTTGAGTTCCGCCTTCGTGTGCGCTCCGCCCTTGACCTTGCTCCGGACCGGACCGGAGAAGCCGTGCGCGTGCTGCACGGCGCGGGGCAGGTGGCTCGCTTCCGCGGCCTTCGCGACAGCCGCCTGGAAGTCCTGCTTCTGCTCTTTGCTCATCCCGTCGTCACTCCCTAAAAAGACTCGGGGCACCCAATCGGACTACTGGGATCGTATGCACATAAAGGGCCCAACGCACCCGGACCGGACGTAAAAATTAGTGGATCAAGGACGTGGCGGAGCCGGGCGCTCCGGCGGCCCGAGCACTTCGTAGAGCAGATCGTCCGGACAGGGCGTGCCCCGCGGAAGCTGGTACTTCGCCGCGATCCGGTACTCCCCCGGCACCGGGGCCAGCAGCTCCGTCCACTCGTCCCCGGTACCGTCCGGGGCCGCCTTGAACAGGCACCCGGCCGTGTTCGCGTAGACCTTGGGCGTGACGACCCCGCCCTTCGGCGCCGCCTTCCCGGCGGCCTTCGAGGCCTCCGTCTCCTGCGGTGGCTCCACGGGCTTGCCCGCGCCGTCCACCAGGCCCAGCCACGGCGAGTGCGGGATGCGCACCAGCACCCGGCCGGCCTGCTTCACGTCGACGACCAGCTGATCGGCGCTGGCCCGCACCACCGTCGCGGGGCCGGCGACCAGGTTCGTGGGGTCCGTGACCTTGAAGAGCTGCCAGTTCGCGTCGCCCCACACCTGCTGGAGGTACGGGAGCCCCTCGCGCACGAGCTTCGCCTCGTCCCGCCCGCCCTCGTCGGGTTTGTCGGCGGGCAGCACCACGTAATGCACGGCCCAGCGGTCCAGCCACTCGCGGTAGGTGCCGGCCGTCAGGGTGTCGTCGTAGAAGAGCGGGTTGCGCTCCAGATCGGCCTGCCGGTTCCAGCCGCGCGCGAGGTTCACGTACGCGGGGAAGGCGGAGGACTCGCGGTGGCTGCTGGCCGGGACCACCTCGACGCGGCCCCGGTCGGCGCCCGCCTTCTGGAGCTGGTCCACCAGCGGGGCCAGCTCCCGGCTCCAGGAGGCCAGCGGGGTGGTGCGGACGATGTCGGTGACGCTGTTGACGGTGATCCAGGCGGTCACCCCGGTGAGCGCGAGCACCAGCCCGTACCAGCGGCGCGTGCGCCGCGGGGACCCCGAGAGGCCCGAGCGCGGGGACTCGTACGGGAGGGCCGCGAGCAGCACCACCCCGCCGAACAGCATCGCCAGGCGGGTCACGTTCGAACCGACCTGGGAGTCGATCGCCCAGGTCAGCGCCACCCCGAAGGCGTAGATCGCGGACGCCGTCCGGACCGATTTCCAGCTCTTCGGTACGAGGAACAGCGCGGCCAGCGCGCACGCGAAGGGCAGCGCCGCCGAGATCAGCTTCATCGGCTGGGTCCCCGAGAAGGGGAACAGCCAGGACGACAGTCCGACCACCGCCGCCGGGGCCAGCCCCAGCGCGTACGCCCCGGGGCGCCGGCCGTTCAGGAACAGCGCGGCCGCGATCACCCCGAGGAACAGCCCGGCGACCGGACTGGAGGCGGTGGCGACCGCCGCGAGCGGAGCGGCCACGGCGGCCTTCGCCCAGCGCCGCTCGGCCCATTTGCGGGGCCAGCAGAAGACGGCGGCGACGGCCCCGAGCGCGAACATCGCCCCGAGACCGAAGGTGACCCGGCCCGACACGGCGTTGCACAGCAGCCCGTACACGCCGGCCAGGGCGGGCCACAGCGGCTCGCGGACGGCGCCGCGGCAGCGGGTCAGGATCATCGCGAGCAGCCCGGCCGAGACCGTACCGGCGATCATCATCGTGCTGCGGACGCCGAGCACGTGCATCACGTACGGCGAGACCACGCTGTACGAGACCGGGTGCATGCCGCCGTACCAGGCGAGGTTGTACGCCGAGTCGGGATGGCGGCCCACGAACTCGGCCCAGGCATCCTGCGCGGCGAGGTCGCCGCCGCTGTTGGCCACGGCGAAGAACCAGATCAGGTGCAGCAGCCCGGCCAGCGCGGTCGCCACGGCCACGGGGTGCCGACGGGCCCGGCCGAGGGCACGGCGGACCGGCCCGGCCGGGGCCTGGGGGCTCCGGGCTCCGGAGGCTTCGGAGGCGCCGAGGATCTCGGGGGCATCCGCAGCTTCGCGGGCTTCCGGGGTCCGGTTCGGAGCCCCGTCCCGGCCATGGCCCTGCCCCTGGCCCTGTTCCTGCCGCTCAGCGGTGGTCACGCCGACGTACTCCCCACTCCGGTCCCTCGGGTGCGTCCCTCGGTTCGTAGACGCGGCCCGGCACCCCGGGGTTGCCCCGGGGCGCCGGACCCGCTCCGCGCTCGTGCGCGGCGTCGGCCGACGCGTCAGCCGACGCGCGTCAGCTTCTTGCCGATGCCGGGTGCGGCGAGGTCGCTCTGCAGCGCCACCGGCACCTTCACCTGGCTGGCGCCCTCGCCGACGGTCAGCACGCCGATCTCCGAGCCCGCCGTGGCGGTCTGCGGGAGCTTGGCGGCGCCGTCGGCGAGCTTGATGGAGACGGTGAGGGTCGGCCAGCCGACCGCTTCCACGTCGGCGGTGGCCACGACCGGGACGTGGGTCCCGAGTCCGTCGTCCACGTAGCCGACGACATCGCCCTTCTTCACGACGGGCGCGGCCGTGAGCAGCTTCTGCGTGGCGATCATGACCTTCTTGCTCGCCGCGATCGCGGTACCGAGGATCGGCACCCCGTGCTGGCCGAGGACCGCGCCGACGATGAGCTGGTTGGTCTTGCCGACCTTCTTCTCGGCGGCGAAGAGCAGGTTGCCGCCGGCCTTGGTGGTGGATCCGGTCTTGATGCCGAGCGAGCCGTCGAACGGAACCAGGTCGTTGTAGTTCCGCCACTTCTTGCCCGAGGGGTCGATCCACTCCGGCAGCCTGGTGATCGCGACGAGCTCCGGCATCTCGACGATCTTGAGGCCGAGCTTGACCTGGTCCTCGGCGGTGCTGACCGTGGTCGCGTCCAGACCCGACGGGTCCGTGTACGTGGTGTTGGCCATGCCGAGTTCCTTGGCGGTGGCGTTCATCTTCTTGACGAACGCCTCCTGCCCGCCGTCCCAGCGCGCGAGCAGCCGCGCGACGTTGTTGGCGGACGGGATCATGATCGCGGCGAGGGCGTCGTACTGCGAGAGCTTGTCGCCCTCCTTCAAGTTGTTGACCGTGGACTCGCCCTCGGTCTCCTTCTTGCCGTCGTCGACCGCCGTCTTGTCGACGGGGATCATCTGGCCCTTCTCCCCCTTCTTCATGGGGAAGTCCTTGAGGATGACGTAGGCGGTCATGGCCTTGGCCACGCTGCCGATCGCCACGGGCTTCTGCTCGCCGAAACTGCCGACGGGACCGAGGCCGGCCGCGGCCACGTAGGCCTGGCCCTCCTTCGGCCACGGCAGGGACGGCGCCCCGCCGTCGAAGGTGTACGAGGTGTTCGCGGTCACCTTCAGCGTCGGCGTGGGCAGCGGGCGCACGAGCTGGACGACGGCGAGGACCACCGCGAGGAGCACGAGGATGGGCGCGTAGATCTTGAACCGCCGCACGGCGGTCCGGGCCGCGCTCGGCGGCGGGGGCGGGTTGTTGGTGAGGTCCGCCAGCATGTCGAGCGGCGGCCTGGGCGGCAGCGGCTGCTGCGTGGTCCGCTCGGGATTCTCCCGCGCCACGGGGGGCCGCGCGCCGGCGGGTGCCGGAGTCCGGGCCTGAGCCGGAGCCGGGCCGGTCGCGGCCCGCGGAGCACCGGGGGCGGGGGGCCCGCCCGGGGCGGGCCGCGCGGGCGCATCGTCGTTCCGCAGCGGTACGAAGGTGCTCGCCCGCTCCCCACCGACGGCATGCGGGGGCACCGGCTGTCCGGTGCCGGTGCCGGTGCCGGTGCCCTGCCGGGTCGCATCCGGTTGGGCGGTACCGGGCTTCACGGCCCGGAACACGGCGGTCCGCTCGCTGTCGCCGGGCCCGGCGTCGGCCGGAGCGGCCGGAGCCGGGGGCTTCACCGCCCGGAACACGGCCGTCCGCTCACTGTCCTCCGCCTCGCCGCCGGGGGCGGGGGCGGGCTTGACGGCCCGGAACACGGCCGTCCGCTCACTGTCGACGGACGCATCGGAGCCGGGGGCGGGGGCAGGGGCGGCGTCCCGAGTACCCGGGGCGCCCGAAGAAGCCGGGGCTCCAGGGGCGCCCAGGGCCGCCCGGTTGCCCGAGGTCCCCGCGGCCGACTGCTTGCCCGGTGCGGCCGGAGCGCCCGGCGTCGGGGCGGCCGTCGTGCGGAACGAGGCGGTGCGCTCGCTGTCGGCGGGGGCGGCGGCCGCGGCAGCGGGCTTGTCTGCCGGCGCCGAAGCGGAACCCGTGGGGCCGCCGGTGGCAGCCGGCGGCGTGACCGTACGGAACACCGCGGTGCGCTCGCTGTCGACCGAGCCGCCGCCGTCCGCGGGCCGGCGCGCCAGGTCGACACCGGATCCGGAACCAGAACCAGAACCGGAATCAGAACGGGATCCGGAACCAGAACCGGAATCCGCGGGCGAACCCGTGCCGGTCGGAGCCGTCCCCGTGCGGAACGAGGCCGTACGGTCGCTATCGGCCGGTCCGGCGGCAGCCGCGGGCTCGCCCGGGGCGCGATCCGAAGCGGAACCCGCAGAGCGGACGGCGCCGACCGGAGGTGTCACCGTACGGAAGTTGGTCGCACGCTCACCGCCCGCGGGCGCGGCCGAGGAGTCGCCTCCGGAAGCGGAAGCGGAAGCGGAACTGGGAGCAGCAGCGGAACCGGACGGTGCGGGCCGGTCAGCGGCCGCCGGAGGCGTCGCGGTCCGCGGCTCGACCGTACGGCCGCCGTCCGCGGGCTGGGCATCCGAGGCCCCCGCACGCCCGGAAGCGGAATCGCCGGGAGCAGTGGAATCGGCGACCGGGGGCGTCACGGCGCGGAACACCGCCGTGCGCCCGCTCTCGGCCGACGCGGCAGCGGGACCGCCACCCTCGGAACCCGAATCGGAACCCGAATCGGAACCCGAAACGGGCTCCGAAGCCGACTCCGAAGCCGGGTCCGACTCCGAAGCCGAACCCGCGGCAGCGTCAGCCGCATCCACGGGCAGGGCCTTGGAGACCTCGGTCCGCGCGCCCGGAGCGGCCGTCACGGCGGGCTCGTCGGCCGGGCCGTCGGACGCATCGTCGTCCCCGGAGGGCGAGGGCTCCGCCGTGGCCACCCACGCGGCCACCGCTTCCCGGAGCGGGTCGCGGTCCGCGGGCCCGTCCTCCGAGTCCCTCGGGCGGAACAGCGACGCCCTCGGATCACGCCCCTCGGACGACTCCGCCGTCCCCGACGTTCCTTCATCAACCGACTTGTCGGGGGACTCGCCCGCCACCAGTTCCTCCTCGATCGCCTTCACGTCCGGCTGTCCGAATGTCTAACAGTGTCCCGTCTAGGGGGCATCGCCCCCGTGCTAGACGAGAACGACATAGCTGATGGTTCCCCCACAAAGCGGCCAGGCGCTCTCGACAGATGAATGTGAGAGGCGTCACCCTGTCACTCATCCACGCGGGGAGGCATGGATGGGCAAGAGCCGCAGAACGATTCCGGAGGAGCTTTTGCTGCTCGCCTTGGACCCGGCCACGGGTACCACGGCGCAGCCGCAGTCGCTCGACCTCGGCCTGGCCGGGGCACAGCTAGTGGAGCTGGCTCTGGCAGGACGGATAGCCCCTGATGGGGATCGTATCGCCGTGGTGATGCCACGGCCGACAGGAGATCCGACTCTGGACTCCGCACTGGAACTGCTGCGCAGGCGCGGCAGCCCGGTTCGGGCGGTCCACTGGATCGGCGGACCCCGATTGGGGCTCCGTCAGATTTACCTCGCTCACTTGGAGCGTTGCGGCATGGTCCATGCCGTCGCGGGCCAGATGTGCGGGGTGCTGCCGACGGTTCGCTACCAAGCGACCGACACAGCGATCAGCCGGGAGATCCGTGGCCGGCTGGACAGTGCGATCCGCACCGGCGTACCGCCGGACCCGCGGACCGCGGCGCTTGCCGCACTGGCCCACGCGGTCGGACTGGGCAAGCACCTGTACCCCGGCAACGAGGGGCGGTCGTCCAGGTCCCGGCTGCGGGACCTGATCCGGCACGACCCCATGGGCGGACTGGTGGCTCACGCCGTCATGGACGTCCAGAACGGCGTGGCCGCACAGCCGCGCCGCGACCGGGCACCGGCCCAGCCCGCCCGGGCAACGGCGGCAGCCGTTCCGCTGCAGCCGCGCCGGACCGGTGCGATGGCCCGCGCGGCCGCGCACTGATCCACCGGCCGGGCACACCGCACGGGCAGTACAGGGCAGGCAGGCGGCACAGCAGGACCGGCACCACCCGCAGGACCGGCACCACCGCAGGACCGCAGCACACGTAACGCCATCACCCGTGGCCGACGTCCCCAGGACCAGGCCCGGACGCCGCCAGCGCGCGGGGTGGCGAGGCCGGTACGCCGGCCCCGCCGCCCCGCGCGTTTGCTTTTCCGGGCCGTTCCCCAGCGAGATCACACGCTTCGGTGGCAGTCTGCTCCCCATCAGACACGCAGAGAGACAGCACGAGAAGAAGGCGGAGGTGCCGTTCACGTGGCGTCCAATGTCAATCCCACCGTCCGACGCCGCCGACTGGGCATGGAGTTGCGCAAACTGCGCGAGGACAAAGGCATGACGGCCGAGCAGGTCGCGGAACGCCTGCTCGTCTCCCAGTCGAAGATCAGCCGGCTGGAGAACGGCCGGCGTTCCATCAGCCAGCGCGACGTCCGCGATCTGTGCGACGTCTACGAGGTCGAGGACAGGCGGCTCGTCGACTCCCTCATGCAGATGGCCAAGGATTCCCGCCAGCAGGGCTGGTGGCACGCCTTCGGCGACATCCCGTACAGCGTCTACATCGGCCTGGAAACGGACGCCGCCAGCCTGCGCACGTACGAGCCCCTGGTGATCCCCGGGCTGCTCCAGACGCCGGAGTACGCCCAATCGCTGGTCCGCGGCGCGTGGCCGGAGACGGCTCCCGTCGACGTGGAGAAGCGCGTCCAGGTCCGGATGCACCGCCAGAAGCGGCTGCACGAGACCGAGAACAGCAATCCCGAGATCGGTCCGCTGCGCCTGTGGGCGGTCATCGACGAGGCTGCCCTGCGACGGAACGTGGGCGATGCGCAGCTCATGATCCGACAGCTCGAGTTCCTGATAGAGCAGTCGGAGAAGCCTCACGTCACGGTCCAGGTGATGCCGTTCTCGGTGGGGGCCCACCCGGGCGTCAACGGCCAGTACGCCATTCTGGAATTCCCGGACGCCTCGGACTCGACGGTCGTCTACATCGAGGGCGTGACGAGCGAC
Organism: Streptomyces sp. GQ60; assembly: GCF_059758875.1. Taxonomy (NCBI): domain Bacteria; kingdom Bacillati; phylum Actinomycetota; class Actinomycetes; order Kitasatosporales; family Streptomycetaceae; genus Streptomyces; species Streptomyces sp. GQ60. The sequence goes on along the minus strand of NZ_JCAXEG010000040.1, from coordinate 3,296 downwards.
CTGTACCTGGAGAAGGCGAACGACGTCCAGAAATACAGCGTGATGTACGAACATCTGCGTGCTCAGGCCCACAGCGTGGACCAAACGCGGCAGTTCATCGGGCAGATCATCGAGGACTTCGCGGGCAAGGGAAAATGAGGTTCGACGAAAAGGCCCGTACGGTACACCTTCACTCCCCGGCCGCAGAAGGCCTGAATGGAATATGCCACTCGGTCGGGTGAACGCCGCCTTCGCACACCGGGAGCTGCGGGTAGCGTCGATCACGTCAGCCGGATCAATGGCCGACATGACACCGGAACCACTCGCTGAACCGGAGAGAAACATGGCTATTCGTCAAGGTGCAACGGAAAACTGGACCAAGTCCTCGTACTCCGCCAACGGCGCCTGCGTCGAGGTCAAGTCCCCCGTCATGGAGGCCATCGCGGTCCGCGACTCGAAGGTGCAGGACGGCCCGTCCCTCACCTTCGCGCCCGGCTCCTGGACCTCGTTCGTCGCCGAGGTGACCGAGGGCCGACTGGGGCACCTCGCCTGAACGTCGAGACGCCCCTCCCGACCACCGTCACACGACCCGCACCACTGACTGGAGCCCTCTCGACCGGCCCGCCGTCGCCTGCCGAGGGGGCTCGGCCATGTCCGGAGGGCGCGGGCCCCCAGAGCCCGCGGACCCCCGTCCTACCTCAGCTGGTCGACGTACCGGTCCGTCCCCGGCACCGTCGGGATGAACGGCGCCACCAGCTCCACGCGCCCCAGCCCCGACTCCGCGACCTCGGCGTCCAGCCCCTGGAACCGGTCCCAGCAGTCGCGCGGGTCGGCCTCGAGGAACCACAGCAGGGTCAGCCGGGTGTCGACCCCCTCCACCTGCTTGACGTACGTCATCCGGTCCCCGGGCAGGGGCGTCGGCCGGAAGACGGTGACCATCGCGGCCGGTGAGCCGGCCAGCCGCTCCGGCAGGGCGCGCGAGCGCAGCCACTCCAGCAGCTCGGCCCGCCGCTCCGGGCCCTCCGCGTCGATGACCTGCACCACGAGCCCGCCGTACGGGTGGTCGAGGGCGTGGAAGTCGCGGGGGCCGGCGGCGCCGTCCCGGTAGACGGTGGCCTCGTGGTCCTGGAACGCGGTGAAGACGTGGGTGCGGTCCTGGTAGACCCGGCCGTCGCGGTTGAGGCGCTTGTTGATGCCGACGGTCCACTTCATGTGCTCGTCGTAGCGGCCTTCGGTGACCCAGTACGTGGAGATGTAGCACCCGGCGGTCACGGGCTGGGCCACGGCCGACTTCTCCGGGTAGCGCAGCTCCTGGAGCTCGCGGGTGGCGACCCAGCGGCGGCCGGCGTACATCCAGGGCATGGCCATGGCACCGGCGTAGTAGTGATCGTCCTCGTACCAGCGGTTGTACGCGAACTCGTGGCCCGGGTGCGGTTCCACCATGGTGATCAGCGCGTGGCCGGGGTGGACTCCGTAGGGGCCGACCGAGGCGAGCTCGGCGTAGTCGTCGGCCCGGGTGTTCCGCTCGTCTGCTGTCATGGGAGACGGTCTAGCTGATGCAACGTCAGATGGGGAGCCCCCGGGCGCCATTCGGTAATCGATACATAGATGGCAGCTACACCTTCAGGCGGCTACGATGCGCGCACCCGCCTCCCGAAGGAGCCCCCGTGCCCGCCTCCGCACCCGCCCACCCCCACTCTCCTCCGCCGCCCTTCGCCGCCCGGATCCGTACGACGGCCCCCTCCGCGGTGCGCGAGATCCTCGCCGTCACCTCCCGTCCCGGCATGATCTCCTTCGCCGGCGGCCTGCCCGCGCCCGAGCTCTTCGACGCCGAGGGCCTGCGGGCCGCGTACGACTCGGCCTTCGCGCGGTCCGCCCGCCGCGCCCTCCAGTACTCGACCACCGAGGGCGCCCCCGAACTGCGCGCGGCGGTGGCGGCGCGGCTCACCGGCCGCGGGCTGCCCACCACCGGGGACGACCTGCTGATCACCACCGGCTCGCAGCAGGGACTCGGCCTGGTCACCACCGCGCTGATCGAGCCGGGCGACGCGATACTCGTCGAGAACCCCACGTACCTGGCGGCGCTCCAGGGGTTCGAGCTCGCCGGCGCCCGGGTGATACCCGTGCCGTGCGACGACGAGGGCATCCTCCCGGACGCCCTCGCGGAGCTCGTCGCGCGCGAACGCCCCAAGCTGCTCTACACGATCCCCACCTTCCAGAACCCGACCGGCCGCACCCTCCCCGCCGACCGCCGCGCGGAGATCGCGGCGCTCGCCGCCCGCCTCGGACTGTGGCTGCTGGAGGACGACCCGTACGGAGACCTCCGCTACGAGGGCCGCGCACTGCCCTGGCTCGCCGCGCACCCGGGCGCGGAGGACCGCACGGCGCTCCTCGGCAGCTTCTCGAAGGTGGTGGCCCCCGGGCTCCGGCTGGGCTGGCTGCGGGCCCCGGCCGCGCTGCTGCGCGGCGCGGTGCTCGCGAAGCAGGCGGCGGACCTGCACACCTCGACGGTGGACCAGTTGGCGGCCGCGGAGTACCTGCGGACGGCGGACCTCGACGGGCACGTGGCCCGGGTCCGCGACGCGTACCGGATCCGGCGCGACGCCCTCCTCTCGGGCCTGGCCGCCGCGCTCCCGCCGGGCTCCACGTGGAACCGCCCGGAGGGCGGCATGTTCGTCTGGGCCCGCCTCCCCGAGGGCCACGACGCGACGGCCCTGTTCCGCGCGGCGACCTCCCGGGGCGTCGCCTTCGTCCCCGGCGCCCCCTTCTTCGCCGCGGCCCCGGACCCCCGAACCCTGCGCCTGTCGTTCACGACGCACACACCGAAGGAAATAGAAGAAGGCCTACGCCGCCTGGCCGCATAACCGTCCAACTCCCCCTACGGGGCCGTCCCCGACTCCGCCCCGACCCGCGCCTCGAACGCCGGCGGGGCTGGGAAGGCCACCGGGCTGCGCCCGGCCCCGGTCCTCAAACCCCGGACGGCTGAAAGATCAAACCCCGGCGGCGGGAATGCCAGCCGCCCACGGTGCGAAGGCCAGACCCCCGGCGGCCGAAACGACCCACCACCGGCGGGGCTGGAGGCGGCCGGGCCGGGGACGGGGGCGGGGTGGGGTGTCGGCCGGGACGTAAAGCGTGATTTGTGGCGCAAAAGAAGCCCGAGCTGCCGAACGTAAGGCACAGGGCGCCTAAATCATGCGGTCCAGGCCGACACCCCACCCCGCCCCCGGCACCGGCCCCACCCGCAGCCAAGCCCCCACCAGGCCAACCCCAGCCCCGCCGGCGTTCGAGGCGCAGGGCCCCGAGGACCGGTCCCCGGC